>CP016093.1:1249166-1933333 GCA_001664005.1 Rhizobiales bacterium NRL2
CGCCGGCATCGTTTCCGCGCGCGGCCGTGACATACGCTCCGGACCCTATGACGACTTCATCCAGACCGACGCCTCGATCAACAAGGGCAATTCCGGCGGACCGCTGTTCGACACCGACGGCAGGGTCATCGGCATCAACACCGCGATCTTCTCGCAGACCGGCGGCTCCATCGGCATCGGCTTCGCCGTGCCGGCGAACCTCGCCAAGCCGGTGGTCGAGCAACTGCTGAAGTTCGGCCGCACCAAGCGCGGCTGGCTGGGCGTCCGCATCCAGACCGTCACCGAGGAACTGGCTGAAGGCCTGGGCATGAAGCAGCCGCGCGGCGCCCTGGTCGCCGGCGTCACCGACGACAGCCCGGCCGGCGCGGCCGGCATCAAGTCGGGCGACGTCATCGTCCAGTTCAACGGCCAGGAGATCGATGAGATGCGTGCGCTGCCGCGCATCGTCGCCGAAACCGCCGTCGGCAAGACCGTGCCGGTGGAGGTCTGGCGCAAGGGTGAACTGCAGACCTTCCAGGTCGAGCTCGGTGAGCTCGAGCAGGCCGAAAAGCAGCTATCCATGACCGAGCCGTCGGAGCCGCAGGAGGAGACCAGCAGCACCGTCGGTTCGCTCGGCCTGACGCTCAGCCCGATCACCGAGGCCCTGGCCCAGGAGTTCGGCATCGAGCGCGAGACCGGCGCGGTGGTCACCGAGGTGAATCCCGATTCGTCGGCGGCCGAGAAGGGCCTGCGCCCGGGCGACGTCATCATCGAGGTGAATCAGGAAGAGGTGACCAACCCCAAGGAGGTTGCCGCCGAGGTCGACGCGGCGGCGAAGAACGAGAACCGCTCCGTCCTGCTGCTGGTGCAGCGGGGCGAGGACCGGCTGTTCATCGCGGTGCGCCTGAACCAGTCCTGAGCCGGCTTTCCGGCCGGTGATCTTCCGGAACCCCCGGCGGTCGATGCCGCCGGGGGTTTTGCGTTTCCGGGCGGATGCGGCAATCGGCGCATCGAAGCGGGCGCGTCCCGGGGCTTAATTCCCTCCCATGAGCACAATCATCGATTCCGGAGCCGGGGTGCGCGCGGGCCGTGACCAGCGCGCGGTCGTCCTCTGGCTCTATGCCGTGGCGGCCCTCGTCTTCGTCATGATCGTCGTCGGCGGAATCACCCGGCTGACCGAGTCGGGCCTTTCCATGGTCGAGTGGCGGCCCGTCACCGGGTGGCTGCCGCCCTTGAGCGAGGCGGCCTGGCAGGCGGAGTTCGAGAAGTACAAGGCCTTCCCAGAATACCAGAAGGTCAATGCGGGGATGAGCCTGGCGGATTTCAAGACAATCTACGCTTGGGAGTTCGCCCACAGGCTGCTTGGCCGTATCATCGGCCTCGCCTTCTTCGCGCCTCTGGTGTTCTTCCTGGCGACGGGACGGATCCGCCGCTCACAGGCGCCATGGTTCGTCTTCCTGCTTCTGGCGGGCGGCTCCCAAGGTGCGCTCGGCTGGTACATGGTCCAGAGCGGCCTGATCGACAATCCGGACGTCAGCCAGTACCGGCTGGCGGCGCACCTGTTCCTGGCCTTCGCGATCTACGCCCTGCTGATCTGGACCGCGTGGACGCTGCGCAGTCGGGGTGCCGCGCCGCCGGCCGTCACGGCGGGCTTCAGGACGGCGGCGACGGTTCTCGGCGTTCTGGTGGCTGTGCAGATCGTCATCGGCGCTTTCGTCGCCGGCACCAATGCGGGATTCGCCTACAGCACCTGGCCGACCATGGATGGCGACCTGATCCCGCCGTACATGTTCGACACCTCGCCCTGGTGGCTGGCGGCGTTCGAGGACGTCACGACGATCCAGTTCCTGCACCGGACCGTCGGCTATCTGATCGCCGCCGCTGCGGTCTGGCTGTTTTTCGCCGGCCGCCGCATCGGGCGGCCTGCGCGTTCCGCGGCGACGGCGGCGCTGCACCTCGTTCTGATCCAGATTGTCCTGGGCATCGCCACCCTGCTGATGGTGGTGCCGGTCTGGCTGGGGGCGCTGCACCAGGCCATGGCTGTGCTGGTCTGGACGGCTGCTGTCTACGCCCTGCGCATGGGCTGGACAGGACGCCGCTCCGCGTGATCTGGACTTTCCCTCCGTCCGCGCCAGTTTCCGTTCCCGTAAAGCAGTGAGGGAACGAAACGCCATGAACGAGCGGCCGAATTTCGCCGGGTTGAGCGGACTGGAGGCGATCCGCGCCATGATGGACGGCGGACGTGACATCGCCACCATCGGGCAGACCCTGGATTTCACCCTGGTGGAAGCGGATTTCGGCAAGGCTGTCTTCGAGGCCCGTCCAAGCGAACGGCATCTGAACCCCAACGGTATCGTCCACGGCGGCTATGCTGCGACGTTGCTGGATTCGTGCACCGGCATGGCCATCCAGTCGGCCCTGCCGGCGGGCCGTACCTTCACGACGCTGGAGCTGAAGGTGAACTATATCCGCGTGATGGCCCATGACGGCAGTCCCGTGCGCGCCACGGGGCAGACCATCCATGTCGGCCGCACGACGGCGACGGCGGAGGGCCGCATCACCGACGGCGAAGGCCGGCTGTTGGCGCATGCCACCACGACCTGCCTGATGCTGGACATTCCGTCGCCGCGCGACAGATAACCGGCCAGTTCGCGAGCGAGGGGGAATGCATATGACGGGGGCAACGGCGCGGCCACTCTGGCTGATGATCCTGGCGGCGGCGCTGATCGTGTTCCTGGGCATGGGCATGCGGTCAACCTTCGGCCTTTTCATGGAGCCGATCTCCAGCCAGATGGACTGGGGCAGGGAGATCTTCGGGCTCACCTTCGCCATCCAGAACATTGTCTGGGGAATGACCCAGCCCTTCGCCGGCGGCCTCGCCGACCGCTACGGCTCCGGCCGGGTTCTGTCGCTGGGCGGCCTGCTCTACGTCGTCGGCCTGCTGTTGATGGCGGAAGCGACGACGCCGCTGCTGATGCACCTGACCGGCGGCGTCCTGATCGGCCTGGCCCAGGGTCTGGCCTCGATGAGCATCGGCATGGCGACCGTTGCGCGGCATACGCCGGTCCATCGCCGGACGCTGGCGATGTCGATCGTCACCATGGGCGGCTCCGCCGGGCAGTTGGCCATCTCGCCGCTCGCGCCGCTGTTCATCGGCAGCTACGGCTACGTCTTCACCCTCGTCATGATGGCGGCGGCGGTTGCGCTGATCATTCCGCTGGCCCTGCCGCTGGCCGGCCGGCCCCCCGCCTACACCGCCGGGCCCAGCCAGAGCTTCGGCGAGGCCATCCGCGAAGCCGGCGGGCATCGCGGCTACTGGCTGCTGATCGGCGGTTTCTTCGTCTGCGGTTTCCACGTCGCCTTCATCGGCCTGCATCTGCCGGCCTATGTCGCGGATTCGGGGCTGGAGCCCTGGGTGGGCGGCGTCGCCCTGGCGACGGTCGGGGCCTTCAACATCGGCGGCACCCTGGCCGCCGGCGCACTGGGCGACCGCTATTCCAAGAAGTACCTGCTCAGTTTCCTCTACTTCGCGCGGGCGGTGGCGATCCTGTTCCTGGTCCTGATGCCGACCACCGTCGAGGTTGTGCTGGTCTTCTCGGCCATGATCGGCGTGCTGTGGCTGTCCACGGTGCCGCTCACCACGGGACTGGTGGGCCAGATCTTCGGTCCCCAGTACATGGGCATGCTGGCCGGCGTCGTCTTCTTCAGCCACCAGATCGGCTCCTTCGGCGGGGCCTATCTGGGCGGCATGCTGTTCGACGCCACCGGGTCCTACGACATCGTCTGGTGGATGAGCATCGCGCTGGGCATTCTCGCTGGCCTGGTGCACTGGCCGATCGACGAGCGGCCGGTCGTCCGGCCGGCCGCCGCCGCCTGAGGTTCAACCGCCGCGGCCGGCCTTCCTCGCGGCGTCGATCCTGTCGCGCCGGGTGACCCGCGCGGTGGCCGAGGCGCGTATCAGCAGCTTGCCGTCGCCGTCGAACAGCGAACCCTCCAGGAAGGCGACCGACTTGCCCAGGCGCAGCACCTGGCCCTCGGCCTCCATCGGCCCGGGATAGCCGGCGTTGAGGAAGCTCACCTTCAGTTCCAGCGTCGGTACGAAGACGGCGAAATCCGCCATCGCCACACAGGCGATGGCCATGGCCTCATCAACCATGGCGGTCAGGAAGCCGCCCTGGATGACGCCCAGCGGATTGCAGAAATCCGGCTTCGCCGTATAGGCGATGCGGGCATAGCCGCGATCGGGGTCGACATCGATCGGTCTGAAACCCAGCAGTTCCGTCGCCGGCGCGAGCGGACGGCGTTCGAGAATCTCCAATACGCGCCGGGCGCGGTCCTGGACGTCGGTCATGGTCACTCCGTTGCGATGGACAGGTGATAGCGGCCGGCAGCCACCCCGTCGGGCAGGGGCACGGAACGAAGGCGGGAATCCCCGAAGGGCTGGTCGGAGAGCAGCACGGCGCCCGGACGCATCAGATCGACGACCGCGCCAGCGATGGAACGGGCCAGCGCCAGGCTGGCCGCCTTGTCGCCGGTGCCGATATCGGCATGGACCAGGGCCGCGGGCTCGCCGATGCGCGCCATGGCGCCGGGCAGTTGCTCGGTGAAGTCGCCCAGAAACAGATCCGCCGCCGGCGGCACGCAGTCCGGCTGGGCCCTGACCTCGCGTTCGAAGACGAAGATGCGGCGCCCGGGCAGCAGGGCCCGGAGGTGATCGTAGGTCCGGCCATTGCCCAGGCCGAGTTCCAGTGCCGGCCCCGGCAGGTCCGCGATCATGGCGGCGGCGGCGTCGAGACAGGCGCGCTGCGCCTGCAGCCGCTGGATGAAGGAATCGAGGCGGGACATCGGGCGGGAATCAGCCGCCCTGCTGTTCGCGGACTTCGGCGAGTTCCTTCTGCGTCAACTGGAGGTCCCGCGTGGTGCGGTCCAGACGCGCCGCGATCTCACGCATGATCTCGATCGTCATCTGCGGGAACTCGGCGACCAGGCGGTAGAACAGGTCCGTGGTGATGCGCAGCGTCGTCAGCGTGGTGGTCGCCTTGACGGTCGCCGTGCGGGGGATATCGCACAGGATCGCGATCTCGCCGAAGAAGCTGTTCTTGTGCAGCTGCGCCACGGTGAGCGGTCCGGCGGGCAGGTTGACGATCACGTCGGCGTCGCCGTCGACGATCACGTACATGCTGTCGCCGGGTTCGCCCTGCTCGCAGACCACCTGACCCGGCTGGAACACCAGGCGCTCCGAGGTGAAGGCGAGCAGCTTCAGCTTCGACTGCTCCACTTTCTGGAACATCGGAATCTGCCTGAGCAGTTCGACTTCTTCATTCAGGCTCATAGGGTCGGTCCTCCCCGAACGCCGGTACTCAGGCGGCCTCGTTGTCGATCATCTCGCGCAGCGCGGTGCCGTCCTTGCTCAGTTCCTCGAACGATCCGCTCTCCACGACCTTGCCGCCCTTGACGACGATCACGTGGTCGAACCGTTCGGCCATCGCGGCGCGGTGCACGCCCCAGATCAGGCCACCGCTCTCGAAGCGCCGCAGCAGTCCGTCCAGGATGCGCGCCTGGCTGCTGCTGTCGAGCGACGCCGTCGCCTCCGACAGGATCATCACGTCCGGACGCTTCACGACCGCGCGGGCCAGGGCCAGCCTCTGCCGCTGGGACGCCGAAAGCCGCGAGCCGCCGATACCGGCGTCGTACTCAAGCCCGACCTCGGCGACCGTGTCGACGATTTCAAGTTCCGCCATCAGCTGACGGATCAGCGCGCCGACCCGTTCCTGCGCCTGGGCCTGGCCGTAGGCGATCTTCCCGAACAGGATGTTGTCCAGGATGTTCGCGGCGGCATTGTATTCCTCCGGATGGAAGAAATCGACCGAACCCGCCAGATCGTCGGGCAGGTTCTCGGCGAAGGCCTTGCGCGCCTGCAGGATACGCTCGCGCACCGGTTCGGAGATGATGCCGAGACGATGCCGCGCCGGGATCAGCTTGAAGGGCAGGGACATCAGGCGGAGCTTCTCCTCCTCCCGCATGTCGTCGATCTGCTCCTTGCTGTACTGGGCCAGCAGGGCCTGGTACTCGGGCAGGTCATCGGCCGAGATGAAGCTGAACTGCTGGAACAGTTCGTGGTCCGGCGGCAGGTCGGAGAACAGTTCCACCATGGTCGCCGCAGCCTGATAGCCCATGGCGATCATCTCGCGTTCCATGTCGACCTTGCGCAGCACCTCGCGGATGTATTCGTGCTCGGCCAGGTTCTCGACGTCGAAGGTGTCGCCGACCGGGGTGCCGAACAGCAGGTTCTCAGCCACCGTGGCGTTGGTGTTGTAGGTTTCGGGATCGTAGCGTTCGATCAGCGCCGCGACCTCCGGGTCCGACATCCGGTCCTTCAGCGCCGCCCGGGCCTTCAGGATACCCCCGGCGACATCGGGCTGCTTGTCGGGATCGATGCGCCCGCGCAGGCCGAACTGGTAGATGTCCTCGTCGAGTCCGACGACCTTCAGCGATTCGATGCCCTCGGCCCGCAGGCTCGCGAGGTCGCTGGCGCCGGCGGCGTCGTAGTCGGTCCAGTCGGCGGCAGGGTCGAAGTCGAGGTTGCCCGACGCCCGCGCCTCGCGGAGATAGCGCTCGTGCTCGGTCCTTTCCTCGCCCTCATAGGCGTCTTCCGACCGCGGCCGGTGGCGCAGGCCGTAGAACAGGTTGTCGCCGAGCTTCATGTTGAAGATCACCGGCGCGCCGTCGACGAAGGATATGCGCCGGCCGGTGACGGCTTCGGGCAGGGTCGACAGGTCGTGCTCGCCATAGGCGATGGTCCCGCGGTCGGGATCCTCCAGGCGGGCGAGCAGCTGCAACAGTTCCTCGCGCCCGGAACCGCCGCCGCCGACCAGCGCGACCCGCTTCGTCAGCGCCGTCGTCGCCGAAAGACCGTCGATCAGGTTGTTGTTCTGCTCGTCGGTCAGGGTAACGCCGGACAGCTTCATGTCGCCCCGCAGGTGCGGCACCGTCTCCGGCTCGTCCATCAGCCGCTCGTCGGCCATCAGGCCGGCCGGCTGGAACTGTTCGACCACCTGATCGTACTTGATGCGGGCGTCCGCCTGGCGCTGGTAGTAGCCCAGCAGCTCCTTCCACGGTGCGCCGATCTCCTTGTGCGCGCTGATCGCGGCGAACAGCGTGCCCAGGTCCAGGTCGCCGATGATCACCAGATAGCCGCCGATGGAATAGAACATCACCGGGCCGAGCTGCTGGATGAAGTTGTTCACGAACTTGATGACGAACTTCCAGATGTAGATCTGGAGGCGCACCGTGTAGATGCCGTGCAGGTGGTGGGAGAAGTTGGCCAGTTCCAGGTTGGAGGTGTCGTTGGCGTGGATCTCGGTGACGCCGGTGACGCTCTCGCCGATCTTCTCGGACAGCTTGCGGACGCGGCGCACCCGTTCCTTGCCCATCATGTTCACGCGCTTCTGCAGTTTCGGGATGATGTAGAACTGCAGCGGGTAGAGCGCCACGGCCGCCAGCGCCAGCTTCCAGTCCGCGATCAGCATGTAGCCCAGCGACATCAGCATGATGCCGCCCTGCATCACCGGCAGGGAGAAGCACTCGCCGACAAAGCCGCCGAGCGGCTCGACCTCGGCGGTGATCATGGAGATCAGTTCGCCCTGGCTCACCTTCCGGAAGGTGCGGCGGGGAAAGCGGAGAATGCGGTTGAACAGGCTGTAGCGCAGGCGGCGCAGCATGCGCTCGGCGGTGACGCCGCGATAGACGTTCAACGCGTACTTGATGCCCTGCAGCAGCAGGATGTTGGCCAGGAAGACGCCGACAAGGATGAACAGGAAGGTGACCTGATCGAACTCGGGGCCAATGCCGAAGACGGCCTCGGGGAAATCGATCGGCACCTTTTCGGTCTTGGTGGCGACCTCGCCGGCGGCGTCGGTCACCTCGCGCTCGACCTTGCGGAAACCCTGGATGCCCTCGTTGACGATGTTTTCGACAAGGGTATAGCCCAGCAGGGTCAGCGGCATGTTGATCACAGCCAGCGCCACAAGCACGATCTGCTGCTTGTAGCTGTACTTCAGAATGAAGCTGAAGACGTTCCGTTCCATCCGCTTCCCCTCTGATGCGGGCTGAGTGGCCCGCATCCGTACCCCTCCAGGCCGTGCGCGCCACGCAACATTAGTTGACCGGACAGGCACCCACAATCTGTGACAGCCGACAATTTGATCATTTACGGTTCTTGCAACGATCTGGCATAGTCCGGCGAAAATCTGGGGCGTATCGGGGATTCGCATGGCTACTAGCCGTGGATCGCGCGTGCTGATTTACAGTCACGACACTTTCGGGCTGGGTCATCTGCGCAGATGCCGGACGATCGCGCATTCGCTGGTCGAGAACCACAAGAACCTGTCGGTTCTTATTCTCTCCGGCTCGCCGATCATCGGCAGTTTCGACTTTCGCGCGCGCGTCGACTTCGTGCGTGTGCCGGGCGTCATCAAGCTGCGCAACGGCGAGTACACCTCGCTGAACCTTCACATGGACATCGAGGACACGCTCGACCTGCGCGCCTCGATCATCCGCCACACCGCGGCCAGCTTCGATCCCGACATCTTCATCGTCGACAAGGAGCCGCTGGGCCTGCGCGGTGAGGTCAAGGCGACGCTGGAGATGCTGAAGAGCCGAGGCACGCGTCTGGTGCTGGGCCTGCGGGACGTCATGGACGAGCCCAAGCTGCTGGCGCCCGAATGGCAGCGCAAGAACGTCATGCCCGCGCTGGAGGATCTCTACGACGATATCTGGGTCTACGGCCTGCCCCAGATCTGCAATCCGCTCGAAGGGATGGAACTGACGCCGAAGGTGCAGTCCAAGATGGTCTATACCGGCTATCTGCCGCGCCGGCCCGGGACGGCCGCGTCCGTCTCCCTGCCGGAGATCACGCAGCGCCCGTTCCTGCTGGTGACCACAGGCGGCGGCGGCGACGGCGAGGGGCTGATCGACTGGGTGCTGAAAGCCTATGAAAGCGACCCGCTGCTGCCCTATCCGGCGCTGCTGGCCCTGGGGCCGTTCATGCCGCCGGAACTGCAGGCCAGCTTCCACGAGCGCGCCGCCCGGCTGGAACGCGTCGAGGCAATCACCTTCGATCCGCATTTCGAGAACCTGATGGCCAGCGCCGCCGGCGTGGTGGCCATGGGTGGCTACAACACCTTCTGCGAGATACTCTCGCTGGACAAGCGCGCCATCATCGTGCCGCGCCGCGTGCCCCGGCTGGAGCAGACGATCCGCGCCGAGCGCGCCGCCGAACTCGATCTGGTGCAGATGATTGCCGACGACGGAGAGCGCGATGCCGCGGCCATGGCGGCCGCGCTCAGGCGGATGCCGCGCCAGAAGCGTCCCTCGGAAGTGGTGGTGCCGGGTCTGCTGGAGGGGCTGACCAACGTCAACCGACTGGCCGAGCCCTGGCTGGTTCGCGCCAAGCCGCGTCTCAGCCGGGCCGAGCGGGCGGTGGGGTAACCGGGCGCGACGTTCCGGATCCGGCAAGATGGTTTCCCGCGCGCCCCAAAACGATTAGATAGCCGCCATGGCAATCGACGATTTCATCGAACCTCAGGCCTTCGTGCCCGCCGAACCCGGTCCGGGGCTGGACGCGGCGACGGCGGGCGCGATCAACCGTGACGGCTATGTCATCCTGCGCGGCCACGTCCCTCACGAAACGCTGGCGGCGATCCGGGCCGATGTCGAGCGGTTGGTGAGCCAGAACCACCGCTCGCAGAAGGATATCCATCTCAAGTCCGCGGCGATCGGGAACGCCATGCGCTCGGACATCGTCCAGGGCACGATCGAGCGCTTCAACGGTCCGTCCGAACTGCTGCAGAGCTTCGCCTTCACCAAGCTGCCGAACGAGGTGCGTACCAAGCACTGGCATCAGGACGGGGTCTACTGGGGGCTTTCGGATTCGCGGGTCTGCTGCCTGTTCGTGCCCATGACGGCGACGAACGAGGACAATGGCTGCATCTGGTTCGTACCGGGTACCCACAGGCTGGGCCGGATGTACCACTGGGTGGCGACCGACGAGTTCGGTCTGGAGAACCTGGAATGCGACATGAGCGCCTTCCGCGAGCCGGTGCCGATGATCCTGGAGCCCGGCGATGCGGTGCTGGCGCACACCTACACGGTGCACGGCTCCTTCCACAACACCACCGACGAGCCGCGCATCAGCCTCGGGTTCCATTTCCGCCATCGGGACACCGAGCTTCGCTTGCCCGAGCCCTACCGCAAGGCCCGGGCGGCTCGCCTGGGGCGCAACCCCGCCACCGCCGCCTGATGTCCGCGAAACCGCTGAAAAAGCTTGCGCTGAAGTTCGGCTACGACTTCACCTTCCGCAAGCTTCCCCAGCACGCACTGCGCAACCGCCAGATCAAGCTGCCGCGCGACGTCGAGCCGGAGTTCGCCGAGATCTTCGCCCGGGTCGGCGATTACACGATGACCACGCCGGACTGCGTCTACGCCCTGTTCAACGCCACGCGTCACATCGTCGGCCTCGGTATCAAGGGCGAGTTCGTGGAATGCGGCGTCTGGAAGGGCGGCAGCGCCATGACGATCGCGCTCACCCTGAAGCATCTGGGCGTCACCGACCGCCGCATCCGCCTCTACGACACCTTCGCCGGCATGACGAAGCCGGACCCCATCGACGTCCGCCAGCGCGACGGCTCCGACACGATCGCGCGCTGGGAGATGCAGCAGAAGGCCGATCACAACGAATGGGCCTACGCGCCGCTGGAGGAAGTGCGGCGCAACATGGCCGCGACCGGCTACCCGGCGGAGATGATCGACTATGTCGAGGGCAAGGTGGAGGACACGATCCCCGACCGCGCGCCGGCGGAGATTGCGCTGCTCAGGCTGGACACCGACTGGTACCAGTCGACCTATCACGAACTGGTCCATCTCTATCCCAGGCTGACGCCGGGAGGCTTCCTGATCATCGACGACTATGGCGCCTATGAGGGCGCGCGGCAGGCGACGGACCGGTATTTCGATGAGCATGGCGGGCGGCCCTTCCTGCACCGCATCGACACGGCGGCGCGGATCGCCGTCAAGGCCGGCTGAGCCGGCGCGCGATGGCGGGGCGCACGGCGTTCATCCTGAAAGGCTATCCGCGGCTGTCGGAGACCTTCATCGCGCAGGAGATCCGGGCGCTGGAGCGGCGCGGCCTCGCCATCGATATCTGGTCGCTGCGCCATCCGACCGACCAGGCGGTCCATCCGGTCCACGATGAGATCAAGGCGCCGGTCGCCTATCTGCCCGAGTATCTCAGGGATGAGCCGGAACGGGTCAGGCGCGCCATCGCCGCCTGCCGCGGCCTGCCGGCCTACGGTCAGGTGCTGAAGCTGTGGGAGCGCGATTTCGCGCGCGACCCGACGACCAACCGTGTACGCCGGCTGGGCCAGGCCTTCGTCATGGCCGCCGAACTGCCGCCGGACGTCGCCTGGCTGCACGCGCATTTCCTGCACACGCCGGCGTCGGTCGCGCGATACGCCGCACTGCTGCGGGGTCTGCCCTGGTCGGTCTCCGCCCACGCCAAGGATATCTGGACCAGCCCCGAATGGGAGAAGCGCGAGAAGCTGGCGGACTGCGCCTGGGCCGTGACCTGCACGGCGGTGAACGCGGACCACCTCGCCGCGCTGGCGCCCGCGGGCCGGGTGGAACTGGTCTATCACGGCCTCGACCTGGATCGCTTTCCGCCGCCGTCCGCCCCGGCGAAAGCGGCGCCCCCGGTGATCCTCTCGGTCGGCCGGGCGGTGCCGAAGAAGGGCTATGGCGATCTGCTCGAAGCCCTGGCGCGGGTCCGGGCGCCCTTCCGCTTCGTCCATATCGGTGGCGGCGGCGAGATCGGAAAGCTGAAGGCCAGGGCCGCCGAACTCGGCCTCGCCGACCGCGTCGAATGGCGCGGCCCGCAGCCACAGTCGGCCGTGCTGGCCGCCTGCCGGGAAGCGAGCCTGTTCGCGCTCGCCAGCCGCGTCACCGAGGACGGCGACCGGGATGGGCTGCCCAATGTGATCGTGGAGGCGCAGAGCCAGCAACTGCCGGTGGTCGCAACCGCCGTCTCCGCCATTCCGGAACTGATCCGTGACGGGGAGAACGGGCGTCTCGCCGCAGAAGGCGATGTTGCGGGCCTTGCCGCCGCGATCGAGGAATTGCTCGCCGACCCGGGACGGGCGGAGCGCATGGGCCGCCGGGGCGAGGAGATCGTGCGTCGCGATTTCGACCTGGACCGCTGCATCGGCCGGCTGGCGCAGCGTTTCGGACTGGCGGCGGCGTGATGCGTATTGCCTTCTACGCGCCGCTGAAGCCGCCCGACCATCCGCGTCCTTCGGGGGACCGGGCGATGGCGCGGCAGATGATCGCCGCGCTGCGGGCGGCCGGCCACGAGGTCTTCCTGGCCAGCCGGCTGCGTTCCCGTGAGGCGGCGGGCAATGCGGCGGCGCAGGGCCGCATCGTCTCCCAGGCCCGGCAGGAGGCGGCGATGCTGGCCGCGCGCCTGCTGGAGGATCCGCCGGACCTCTGGTTCACCTATCACGTCTACTACAAGGCGCCCGACCTGATCGGCCCGACAATCTGCGAGCACCTGTCGATTCCCTATGTCGTGGCCGAGGCGAGCCATTCGGCACGGCGTCTGATTGGGCCGCACGCGGATTTCGCGCGGGCCGCGCTGGACGCCATCGCGCGCGCCGACGGCGTGCTCTGTCTGACTGCGCGCGACCGGGCCGGACTGGAAGGCCTCGTCGCGCCGGAGAAGCTGTTCGACCTGACGCCTTTCGCGCCCCTGCGCGCCGGACCGCGGCGGGGGACGGGACGTCTGCCACGGCGGCTGTTGGCCGTCGGCATGATGCGCCCGGGCGACAAGCTTCACTCCTATCGGCTGCTGGCCCGTTCCCTGGCAGGCGTACGCCATCTGCCCTGGCGGCTGACCGTGGTCGGTGATGGCGCCGCGGCGCGGCATGTGCGCCAGGCCTTCGCGCCCTATCGGGGCCGGGTGGATTTCGTCGGCGCGCTCGCCTCGGGACGTCTGGCGCAGGTCTACCGCCAGCACGATCTGCTGGTCTGGCCGGCCGTCAACGAGGCCTATGGCATGGCCCTGATCGAAGCCTCGGCGCGGGGCCTGCCGGTAATCGCCGGCAACGAGGGCGGCGTCTCCGAGGTCGTCCGCCATGGCGTCAACGGTCTGCTGACGCCGCCCCGCGACCCCGTCGCCTTCGGCCGCATCCTGGCGCAGGTCATGACCCAGCGTGCGCTATACAGCCGTCTGCGCCAGCGCAGCTGGGGCCATGCCGGCGCACGCCACGGCTTCGCCGCCGCTGCGGCGCGGCTCAACAGCATTCTGGGCCGGATATGCGCATCCTGATGATCCGCCACGGGCGCACGGACTGGAACGCTGCGCTGCGCATCCAGGGCCGGACGGACGTGCCGCTTTCCGCAGAAGGCCGTCTGGAGCAATGCGGCCGCGCCGTGCCGGCCGATTTCGCCGGCGCCCCGGCCTTTGTCAGCCCGCTGCGCCGCGCCCGCCAGACTGCCGAATTGCTGGATCTCACAGGCGCTGCCGTCGAACCGCGGCTGACGGAAATGGATTTCGGCGCCTGGGAGGGCCGCACCCACGCCGAGCTGCGGGCCGAGGATCCGGAAGGGCTGTCGGCGCTCGAGGCGAAGGGGCTGGACATGCGCCCCCCAGGCGGTGAGACCCCGCGCGAGGTCGGCGAACGGCTGCTCGGGTTCCTCGCGGAACTGGACGCGGACCGCGCCGTCCTCGTCACCCACAAGGGCGTCATGCGGGCGGCGCTGGCCCGCGCCTGGGGCTGGGACATGACCGCCGATCCGCCGGAGAAGATCGACTGGTCGGCGGGACAGGTCCTCGATTTCGCGGCCGGCGGGCTGCGGCCCGTCACCATCAACCTGCCGCTCCGGCGATGACGGACCGGGTCATGATCCATGTCCAGCACCTGCTGGGCGTCGGCCATCTGAAGCGCATGGCCATGCTGGCCGGCGCCCTGGCCGAGCGCGGCGCGGCCGTCACCCTGGTTTCCGGCGGTCCGCCCGCGCCCCAGATCGGGCTGCCGTCCGACGTCGACTTCCGCCAGTTGCCGCCGGTCCGGGCGAAGGACCAGCGGTTCTCCGGCCTGATCGATGGGGAGGGGCGGGACGTCGACGACGATTTTCTCGACCGCCGCCGCGACGAACTGCTGGCGATCTTCGAGGAACGCCGGCCCGACATTCTGGTGATCGAACTCTTTCCGCTCGGCCGCCGCCAGCTCCGCTTCGAACTGCTGGCGCTGCTGGAGCGGGCGCGGGGACGCTGCCGTACCATCGCCTGCTCGGTCCGGGACATCGTCAACCGCCGGCCGCATCGCGAAGCCGAAGCGCTGGACTGGCTGCAGCAGTCTTTCGACCTGCTGCTGGTCCATGGCGACGCGCGCCTGACGCCGATCGTCGACAGCGTCGCCGGGATCGAGGCTTTCCGGGGGCGAATCGTGCACACCGGATATCTGGCTGAACCCTTGCCGGCGCCGGCCGGGGAGGGCGATATCCTGGTCTCGGCCGGCGGCGGCGCGTCCGGGGAGCGGCTATTCGGGGCTGCGGTCGGGGCCTCGGCGCTGCTGCGCGGCGAGGTTCCACAGCGCTGGCGGTTCCGGCATGGCGCAGGAACCCCATCCGCGCGGTTGAAGGAATGGCGGGCCGTGGCCGCACCGGGTTCGGTCTTCGAGGCGGTGGCGCCGGATTTCCGCGCCCGTCTGCGCGGGGCGGTGCTTTCGGTGTCCCAACTGGGCTACAACACGGCCGTGGACCTGATGCAGTGCGGAACCCGGGCCGTGGTCGTACCGTTCGAAGGCGAGGGCGAGACCGAACAGCTGCGCCGGGCGGCGGCGCTGGCGCCCTTCGGGCTGCGCGTGGTGCGTGAATCGGGCCTGGCTGCGCCGGCGCTCGCCGCCGCCGTCTGGGCGGCGCTGTCGGGCCCGGCGCCGGTCTTCGCGGGCGCCGTCGATCTGGACGGGCTGGCGCGCGCCGCCGAGACCCTTCTGGCGCGCCAATGACCCCGGGGGCAGGGGAATACCGCTATCCGCCACGGGCGCTTCGCGGAGACTATCTCAGGGCGGTGATCGGCCTCACAGTCTTTGCCGGTCCGGCATTGTTTGTCCCACTTTCTTCTGTCATGGTCTGGCTGCTCGGTGCACTTGGCCTTCTTTTTGCTGGGTTTGCGGTCAGGACGGTGGCGCGGCAGTTCAGCGTCACGATCGTCGATGCGGAGGCGGTCCGTCAGCGCGGTCCGCTGGCGAGGTCGGTGCGATGGGACGAGTTGGACGAGGTGACGTTGAGATTTTATTCAACCTGGCGCGATAGAACGTCGGGGTGGATGCAATTGAACATCAAGGGGGGCGGCTCAGCGATACGCGTGGATTCGGCGTTGCAGGACTTCGACCAGTTGGCCGAAGCGGCCTTTTCCGCCGCCGCGGGGCGCGGAATCGGTTTTGACGCCATGACACGGCAGAATGCGGGCGCCATGGGCTTGGACCTTCCCGAACCGGCTGGGGGACCGTTCTGAATGAGCACGAACGTGCTGCGCGTGCGCGACCTGAAGGTCGAGTTCCATGTATCCGAAGGCGTGATCAGGGCGGTCGACGGCGTTTCCTTCCGGGTGCCCCAGGGCAAGACGGTCGCGCTGGTCGGCGAATCGGGCTCGGGCAAGACGGTCATTTCCCAGGCGATCATGGGCATCCTGCCCAGGGCCGCGCGCATCGATCAGGGCGAGATCCTGCTGTTCGATCCCGAAAAGCCCGGCAGCTTCGTCGACATCACCAAGTTGAAACGCGACGGCGCCCAGATGCGGCGGCTGCGCGGCTCCAAGGTCTCGATCGTGTTCCAGGAGCCGATGACCAGCCTGTCGCCGCTGCACACCGTCGGCGACCAGGTGTCGGAGGCGCTGCGCCTGCACAATGAGAGGGGCGAGAAGTACGCCCGCGAGGTGTCCGAGGAAATGCTGGGCCTGGTCGGCTTTCCCGATCCGGCCAAGGCGATGCGGACCTATCCCTTCGAACTGTCCGGCGGCCTGCGCCAGCGCGCGGTGATCGCCATGGCGCTGGTCTGCCGCCCGGCGCTGCTGATCGCCGACGAGCCGACGACCGCGCTGGACGTGACCATCCAGGCGCAGATCCTGAAGCTGATGAACGATCTTCAGTCCGAACTGAAGATGGCGATCCTGATGATCACCCACGATCTGGGCGTGGTCGCCAACATGGCCGACGAGATCGTCGTCATGTACCACGGCCGGGTGATGGAGCGGGGGACGCTGCACGACATCTTCGACGCGCCGGAGCACCCCTATCTGAAGGCGCTGCTCCGCGCCGTGCCGCGCTTCGACATGGAGCCTGGCGAGCGCCTCGTTCCGATCCGGGAGATCAAGACCAAGGTCGGCAGCAAGCTGATGGAGAAGAAGGCGCACTGGCCCACGGACCAGGCCGATTCCGACAAGCCGATGCTGCAGGTCAAGGGACTTTCCAAGAGTTTCGCCATCAAGAAGAGCGGCGTTCTGACCTCCAAGGAGGCCGCCCGCGTGCTGGCCGTCGAGGATGTCAGCTTCCACATCAAGCGCGGCGAGTGCCTGGGCCTGGTCGGCGAGTCGGGCTGCGGCAAGACCACGACCTCGAAGGTGTTGATGCGCGCGCTCAGCCCCGACAGCGGCGAGGTCACCTTCAACGACCGCGGCAACATGGTCGACGTGCTGAGCCTGAAGGGGAAGGGGCTCTTCGACTACCGCCGGAAGGTCCAGTTCATGTTCCAGGACCCGTTCAGCTCGCTCAATCCGCGCATGACGGTCCTGGACATCATTTCCGAGCCCCTGGTGATCCACAAGGTCTGCGCCAAGGAGGAGCGGGTCGAGCGGGTGCGCGAACTGATGAATCTGGTCGGCCTGGACGAGCGCTTCCTGCGCCGCTACCCGCACAGCTTTTCCGGCGGTCAGCGCCAGCGCATCGGCATCGCCCGCGCGCTCGCGCTGCAGCCCGAACTGCTGATCTGCGACGAGCCCGTCTCCGCCCTCGACGTCTCGATCCAGGCGCAGGTGCTCAACCTGCTGAAGGATCTGAAGGAAGAGCTGGGGCTGACCTACCTGTTCATCTCCCACAACCTCGCCGTCATCGACTACATGGCCGACCGGATCGCCGTGATGTGCCAGGGGCGGCTGGTGGAGACGGCCGAACGCCAGACCCTGTTCAACAACCCCATCCACCCGTACACGCGCGCGCTGCTCAACGCGGTGCCGAAGCCCGATCCCGACGAACGGCTCGATCTGACGGCGCTCATGGAGGGCAAGGCCTCGATCCCCTCCGAGTGGCCGCGGCCCTTCACCGTCGACGGCACCACCGAACTCGAGCTGATCGACATCGGCGGCGGACACTGGGTCCGCGCCGCGCGCACCGCCGACATCAGGGAGATCGCGGCATGATCCGATGGCTCGCAGCCTTGTCCGTCGGGCTCTGCGCGGTCACCGGCGCGGCGGCCGAAAGCTACATCGAGACCCCGTGGTTCGAGCAGCAGGTCGAGAACCGCGAACTGCCGCCGGTCAACGAGCGGCTGCCGGACGAGCCGCTGGTGGTCAGCTATGGCGAGAACAGGTCCGCCGGCCTGCATGGCGGCGATCTCAACATCCTGATCCCGCGCGACCGCTATCTGCGCCACATGGTGGTCTACAGCTATGCCCGGCTGGTCGGCTATGATCAGAACTACGATTTCGTCGCCGACATCGCGAAGGATTTCACGGTCGAGGAAGGCCGCATCTTCACCTTCCACCTGCGCCGCGGACACAAGTGGTCCGACGGTCATCCGCTGACGTCGGATGATTTCCGCTATTTCTGGGAGGATCTGGTCCTCAACGAGGAACTCAATCCCGGCGGCGTTCCGGCCTATCTGCAGGTCGAGGGGCATTCCCCGGTGGTGGAGTTCCCCGACAAGTATACCGTCCGGTACACTTGGCCGGCGCCGAACCCGCAGTTCCTGCCGCGCCTCGCCGGCGCCTCGCCGCTGTTCATCTACCGGCCGGCCCACTACCTGAAGCAGTTCCACGTCAACCACGCCGACCCCGAAGAGCTGGCGCGCAAGGTGGAGGCGGCGCAGCGGCCCAACTGGGCCTCCCTGCACAACCGCCGCGACCGGATGTACCGCTTCGACAACATCGAACAACCGACGCTGCAGCCCTGGAAGAACCGCACCGAGGACAAGTCGACGGGCCGCTTCGAGGGGGTGCGCAATCCCTACTTCCACAAGGTCGACGAGAACGGCCGGCAGCTTCCCTATCTGGACCGCATGATCCTGACCGTCGCCTCGCCGGCGCTGATTCCGGCCCAGGCCGGCTCCGGTCAGACCGATCTGCAGGCGCTGGGGATCCGGCTGGTGGACTGGACCTTCCTGAAGGAGGCCGAGGACCGCGGCAATTACGACGTCTACGCCTGGGAAACGGCGATGGGCGCGGAAATGGCGCTGTTCCCCAACCTCAACTACGAGGATCCATACTACCGGGAGCTGCTCCGGGACGTCCGGTTCCGCCGCGCCCTCTCCCTCGCCATCGACCGTCAGCTGGTCAACGAGGTGATCTATTTCGGCGATGCGCGGGAACAGAACAACACCGTGCTGCCGCGCAGCCGCCTTTATGAAAAGAGTTACGCCAAACGCTGGGCGGAATACGACCCCGAGCGCGCAAGCGCACTGCTCGACGAACTCGGCCTGACGGAACGGAGCGGCGGCATCCGCCTGCTGCCCGACGGGCGCAAGCTGGAAGTGATCGTCGAGACCTCGGGCGAGGATCCGCAGCAGATCGACATCCTGGAACTGATCGGCGAGACCTGGCGCGAAGTCGGCGTGAAGCTGTTCATCAAGCCCTCGCAGCGCGACACCTTCCGCAACCGCGTTTCCGCGGGCCTGGCGATGATTTCGGTCTGGAACGGCATCCAGGCGGGCCTGGCCACGCCGGAGATGAGCCCCGAGGAACTGGCGCCGACCAGCCAGCTCGGCCTGCAGTGGCCGAAATGGGGGCTGCATCACGAATCGGGCGGCACCATGGGCTCGGCGCCGGACATGGAACTGCCGTCGAAGCTTCTGGATCTCTACAAGGACTGGAAGCTGTCGACCGACACCGCCGAGAAACGCCGCATCTGGCACGAGATGCTGGAGATCAACGCCGAACAGGTCTACTCCATCGGCGTCGTCACCTCCGTACCGCAGCCGGTCGTGGTGCGCCGCGGCCTGCGCAACGTGCCGAAGAAGGGTGTCTACCACTGGGACCCGGGCGCCTATTTCGGCATCTACAACCCGGACACGTTCTGGTACGAGCCCGAATCCCTTCGCACCGCCACCCGCTGAAGACGGAACGAGACCAGACGATGTTCACCTACATCATCCATCGCCTGCTGATCATGATCCCGACACTGGTCGTGATCTCGATCGTGACCTTCGTGATCATTCAGCTCCCGGAAGGCGACTACCTGTCGAACCTGGTCAAGGAACTGCAGGCCCAGGGCGAAGCCGCGGCGCTGGAGAGGGTCGAATTCCTGCGCCAGCAATACGGCCTGGATGAGCCGGCCATCGTCCAGTACGGCATGTGGGTCGGGCTCTGGCCGGGCCCCAACGGATTCGACGGCATTCTGCAGGGCAACTGGGGCTGGGCCTTCGAACAGGATCTGCCCGTGGCCGATGTGGTCGGCGACCGGCTGTTCCTGTCGATGCTGCTCAACTTCACCACGATCCTGTTCATCTACATCGTCTCGTTCCCGATCGGCGTCTATTCAGCGACAAGGCAGTACTCGATCGGCGACTACGGCTTCACCTTCCTCGGCTATCTCGGTCTGGCGACACCGAACTTCCTGCTGGCGCTGATCATCATGTATTTCGGCAATCTCTGGTTCGGCGTCTCCATCGGCGGCCTGATGGACCCCGAATATCTCTCCGAGGGCTGGTCGCTCGGCAAGGCGGGTTCCGTGCTGGCGCATCTGGTGGCGCCGGTGATCGTCATCGGCACCGCAGGCACCGCCGGAATGATCCGGCGGCTGCGCGCCAACCTGCTGGACGAATTGCAGAAGCAGTATGTCGTGACCGCACGCGCCAAGGGCGTGCCGCCCGGCCGGCTGCTGATCAAGTACCCCGTGCGCATGGCGCTGAACCCGTTCATCGCCGACATCGGCAACCTGCTGCCCGCCGTCGTTTCCGGCTCGGCCATCGTCGCCGTGGTGATGCAGCTGCCGACGCTCGGCCCGATCCTGCTGCAATCGCTGCAGAGCCAGGATCAGTACCTGGCCGGCTCCATCCTGATGTTCCTGGCATTCCTCACCGTGGTCGGCATGCTGATCTCCGACCTTCTTCTGGCGATGCTCGATCCCCGGATCCGGCTGGGCGGGGGCGTGGCGAAATGAGCGTTTCGGACTCCGAAGACAAGCTGCGCCACTGGGTCGACGATCAGCCCTTCGATCCCCAGTCGCGCGAGACGCTGACGCCGGAGCAGGAGAAATTCTACCTCGCCTCCCAGTGGCAGCTCATGTGGTGGAAGTTCCGCCGCCACAAGCTGGCGATGATCTCCGCCGCGGTGCTGGCGCTGTTCTACCTCTCGGTGCTGATGAGCGAATTCATCGCGCCCTACGACCTCAACACCCGCGACGCCCGGCACATCCTGGCGCCGCCGCAGACGATCCACCTGTTCCACGACGGCAGTCTTGTCGGCCCCTTCGTCTATGGCTACGACCTGGAGAAGGACGAGGTGATGCGTCAGCGCATCTACACGCCCAGTCCGGAAAAGGTGCAGCCGCTGCGCTTCTTCTGTCTGGGCGACAGCTACGATTATTTCGGCCTCGTGCCCGGCAGCTTCCATTTCGTCTGCCCGGCCGAAGGGGGCTCGTTTTTCCTGCTCGGCACCGACCGGCTGGGGCGAGACATCTTCAGCCGCATCGTCCATGGCGCGCGGATATCGCTCACCGTCGGTCTGTTCGGCATCACGCTGTCCTTCATCCTCGGCATCGTCATGGGCGGCATTTCCGGCTATTACGGCGGCTGGGTGGACAATATCATCCAGCGCGTCATCGAGATGATCCGCTCCTTCCCCGAACTGCCGCTGTGGATGGCGCTGTCGGCGGCGCTGCCGGCCAACTGGTCGCCCTTGCTGATATTCTTCGGCATTACGGTGATCCTGGCGCTGTTCGACTGGCCATCGCTCGCCCGCGCGGTCCGTTCCAAGCTGCTGGCGCTCCGCGAGGAGGACTTCACCGTGGCGGCCCAGCTCATGGGGGCCAGTCCGACCCGCGTCATCGGCCGCCACCTTCTGCCCAGCTTCATGAGCCACCTGATCGCCTCGGCGTCCCTCTCGATTCCGGCGATGATCCTGGGCGAGACGGCGCTGTCCTTCCTGGGCATCGGCCTGCGGCCGCCGATCACCTCCTGGGGCGTGCTGCTGAACGAGGCGCAGAACCTCAACGCCGTGGTGCTGACGCCCTGGCTGCTCTGGCCCATGGCGCCGGTCATCATCATCGTTCTGGCGTTCAACTTCATGGGCGACGGTCTGCGCGACGCCGCCGACCCCTACAAGTAGCGGCAAGGCAGGCGCAGCATGTGCGGTATCGCCGGCTGGTATCTGCCGGCCGGCTCCGCGCCCGGCGCCGCAGCACTGAAGGCCATGACCGACCGGATCGCTCATCGCGGTCCGGACGGCGAGGGCGCGCTGCTGGCAACCAGTTCCGACGGCGCCTGGCAGGGGGCGCTGGGCCACCGCCGGCTGGCGATCATCGATCTCTCGACTGGCGACCAGCCGATGCATTACACGGCGCCCGACGGGCGGCGGCTGTCGATCGTCTTCAATGGCGAGGTCTACAATTTCCAGACCCTGCGCACGGAACTGGAGGCGCTGGGACACGTCTTCCGCACTACTTCCGACACCGAGGTAGTGCTCGCCGCACACGCCGAATGGGGACCGGAATCGGCAAAGCGGCTGAGGGGCATGTTCGCCCACATCATCTGGGAGCATGAGCGGGGCCGCATGACGGTCGTCCGCGACCGCTTCGGCAAAAAGCCCTTGTTTCTCGCGCGGCGGCCGGAGGGCGGATTCTACTGCGCTTCCGAGATCAAGGCGCTGCTGTCTGCGCCGGGAGTCGGGGCGCGGCTCGACCGCTCGGTTCTGCCGCATTACCTGAACTACCGATACGTGCCCGGTCCGCACACGTTCTTCGAAGGGATCGAGAAGCTGTCGCCCGCGAGCATCGCTGTCTGCGAGGGCGGTGAAGTCACGGTCAGCCGTTACTGGACGACGCCGGACAGCCGGGTCGAGCCCCACGCCGCCGAGGGCGACCCGGTGGCCGCCTTCATGGACATGCTGCAGCAGGCGGTGGCGCTGCGCATGGTCTCCGATGTGCCCTTCGGCGCGTTCCTCTCCGGCGGCATCGACAGTTCGGCCATCGTCGCACTGATGAGCCGGGTGAGCGACCTGCCGGTGAACACCTTCTCCGTCGGCTTCGCCGAGGGCGAATACAGCGAACTCGGCTACGCCCGCCAGATCGCCGAGCAGTTCGGCACGCGCCATCACGAACTGGAGGTCTCGGCCGATACGCTGATGGACTGGCTGCCCGAGCTCATCGGCTTTCGCGACGCCCCGGTGGCCGAGCCGTCGGACATCCCTATCCACCTGCTGTCGGCAGAGGCCCGCAAGTCGGTGAAGATGGTGCTGACAGGGGAAGGATCGGACGAGATCCTGGCCGGCTACCCCAAGCACCGCGCCGAGCGCCAGGCCGCGCGCTATCACGCACTGATACCGGGGGCGCTGCACGAAAGCCTGGTCCGTCCGCTGGTTGCGGCGCTGCCCTACCGCTTCCGCCGCATCAAGACGCTGTTCGACAGCCTGTCGGAGCGGGATGTGCGCGACCGGTTTCCGCGCTGGTTCGGCGTGCTGGGGCCGAAGGCGCGGGCCCGCCTGCTGAAGGCCGGCATCGACCCGGCCGAACTGGACCCCACGCCGTTCGAAACCCGCGAGTGCGCCAGTCCGCTCCGCCGTCTGCAGCACTTCGATCAGACCTCCTGGCTGCCCGACAACCTGCTGGAGCGGGGCGACCGCATGACCATGGCGGCCTCGATCGAGGCGCGCATGCCCTTCATGGACCATGAACTGGCGGAACTGGTCGCCGGCCTGCCCGACGACTGCCGCATCCGCGGCGGCGAGGACAAGTGGCTGCTGCGCGAAGGCATGCGCCGCATCCTGCCGCGCGAAATCCTGGAGCGGCCCAAGGTCGGCTTCCGCGTGCCGGTGAACGAATGGTTCCGCACCACCATGCGCGACTGGGTGCGCGACCACCTTGCCGGGGCTGACAGCCGCTCGGCGGTGCTCTACGAAGGGGCGGAGCTGGCCCGGATACTGGACGACCACGAACAGGGCCGTCAGAATCACGAGAAGCTGATCTGGACGCTTGTCACGCTGGAACTGTTCCTGCGCCGCTATGCCCTGAACCCCTGAGGCCTCGCCGGATGAACGAAGAGCAAGTCGCCGATTTCTGGGAGACGCACCCCTGCGGCGATCATCAGGTCGGCGGGCTGAAGGACGACTATCTCGACTTCTTCGACCGTTACGACGCCTTCCGCTACGCCAAGGAAGGCCACATCCTGGGCTGTCTCGACGCCATCGACTGGCGCGGGAAGAAGGTGCTGGAGATCGGCCTGGGGCAGGGCGCGGATTCCGAACAGATCATCCGCCGCGGCGGCGAATGGTCGGGCCTGGACCTGACCAACGAGGCCGTCGACCGGACCCGCACGCGCCTTGGCCTGCGCGGCCTGCCCTTCGACGAGATCAGGCAGGGTTCGATCCTGGACGCGCCCTATGCGGACCGGAGCTTCGACATCATCTTCAGCCATGGCGTGCTGCACCACGTGCCGGATATTGCGACGGCCGAGAAGGAACTCCGCCGGCTGATCCGCGACGACGGCGAACTGGTCGTCATGATGTACGCGAAGTGGTCGCTGAACTACCTGCTGGCAATCGCCGTGCTGCGCCGCCTCGGGCTGGCGGCGATGGTGACGCTGGGCATGCGCGGTTCCGGCATCTACGCCGAGCACTACGACAATGCGAAGCGGGCCGGGCTCGGCGAGTATCTGAAGATGTCGAACTTCATCCACCGCAGCACCGACGGCGCCGGCAATCCCTACAGCAAGGTCTATGACCGCGCCGGACTGGAGAAGGACTTCCCCCATTTCCGCGTCACGCGGACCTACAAGCGCTTCATGTACGCGCCGCCCCTGCCGGTGACCAACTGGCCGGGCGGGCGTCTGATGGGATGGCATCTCTGGGCCCATCTGAAGCCCCGATGAGGTGGGCTGTCGGATGGCTGTCCGGTTTCGCGCTCCTTCTTGCCGCGCTTCTCGCGCCCGCCGCCGCGCAGGAGCGGATCGACATGGCGCTGGTGTTGTCGGTCGACACCTCCACCAGCGTCGACAATGGCGAGTTCCGGCTGCAGATGGCGGGGCTGGCGACGGCCTTCCGCCATCCGTCGGTGCAGTACGCCATCCTGACCGGCGCGCCGCGCGGCCTGGCGGTCACGCTGGTGCAGTGGTCGGGCGCCGGCGCCCAGGCGCAGGTCATCCCGTGGACCCTGATCCGGGAGAAGGCGGACGCCGACCGGCTCGCCAACCGCATTTCCGCGACCGGACGGCAGGTGGTCGGCGGCCGCACTGCGCTGGGGGAGGCCATGGCGCATGGCGTGGCCCTGCTGGCGGAACTCGAGCACGCGGCGCTGCGCCACGTCATCGACATTTCCGGCGACGGCGGCTCCAACGAGGGCCGGCTGCCGACCGAGGCGCGGGAACTGGCCCGCAGCGCCGGGGTGCAGATCAATGCCGTCGCCATCCTGAACGAGGAGCCGCGGCTGGATCACTATTTCAGCTCCGACGTCATCGTCGGCCCCGGGGCTTTTCTGGTCACGGCGACGGACTATGTCGATTTTGCCCGGGCCATCCGCCTGAAGCTGGTGCGGGAGATCCTGGGCACGCCCATCGCCTTCGAGGACAGCGGACGACGCCATTATGAATGACGGAACGGACGGCTACTGGCAGGCGGTGACGCTCACCGACCTGGCCAGCCTGGAGGAGATCGACCGGGCGCTGGGCGAACTGCCGCTTTCGACGGCGGTGTTCCGCGCCGACGACGGACGCTGGCGGGTAGAGGCGATCCTGGATCACGAGCCCGCCGAATGGCCGCTGCCGGGCGAGACAACGATCCAGCCGCTGGTCGAGCAGGACTGGGTGGCCCAGTCGCAGGCCGCGTTGCCGGCCATCCGCATCGGCCGCTTCCACATCCGCGGCGGCTGGGACGCGCCGCCGCCGGCCGGGATCATCGACCTGGTGATCGAGGCCGGACAGGCCTTCGGCACCGGCCGCCACGAAAGCACCTCGGGCTGTCTGACGCTGTTGCAGGGCGTGGCGCGCCGCCGGCCCGTGCGGCGTGTCCTCGACGTCGGCACGGGGGCGGGCATTCTGGCCATCGCCGCGGCGAGGCTGACCGGCGCCGTCTGCACCGGCACCGACATCGACCGCCGCTCGGTCGAGGTGGCGCGCGAGAACGCCTGGATCAACGACGCCGCCCACCGCTGCCGCTTCGAGGTCGCCGACGGCGTCCGCCAGCGCTGGGTCGCGGCGCGCGGCCCCTACGACCTGGTCTTCGCCAACATCCTGGCGCGGCCGCTGGTCGACATGGCGGGCGGTATCGCCGTCCGGGTTGCGCCCGGCGGGGATCTGATCCTGGCGGGACTGTTGACCCGGCAGATGCCGATGGTCATGTCACGCTATCGCATGGAAGGGCTGGTGCTGGCGGAGCACTGGCGAGAAAACGGCTGGAGCGCGCTGCGTCTCCACCGCCCGGGGGAGAGACAATGACGAAGGAACGGATCGACCGGCTGCGGGCGGAACTGGCGGCGCAGCAGATCAACGGCTTCATCGTTCCGCGCAATGACGAGCATTTCGGCGAATGGGTGCCGGCCTCGGCCGAGCGCCTGGCCTGGCTGACCGGCTTTACCGGTTCCGCGGGTCTGGCCATCGTGCTGGACGACCGCGCCGCCGTTTTCGTCGACGGCCGCTACACCCTGCAGGTGCGCGACCAGGTCGATCTGGACGTCTTCGAGCCGCGCCATGTCACCGAGGAGCCCGCGGGCGACTGGCTCCGGTCGGCGCTGAAGGCCGGCGACCGGCTGGGCTACGACCCCTGGCTGCACACGGAGGAAGGACTGAAGCGCCTGGCCAAGGCCGCCGAGGCCGCGCAAGCGGCGCTGGTGCCGGTCACGTCCAACCCCGTCGATGTCATCTGGACCGACCGTCCCGCCGCGCCCATGGCGCCGGTCGTGCCCCACGAGGACAGGTTCGCCGGCAAGCCGTCGGCCGAGAAGCGCGCCGAGATCGCCGCCGAGCTGGCCGGGAAGGGCGTCGACGCCGCCGTGCTGACGCTGCCCGAATCCTTTGCCTGGCTGCTGAACATCCGCGGCGGCGACGTCCCCCGCACGCCCCTGCCGCTCGGCTTCGCCATCCTGCACGCCGACGCGGCGGTCGATCTCTACATGGCGCCGGCGAAGCTGTCGGACGCGACCATCGCGCATCTGGGCGGGGCGGTGCGCCGTCACGCGCCGGGCGACTTCCTGGACGGGCTCGATCAGCTGGCGGAGAAGACCGTGCTGGTCGACAAGGCCACCGCCGTCGCCGCCGTCACCGAGCGCCTCGCCGCGGCGGGCGCGAAGCTGGTCCGGGGGAGCGACCCCACCGCCCTGCCCAAGGCGCGCAAGAACGAAGCCGAGATCGCCGGCACCCGCGCCGCCCATGTCCGCGACGGCGCGGCGGTGACGAAGTTCCTCGCCTGGCTGGACGCGCAGGCGCCGGGCACGGTCGACGAGATGACCGCGGCCGAGAAGCTGGAGAGCTACCGCCGCGAGGACAATCTGATGCGCGATCTGTCCTTCGACACCATCTCCGGCTCCGGCCCCAACGGCGCCATCGTCCACTACCGCGTGACCGAAGACACCAACCGCACCCTGGGGGCGGGCGAGCTTTTCCTGGTCGATTCCGGCGCGCAATATCTCGACGGCACCACCGACATCACCCGCACCGTCGCCATCGGCGAACCGAACGCGGAGATGCGGGAGCGCTTCACCCGCGTGCTCAAGGGCCACATCGCGCTGGCCACGGCGCGCTTCCCGAAGGGTACGACGGGCAGCCAGCTCGACACGCTGGCGCGCCTGCCGCTGTGGCAGGCGGGGCTGGACTTCGACCATGGCACCGGCCACGGCGTCGGCAGCTATCTGTCGGTCCACGAGGGGCCGCAGCGTATCTCCAAGCTGCCGAACGCGGTCCCGCTCGAACCCGGCATGATCGTCTCCAACGAGCCCGGCTACTACAGGACCGGCGAGTACGGCATCCGCATCGAGAACCTGGTCACGGTGGTCGCGGTGGAGACGCCGGGCGGCGAGCGGGAGACCTACGGTTTCGAGACCCTGACCCAGGCGCCGATCGACCGCCGCCTGATCGACGCCGACCTGCTGACCGCGGCCGAGCGTGACTGGCTCAACGCCTATCACGCCGGCGTCCGCGAGAAGCTCGGCGCCCTCGACCCCGACACCGCGCACTGGCTGGCCGAGGCCACCCGCCCGATCTGATCTGCTCCCGCAAGGTTGTCATGCCCGCCATCGTGCGGGCATTCGGCGATCCAATCGATTCGCGGCGAAGCCGCTCCGGACCCCCGCACGGGGGCGGGGGTGACAGAGATGACGTGCCTGAAGTGCCCCATCGAGGGACCCCCATGACAGCCGCGCGGCTTCCTGAAAGAATGGGGCGGTCAATCTCGGGGGAGGGGACCATGACCACGAAACACATCATCGACATGTCCGGCAAGGTGGTGGTGATCACCGGCGGCAGCCGCGGGCTGGGCCGGGAGATGGCGCTGGGCTTCGCCCATGCCGGCGCCGACCTGGTCATCGCCAGCCGCAAGCTGGAGAACTGCGAGGCCGTGGCCGAGGAGATCCGCGCGCTGGGCCGCCGCGCCCTGCCCGTCGGCGTCCACGTCGCCGACTGGGAGGACTGCGACCGTCTCGCCGACGCCGCCTATGACGAATTCGGCCGTGTCGACGTGCTGATCAACAATGCCGGCATGTCGCCGCTCTACGACCGGCCCGTCGGCATCACCGAGACGCTCTACGACAAGGTGCTCGACCTCAACCTGAAGGGCCCCTTCCGCCTGATGGCCAATATCGGCGAGCGCATGATCGAGGCCGGCGGCGGCGCCATCGTCAACGTCTCCTCGGTGGCCGCGATCCGGCCGAAGAAGAACGTCATCACCTACGCCGCGGCCAAGGCGGGGCTGAACGCCATGACCGAGGCCATGGCCGACGCGCTGGGCCCGACGGTCCGCGTCAACTGCATCATGCCCGGGCCGTTCCTGACCGACATCTCGAAGGCCTGGGACATGGAGGCGTTCAACGAGCGCGCGCGCAGCTCCATCGCGCTGCAGCGCGGCGGCAAGCCCGACGAGATCGTCGGCGCCGCGCTCTATCTCGCTTCCGAGCATGCCGGCTACACCACCGGCGCGATCATCCGTATCGACGGCGGCAGTCATTGAGTGATCGGGTCGCGTGTTCCTCCCCCTTGTGGGGGAGGTGGCTGCGCAGCAGCCGGAGGGGGTCCAAAGGCCACCCCCACCCCCACCCCGTCCCTCCCCCATCGAGGGGGAGGGAGAGATGCTTCAATCATCTGACCGGACGGGCTAGAAACGAGTTGGACTGGGCCCTGCAGCAAAGGAAATTTCGCGGATGACCACCGAACCCCGCGCCTTCGACGGCGTCAACGTGCTCGACTTCACCCAGGGCATCGCCGGCCCGCACGCCACCATGCTGCTGGCCCAGCACGGCGCCAACGTGATCAAGGTGGAGCCGCCGGAGGGCGACTGGGGACGCGGGCTCGGCGCGGTCTATGGCGATCAGTGCGCCCACTCCATCGCCTTCAACCGCGGCAAGCGCTCGCTGGCCATGGACATGAAGAACCCGGACGCCCAGGCGGTCGCGCGCCGCATCGCGGAGAAGGCCGACGTCATCGTGGAGGCCTTCCGCCCCGGCGTGATGGCCAAATTCGGTCTCGGCTACGAGCAGGTGCGCGCATTCAACCCCGACGTCATCTACCTCTCGGTGACCGGCTTCGGCCAGCAGGGCCCGTACGCGAACCGGCCCGTGACCGACGCAGTGATCCAGGCCTATTCCGGGCTGATGACCGTCAACCGCGACAAGGACGGCCTGCCCCAGCGGCTCAACATGATCCCCGTCGACGTCATCACCGGCCTCTACGGCTTCCAGGCCTTGTCCACGGCGCTGGTGCGCAAGTTCCGCTTCGGCGGGGGCTGCTACATCGACAACAACCTGATGCAGTCGGCCGCCGCCTTCCAGGCCGCCAAGATCATGGAGTTCCATCTGGAGAAGGGGCCGAGCCAGCCGCTCTACGTCCCCGTCGGCACCATGCCGACCACCGACGGCTTCATCAACATCACGGCGATGCGGGAGGCGCATTACCGCACGCTCTGCGACGTCATGGGCAAGCCGGAATGGAAGGACGACCCGCGCTTCGACAGCCGCGAGAAGCGCCTGGAGAACGAGGCCGTGCTGATGCCCATGATCCGGGAGGTCTTCGCCACCCGCTCCACCGCCGACTGGGCCGAGACGCTGACCGAGGCCGGGCTGATGAACGCGCCCGTCCAGACCTATGGCGACCTGATGGCGCATGAGCACGTCAGGGCGGTCGAGGCCATCGCCTGGGTCGAGCACGCCCAGACCGGCACGGTGCCCATGCCGCACATCCCCGGCCAGCCGCGTATCGACGGCCCCGGCCCGTTCACCCGCGCGCCCGCCATCGGCGAGCACGGCGCGGCGATCCTGGGCGAATGGGGCTACACGGACGCCGAGATCGCCGGCTTCCAGGCCAGCGGCGCGGTCCGGGGCGGGGAAGCGGCCCAGGCGGCGGAGTAGGAGGGATGCACCTTAAACAAGTGGCGTGGCTCAAGGCCAATCATTCTGATCGGCGGTTTGAGGAAAAATGCTGAATACTTTCTATGGTGCCAGAGCCATATTTCCGTTTCATCGAGACGATAAAGTACGGTTCGTTTGCATTCGCAAAAGATAACAATCCTCTCAATTGTACTATTTCACTGTCTTCAAGTTGACTGATTGAAAATTTATGTATCATTGCTGAAATTTTCCGCTTACGCTCCCGTCCAATAGATATCTTCCCGGTCGGAGTAACAACAAGTCCGGTGACCATTCGCCTCTGCCCGCGCGCGTATATTCCCCTTTTTTGTTCGTTAATAGTTATTCGAGGGCTTCGCATTCTCTTAATACGGTTTCGTATATTATTTTCGATATCTATTAGGACGTCCTTACTATGTGCCGATATTGTGATATCATCCGCATACCTAGAGTATTTCGCTTCTCTTTTTTCACATAATACCTTTACGTATTCATCAAAATCATAAAGAACGAGATTCGAGATAAGCGGCGAGGATGGGGCACCGATAGATAGACAATTGGGTGTATTGGATCCGCATCCCCAGAATATTAGCGGAATAATTTGGCGAAAGAATATTCGGTCAGATCTTGATAAATTCTGTTTGAAGATATACCGTTCCCAGTCTCTTGGAACTATTGAATTGAAAAAATTTTTGAAGTCGAGTTTCAAATAGACAGGATTATTTGAGTGAATTGAGGCGTTGTCTTTTATGCTGACGCCCTTCCTGTAGGCCATAGCCGCCTCATGGACCGGAAGGTGTTCCAAGTAGTTGTCACAGATATGACGCTGAACTATCTTCAGCTCGCGAGAGGGCTGAGCAATTATTCTCTCGCCACCTGATCTTTTTTCAATTGGATAGGTTTTGTATCTCTTTGGTGCTGTTGATAGTAATATATCTAAATAATAGCGATTGAGGCCTAATTCATAGGCCATTTTATCGAGTGTATTCATCGATCCAGCCTCTTTCGTTCAATGATTTTATTTTCAATGTATTTAGGTATATTTATGTCTTTTGAAAGTTCTGTATGAAATAGTGATTTCCAGCGAATTGTGTCTTTAATTTTGGCGCCGTCATGATACGAAATCTGTATTGGATCGGCTTCAAACGTCGTAATATAAAACTCCCTGTTACTATAGCCCTCCTTGACAATCCATTCTGCTAACATCAGGCAATATAATACCTGTGTAAGGCGTGTTTTGGATACGGGATGACCGAAGAACTGCATATAGTCCCTAATTTTTTCAAATGGAATAGCGCGACAAAAGTGAATAATTGAAATAACAAGGCAAAATTCCAGCAGGTCTGATCGAGCTGAAAGTCTGGAGCGCTTTTCTGCTTTTTTGATGTTAGTATTTATAAAGCTGACAATATCAGAAAAATGTGGCTTTACTTTTGATACCACGATTTTGCCATTATTCTTATGTGTTTCCCACGGATAATAGCCAACTCGTACCTGATCATCATTTTCAAGTCGTTTAACGGGACCAAATCTCAGAAATGATTCAGCGGTACGAAATTTTTCTTGAATCAATATTGCCAGTGAAGATCGAATTTCGGAAATGGATGCAAATGCCCCAAGTTCTGCAAATGACCCAACACTCTCTACAATTATCAATACCACAGAGGATATTTTTGCAATATCTTCTTCAAAAGAAATTAGGTCTTTGTAATCAGAATCCCTGTATAGCTGCGTGGCATTTTCCGCCAAAATAGTATCGCCTTGAATTTTTTTGTCGATTCTCCTTTCGCATATCAGGTATTGTCTCAGACTGTTTCGAGAGTTGCCGTTCTCAGGCATCTGGCCGCCACAGAAAAACACAAACTTCCGTGGGCGAACAAATCGAGATTCATTTAGATTGATCGCCGCGGCAAATTCTCTAAATGTCTCGACCATAAGGACTCTTTACCCTTGGTAGGCAGGTATAGGGCCTTGAGTTTATCGGCCGACAGGCGAGCGAAGAGCAATGAGCGATGAGCGAGAGATGAACTCAAGGCCCTATACCTGCCGATAAACCCACACAATAACGTTGCGTCTGGCTAAACGCCCGACGGGACTCCTTCGACGAGTTAGAGTCCGAATCGCGTAAAGAGGCTTTTATGTTCGCTGTCGGGTGCGCCCTCCGTCAAGGTGAAATCCGACTTGGTCCGGGCGGCCGGGATCGAACCGGCACGGGCATTCGCCCAACAGATTTTAAGTCTGTTGCGTCTACCAATTCCGCCACGCCCGGTTGCCATGACGCCGGCGGGAAGCCTGCCCCCGCGCCCGCGATTTGCCAAGGGGTGGCGCGCAGCAACAGACGGCGCCCCGGCCTTGAGCCGGGACCCATGCCGGAGCGGCTCCGGCGAACTGGGCGGCGGCGGCGAGGCTCAGGCGTGGGTCCCGGCTCAAGGCCGGGACGCCGTATTGTGGTGGCGGTGCGGAGCGGTTCCGGATGGTTTGGTGGCAGGAGTCAGAAGGCGCGCGGGCCAGCCCAACCAACCCCCGCGCGCCAACCGGTAGTGCCAGCCCAACCATCCCCGTCGCGCTGCACCGCCTCCGCCTATTGCTCCTCGATCAACCTTATCAGCGGCAGCCAGTCGTCGACCGCGCCGGCGCGGCGGGAGGGGGCGAGGTCGAAGATGCCGAGGCCGCGCCGCGCCACGTCCTGGTAGAGCGCGCGGTCGGCCAGCCGCGCCGCCGTCTCGTGGCCGAGCCCGGCCAGGAATTCGTCCAGCTCCTTCGCCGCGCGGGTATTGGCGCGCACCCGGTTGGCGACCACGGCCAGCGGCTTGCGCCCCTTCGCGATCGGCTTGATCTCCTCGACCTTCTTCACGAAGCGCTTCGTCGCGGCCTCGTCGAAGACCGAGGGCAGCACCGGCATCACCACCAGGTCGGCCTGTTTCAGCATCTCCTGCACCGCCTTCGAGGTGACCCCGGCCGGCGCGTCGATCACCAGCCGCTCGATCCCCTTCGGCACGTCGCCCGGCCCCTTGCGCCAGTCGAGGCCCTCGATCGCCGCGGCGTCGGCCGGCCGGCGCTTCAGCCATTGCAGGGCCGAGCGCTGCGGGTCGCCCTCGGCGATGGCGGTCCTGAGCCCGGCGGCGGCGAAGCAGGCGGCGAGATTGGTCGCCAGGGTGGTCTTGCCGCAGCCGCCCTTGGCGTTGGCCACCAGCACGGATATCAGCGCCATTCGCTCGTCCCCCTCATTCGCGCCAGAACGGCGCCGTCGCCCGGAAATCGTTCCAGGCCGCGATCATGTGCGGCTCCACCGCCTTCAGCCGGTGGGTGTACCAGCCCTTGACCAGCGCCGCGCCGACCATCGCTTCCGGCTGGCCGGCGGCGAGATCCTCGGCCAGCCCCTCGGCCACGGTGGCGTCGTTCATCCGCCCCAGGTCGTCCTGCAGCGCGCGCAGGCTCTCGCGGAACGTGCCGATGCGGCCGTCCGGGTACAGCGATTGGAAGAAGTCCAGCGCGTAGCGGAACTTCTTCACCGCGATGCGCACCTCGTGGCGCTGCGCCGTCGGCATGGTCTCGAAATCGCGGCCCTTCTTCCGGGCCTTGCGGAAGCGCTTGTCGAGCACCCGCGCGGCGAAGGCGGGCAGCGGCTCGCTCCAGTCGCCGGGCCCGGCCATGTTCTCGGCCAGCAGCATGACCGCGACCACCAGCCGGCTGAGCTCCCGCCCGGCGCAGAGCGCGCGCACCGCCTCGTAGGCCGCGGCCTGGCGGGCCTCGGCGGCCTCCGTCAGCAGCTTCAGCCCGCGCGCCTCGCCATGCGCGGCGGCGACCGGCGGCAGGGTCTCGGCCAGGAAGACGTCCAGGTCCCGCGCCGGACCCAGCGCCTTCAGCACCGGCCGCGCGCGCTCGTCGAGGCGCTCCGCCTCCGCGCCGATGGCCTTGCCGAAGACCTTGAAGGCCGAGCGCAGGCGGCGCAGCGCGACGCGGAGCTGATGCACGCCCTCCGGGTCGCGCCCGTCGGCGGCGGCGGGGATGTTGGCCATGATCTGGGTCGCGGTCTCGCCCAGGATGCGGGCGATGGCGCCGTTCACCGTGTCGCCGGGGCCGAGCGCCGGCTTGCGCGCCTTGCGCCAGGCCGGCGGCGCGTCGCCGGCGAGTTCCATACCGCGGGCGGCCTTGGAACGCGGCTCCAGCGCCAGCGCGTGCTTCGACAGCAGCATCTCCGCGGCGGCCAGCACGGCGCGCGGCTCGCCCTTCAGCAGTTCCAGCTCCAGCTCGCCCACGGGCATGCGGCGGTCCCCGGCCTCGATCCGGCCCTCGTCCAGCGAGGCCTCGATGACCGCGCCGTCGAACTCGACGATCTTCTTCGTGCGGCGGACGACGGTGCGGTGCCGCTCCGACAGCTCCTCGGGCAGGACGACGCCCAGCTCGCCCCGCGGCGCGCCCGCGGGCAGCAGGCCGGGATCGGCGGCAGGCGCGTCCAGCGTGGTCTCCCATTCGCCGCGCGCCAGCTCGCCCTGGCCCTCGCGCTTCAGTGTCAGGATGTGCTCGCCGCCCTTGTCGCGCAGGCGGAAGGTGAAGCCCTTGCGCCAGAGGCGGTCGTCGTCGGTGTCGTGATAGACGCTGACCACGTCCGAGCGCTTCGCCTCGCCGGGACCCAGATCGCCCAGCGCCGCCTTCAGCACGCGCGCCGGGCCCGTCAGCTTGATCTCCACCTCGACCGGCGCGTCCGTCATCTCCGCCTCCCTGGGCGCCATCCGGCCGCTGTGCGGCAGCCGATCCGGGGACGCCCTGACCAATCCCGTCCGTTTACCCCGGGTTTCGCGGTCCTGTCAGCCTGAATCGGCATCGCAACCCGAACAGCCGCGCTGTCACAAAAGTGAAACATTCACGGTGTTCAGTAATCGGTGGCATGGACAAGGATTGTTCAGGCGCGCGCCTTCAATAGCGCGTGGTCAGGGAAATCGCGGCGAAGTAGTGGGGATCCTGCTGTGTGTCGAACTCCCGGCTGCGCCGCACCATGGTATAGGCCAGCCGGAAACCGCCGATGTGAACGGCGACGCCGGCCTCCGCCTCGTGGACGAAGTTGCGCTTGTCGACCCGCGCGCTCTCGGTGAAGTTGTTGCCGTCCAGCACGAGGTTCTTGGCCACGCCGCGGGCCTGGAAGCCGGTGAAGAAGTACCAGTTGAAATCCGGCGCCCCGGCGATGAAGCCGCCGCCGGCGAGGCTCGGGCGGATGCGCGGCGGTCCCAGGTCGTCCTGCAGGTCAGGGCCGAAGCGGGCGATGAAACCCAGCCGGCCCTCGGTGCGCAGATTGCCGACGCTGACGCCCGCCGTGGGCAGCAGGTCGAAATTGTACTTCCGGCTTTCGCGCCAGAGCCGCCAGGTGCGGTCGAAGCTGAGCATCAGGACCGGTTCGTTCTCCAGCTGGTTGTTCCAGCCCTTGGCGATCTGGCTGGCGATGAGCTGGTGCACCGAATTCTGGGTGAACTCGCCCAGGGCCAGCGGGCCGACGACGCCGATCTGAGTGGTCAGGGTGTCGACGGCGAAGGTGCGGTCGACCACGCCGGCGAACTCCAGATAGAGATAGCCGGCATAGGGGTGCTCGCCGGGCTGCGGGTTGGGGTCGGTGATATCGCGCGGGGTGAACAGGTTCTGGCCGATGGAGACGCCCTCGTAGATGCGGGTCTCGTCATCCACGTCCAGGAAGGTCTTGCCCAGCCAGTCGGTAAGGTCGCTGACCGCGCCCTTGGGGCGCAGATACTGCAGGCGCCAGCCATTGGTGTAGTTCTGGTCGGTGCGGGCAAAATAGTCGTTCTCGATCACGACCGACAAGGTGCCGACCTCGGTCTCGGGCGCCTGCGCGCGCGCGCCCTGCAGGACGGCGGACAGCGCCAGCAGGGCCAGCAGGGTCAGCCAGATACGCGAAGCCTGGGAAATCATGCACTCATCCGAACCTGTCTCGGTTCGTATATGGCGACATGGTCGATGCGCGCAATGGCGCGGCCTTCCGAGAACAGGGCGACGTCCAGTTCGACGAAGCCATGGCCCTTGTGGTCGTAGCGCCGCGCGACCCGGGCGCGGGTCTCCAGATCGCCGCCGGCCTGCAGGGGCGCGAAATGGCGCACCGTGCTGCCGACATGGATCCACGGGCCCAGCCGGACATTGTCCTTCAGCGCGCTGTTCGCGCGGCGCAGCAGGAAGCCCGGATGCACCGCCCCGGTCTCCGTGTAGAGCGGATGCGTCTCGCGCACGTCGGCGCGGTAGCTCTGCTGGCCCGCGCCGTCGGCGGTCTCCCGGATCGTGCCCAGCGCCGCGCCTTCGGGCAGGGACTGCGCTGACGCCGGCGGCCGCGCGTCCGGCGCCGGCAGCTCGGCTGTCGGGTACTGCTCCGGCAGAGGCGGCTCCGCCGGCTCGGCCAGCCAGGCGGTGGCATGCGCCAGCTCCGTGTCCCGCGCCGAGAGCGCGATGGCCAGCCGGCCGTCCGCGTCGTCCCGGGCCTCGATCCGTGCGGTCTCGCCGTCATAGAGCGGCTTGCCGAAGCGGCACTCGATCATGCCCCGGGCGAGGAAAGCGGCGCCGAAACGGATCACCGCCGCCCGGGTCATGTAGGCGTAGACGTCGACGCCCGGCACCAGGCCGCCCTGGAAACCGAACTTCTTCGCCACCGAATCGTCATGGATACGGTTCTCGCTGGCCGTGGCCGTGTTGAAGGCCGCCACCTCGTAGGCAATCGCGCCGCTCATCGAATTCCTCCCTGTCACGCCGGCCCGAGCATATCCGCTCGCGTCTGAGGGGTCACGGGCCGCCGCCGCCGGGGCTCCCGCTTGTTAGGCGGTTTCTTCATGATGGAAACAGAAACGGAACATGTGTGCGCCGTTTTTCTCCACTTGTTGGCGGTCATCACCATCCGAATCCGGTCGATTCCATTGACGCCCCATTTTTTTCCACGTATATCCATTTTTGCCCCAGAAAATTCCGTGTATTTCCGGTGACATCCAGAAGCCTCGGAGGGGAGAAGGCGTAACGGGCGGCGCGCAGGAAGCCAGAGCAGCGGAGCATCAGGCCGGGCATGAAGTTCTTCCTCGGCACATATGTCCGAAAGGTGGACCGGAACGGACGGGTCTCCATTCCCGCCAAGTTCCGCACGCTGCTGGGCGAGAGCGACGAGTCCGCCGAAGTTCACATCTTCCGCTCGCGCCACGACGACAACGTCCTCATCGGCTGCGGCGACGCCTTTCTCGAAAAGCTGTTCGAGCGGCTGGAGCGGGAAGACCCCACCAGCCAGGCCTATGAAGACATCAGCTATTCCATCTTCGGCGGCGTCAGCACGCTGACCATCGACGGCGACGGCCGCATCGTCCTGCCGCCCGAACTGCGCGAAGCGGTCGGCGTGGAGAAGGAGATCGCCTTTGTCGGCCGGGGCGACCAGTTCTCGCTGATGCATCCCGACGTCGCCTCCGGCAAGGTTGAGGAGGGCCGCGTGCGTTCCCGCAGCGCCCATGAGGGCATGCTGTCCAAACGGGGGCGGGACGAATGAGCGCGCATCTGCCCGTCATGCTGGACGAGGTGACCGCGGCGCTGCGCCTGCGCGACGGCGGCCGCTATGTCGACTGCACCTTCGGCCTGGGCGGCTACACGGCGCACTGGCTGGCCGCGGCCGACTGCCAAGTCTACGCCATCGACCGGGATCCGGACGCCATCGCCGCCGCCGAGGTCATGGCAGAGGCTCATGGCGGACGGCTGACGCCCCTGCACGGCGCCTTCGGCGACATGGAGACCCTGTTGCGGGATGCGGACGCCGGCGCAGTCGACGGCGTGGCCATGGATCTGGGCGTCTCCTCGCCGCAGCTCGACCGCGCCGAGCGTGGTTTCAGCTTCCTGCGCGACGGGCCGCTGGACATGCGCATGAGCCGAAGCGGCGAGACCGCCGCCGACATCGTCAACACCTGGGAGGAGTCCCGGCTGGCGGACCTGTTCTACCATTATGGCGAAGAGCGCCGCTCGCGTCCGGCGGCCCGCGCCGTGGTCCGCGCTCGCGACGAAGCGCCCATCGACACCACGGGCCGGCTGGCGGAGATCATCGCCGCCGCCATCCCCGCGCCGGGCAGCCGCATTCATCCGGCGACGCGGGTCTTCCAGGCACTCCGCATCGCCGTCAACGACGAGCTGGGGGAACTGCGACGCGGTCTCCGCGGTGCGGAACGCGTGCTGGCCGAAGGCGGCCGGCTTGCCGTGGTGAGCTTCCACAGCCTTGAAGACCGGCTGGTCAAACGCTTCCTGACCGAACGCGCGGGCGCGGAGCCCAGGGGGTCGCGTCACCGCCCCGAGGCAGTGGACGGGCGGGAGCCGTCCTTCCGGCTGCTCAAGCGCGGGGCGATCAAGCCCGGCGACGCCGAAATCGAACGCAATCCGAGGGCCCGGTCGGCGCGGCTGCGGGTGGCCGAAAGGTCCGCAGCCGCGCCGTGGCCGCCTGGCGCGGGCACTGAGGACGAAGCCGCATGAAGGGCTATATCGCCATCGCTTCGGTGCTCGCCGGTCTTTCCGTGGTCGGCGGCGTCTACGAGATCGAGCGCCGCCATGACGCCGCGGACAGCCACGCCCGTGAGATCGAGCGCCGCATTGAGAACGCCCGGCGCGAGATCCATGTCCTGGAGGCGGAGTGGAGCTATCAGACCCGCCCGTCGCGGATCGAGGACCTGGCGGCGCGGCACCTGCCGCTGAAGCCGACCGCGGCGGACCGCATCCTGGCCGATCCGGCGGCGCTGCAGACGGTCATCGACCGCATGGGCGGCATTGTCGAAGCCCGATCGACGGAGGCACTGAAATGAGCCGCACCCTGTTCGATCCGGCGCCCTCTGCGGAGCTTACGGGCCGTGACCTGAAGTCCCGGCTGCCCTCCAGCGACGCCGCGCGCGTGCGCCGCCGGCTGGTGCTGCTGGCCGTGGCTTTCGCCATCGGGTTCTTCGGGCTTTCCGCGCGGACGGTGCAGCTTTCACTGCCCGCGCAGCCCCTGCTGGCCGACGCCGCCCGGGCGGCGGAGTCCGAGGCGCCGGCTGCGGCATCCGAGGCGCTGCCCTGGCGCAAGCGGGCTTCCATCGTGGACCGCAATGGCGGCCTGCTGGCCGTCGACCTGCCGACCCATACGCTGCTGGTCCACAAGCGGCGGGTGAAATCGATCCCGCAACTGGCGGAACGGCTGGCCGTGGCCCTTGGCGAAGACGACGCCGCCGGGATCCGCGAGCGGCTGGAATCGGCCCGCGCCAGCGTCATCCTGCGCCGCCGGCTGACCCCCGATCAGGTGGCCGCGGTCTACCGGGTCGGCGATCCGGCCATCGAGATGCTGCCCACGGTCACCCGCAACTACCCGGCGGGCGCGCTGACCGCGCACGTGGTCGGCTTCCTGGACGGCGAGCACCGCGGCCGCGCCGGCATGGAGCGGGGACTGGAGACGCGTCTGCACGATCCCGCCGCGGGGCCGGTCGCCCTTTCCATCGATCTCGGCGTGCAGCATGTCGTGCACCGGGAACTGAAGCGGGCCATCGAGACCTTCTCCGCCATCGGCGGCGCCGGCGTGGTGATGGACGTGGATACCGGCGAGGTGATTTCGCTGGTCTCCCTGCCGGATTTCGACGCCAACATGCGCGAGGCGATGCGCGAGGACGCGTTCTTCAACCGCGCCACCTATGGCCGCTACGAAATGGGCTCCACCTTCAAGGCCTTCACCACGGCCATGGCGCTGGAGGTGGGGCGCCTGCGCCTGACCGACGGCTACGACGCGACACATCCGATCCGTTATGGCCGTTTCACCATCCGCGACCACCACGCCAAGGCGCGCTGGATGACGGTCGCCGAGATCTTCATGTACTCGTCCAATATCGGCGCGGCGAAGATGGCGGTGGACGTCGGCACCGAAGCCCAGCGCCGCTTTCTCGGCTCGCTTGGTCTCCTGGACCGGTCGCCGCTGGAACTGCCGGAGGTGATCGATCCCCAGGCCCCGGCCCGCTGGAAGGAGCTTGAGACCATGACCATCGCCTTCGGGCATGGTCTCGCGGTCTCGCCGATGCAGGTCACCGCCGCCATGGCCGCCATGGTCAATGGCGGACGCTACGTCACGCCGACGCTGCTGCGCCGCGGACCCGGCAACCCGGCCACCGAGCGCGAGGTGATCTCCCCGGCGACCTCGGAGAAGCTGCGCAAGCTGTTCCGGCTCGTCGTGGCGGAAGGCACCGGCCGCAAGGCCCAGGCGCCGGGCTATGTCGTCGGCGGCAAGACCGGCACGGCCGAAAAGCCGAAGGCCGGCGGCTATTCCCGCAAGGCGATGATCACGTCCTTCGCGGGCATCTTCCCGATGCACGACCCGCGATACGTCATTCTCATCATGCTGGACGAACCGAAAGGCACCAAGGAAACCTTCGGCTACGCCACCGCCGGCTGGAACGCCGCGCCGACCGCGGGGCGCATCATTCCCGAGATCGCGCCCATCCTGGGCGTGCGCCCTGTCGCACCCGACGATCCGCGTGTCATCGAGGCGCTGTCCCTCCCCGCCAACGCCGAACGGACAGCGAGGCGGAATGAAACTCTCTAGGCTTGCAGGCGGGAGCGCGGGCGAACATGGCGATATCGACATCGCCGGACTGACAGCGGACAGCCGGGAAGTACGTCCCGGCTTTCTCTTTGCCGCGCTGCCGGGCGTCCGCCATGACGGCGCGGAGTTCGTGCCACGGGCCGTGGCGAGCGGCGCCGTCGCCGTGCTTGCCGGACGCAGCCTGGACGCCGGCGTACCGCTGATCACCGGTCAGGACCCGCGACGCTGCCTGGCGCGCATGGCGGCCCGTTTCTACCGTTCCCAGCCGGAAACAGTCGTCGCCGTGACCGGCACCAACGGCAAGTCCTCGATCGTGTGGTTCCTGCGCCAGATCTGGGCAGCGGCGGGGATCAACGCCGCCTGCCTCGGCACGCTGGGCGTGACCACCCGGAACGGCCACTATCCCGGTTCGCTGACCACACCGGACCCGGTGGCGCTGCAGCGGCAGGCGGCGGCGCTGGCCAATGACGGCGTGACCCATCTGGCGCTGGAGGCCTCCAGCCACGGGCTGGCCCAGCGCCGCCTCGACGGGCTGTGTCTGACCGCCGGCTGCTTCACCAATCTCAGCCATGACCATCTCGACTATCACAGCTCCGTCGAGGACTACCTCGACGCCAAGTGCCGGCTGTTTGCCGAGCTGTTGCCGAAGGGCGCGCCGGCGGTGATCTGCGCCGATTCCGAACATGGCGCCACGGTCGCCGGCCGCGCCCGCGAGGCCGGGCTGCACGTGGTCACCTATGGCCGGGGCGACGCCGACGTCACCTACCGCGTGCTGGAGGCCGACCTGGACGGCCAGCATCTCGAGATCGACGCCGCCGGAGTGCGGGCGCAGGTCCGCCTGCCTCTCGTCGGCGCGTTTCAGGCCGAGAACGCGATCGCGGCCTTCACCCTGGCGACCGTCCTGGACTCCGGGCGCCGGGGTGCTCTGGCGGCGCTGGCCGGACTGACGGGGGCGCCAGGCCGGCTGCAGCCGGCCGGCAGCTCCGCCGGCGCCGCCGCTTTCATCGACTACGCGCATACGCCCGAGGCGCTGCGCGCGGCGATCGCCGCCCTCCGGCCCCACACGGCGGGCCGCATCGTCACCGTCTTCGGCTGCGGCGGCGACCGCGACCGGGCCAAGCGGGCGGTCATGGGACGGATCGCGGCCGAGCTGTCGGACGTCGCCATCGTGACCGACGACAATCCCCGCAGCGAGGATGCCGCCGCCATCCGCGCCGAGATCATGGCGGCCTGCCCGGGCGGAATCGAGATCGGCGACCGCCGCGAGGCGATCGTCCGCGCCGTTTCCATGCTGCGCCAGGGCGATGCCGCGCTGATTGCCGGAAAAGGCCATGAAACCGGCCAGATCGTGGGCGATCAGGTGCTTCCGTTCGACGACCTGTCGGTGACGGGCGAGGCAATGGAGGCGCGGACATGATCGATCTCTGGCATGCGGACGAGGTGGCGGCGGCCACGGAAGGGCAGGCGGCCGGCGGCTGGCGGGCCGGCGGCGTCTCCATCGACAGCCGCACCGTGACCGCGGGCGATCTCTTCGTGGCCCTGGAAGGGCCGAACTTCGATGGCCACGACTATGTCGAAGACGCGCTCGCGAAGGGCGCCGCGGCGGCCATGGTCCACCGTGCGCCGGCCGGCGCCGATCCGGCCCGGCTGGTCGTCGTGGGCGATACGCTGAAGGGGCTGCAGGATCTCGGCCGCGCCGCCCGCCAGCGGACCTCGGCGAAGGTACTGGCAGTGACCGGCTCCGCCGGCAAGACCGGCGCCAAGGAGGCGCTGCGCCACTGTCTTGCCGCCTGCGGGGTGCGGGTCCACGCCTCGGACAAGAGCTTCAACAACCATTGGGGCGTTCCGCTGACACTGGCGCGGATGCCGCGCGATGCCGAGTACACCGTCCTGGAACTGGGCATGAACCATCCCGGCGAGATCTCGGCGCTGGTCGAGATGGCCCGGCCCGACGTGGCGCTGGTCACCACCATCGCGCCAGCGCATATGGCGGCGTTCGAATCCCTGGATGCCATCGCCGACGCCAAGGCCGAGATCTTCGAGCGCCTCGGCCCTGATGGCGCAGCGGTCATTCCCGCCGACCTGCCCCAGACCGCACGTCTGACCGCGGCGGCAAAGCGGGCGGGCGCCGGGCGGATCGTCACCTTCGGCGCGGCGGACGCGGCGGACGTCCGGCTGATCTGCGCGAAGGTCAAGGCCGACCGCTCCTGCGTCCGCGCCGATCTCGCCGGCGTGGAGGCCACGTTCTGCGTCGGCCTGCCCGGCGAACACTGGGTGATGAATGCGCTGGGCGTGCTGGCCGCGCTGCAGGCCGCCGGCGCAGACATCGGCCGTGCGGCGCCGGCGCTGGCGCGGCTGCGGCCGCTGGCCGGCCGGGGCGCGCGCGAACAGGTGTCAATGCGCGGCGACCGCTCCTTCACCCTGATCGACGACAGCTACAACGCCAATCCGGCCAGCATGCGCGCCGCCTTTTCCGTGCTCGGCGCCGCCGAGCCGGCAGGGCGCGGCCGCCGTGTCGCCGTTCTGGGCGACATGCTGGAACTGGGCCGCGAAACGGGCCGGATGCACGCCGGCCTGGCCGATGACCTCGCCGAAAGCGGCGTCCGGCTGGTCTTTCTCTGCGGCCCCGAGATGGCCCGGCTGGAGGCGGCGATGAAGGACCGCGCCGAGGTCACGCACGCGCCCGACTCCGAGACACTGGCGCCTAAGGTGGCCGCCGCGGTCGGCGACGGCGACGTTGTGCTGGTCAAGGGCTCGCTCGGCAGCCGCATGGCGGTGGTCGTGGAGGCGCTGAAATCCCTGGGCGAGGGCGGCCGCGCAGCCGCCGCCCGCGGCTGAAGGGGGCGAGCATGCTCTACAACCTCCTTTCGCCGCTTTCGGAGCAGTTCCTGTTCTTCAACCTGTTCCGCTATCTGACCTTCCGGACCGGCGGCGCGGTCATCACGGCGCTGCTCGTCTGTTTCATCGTCGGGCCCTACTTCATCCGCTGGCTGCGGTCCCAGCCGCGCTACGCCCAGCCGATCCGCGAGGACGGGCCCCAGGGCCACATCGTGAAGAAGCAGGGCACGCCGACCATGGGCGGGTTCCTGATCCTGTTCTCCGTCACGGTGGCGACGCTGCTCTGGGCGGATCTGTCGAACCAGTATGTCTGGATCGTCGTCATGGTGACCCTTGGCTTCGGTCTGGTCGGCTTCGTCGACGACTATTCCAAGGTGAAGGGCGGCACCCATCGCGGCCTGCCGGGCCGGTTGCGACTGGGCGTCGAGTTCGGGATCTGCCTGGTGGCCACCGTCTGGCTGGCGCTGATTGCGCCGGAGAACCTGTCCAACCAGCTCGCCTTCCCGTTCGTGAAGGACTTCATGCTCGATCTCGGCTGGTTCTTCGTGCCCTTCGGCATGTTCGTCATCGTCGGCACGGCGAATGCCGTGAACCTGACCGACGGGCTGGACGGCCTCGCCATCGTGCCGGTGATGATCGCCTCCGCCACCTTCGCGCTGATCGCCTATGTCAGCGGTCACACGGTCTTCGCCGAGTACCTGCAGATCAACTTCGTGCCCGGCGCGGGCGAGCTGGCGGTCTTCACCGGCGCGCTGGTCGGCGCCGCTCTGGGGTTCCTGTGGTTCAACGCGCCGCCGGCGATGGTCTTCATGGGCGACACCGGCAGCCTGGCGCTGGGCGGCGCGCTCGGCGCCATCGCCGTCGTGGTGAAGCACGAGTTCGTGCTCGCCATCGTCGGCGGCCTGTTCGTTCTGGAAACCGTTTCCGTCATCGTTCAGGTGGCCAGCTTCAAGCTGACCGGCCGCCGCGTCTTCCGCATGGCGCCGCTGCACCACCATTTCGAACAGAAAGGCTGGGAAGAGCCCACCATCGTCATCCGCTTCTGGATCATCGCCCTCATCCTGGCGCTGATCGGCCTCGCCACGCTGAAGCTGAGGTGAGCCGATGATCGCATTGAGGGGGATGGAGGGGAAACGGATCGCGGTCCTGGGCCTCGGCAAGAGCGGCCTTGCCACTGTCCGCGCCGCCCGCGCCGGCGGCGCCGAGGTCGTCGCCTGGGACGACAGCGCCGAACGCCGCGCCGCGCTGAAGGACGCCCCGGTTGAAGCGCTCGAGCGTATCGACTGGGCCGCCGTCGACATGCTGGTGCCCGCGCCGGGCATACCGCTGACCCATCCCGAGCCGCATCCGGCGATCCGCGCGGCCACGGCCTCCGGCGTCGAGATCGCCGGCGACATCGAGCTTTTCGTCCGCGCCTGTCCCGAGGCGCGTGTTATCGGTGTGACCGGCACCAACGGCAAGTCCACGACAACGGCGCTGATCGGCCATGTCCTGAGCGCCTGCGGCGTCGACGCCGCGGTCGGCGGCAATATCGGCACCGCCGTGCTCGACCTGCAGCCGCCGAAGCCGGAGCAGGTCTGCGTCCTGGAGCTCTCCTCCTATCAGCTCGACCTCACTGAATCGCTCAAGCCGAAGGTGAGCGTGCTGCTCAACATCACCCCCGACCATCTGGACCGGCATGGCGGCATGGCCGGCTATGTCGCGGCGAAGGAGCGGCTGTTCGCCCGGGTCGGCCAGGGCGACACGGCGGTGATCGGCGTCGACGACGACTTCGGCGCGGATCTGGCGCAGCGCCTCGCCGACCGCCACGACGTCCATGTCGTGCCCGTCGCCGTCGGCCGGCCGCTGGCCGATGGGGTCTATGTCCTGAAGGGCCAGCTCTTCGATGGCGGGCTGAAGGTCATGGACCTTGCGGCGGCCAGGGCGCTGCCGGGCGCGCACAATCACCAGAATGCCGCCGCCGCCTACGCAGCCTGCCGCGCCATCGGCTGCCGGACCGCCGATATCGCCCGCGCCATCGCGAGCTTTCCCGGTCTGCCGCACCGGATCGAACGCATCGGCGAGCGCGAGGGCATAACCTTCTACAACGACTCCAAGGCCACCAACGCCGAGGCCGCGGCCCGGGCGCTGGGCGCCTTCGCCGGCATCTACTGGATCGCCGGGGGCAAGCCGAAGCAGGGCGGACTGGGCCCGCTTTACCCGTTCCTCGAGCGGGTGCGCCGCGCCTATCTGATCGGCGAGGCTGAAGCCGCCTTTGCGGACGAGCTGGAGGGCCGCGTCGAGACCCGGCGCTGCGGTACGCTGGCCGCGGCGGTCGAGACCGCCTGGTCCGACGCCCGGCAGGCCGGTTCCGGCGTGGTGCTGTTGTCGCCTGCCTGCGCCAGCTTCGACCAGTTCCCGAACTTCGAGGCGCGCGGCGACGCATTCCGCGCCGTGGCGTCCTTCATCATCGAACGGTCGGACGCGGAGGGCGCGTCATGATCGGCTTCGGACGCACCGACCGCTCGACCCTGGGCCGCTGGTGGTGGACGGTGGACAAGTTCACCCTGGTCGCCTTCGTGCTGCTGATCGGCATCGGCATCACCCTCACCCTGGCGGCGGGGCCCGCGACCGCGCACCGCAAGGGGCTGGACCACTTCTTCTTCGTGCAGCGCCAGATGATCTTCCTCGCGCCCGCGCTGGCGGCGCTGGTCGGACTCTCGATCCTTTCGGTCGCGCAGGTGCGGCGCCTTGCCATCATCGGTTTCGCGCTGGCCTTCCTCGCCACGCTGGCGACGCTGTTCATGGGCGTCGACGTCAACGGCGCCACCCGCTGGCTCCGCCTGGGCGGTCTTTCGGTGCAGCCCTCGGAGTTCATCAAGCCGACCTTCGTCGTGGTCACCGCCTGGCTGATCGCCGCCGGCCGCCGCGAACCCGGCGGACCGCCGGGCGTCGGCATTTCCGCCCTGCTCTGCCTGCTGATCGTCGGCGTTCTGGCAATGCAGCCGGACATCGGCATGTCGCTGGTCGTGGCCTGCGTCTGGGCCGCCCAGTACTTCGTCGCCGGAATGCCCATGCTGCTGGTCGGCGTGCTGGCGGCGGCGGGGGCGGGGGCGCTGTTCGGCGCCTATCACCTGTTCGAACATGTCCGGGAACGCTTCGACCGGTTCCTCGATCCGTCGGCCGAGAACTACCAGGTCGAGCGCGCGCTGGAAGCCTTCGAGGCCGGCGGCCTGACCGGCCGCGGTCCGGGGCAGGGGGAAGTGAAGTACCTGCTGCCCGACGGCCATACCGACTTCGTGTTCGCCGTCGCCGCGGAGGAGTTCGGCGCCCTGGCCTGCGTCGTCGGCATCGCCCTGTTCGCCCTGATCGTGGTGCGCGGACTGATGCGCATGCGCCGCGAGGACGATCTGTTCGTCGTGCTCTGCTGCACTGGCTTCCTCGCCATGTTCGGCCTGCAGGCGGCGGTCAATATCGGCGTCAATCTCAATCTGCTGCCCACCAAGGGCATGACCCTGCCATTCATCTCCTATGGCGGCTCCTCGCTGGTGGCCCTGTCGATCGGCGCGGGTTTCCTGCTGGCGCTGATGCGCCGTCAGGCGCCGGGAGGCGGCGGCTGATGGCGGCGCGGAAGAAATTCGTGCTGACCGCCGGCGGGACCGGGGGCCACCTGTTCCCGGCGCAGGCGCTGGCCGAGCAGCTCGCGCGCCGTGGCCATGGTCTGGCGCTGATGACCGACCGGCGCGGAGCGCAGTTCGGCCAGCGGTTCCCCGACGCCGAGATCGTCACCGTCGAAGCGGCGTCTCCGGCCGGCGGAATCGGCCAGAAGCTGCGGTCGGCGGTACGCATGGGGCGTGGCTGCATGCAGGCACTGGCGGCCCTGCGGCGTCTGGCGCCTGCGGCCGTCATCGGCTTCGGCGGTTACGCCTCCCTGCCCGCGCTCTGGGCGGCGGGGCGGCAGCGCCGGCCCATCGTCCTGCATGAGCAGAACGCGTTCGCCGGCCGCGCCAACCGGCTTTTCGCCGGCCGCGCCGCTGCGGTCGGTCTCTCCTTCGCGGCGACCGGCGGGCTGGAGCGGTTCGAGGACACGCGCACCGTGGTGGTCGGCAATCCGGTTCGTGACGCGATCCTGACCCTGCGGGATGCGCCCTATGAAAGCCCCGGTCATGACGGCCCGCTGAACCTGTTCGTGTTCGGCGGCAGTCAGGGCGCGGCGGTCTTCGCCGAGACGGTGCCCGAGGCCCTGGGCGGCCTGCCCGAGCGGCTCAGGTCGCGGCTGAGCGTCACCCAGCAGGTTCGCCCGGAGAACATGGATGCCGCCCGCGCCGCCTATGCCGCCGCCGGGATGGAAGCACGGCTGGAGCCCTTCTTCGAGGACATGGCGGCGCTTCTGGGTACGGCGCATCTGGTGCTGTCCCGCGCCGGCGCATCGACCGTGAACGAACTCGCCGTTGCCGGGCGGCCCTCGGTCCTGGTGCCCTATCCCCACGCCGCCGACGACCATCAGACGGCCAACGCCCGCGCCATGGCCGATGCCGGCGGGGCCTGGCTGGTGCCCAACGAGAGATTCGACGTGGCGACCTGCCGCCGCACGCTGGAGGCATTGCTGGAGGATCCGGCGGCCCTGTCGCGCATGGCGGCGGCCGCACGGCAGATCGCGATGCCCGACGCGGCCGAGCGGCTCGCCGATCTGGTCGAAGAAGTTTCCGGCGTGCGTAGTGTGGAGGACCGGACATGACCCAGATGCCCCTGGATATCGGACCCATCCATTTCGTCGGCATTGGCGGCATCGGCATGAGCGGCATCGCCGAGGTGATGCACACGCTGGGTTACCGCGTGCAGGGCAGCGACATCGCCGAGAGCGCCAATGTCGAGCGGCTGCGCGGTCTCGGCATCGGGATTTCGATCGGCCACCGCGCCGAGAACCTGGGCGAGGCGCAGGCGCTGGTCGTCTCCTCGGCGGTCAAGGCCGACAACCCGGAGGTTCGCGCCGCCCGCGAACGGCACGTGCCGGTGGTCCGCCGCGCCGAAATGCTGGCCGAGCTGATGCGGCTGAAATGGGCGCTGGCTGTCGGCGGCACCCATGGCAAGACGACGACGACTTCCATGGTGGCGCAATTGCTCGACCATGCCGGCTTCGATCCGACCGTGATCAACGGCGGCATCATCAACGCCTACGGCACCAACGCCCGTCTGGGCCGCGGCCAGTGGATGGTCGTGGAGGCTGACGAGTCCGACGGCAGCTTCGTCAGGCTGCCGGCCGCTGCGGTGATCGTGACCAACATCGACGCCGAACACCTGGATCACTACGCCGACTTCGACGAGATCCGCGATGCCTTCGTCACCTTCGTCGAGAACATCCCCTTCTACGGCGTCGCCGTGATGTGCATCGACCATCCGGAAGTGCAGTCGCTGATCGGCCAGATCACCGACCGCCGCGTCATCTCCTACGGCTTCAGCCGCCAGGCCGACGTGCGCGCGGTCGACGAGAGCTTCAGCGAAGGCGCGGCCCATTTCGCCGTCGAGTTCCACGACCGCCGCACCGGTGCGGAATCGCGCGTCGATGGCCTGACGCTGCCGATGCCGGGCCGCCACAACATCCTCAATGCCCTGGCCGCGATTGCTGTCGCCCGAGAGATCGGCATCGGCGACGAGGCGATCCGCGACGGGCTCGCCGCCTTCTCCGGCGTGAAACGGCGCTTCACGAAGACCGGTGAGGCCGGCGGCGTCACCGTAATCGACGACTACGGTCATCATCCGGTGGAGATCGCCGCCGTGTTGAAGGCCGCGCGTGAGAGCACGGCCGGCCGCGTCATTGCCGTGGTCCAGCCGCACCGCTACTCGCGGCTCGCCGCGCTCTTCGGCGACTTCTGCTCCTGCTTCAACGACGCCGACACCGTGCTGGTGGCGCCTGTCTATCCGGCCGGCGAACAGCCGATCGAAGGTTTCGACCGCGACGCCCTGATCGAGGGGCTGAACGCCCGCGGACATCGCCGCGTGCGCGCGCTCGCCGGACCGGAAGCGCTGGCGGCGATGGTGCTGGACGAAGCGGAAGGGGGGGACATGGTCGTCTGTCTCGGCGCGGGCTCCATCACCCAGTGGGCGAACGCGCTGCCCGGGCAGCTCCAGGCGCTGCAGGACGGAACGGCATGAGGGCGGCGGTGATGACACGACGGGCCACATCGCTGATCGACCGTCTGCCGCAGGTGCGCGGCAGCTACACGGCCGAGGCGCCGATGAGGGACCTGACCTGGTTCCGCGTCGGCGGTCCGGCGGAGGTGCTGTTTCGGCCCGCCGACCTGAACGATCTGGTTCACTTCATGGCGAACCGGCCGAAGGACGCGCCGCTGACCTTCATCGGCGCGGGCGCGAACCTGCTGGTGCGCGACTGCGGCGTCCCCGGTGTCGTCATCCGGCTGGGCCGGGGCTTCGGTCATATCGAGGACGACGCGCGCGGCCTGCGCGTGGGCGCGGGCTGCAGCAACGTCTCGGTGGCGCTGCGGGCGCGCGACCGCGGGCTGAAGGGCTATGAATTCCTGCGCGGCGTCCCGGGCACCATCGGCGGCGCGCTGCGCATGAACGCCGGCGCCTATGGTCAGGAGATGAAGGACATCGTGCTCGCCGCGCGCTGGGTGGACGGGGACGGCTTCCTGCAATGGTCTTCGGTCGAGGAACTCGGCTATGGCTATCGGCACTGTTCGCTGCCCGAGGACCGGATCTTCGTGGAAGCGGTCCTGCGCGCCGAGCCGGGCGATCGGGAGGCCATCCGCCGCCGGATGGACGAGATCAGCGCCGAACGCACCACCACGCAGCCGGTGAAGACCAGCACCGGCGGCAGCACTTTCGCCAACCCGCCCGCACACAAGGCCTGGGAACTGATCGACCGCGCCGGCTGCCGCGGCCTGGTGATCGGCGACGCCCAGGTTTCGGAGCAGCACTGCAATTTCCTGATCAACCGCGGTGCGGCCACGGCCGCCGACCTCGAGACCCTGGGCGAGACGGTGCGCGAACGCGTGAAGGCCGTCACCGGCATCGAACTCCGCTGGGAGATCCGGCGCATCGGCGTCGCCCGGGAGGCCCGCTCATGAGCCGGATCGCGGTCATCATGGGCGGCTGGTCGGCCGAGCGCGAAGTTTCGCTGGTCACCGGCGAGGCCTGCGCGAAGGCGCTGGAATCGCTGGGCCACGACGTGGTCCGCATCGACGTCGACCGGCGCATTGCCGAGACCCTGAACGCCGCGAAGGTCGATCTGGTCTTCAACGCCCTGCACGGCCGCTACGGCGAGGACGGCACGGTGCAGGGGATGCTGGAAATGATGGGTATTCCCTACACGCACTCCGGGGTCCTTGCCTCGGCCCTGGCGATGAACAAGCCCGAAGCGAAGATCCTGTTCCGCGACGCCGGCATCGCCGTGCCCGACGGCGAGGTCATGACCCGCAAGGCGCTGGCCGCGAGCCGGAAATACGCGCCGCCGCTGGTGCTGAAGCCGCTCAACGAGGGCTCTTCGGTGGGCGTCGAGATCATCCTGGAAGGCGACAATTTCCGCCCGCTCGATCAGGGCGAACCGGATGAGCGCCTGCTGGTCGAAAAATACATCCCCGGCCGGGAAATCCAGGTCGCCGTCATGGGCGACCGGGCGCTGGGCGCCATCGAGATCGTCTCGCCGGGCCGCTTCTACGACTACGAAGCGAAATACGCGCCGGGCGGGTCGAAGCACCTGATGCCCGCGCCCATGCCGGAGGGAGACTACAAACTGGCGCTCGACTATTCGCTGCGCGCTCACAAGGCGCTCGGCTGCCGCGGTCTGACCCGGAGCGATCTTCGCTACGACGACACCGGTGCGGGCGGCGCGGAACTCTACCTGCTGGAGGTCAATACCCAGCCGGGCATGACGCCCACGTCCCTGGCGCCGGAAATCGCCGCGCACCAGGGACTCAGCTTCGAGGACCTCTGCAGGGAACTGGTGGAGGACGCATCATGCGACCGTTGATGGCGGACAGCGCCGACCGCGTGCTGGGCGGCGGCGAGAAGAGCAAGGGCGCGGCGGGCCGCAAGGCGCCGGTGGAGCGGGAACTGTTGCGGCGCCAGCGTCATCGCAAGCTCGGCCGCTTCGTCATCGCCGGAGCCTTCGCGGTCGCCCTGGCCGGTGGCTATGTCGGCCTGCAGCGGGACTGGCACGGCGCGGCGCTGGCGGCGATGGACCAGGGCCTCGACACTGCATTCCGCGCCGCAGGGCTGGGTGTCGCCGAAGTGACGCTGGAAGGCCGCCGCCGGGCCGGCCCCGAGGCGCTTCGCCGCGCGCTGGGCGTCGCCGTCGGCGACCCGATCCTGCGCCTCGACCTGGAGGACCTGCAGCATCGCGTGGAGGGTGTCGGCTGGGTCGAGACCGCGACGGTCACCCGCCGTCTGCCGGACCGGCTGCACATCGCCATCGTCGAACGCGAGCCCTTCGCGCGCTGGCAGCTCGATGGCCGCACCGCGCTGATCGACCGTACGGGCCAGGTGATTCTGGCCGATGTGGGCGCGCGCTACCTCACTCTGCCGCGGCTGGTGGGGCCGGGCGCGAACCTCCGAGCGGCCGAACTGTTCGCCCTGCTGGACAGCGCGCCGGCGCTGAAGCGCCAGGTGAGCACCGCCAGCCTGATCCGGGAACGCCGCTGGGACATCGGCATGGAAAGCGGCGTCACCGTGCGCCTGCCGGAGACCGATCCCGGCGAGGCGTGGGCCCGCTTCAGCGAGGTCAACCGCCGGGACGGGCTGTTGGAGAAGCGTCTGAATCTTATCGATCTTCGCGTGCCCGGACGGGTGATCGTGCGGCTGGAGCCGCCGGCCGCCGAACCCGGCGCGGTTGAGCGGGAGACCTGAAAGCATGGCCAGTTCGCGTTCCCACATCATCGCCGCGCTCGACGTTGGTTCCGCCAAGGTGGCCTGCGTCGTCGCCCGGCCCGGCGAGGACGGCTACCGCGTCCTCGGCGCCGGCACGCGGCGCGCGCACGGGCTGCGCAAGGGCGTGGTGACCGACATGGACGCGGCGGAAGCCGCGATCCGCGCCGCCGTGGATACCGCCGAGAAGATGGCCGGGATCGCCATCGACGAGGTCTTCGTGGTGCTCTCGGGCGGCCATCCCGCCTCCCACATGGTGGGTGTCGAGGTGGCTGCCCCGGACCGTCCGATCGGCGATCATGACGTGCAGCGCCTGCTGAAGCAGGCCGGCGCCCGCTCGGAGCCGGGCGAACGCTCCGTGCTGCACGCCATTCCCGTGGGCTTTTCCCTGGACGGCGCCGGCGGCATCCACGATCCGCGCGGCATGGAAGGCCGGCGGCTGGGCGTCGACGTTCACATCGTCACCGCCGCCACCTCGGCCCAGCGCAACCTGGACATCTGCATCGGCCGTGCGCACCTGACGCCGGTCGACCTGGTGGCCGGCGCCTACGCGGCCGGACTCGGCGCGCTGACCTGGGACGAGCGGGACCTCGGCGCGGTGGTCGTCGACATCGGCGCCGGCGTCACCAAGATCGGCATCTTCCGCGACGGGCACCTGATCCACGTCGATTCGGTGCCGATCGGCGGCGCGCACGTCACCAACGACATCGCCCGCATTCTCGCCACCTCGATCGATGCCGCCGAGCGGCTGAAGACCACACGCGGCGGCGTCTTCGTCGGCCCGCATGACGACGACGAGACGATCCCCGTGCCCGCGATCGGCGACGGCTGGACCGAGAGCGCCTCCAGCCGCATGCCGCTGTCGCTGCTGATCGGCGTCATCCGACCGCGCGTCGAGGAAATCCTGGAGACCGTGCGCGAACGCATCGAATCGAGCGGCCATGCCGCCATGGCCGGGCGCAAGATCGTGCTCACCGGCGGCGGCAGCCTGCTGTCGGGAATCGACCGCCTCGCTCACGACATCCTGGACAAGCCGGTTCGTATCGGCCGCCCCCAGAACGTCACGGGTCTGCCCGAGGCCATGCTGAGCCCCGCCTACTGTGCGCTGGCCGGCAGCCTGGCCTTCGCCGACCGCAGGCTGGAGGCCAGGGCGCAGCTCGCCGGCGGCCCCACGGCGCAGCGCCGCAGCGGCGGGCTGATCCGCATCGGCCGCTGGCTCAGGGAGAACTTCTGATGGCCCGGGCCGATCGAATCCACACGCAATTCCCCCGGTCGGGGAACCGACGGGAAGGCGCGCCCGCGAACAGCGCCACGGGACCGGCAAACCGGCTCCGCAACCCTGAACCCCTCTGTCGAGCATTGAGCAAGGAGGCATCAACATGCCCATCAATCTGACTTATCCGGAACTGACGGAAACGCTGCCCCGGATCGTCGTCTTCGGCGTGGGTGGCGCCGGCGGCAACGCAGTCAACAACATGATCGAATCCGAACTGCAGGGCGTGGAGTTCGTCGCCGCGAACACCGACGCGCAGGCGCTGAACAAGTCCCGCGCCTCCAAGCAGATCCAGCTTGGCGCGGGTCTGACCCAGGGGCTGGGCGCCGGCGCCCAGCCCGATGTCGGCCGCCAGGCCGCCGAGGAGGCCATGCCCCAGCTCATGGAGCATCTCGAAGGCGCGCACATGTGCTTCATCACCGCCGGCATGGGCGGCGGCACCGGCACCGGCGCCGCACCCGTGATCGCCCGCGCGGCCCGCGAGGCCGGCGTGCTAACCGTCGGCGTGGTCACCAAGCCCTTCCAGTTCGAAGGCAAGCGCCGCCTGGCGATCGCCGAGGAGGGCGTCAAGGAACTGCAGCGCAATGTCGACACGCTGATCGTCATTCCGAACCAGAACCTGTTCCGCGTGGCCAACGAGAAGACCACCTTCGCCGACGCCTTCAAGATCGCCGACGAGGTGCTGCACTCGGGCGTGCGCTCCATCACCGACCTGATGGTGCAGCCCGGCCTGATCAACCTGGACTTCGCCGACGTCCGCACCGTGATGAACGAGATGGGCAAGGCGATGATGGGCACCGGCCAGGCCGAGGGCGAGGAGCGGGCGCGGCGCGCGGCCGGCGACGCCATCGCCAACCCGCTGCTCGAGGATCTCAGCCTGAAATCCGCTCGCGGCGTGCTGATCAATGTCACCGGCGGCATGGACCTGACACTGCACGAGGTCGACGAGGCCGCCAGCCTGATCCGCGAGGAGGTGGACGAGGACGCCCACATCATCATCGGCTCCATCCTGGACCCGGAACTGGACGGCCAGATGCGCGTGTCCGTGGTCGCCACCGGCATCGACGCGATCGAGGAAGAGGCCGCCGAGCCCATGGCCGGCTTCACCCCGCGCGTGGTCGCCTCGACGGGTCAGACGGGCCGTCCGGCCGCCACGGCGGCGCAGCAGGCCGCCGCCAATCCGCCGCAGCCGCAGCCTTCCATGCCCCGCATGCCGTCATTCGGCGCCGGCGCGACGGCGCTGAAGATGGAGCCGGAGGACCATGCCGCGCCCGACGAGGAAGCCCGCGTTCAGCCTCCGGTGGTCGATGACGTCGCCGAAGCGGCGGCGCGTCCCGAACCCCGGGCCGAAGCCGCCGAACAGCATGCGGACAAGCAGAACTACGAGTTTCCGACCTTCCCGACCAACCGCAACGGTCCGCCGCCGGCCCGTCCGGTGATTGGCAGCAAGGCGCCGGTCGAGCCCGAGCCGAAGCCCGCCGTTGCCGCGCCGCGTCATGCTGCGGGTGCGGAAAGGGATGACGCCCCGAAGGCGCGGTCGCTGTTCGACCGGCTGACCGGTCGCGCACCGAAGCAGGAGGAGGCTTCGAAACCCGAACCGCGACGCGGTCTGTTCGGCGCCAGGACCGGCGGTTCCGCCGAAGACGAGGCCCGCAGCGAGCCCCAGATGGGCGCGCCGCGTCTGGATCTGGGCGAACCGGAACAGAAGCGCAGCCAGGCCGTCGAGGACGACCTCGACATTCCCGCTTTCCTGCGGCGTCAGGCGAACTGAAGACCGCCCCGCCAGAGGCTTGGCAGGGTAACAGAGGGTAACAAAGAGTGACTTGAGCGCTGTCAGGGCCGTTCATATAACCCTGACAGCGCCTTTCTTTAAGTGATTCAGTCGCTTAATCGAGGCGACAGCATGGCCGGCGAGGGGCTTTTTTTCACCCGGCCGACAGATTGGATGAGTACCGGTATCGGGTCACGATAGGGGCATTACGCGTGAGCTTTCAGAAAACCATCGCGAAGGGCGTCGAGCGCAACGGCGTGGGTCTCCACTCCGGCGTGGATGTGCGCCTTGCCCTCAGGCCCGCCCCGGCGAATACAGGCGTCGTTTTCCGCCGTACCGACCTGGAAGGCGATGCCGCCGTGATTCCGGCGCGCTTCGATCATGTCGCCGACACGCGGCTCTGCACGGCGATCGCCAACGCGGACGGCGCGTCGGTCGCCACCATCGAGCACGTCATGTCGGCGCTGTCCGGCATGGAGATCGACAACTGCTTCGTGGACGTCTCCGGCCCGGAAACCCCGGTGATGGACGGCAGCGCCGCGCCCTTCGTGGAGATGATCCGCGAGGCCGGCATCAAGCAGCAGGACATGCCGCGCCGGGTCATCCGCATCCTCCGCGAGGTGCGCGTCGGCGACGACCGGACCTGGGCACGGCTGTCGCCGGCGGACGAGTTCCGGCTGAGCTTCAACATCGCCTTCGACAATGCGCTGCTCGCGGCGCAGTCGACGCAGTTCCATCCCGGCTTCCACAGCTTCGAGCAGGATGTCGCGCGGGCGAGGACCTTCTGTCTCTACGAGGAGATCGAGGGGATGTGGGCGGCCGGACTCGCCAAGGGCGGTTCGCTGGACAACGCTGTCGTGGTGCAGGGCGACAAGGTGCTGAATCCCGAGGGGCTGCGCTACGAGGACGAGAGCGTGCGCCACAAGGCGCTCGACGCGATTGGCGATCTCTATACCGCGGGCCATCGCATCGTCGGCGCCTATCACGGCGAACGCGCTGGTCACGGGCTCAACAACCGGTTGCTGAAGGCCCTGTTCGCGGACCGGGCCAACTATGTCATCGAACAGGAAACGGCTGACTGGGAAGAGCTCAGGCTGGTCGACGCAGCCGACTGACCGTCGGCATCCCTTCGGACCCGCATTGCCGCGGTGCGGCTATTCCGCCGCGATCCGGTGGGCCGCGGCCTGAATGTCGGTTTCCTCGCCGTCGGCCAGCGCGCGCACCAGGCTGCTGATCGCCCCCTTCACGGTGCCGGTCGGCAGGCGATTGAAATTGCGCGCCAGTTCGATCGTGGTCCGGTTCTGACCGCCATGACCGAGTTCCGGCATCACGGTGGACGGTTCCAGCCCGTCGAAGAAATATCCGACATGGCAGCCGAGCCGCTGGGAGAGGTCATAGAGCCGTCCCGCGCTGACGCGGTTGGACCCGGTCTCGTATTTCTGAACCTGCTGGTAGGAGATGCCCAGCGTCGACGCCAGATCGTGCTGCGTCAGGCCCAGTTCGGCCCTGCGGCTGCGGATCCGCTCCCCGACATGCCGGTCGACGCTTCGGTCGTGTTGCATTTGGTCTCTCCCTGTCACCAATTGTGATCCAGTTGGGGACTTGGCTCCGGCCGGGCTCGGTCGGCGTCTGGTCCGCAGCCGGAAGCTTCAAGTCCCGTGCCGTCTTCCGTTACGGCGCGCGGACGGGCTCGGGGCCGCTTGATTTCGCTCATCCGTCGTGAGAATAAGCCCCTATGGAATCCAGATTTCCGATCGTGCGCTCACTGGGCGCGCTGACGCTGTTGACCCTGCTTGCCGCGTTTCTCGCCGGCTGCTCGGGCGGCGAGGACGAGACTCCGGTCGCCGGCGCGCAGCCAGCCCCGGAACCCCCCGTCGAAGTGCTCTACAACAGTGCGCTGGATGCGCTCGTGGCCGAAGATTACGAACAGGCGGCGGCTGGCTTCGATCTGGTCGAGCGGCAGTATCCCTATTCGGTCTGGGCCACCAAGGCGCAGATCATGGCGATCTTCTCCTATTACATGACCAACGATTACGACCTCGCCATCGGCGCGGCCGAACGCTTCATTCGCCTGCATCCGGGCAGCAAGGACACGCCCTATGCCCACTACATGATCGCGGTCTCCAACTACGAGCAGATCGCCGATGTGGAGCGCGACCAGGGCCGCACGCGCGAGGCGCTGAACAAGTTGCAGGAGGTTCTCCAGCGCTATCCGCGCTCGGCCTACGCGCAGGATGCCCAGGCCAAGCTGGCGCTGACCCGCGATCATCTGGCGGGCAAGGAGATGACGGTCGGCCGCTACTACCTGCAGCGCGGTCACTACGTCGCGGCCATCAACCGGTTCCGCAATGTCGTGGAGCAGTTCCAGACCACCAGCCACACGCCCGAGGCGCTGCACCGGCTGGTCGAATCCTATCTGTCCCTCGGTGTGACCGACGAGGCGCAGGCGACCGCGGCCGTGCTGGGCCACAATTACCCGCAGAGCCAGTGGTATCGGGACTCCTATGCCATGCTCCAGGGCGAGGACCTGGAGCCGGAGGCCAGCGAGGGTTCCTGGATTTCGCAGGTCTGGAACAGCATTTTCTGATGTATATGGGCGATGCTCCGGTCGCTCTCGATTCGTGACATCGTCGTCTTCGACCGGCTGGATATCGATCTGGCCGGCGGCCTTTGCGCGCTGACCGGCGAGACCGGCGCCGGCAAGTCGATCCTGCTCGATTCCCTCGGCCTCGCTATCGGCCAGCGCGCGGAGGGCCGGCTGGTGCGCTCCGGCGCCGACCGCGGCGCGGTGATCGCTGTCTTCGAACTTCCCGACGACCATCCCGCGCAGGAACTGTTGCGCGAACAGGAAATCGAGCCCGAGGATCAGCTCATCGTCCGCCGCACCCTGTCGGCGGACGGCCGTAGCCGGGCCTTCGTCAACGACCAGCCGGTCAGCGTGGGGTTCCTCGCACGGCTGGGCGAAACCATTGTCGAGGTTCATGGACAGGCGGCGGAGGTCGGGCTGATGAAGACGGCCAACCATCGCGGCATTCTGGACCGCTTTGCGGGCAACGACGCCCGCCTGGGGGCCGTCGGGAGCACGCACGCCGAATGGCGGCGGCTGGAGAAGGCCCACGCCGCGCGCGTCGCGGAAGTCGAGAAGGCGCGGGCGGAGCAGGACTTCCTTGAACACGCCCTGGCCGAGTTGGAGGAGCTGTCGCCGGAGCCCGGTGAGGAGGAGCGGCTGGCCGAGCGCCGCGGCTTCCTGATGCAGGTGGAGAAGATCGCCGAGGCGGTCTCCGACGCTGTCGGCGCACTGGAGGACGAAGGCGGCGTGGCTTCCCGCCTGCGTGCCGCCGAACGCGCCCTGGACAGGGTTCGGGACCGGGCCGCGGGACGGCTGGAGGCGGCGCTCGACGCCCTGGCGCGGGCGGCGGTGGAGGCCGATGAGGCGGTGAACGCGATTTCGGCCGTGGCGGCCGATCTGGACGCGGAACCGGGCGAACTGGAACGCGTCGACGAGCGGTTGTTCGCGCTGCGCGGCGCGGCGCGCAAGCATCGGGTCGAAGCGGACGGTCTCCCCGAACTGCTGGAACGCTACCGCAGCCAGCTCGCCGCGATCGAGGGCGGTGGTCGGGACATCGAGCGGCTGGCCGGCGAAGCGCGGGCGGCGCGGGAAACCTATCTTGCGGCCGCGGAGACGCTGTCGGCCGCGCGCCGCGAAGCGGCCGGCCGGCTGGACGAGGCGGTTCGCGGCGAACTCGAGCCCCTGCGGATGGGCGGGGCGCGGTTCCTGACCGGTGTTGCGCCGCTGGCGGAGCAGGACTGGGGTGCGCAGGGCGCCGATCAGGTGCGCTTCGAGGTCGCGACCAATCCGGGCGCGGAGCCGGGCCCGATCGCGAAGATCGCTTCGGGGGGCGAGCTCTCGCGATTCATGCTGGCGCTGAAGGTGGTGCTGGCCGGTTCGGGCGATGCGCCGGTGCTGATCTTCGACGAGGTCGACCGGGGCGTCGGCGGCGCGACGGCGGACGCCGTGGGCGAGCGGCTGCAACGTCTCGCCGGGCGCTTCCAGGTTCTGGTCGTCACCCACAGTCCGCAGGTCGCCGCGCGCGCGGGGCGGCAGTGGCTGATAGCCAAGGACGTCTCCGACCGCGCCACGACGCGCGTTGTCCGGCTGGAAAGCGGCGAACGGCGCGAGGAGATCGCGCGCATGCTGTCCGGCGCGGAAATCACGGCGGAAGCGCGCGCCGCCGCCGACAAGCTGCTGAGCGGGAGGCAGCCATGAGCGACAGGGCGCCGATCGAAGCGCGCGAGGAGCACGCCGGGCTGGTGAAGCAGATCCGCGAACACGACCGCCGCTACTACCAGGAGGATGCGCCGACGGTCACGGACGCCGAATACGACCGGTTGCGTGCGCGTCTGGAGGAACTGGAGGCGGAGCATCCGGACCTCGTGACCCTGGACAGCCCGACGCAGAGCGTGGGCGCGGCGCCGGCCTCCGGCTTCGGCAAGGTGACGCACGCCCGACCCATGCTCTCGCTGGGCAACGCCTTTTCCGAAGAGGACGTCGCCGACTTCATCCAGCGCGTGCGCCGGTTTCTCAACCTCGACGCCGAAACGGAAATCGCGCTCAACGCCGAACCGAAGATCGACGGGCTGTCGGCCTCGCTCCGCTACGAGAAGGGGCGGCTGGTCACCGGCGCCACGCGCGGCGACGGCTATGAGGGCGAGGACGTCACCGCCAATGTCCGCACCGTGGGCGACATACCGAACGAATTGCCGAACGGCGCGCCGGATGTCTTCGAGGTGCGCGGCGAGGTCTACATGTCGAAGACGGCCTTTGCCGAGCTGAACCGCGCCCAGGCCGAGGCGGGGCGGCAGATCTACGCCAATCCGCGCAATGCGGCGGCCGGTTCGCTCCGCCAGATCGACGCCTCGGTCACGGCGAACCGGAAACTCGCCTTCTTCGCCTATTCCTGGGGGGAGGTCTCGGCCCTGCCCGCCGACACCCAGTCCGGCGTGCTGGCGGCGCTCGAGGGCTGGGGCTTCACCATCAACCCGCTGACGCGCATCTGCCGCGGCGTCGACGAGATCATGGCGCTCTACCGGGAGATCGAGGCCGGGCGCGGGGAACTCGACTACGACATCGACGGCGTCGTCTACAAGGTCGACCGCCTCGACTGGCAGGACCGGCTCGGCTATGTCAGCCGCTCTCCGCGGTTCGCCATCGCCCACAAGTTCCCCGCCGAAAAGGCCATGACGGTGCTGAAGGGCATCGACATCCAGGTCGGCCGGACGGGCGCGCTGACGCCGGTGGCGCGGCTGGAGCCGGTGACCGTCGGCGGCGTCGTGGTCTCCAACGCGACGCTCCACAACGAGGACGAGATCGCCCGCAAGGACGTCCGTATCGGCGACACGGTGATCCTGCAGCGCGCCGGCGACGTGATCCCGCAGATCCTGGGCGTGGTCGAGGACAAGCGGCCCGTAGACGCGAAGCACTACGCGTTTCCCGAGACCTGCCCGGCCTGCGGCAGCCACGCCGTCCGCGACGTGCGCGCCGACGGCCAACTCGACGTGGTGCGCCGCTGCACCGGCGGGCTGATCTGCCCGGCGCAGGCGGTGGAGCGGCTCAAGCACTTCGTCTCCCGCAACGCCTTCGACATCGAAGGCCTGGGCACGCGGCAGATCGAGATGTTCTTCCAGGAAGGCGTGATCCGCGCCCCGGCCGACATCTTCACCCTGCCCGGTCGCAACGGGGAACTGAAGCTGGAGGAGCGCGAGGGCTTCGGCGCGACATCGGTGCGGAACCTGTTCGCCGCCATTGAGGAACGCCGCGAGATCGGCCTGGACCGTTTCCTGTTCGCCCTCGGGATCCGCCATGTCGGCCAGCAGACGGCGCGCGTGCTGGCGACGAACTATCTCAGGCTCGACGACCTTCTGGCGGCCGCGCGGGCGGCGGCGGAAGGACCGGAGTCCGAGGCCTATCAGGAACTGGTCGCCATCGACGGCATCGGCGCGACCGTCGCCGACGCGCTGGCCGAGTTCGCCGCCGAACCGCACAACCGCGAGGTGCTCGACGCGCTGCTGGCGGAAGTGCGGGTCACGGATTTCGAAGCGCCGAAGCGCGACACGGCGGTCGCCGGCAAGACCGTGGTGTTCACCGGCACGCTGGAAACCATGACCCGGGACGAGGCCAAGGCGCGTGCGGAATCGCTGGGGGCGAAGGTTTCCGGCTCGGTCTCGAAGAAGACCGACTACGTCGTCGCCGGCCCCGGGGCCGGCTCCAAGGCGAAGAAGGCCGCCGAACTGGGTGTCACGACCCTGACCGAGCAGGAATGGCTCGATCTCCTGGGTTAGATCGTTCCGGTGTTAGATTGAATCGCCACCGCCGCTTGGGTGTCATGCCCGCCCCCGTGCGGGCATCCGGCCAGGATCATCGACTTGCGGCGAAGCCGCTCCGGACCCCCGCACAGAGGCGGGGGTGACACGCCGAGTGAGTGGCGGTCCCGTAATTGGCGAATCGATCTGGCCGGTTGACCGTTTAATCGTCCCACCTCAACCGCACCCGGCATGACGCGACGGCGAGGCCGGCGACGCCGATGTCGGTGACATAGATGCTGCCGCAGTTCTCGTGCGGGCCCTCGCGGGAGCCGGTGACGACATAGAGATCGCGGAGATCGCCGCCGCCGAAAGCCACGCTGGTGACCATGGGCAGCGGAACCCGGAGGCTTTCCCGCAGCGATCCGTCCGGCTCCAGCACGGCGACGCGGCTGCCGAAGGCGACGGCGACGACGACAGCGCCGTCCTCGGCGACACACAGCCCGTCCGGATGGCCGTCCTCGAACTCGGCGAACACCGACCACTCGCCGACCCGGCCGTCGTCGACCTCGTAGACCCGCACGATGTTCCGGCGCGCATCCGAATGGTAGAGCCGCGTGCCGTCGGGCGAGAAACCCATGCCGTTGGTCAGCATGATGCCGTCGGAAACCGTCGAGGCGGTGCCATCCAGGTGAATGACATGGAGGTGTCCCGGCCGTTCGGGATCGCCGCTGAAGACCTGGAAACCGAGCGAGCCGACAAAGAGCCGGCCGGCCGCGTCGGTGGTGAAGTCGTTGAAGCCGATGGCCGTTTCGGTGATGTCCTTGTCCAGCAGGATCTCCGTGCGCGTCCCGTCGAAGCTCTTGAAGGCGATGTTGCGCCCGCCGACCACCACGCCGCCGTCGACATGATGGACCATGCCGCCGATGCCGCGGCGATGGGGGATGAGCGTCGTCACCGCGCCGTCACGGCTCAGGGCATGGACCCCGCCGTTCTGCACGTCGCTGAACAGCAGCCCGCGTTCCGCATCCCACAGCGGCGCCTCGATCAGGCCGTAGCCCGTGGCCAGTTGCTTCATGTCGCATTCCTCCCGCGCGGCATTCTGGGCGAGGGCGGCGGAGCGGGCAAAGAAAAACCCCGGAAGCGGCGCTTCCGGGGTTTCCCGTTCAGTTCGGGCCGTGGCGTCAGTCGCGCCGGCGGGGACGGCGGTCGCCGCCGCCCGAGCGCTCGCGCTGGGGCAGGGGCTCGATGCCCTCCTTCTCGATGCCGGTCTCCTGATCGACATAGCGCATCGACAGGCGCACCTTGCCGCGGTCGTCGACCTCCAGCAGCTTGACGTAGACCTCGTCGCCTTCGTTGACGACGTCGGTCACCTTCTCGGTGCGGCCTTCCTGCATCTCGGAGACATGGACCAGGCCGTCGCGGCTTCCGAAGAAGTTCACGAAGGCGCCGAAGTCCATGATCTTCACGACCTTGCCCTTGTAGACCGCGCCGGGCTCCGGCTCCGCGACGATGGAATGGATCCAGTCGAGCGCCTTCTGCGCGGCGTCGCCGTCGTTGGAAGCCACCTTCACCGTGCCATCGTCGTCGATGTCGATCTTGCAGCCGGTGACCTCGGTGATTTCCCGGATCACCTTGCCGCCGGTGCCGATGACGTCGCGGATCTTGTCGGTCGGAACCTTGATCACGGAAATGCGCGGAGCGGTTTCCTTCAGCTCCTCGCGGCCTGCGCTGATCGCCTTCGACATGCAGTCCAGGATGTGGGCGCGGCCCTCATTGGCCTGACCGAGGGCGGTCTTCATGATCTCCTCGGTGATGCCCGCGATCTTGATATCCATCTGCAGCGAGGTGACGCCCTTCGACGTGCCGGCGACCTTGAAGTCCATGTCGCCCAGATGATCCTCGTCGCCGAGGATATCGGACAGGACGGCGTGACGATCGCCTTCCAGGATCAGGCCCATGGCGATGCCGGAGACCGGGCGGCGCAGCGGCACGCCCGCATCCATCATCGCCAGCGAGGTGCCGCAGACGGTCGCCATCGAGGAAGAGCCGTTGGATTCCGTCACCTCGGAAACGATCCGGATGGTGTAGGGGAATTCGGTCTTCGACGGCATCAGCGGATGGACCGCCCGCCAGGCCAGCTTGCCGTGGCCGATTTCCCGGCGTCCCGGGCCCAGGCGGAAGCTGGTCTCGCCCACCGAATAGGGCGGGAAGTTGTAGTGCAGCATGAAGTGCTCGCGGCTTTCGCCGGCCAGCGCGTCGATGATCTGCTCGTCCTGGCCGGTCCCCAGCGTGGTGACCACCAGGGCCTGGGTCTCGCCGCGGGTGAACAGCGCCGAACCGTGCGCGCGGGGCAGGATGCCGACCTCGCATTCGATCGGGCGAACCGTGCGGGTATCGCGGCCGTCAATGCGCTGTCCGGTGTCAAGGATACCGTTGCGGACGATGTTCTTCTCGAGGTCCTTGAGCGCGGCGCCGACCGCCTGCCGGCCTTCCTCGTGTTCAGCGAGGGCGTCCTTGACCTTCTGCTTGGCCGCCGAGACGGCGTCCTGGCGGGCGGTCTTCTCGCGGATCGTGTAGGCGGCGGCGAGATCGTCGCGGGCGATGCCGGAGATCTGCTCCATCAGAGAGTCGGTGTAGAGCGGCGGCGGCGGGGCCCAGGGCTCCTTCGCGGCCGTCTCGGCCAGGTCGATGATGGCGTCGATGACTTCCTGATAGGCCTTGTGGCCGAACATCACCGCGCCCAGCATCTCGTCCTCGCTGAGCTCGTCGGCCTCCGATTCCACCATCATGACGGCGTCGACGGTGCCGGCGACGAACAGGTCGAGACGGGAGTCGGGCATCTGCTGGCGGGATGGATTGAGGACGTATTCGCCGTCCACCATACCCACACGGCAGCCGCCCAGCGGGCCCATGAAAGGCAGGCCGGAAATGGTCAGCGCCGCGGAGGCGCCCACCATCGCGGCGACGTCGGGCTCATTCTCCAGATCGTGCTGCAGCACGGTGCAGATGATCTGGGTCTCGTTCTTGAAGCCCGGGGCGAACAGCGGCCGGACGGGCCGGTCGATCAGGCGGCTGGTCAGCGTCTCGCTGTCGGCGGGCCGGCCCTCTCGCTTGAAGAAGCCGCCGGGGATCTTGCCCGCGGCGAAATACTTCTCCTGGTAATTGACGGTCAGCGGGAAGAAATCCAGGTCCGGCTTCGGGGACCTTTCGGCGACGACCGTGCAGAGCACCATGGTCTCGCCATAGGTCACCATCACGGAGCCTGTCGCCTGGCGGGCGACCTTGCCCGTTTCGAGGACCAGCTTGCGCCCGCCCCACTCGATCTCTTTTCGTTTTACCTGAAACATTCTTGCATACCTTCCTTCAGCCCCCCTGGGCTGATCCTGAAACCGGAAGGCGGGGTCCGCCCCTGCGGCCCGCGCCTGTCAGCTTTCCGATTTCCTTGCCCGGCGCGCCGGCCGGGCCGCAGCGTCAGCGGCGGATTCCGAGACGCTGAATGAGTTCGCGATAGCGCGCCTCGTCCTTGCCCCTGACATAGTCAAGCAGCGAGCGCCGCTTGGAGACCAGCATCAGCAGGCCGCGGCGCGAGTGGTTGTCCTTCTTGTGGGTCTTGAAGTGCTCGGTCAGATTGACGATCCGTTCGGTCAGGATCGCGATCTGGACCTCGGGGGAACCCGTGTCGCCGCCTTCGCGGGCAAATTCCTTGATCAGTTCCGACTTGCGTTCGGCAGTGATCGACATCGTATTCTCCATCTCGATTTCGCAGACCGGCCGTGGCCGGTCAGAGATTGAACACACGCACCGGCTCGACGAATTCCGAGCGGTAGCGGGCCAGCGCCACCGGCTTGCGGTCGTGCATCACGCACAGCAATTCCGCCTCCGGGGACGTGAAGTTGAGGACCCGGACCGGCTGACCATGACGAAGTCTGTCAGCCTGCTCACCGGTCAGGGCCAGAGCCGGGATGTCGTCCAGCGCGGTCTCGATCGGTGACAGGGCCTCAAGGCCGGCGCGCTTATCGCACAGGGAAACGAAATCATCCAGAGAAATCGCCGCGCTTTCGCGGAACGGACCCACCGCCGTGCGGCGCAGTTCGGCGACGTGGCCGCGGGCGCCGAGCGCCAGGGCCAGATCGCGCGCCAGGCTGCGCACATAGACGCCCTTGCCGGACCGCATCTCGAAGCGGCTGTGGTCCGGATCCGGGTCGTCGAGATGCACCAGGCTGTAGATCTCCGCCTCGCGGGGCGGCAGATCCGGCGGGGCGCCGGCGCGCGCCAGATCATAGGCCCGTTGGCCATTCACCTTGATGGCGGAGAAGGTCGGCGGAGTCTGCATGATCCGGCCGGTGAACGCGGTCAGCGCGGCGTCGATGGCGGACGGGCCGGGCCGGACATCGCTTTCGGCCAGAGCCTCGCCTTCGGCGTCGTCGGTCGTGGTCTGCACGCCCCAGCGCACGGTGAAGCGATAGACCTTCGTGGCGTCGTTCAGCAACGGCACGCATTTCGTGGCCTCGCCGAAAGCGATGGGCAGGATGCCGCTGGCCAGCGGATCGAGGGTGCCGGCATGGCCCGCCTTCTGCGCGTCCAGCAGCCGCCGGGCGCGATTGACCATGTCGGTGGAGGTCGGCCCCACGGGCTTGTCGAGGACCAGCCAGCCATGTACGGGCTGGCCGCGCCTACGCCGTCCCATCGTCGTCCAGGTCGCCGCGGACGGCGTCGGAGCGCAGTATCCGGTCGATGTGGTCGGCGTGTTCGAAGGTCTCGTCGCGGCGGAAGACCAGCTTCGGCGCGTATTTCAGCTTCACCGAGCGGGCGATCCGGCCGGACAGGAAACGGGCCGAGCGGTTCAGGCCGGCCAGAACGTCATCGACCTCGACGCCGCCCAGCGGTTCGACGAAGACCGTGGCGTTGCGCAGGTCGGGCGAGAGCGAAACCTCGGTCACGGTGATCGAGCGGCCGCTGACCGCCGGATCCTGTACCTCGCCGCGGTTCAGCGTTTCCGACAACGCGTGACGGATCAGTTCGCCGACACGCAGTTGCCGCGTGCCGGGCCCTTCGGACTTGTTGCGGTGATGACGCATGGGATAGAGAGCGGCCGCTGCGCGCCGGTCATGGCGCTACAGCGTCCGCTCGATCTCCTGAATCTCGTACACCTCGATCTGATCGCCGTCCTGGATGTCCTGATGGTTCTGGAAGGCAATGCCGCATTCGCTGCCTTGGCGCACTTCGGCCACTTCTTCCTTGAAGTGCTTCAGGTTGGCGATGGTGCCTTCGTGCAGCACGATGCCGTCGCGCAGCTGGCGATATTTCGCATTGCGCTTGACCGTGCCGTCCACAACCAGACAGCCGGCAATCTTGCCGACCTTGGTGATGTTGAACACCTGACGGACCTCGGCCGTGCCCAGGTTGATCTCCCTGGATTCGGGTTCCAGAAGGCCGCTCATGATGGCCTTCAGGTCGTCCGTCAACTCGTAGATGACGTTGTAGTAGCGGATATCGACGCCATCGCGTTCGGCTGCCTCGCGCGCCTGCTTGTTGGGTCGCGCGTTGAAGCCGAAGATCACCGCCCCGGCGGACTTCGCCAGGGTGACGTCGGTTTCCGTGATGCCGCCGACGCCAGCGTGGAGGATGCGCGCCTTGACCTCGTCGGTCGACATCTTCTCCGCCGAGGCCACGATCGCCTCGACCGAGCCCTGCACGTCGCCCTTGATGAGGATCGGCACCTCGGCCGCCTGGCCTTCCTTGATGGCTGACAGCATCTGCTCCAGCGTGCCGCGGCCGCCCTGCGAGGCGAGGTGGTTCTTCATGCGCCGGGCGCGGACCTCGGCCACTTCGCGGGCGCGGGATTCGCTGTCGACCACGATGAAGTCGTCGCCGGCCGACGGGGCGTCCTGATAGCCCAGCACCTCGACCGGACGGGACGGCTCGGCCGCGTCCAGACGTTCGCCGTGTTCGTCCACCAGGGCGCGGACACGGCCCCAGGTCGCGCCGGAGACGAAGATGTCGCCGACCTTCAGCGTCCCGCCCTGAACCAGAACGGTCGCCACGGCGCCGCGGCCCTGTTCAAGCTGCGCCTCGATCACCGTACCGTTGGCAGTGCGGTCGGGATTGGCCTTCAGGTCCATCAACTCCGCCTGGAGCACGATGGTCTCCACCAGCGAATCGAGGTTGGTGCCCTTCAGCGCGGAGATCTCGACGACGAGTTGCTCGCCGCCCATCTCCTCGACCACGATGTTGTGCTGCAGCAGATCCTGCTTCACGCGGCTCGGATCGGCGTCCGGCTTGTCGATCTTGTTGACCGCGATGATGATCGGCGCCCCGGCCGCCTGGGCGTGATGGATCGCCTCGACGGTCTGCGGCATGACCGAATCGTCGGCCGCGACCACCAGCACCACGATGTCCGTCACCTTGGCGCCGCGAGAGCGCATGGAGGTGAAGGCCGCGTGGCCCGGCGTGTCGAGGAAGGTGATCTTCTGGCCGTTGTCCGTGGTGACCTGATAGGCGCCGATGTGCTGGGTGATGCCACCGGCCTCGCCGCGGACGACATCGGTCTTGCGCAGCGCGTCCAGCACCGAGGTCTTGCCGTGGTCGACATGGCCCATGACCGTGACCACGGCCGGGCGCGTCTTCAGATCGGCGTCGACATCCTGCGGCGGGACGATCGCGTCCTCGACATCGGTTTCGGAGACCCGCTTGATCCTGTGGCCGAACTCCTCGATGACGAGTTCCGCGGTGTCGGCGTCGATGGTCTGGTTGATGGTCGCCATCACGCCCATCTTCATCATCGCCTTGACGACGTCGCCGCCGCGTACGGCCATGCGGTTGGCCAGTTCGCCCACGGTCAGCGCCTCGGGCACCACGACCTCGCGCACGATCCTGCCCTGAGCCTCCTGGCCGCCGCCGGAGCCCTTGGAGGACCGCTTGTCGCGGTTGGTGCGGCGGCGGAAGGCGGCCAGCGATTTCTGCTTCTCGCCGGTATCGTCGAGCGCCTGGGATATCGTCAGCTTGCCGCTGCGGCGGTTCTTGCCGCCCGGCTTGCCGCGCGCGGGCGGGCGCGCTGGCGTCGCCGCAGGGCGGCCGCCCTTGCGGGCGCGGCTGCTCTCGTCGCTTTCTGTTTCCTCGGCGGCGGCGTCGGCCGTCCTGGCCGGCCGGGGCTTGTCGGTCGCCTGCTTCGCCTTCTCTTCCTCTTCGGCCTTGCGGCGGGCTTCCTCTTCCTCGGCCTGCTGGCGCGCCTCTTCCTCTTCGGCCTTGCGGCGGGCTTCCTCTTCCTCGGCCTGACGACGCGCATCTTCCTCTTCGGCCTTGCGGCGGGCCTCGGCGGCGGCGAGCCGCTCGGCGTCCTCGCTGGCCTTGGCCTTGCGATCGGCGGCCTGCGCCTGGGCCGATTTCAGCGCCTTCGCGCGCGCGGCCTTCTCGTCCTCTGTCAGCCGCGGCAGGACGTTGCGGTTGCGCGTCTGTTCCAGACGTGAGCGGCCATCGGGCTTCGCCGGCGGCGAGGTCGCGCCCTGACGCCTGGTGATTTCCTCGCGCTCGGCGGCGCGGGCCGGATCGGCCGGCTTGGCAGCCGGCTGCTCGGACTGTGGCGCCGGGGTCTGCCGCTCGGGCTCGCGCTTCGTCGAACGCTTCTTCTTGACCTCAACCTGGACGTTGCGCGTGCTGCGGCCGCCCGAGCCCTGACGGCCCGGACTTCCGTCCGAACGTTTCTTCAGTTCCAGCCGTGCGCCTCGCGAGACGGTCAGTGTCTTCTTCTCGCCAGGTTGCTTTTGGTCAGTCATGTACGATCCGCTTTTCCGTTACCAATCTACCGGCGACCCCGAGATCAGGCTCAGCCGTTCCGTTTCACGCAGGAACATGTCGGCCAGCCGCCCCGACGCGACCGCAGCATGTACCACATTTCCCCGGCCCAAGGCCAAGCTCAATTCCTCCCGGCCGAACAGGCCGACCAGAGGCGCCGGACCGGCCAGCCTGGCCGCCCTTTCCCGGGCGGTCCCGCCGCCGTCGGCGGCGACGATCATGACCGCCGCCTCGCCCTTTCCGGCCTTGTCGGCGACCTTCTCGAAGCCCGCCGTCACCAGGCCGGCGCCGTTCGCCAGTCCCAGCAGGTCCAGGCAGCGCCGCCGGAGCAGCCGTTCCGTCAGACCCGCCAGATCCTCGGGCAGCTTCGCCTCCTCGCGGAAGGCGCGGGGAAAGGGATTTCTCCGTCCCAGCCCCTCGAAGACCTTCCGCTCGGCCGACAGCCAGGCGCCGCGGCCGGGCAGCTTCTCCTCGACGTCCGGCGTCACCACCCTGGCCGGATCCAGCACGAACCGGATCAGCCGGGCCGTCTCGCCGCTGGCGCCGCTGACGATGCAGCGCCGCTGCGGCGTTTCGCGCGCGGGCTTGCCGGTCGCCGCGTCCGGCGGATCAGACCGCCGGGGATTCCTCGTTTTCGTCGCTCTCCGCAGTCTCTTCTTCCTCGTCGGCGAACCAGTGCGCCCGCGCGGCCATGATGATCTCGTTGGCGTCCTCGACGCTCAGGTCGAATTCGCGCAGCGGCGCGTCCGCGTCGGTGACAAGCTCCTCCGATGCGAAGTCGCCCAGGTCGTCGAGGGTCTTGACCCCGGCCTCGCCGAGCTTCACCAGCATGGCCGGGGTAAGCTTCTCGATCGCAGCGATGTCGTCGTCCACGCCGAGCTCCCGGCGCTTCTCGTCCATCGCTTCCTCGAGCCGCTGGAGATGCTCCTGGGCCCGCGACGACAGCTCTTCGGCAACGTCGCGATCGAAGCCCTCGATCTCCTCCAGATCCTCCAGCGGGGAATAGGCGACTTCCTCGACGCTGTCGAATCCTTCCGCCACCAATAGCTGGGCAATCATCTCGTCGACGTCCAGAGCCGCGATGAACATTTCCGAGCGTTCACGGAACTCCGTCTGGCGGCGTTCGGATTCCTCTTCCTCGGTCAGGATGTCGATATCCCAGCCCGAAAGCTGGGAGGCAAGGCGCACGTTCTGGCCGCGTCGGCCGATCGCCAGGCTGAGCTGGTCGTCGGGCACCACCACCTCGATGCGGTTCTGATCCTCGTCCAGCACCACCTTCATCACATCGGCCGGCGCCAGCGCGCTGACGATGAAACTGGCCGGGTCGGAGGTATGCGGGATGATGTCGATCTTCTCGCCCTGCAGTTCGTTGACCACCGCCTGGACGCGGCTGCCGCGCATGCCGACGCAGGCGCCGACCGGGTCGATCGAGGAATCGTGGCTGATCACGGCGATCTTGGCGCGGCTGCCCGGATCCCGGGCCACGGCCTTGATCTCGATGACGCCGTCATAGACCTCCGGGACTTCCTGGGCGAACAGCATCGCCATGAAGCGCGGATGCGTGCGCGACAGGAAGATCTGCGGCCCGCGGTTCTCCCGCCGGACATCGTAGATGAAGGCCCGGACGCGGTCGCCGGGGCGGAAGGTCTCCCTGGGCAGCAGTTCGTCGCGGCGCAGGATCGCCTCGGCGCGGCCGAGATCGACCATGACGTTGCCGTGTTCGACGCGCTTGACCAGACCGTTGATGATCTCGCCGACGCGGTCCTTGTATTCGTCATACTGGCGGTCGCGCTCGGCATCGCGGACCTTCTGGAAGATGATCTGCTTCGCCGACTGGGCGGAGACGCGGCCGAAGTCGATGGGCGGCAGGGGCTCCGAGATCAGGTCGCCGAGCTGGGCGTCGGGGTTCATCTCCCGGGCGTCATCCAGCGAGATCTGGGTGGCCGCGTCCTCGATCTCGTCGACCGTCTCGCGCAGGCGCCAGATGCTGATGTCGCCGGATTTGCGGTCGATCTCGGCGCGGATCATGTGCTCGGCGCCGTAGGTCACCTTGGCCGTGCGCTGGATCGCTTCCTCCAGCGCCTCCATCACGATCTCCGGATCGATGGACTTCTCGCGGGCGACCGCGTCGGCCACCTGCAGCAGTTCCAGCCTGTTCGCTGTGGTCACCGCCATGATGCTGCTACTCCGTCTCTTCCGTCTTGCGGCGCGCCTTTTCGCGCGCCTTGCTTTCCTTGAGGCTCGCCTCGATCAGCCGATCGGTGAGAACCAGCTTGGCGTCCGCGATATCGTCCAGCGGCAGGGTGACCGCCGCGTCCTCCGGCCTGACGCCGTTCAGTTCCATCTTCACGGCGTCGCCGTCCAGGCCGGTCAGCAGGCCCTTGAAGCGCTTGCGGCCGTCGATCGGCTGGTGCAGCTCCACGCGGGCGTCATGGCCGGCATAGCGCTCGAAGTCCTTGCGCCGGGTCAGCGGCCGGTCGATGCCCGGCGAGGAAACTTCCAGCGAAAAGGCCTCGCTGATCGGATCCTCGACGTCAAGCAGCGCCGAGACCGCGTGGCTCACCGTCTCGCAGTCCTCGACCTCCATGCCGCCGTCCGACATCCGCTCCGCCATGATCTGCAATACGGGCCGCGCGCCGCCCGTGTAGCGGATGCGGACGATCTCGTATCCCATGCTTTCCAGTGACGGCGCGATCAGTTGCCCGATGCGGTCCGTCAGTGCCGATGTCATGAATCCGGTACCCAAAGATTGCCCAAACCGGCTGCCGACACACGCCAGAAACAAAAAAGTGGGCCCGCGGCCCACCCGATCCGACGCTCCAAGCAGCGTTTACTGGTGTAGGGCGGATAATAAGGATTTCCGCCACATCTTCAAGTGTTTCTCGTGAAGCGGAAATACAGTGGCCGGTCGCCCTTCTCCAGCGCCTTGGCCTCGTAGCGCGTCCGCCGGTGGCCGGCCGGCGGCAGCCGCCAGTCGTCGGGGCGCTCGGCGGGCCAGTCGAAGTCGGGATGGGCCAGCAGATGGCGCAGGATCCAGCGGGCGTAGTCCATGTGGTCGGTGGCGATGCGCAGATCGGCGCTTGGCTTCAGAACCCGCGCCAGGCTGTCCAGGTTCTCCCGCGAGACGATGCGCCGCTTGTGATGACGCAGCTTCGGCCAGGGATCGGGGAACAGGATGAAACAGCGGTCGACCGACGAGTCCGGCAGGCCGTCGAGCAGGGGCCTGACGTCGTCGTCCAGCAGCAGGACGTTTCCCAGCCCCTCGTCCTCGATCATGCCGAGCGTCTTGGCCACGCCTTCCAGGAAGGGTTCGCAGCCGATCAGCGTGGCCTCGGGGTGGTCCGCGGCCTGGGCCGTCAGATGCTCGCCGCCGCCGCTGCCGATTTCCAGCCACACCGGCCCGGCTGGCAGGCGCGCCGGATCGGGCGCAAGCCGGGGCAGCAGGTCGTCGATCAGCCGTTCCTGGCGCGGACTGAGCCGCTTGCCGCGTCGCCGGCCGTAGAACCGGTAGGGCGGTCCGTCCGCGCGGCCCAACTCAGGCGCAGGCGTCTTTCAGCGCGCCGACCAGATCCAGCTTCTCCCAGGTGAAGCTGTTGTCGGCGCCCGGCTCGCGGCCGAAATGGCCGTAGGCAGCGGTGCGCTCGTAGATCGGCCGCATCAGGTCCAGGTGCTGGCGGATGCCCCGCGGACTGAGGTCCATGACCTGGCGCAGCGCGCCTTCCAGCTTCTCCTCGTCAACCTGACCGGTGCCGTGCAGATCGACATAGACCGACAGCGGCTTGGAGACGCCGATGGCGTAGGACAGCTGGATCGTGCAGCGCTCCGCGAGTTCGGCGCCGACGACGTTCTTGGCCAGGTAGCGCGCGGCATAGGCGGCCGAGCGGTCGACCTTGGTCGGATCCTTGCCCGAGAAGGCGCCGCCGCCATGGGGCGCCGCGCCGCCATAGGTGTCGACGATGATCTTGCGCCCGGTCAGGCCGGCGTCGCCGTCGGGTCCGCCGATCACGAACTTGCCCGTCGGGTTGACGTAGAATTCGTCCTCCGGGCACATCCAGCCGTCGGGCAGGGCGGCGGTGACGAAGGGGCGCACCATCTCGCGCACCTCCTCCTGGCTCAGGCCGTCGGCGTGCTGGGTCGAAACCACGACCGAGGTCGCGCCCACCGGCTTGCCGCCGACATAGCGAAGCGTCACCTGGCTCTTGGAATCGGGGCCGAAAGCGGGCTGGCTGCCGTCATGTCGGGCCTTCGCCATGGATTGCAGGATGCGGTGCGAGAAGTAGATCGGCGCCGGCATCAGCGAGTCGGTCTCGCGGCAGGCATAGCCGAACATGATGCCCTGGTCGCCGGCGCCGAGATCCTTGTTGCCGGCCGAATCCACGCCCTGGGCGATGTCCATCGACTGCTCGTGCAGGTAGATCTGCACCTTGGCGTCGCGCCAGTGAAAGCCGTCCTGCTCGTAGCCGATGTCGCGCACCGCCCGCCGTGCCGTCTCCTCGATCATGTCCTCGGTGATCGACGCCGGCCCGCGGGTCTCCCCGGCGAGCACGATCAGATTGGTCGTGGTCAGCGTCTCGCAGGCGACGCGCGCGTCCGGTTCGTGCTTCAGGAACAGGTCGACGATCGCATCCGAGATGCGGTCGCAGACCTTGTCGGGATGACCTTCTGAAACGGACTCGGACGTGAAAAGATAATTCTGCCGCGGCACCGGGGCCCCTCCATTGTCGTCTGCGGGGCGTGATGCCCTTCGATTTCGATCGCTGTTTCTGGCAAGCGGAAACGGCGCGGTCAAGCGCGACCGCGCGCGTATCGCCGGCGGCCGGGCTGCCGCCTTCAGTCCTTGCCGGAGTACTGTCCGCCGATGGCCTTGACCAGTTCGAACAGCCTCTTGCGCACGGCCGGGTCCGAGATCTTGTCGTAGGCGCGCACGAACTCGAGGATCTCCCGGCGGAAGAGCCGCTCGGAATCGAAGGGGGTCTGGTCGCCCTCGGAGAGACCGGGAGCCGCCGACGGCTCGCCGTCGCCGCCCGGTGCGCCGTCGAAGAAGAACGATGGCGGGACGTCCAGAATGCGGCTGAGTTCGAACAGCCGGCTGGCGCCGATGCGGTTGGCGCCGCGTTCGTATTTCTGGACCTGCTGGAAGGTGAGGCCCAGCGCCTGGGCGAGTTTCTGCTGACTCAGGCCTTTCAGGGTCCGGCAAAGCCGCACGCGGCTGCCCACGTAGATGTCCACGGGATGCGGATTCTCAGCCAATCTGTCGTTTCCCCTTCGTGTCGTCGCCCGGCTTGGTTTCGCCCGGCGCTCTCAAAATGTCGGACCCCTTCTCCCTTTCGCTTCTATGTAGAAGCCGTGCCGTCGGGTCAAGCGAAAACCACGCCTCTAAAGAAGCTGATTAACGCTTGGCCAAGGTCTTCAAGCAATCGATGTTCTGGTATATTTGTTTCGCATTCTCAATTTCTTGCTGCCAATGCCTCGCAAAATCACGAATATTTTACCTAATGCGTCGTCGAAGCGCTACCGGAAGGTAGGTCTTCATTTCGCCGCGAAAGTAAAGCCCTCGCGGCTACCAATAAAAGAACTGCCAGGGTCGTTCCGAAGACAAGTGCATTACCGGTTTTTGCATAGAATGTCTTGGCGGCCGGCGCAGGCAGCCGCGCGTCGATCACGCCGGCGCTGTTGAGCGGCAGCGATGCGACAATTCGCCCGCGGGCGTCCACGACCGCCGAAATCCCGGTGCCGGCGGCGCGGACGAGGGGCAGGCCCTGCTCGACGGCGCGGAAGCGTGCCATGGTGAAATGCTGATCGGGACCGGTGAGTTCGCCGAACCAGCCGTCATTGGTGAGGTTGAGCAGCCATTCCGGACGCGCACCGCGGTTGCTGAGAGCGGGAAATATCGCCTCGTAGCAGATCAGCACCGATGCGGGGGGAAGGCCCGGCGGATCGAAGCGCTGGTCCTTCGGGCCGGGGATGAAGTCGCCCCGTCCCCGGGCCAGTTTCTCCAGACCCAGGAACTGCAGCAGTCCGCGCAACGGCAGGTACTCGCCGAACGGCACCAGGTGGGTCTTGTCGTAGACGGCGACGATGCGCGCCGCCGGGTCGATGGCCAGAGCCGAGTTGTGCGGCAGTTCCCGCCCGTCCCGGACCTCGACGCGCGGCGCCCCGGTGATCACCAGTCCGCCCCGGCCATCGTCCAGTGCGGCGGCGATGGCCCCCAGCGTGCGGCGGGGCTGCTCGGCGCGCGAGAGCAGGAACGTCGCCGCCGTCTCCGGCCAGATCACCAGGTCCGGCGTTCCCTCCGCGGCCGGCCGCATGCTCATCTCGACAAGCTTCTCGAAGTTCGTGCGGATCAGGTCGGGCCGCCATTTCTCGCGCTGCGGGATATTGGCCTGGACGATGCGCAACTGAACGGGCTCGGCGCGCGCGCCCGGCGCATCGAGACGCAGCGCGCCGGCGCCGGCGGCCAGTACAGCCGGAAGGATCAGAGCCAGCGCCGCCCATGTCCGGCGGCGGGGCAGAACAAGGAGCGCCGGCGCGGCGAAGGCGAGCACCGCGAGAAAGCTCAGCCCATAGACGCCGATCCAGGCGGCGGGCTGCATCGCCGCCGGGTGGAAGCCGAAGGCATAGCCCGTCAGGTTCCAGGGGAAGCCGGTCAGGACATGGCCGCGCGCGAATTCCAGCAGCGTCCATGACGCCGCCAGCGCCGCCACGCGCAGCGGACCCGGCGCGGTCAGCCGCCAGGCGGCGGTCACGGCGACTGCCGGGAACAGGGCGAGAAAGGCGGGCAGGCCCAGCAGGGGGCCCGGTATCATCCAGGCGAACTTGTCCGCCTCAACCAGGAAGGCGGATGCGGTCCAGTACAAGCCGGCGATGAAATGGCCCCAACCGAAGAACCACGCGGTCCAGAAGGCGCCCGCCATCCGCCCGAGCCGGTCGAGCAGCACCGCGAGCCCGGTGAAGGCCACGAAGCCGGCCAGAGGCAGGTCGAAGGGCGAGAAGACCAGCGTGGCGAGCGCGCCCAGCAGGAACGCCGCCGCCAGACGCAGGGGCGTGGAGAGCGTCCGCCGCCCCGCCTGCGCCGCCTGGTTCACGCCTGCGGCGGGTCGCTGCCGGCCGTTTCCGGGGCCCGGGCGGTCCGGTGCACCTTCAGCCTGTGGATGCGGCGGGGATCGGCGTCGACGACCTCGAATTCCAGGCCGCAGTCATGGCGGATGACTTCGCCGCGCTTCGGCACGCGGCCCAGGGCGACGAAGACGAAGCCGCCCAGCGTGTCGATCTCCTCGTCCTCCTTGTCGGCCAGCAGGTCGCAGCCGACGCGGGATTCGAACTCCTCCAGCTCGAAGCGGGCGTCGACGTCGATGCTGCCGTCGGGCTGCTCGATGAACAGGGGATCCGCCTCGCTGTCGTGTTCGTCGCGGATGTCGCCGACGACTTCCTCGATCAGATCCTCGATGGTGACCAGACCGTCCACGCCGCCATATTCGTCCACCACGATGGCCAGATGACGGCGGTTGGCCCGCATCTCGACCAGCAGGTCTATGACCGGTTTCGAAGGGGGCACGACCACCGGCTCGCGCAGGATGGACTGCAGGTCGACCTGGCCGGTATGGCCCCAGAACTTCACCAGATCCTTGATGTGCAGGATGCCCGCGATGTCGTCCAGATTGTCGCGGTAGACCGGCAGCCGGCTGTGCGGCGCCTCCATGTAGCGGTCCACGACTTCCTCGACGGGCAGGGAAATGTCCAGCGCCACGATGTCGGCGCGGGGAACCATGGCGTCCTCCACGCGCTTGCCGTCCAGCGCGATGATGTTGGTGAGAAGCCGGCGCTCCTCCAGGCTCAGTCCGTCGTGCTCGTCGGTATCGTGTTCCTCGAGGATCTCCTCGAGGCTCTCGCGCCAGCCATTGTCGCCGTTGCGGCCGCGGCCCAGGCCCCTCCAGATGTCGCCGAACCAGCCGCCGAGACCGGAGCCGCCCTCTTCTTGCTGTTCATCCCCGCCTTCCGCGGGGACGCTACTCGATGCGGAATCGCTCATTGCTCCTGTCCGTCAAGTTGCTGCCCGGCATAGGGGTCGGCGATGCCGAGAGAGGACAGGATGCGCCGCTCCATATCCTCCATCAACTCCGCTTCGCCGGGCGTCTGGTGATCATGCCCCAGGAGATGGAGCATGCCGTGAACCACGAGATGACACAGGTGGTCCTCGAAAGTCTTTTCCTCAAGTCCCGCTTCGCGCCGAGCCGTCTCCAGCGCCAGGGCGATATCGCCGAGCATGCCGTCATGGCCCGCCACGAGGTCGTCCTCGGCGGGGAAGGACAGCACGTTGGTGGGGCCGTCCCTGCCGCGGAACTCCGCGTTGAGACGGCCGATGGCCGCGTCGTCCATCAGCGCGACGGCGACCTCCGCCCGGCCGCCATCGCCGGCGGCGGCCCAGGCTGCGGCGGCGGCGCGCCCGATCAGGCCGGCGACGTCAGGCCAGTCGCCGCTGTCGGTAACGATGTCTGTTGCGAGTGCCGCGTCGTGGTTCGCGGCCGGCGCCACGCCCATGGTCAGTTGCCCTTGTCTTCCCTGCCGCCTTCGAACAGCTCGGGCTGGCGGGCGTAGGCGCGGACGATCTTCGTGACCAGAGGGTGGCGCACCACGTCGCGGTCGTCGAAGGTGGTGAAGGCTATCTCGTCGATGTCGGCGAGCACCTCGATCGCCTCGCGCAGCCCCGATTTCGTGCCCCGCGGCAGATCCACCTGACTGAGGTCGCCGGTGATCGCCATGCGCGAGTTCTCGCCCAGACGGGTGAGCAGCATCTTCATCTGCACCGGCGTCGTGTTCTGCGCCTCGTCGAGGATGACGAAGGCGTTGGCCAGCGTGCGGCCGCGCATGAACGCCAGCGGCGCGATCTCGATCTCGCCGGTTTCCAGCTTCTTGGCGACCTGCTCCGCCGGCAGCATGTCGTAGAGCGCGTCGTAGAGCGGCCGGAGATAGGGGTCGACCTTCTCGCGCATGTCGCCGGGCAGGAAGCCGAGCCGCTCGCCGGCCTCGACGGCGGGGCGCGAGAGCACGATGCGGTCGACCCGGCGCGCCAGCATCAGGTTCACCGCCGCCGCGACGGCCAGATAGGTCTTGCCGGTGCCGGCGGGACCGATGCCGAAGACCAGCTCGTTTTCCAGAAGATTGCGGGCGTAGTGGATCTGGTTGGGCGAGCGCGGCTGGATCGGTCGCTTGCGGGTCTGGATCACCAGGTGGCTGGCCGCTTCCGAGTCGTCGCCCAGGCGGATGGCGTCGTCGACCTCGCGGCGGCCGACCGGCCGGCCCATCTCCAGGCGTTGATAGAGTCCCTGCAGGATGCCGCGGGCGCGTTCGCAAAGCTGCGGATCGCCGCCGATGAGCACGCGGTTGCCGCGCGTGGTGAGCGAGACGCCGAGCTGATCTTCCAGGCGCACGAGATTCTGGTCGTGATCGCCGAACAGGGCGGACAGCAGCGTATTGTCCTCGAAGTCGACCATCAGGCCGCTCTGATCGCGATCCTCTCCGGGCCGCGCTACCAATGTATCATCCGTCCGCACTGCATCAGGCGGCGTCCCGCGCCGGATTCGCGGCCAGCCGCCCGGAGAGCGAGTTCGCCTTGCCGGCCTCGATGATCACAGGCGCGATGCGGCCCAGCCGGTGGCCGGGGGCGTCGACATGGACGGCCTGCATGTAGGGGCTGCGCCCGACGAGCTGGCCGTCGCGCCGTCCCGTGCGCTCCAGCAGCACATCCAGGGTGCGGCCGGCGGTGGCCTGGTTGAAGGCGAGCTGCTGGGCGTTGAGCAGCTCCTGCAGGCGCTGCAGGCGCTCGGCCTTCGCGGCTTCCGGCACCTGGGCCGCGGCCGCGGCCGCAGGCGTGCCCGGACGCGGGCTGTACTTGAAGGAGTAGGCCTGCGCGTAGCCCACGCGGCGCACAAGATCCATGGTCTGTTCGAAGTCCTCGTCCGTTTCGCCGGGGAAGCCGACGATGAAGTCTCCGGAAAGCGCGAGGTCGGGCCGCGTGTCCCGCAGACGATCTATGATACGGAAATAGGTGTCACGATCATGACGGCGGTTCATCGCCGTCAGAACGCGGTCGGCGCCGGCCTGCACCGGCAGGTGCAGATAGGGCATGAGCTGCGGCACCTCGCCATGAGCGGCGATCAGGTCGCCGGTCATTTCCAGCGGGTGCGAGGTTGTGTAGCGCAGCCGCGCCAGTCCCGGCACCTCGGCCAGTTCGCGGATCAGCCGGCCCAGCGTCCAGTCGCGGCCGTCCGGACCCTCGCCGTGATAGGCGTTGACGTTCTGGCCCAGCAGGGTGATCTCGACCACGCCGTTGGCGGCCATGCCGCGCGCTTCGGCCAGGATATCGCCGGCGGGCCGCGAATATTCGGCCCCGCGGGTATAGGGCACGACGCAGAAGGTGCAGAACTTGTCGCAGCCCTCCTGCACCGTCAGGAAGGCGGCCGGCCCGGCGTCGGCCGACGGCGCCGGCAGGGCGTCGAACTTCTCGACCACGTCGAAGTCGGTTTCCAGCACCGTCTTTCCGGCGGCGCGTGACGCGCGCGCGACCATCTCCGGCAGACGGTGATAGCTCTGCGGTCCGAACACGATGTCGACATAGGGCGCGCGGCGGACGATCTCCTCGCCTTCCGCCTGGGCGACGCAGCCGGCCACGCCGATGACCATGTCGGCGCCGGCCTCGCGGCGCTGTTCGCGCATCTGACGGAGGCGGCCCAGTTCGGAAAAGACCTTCTCGGCGGCCTTCTCGCGGATGTGGCAGGTGTTGAGGATGACCATGTCGGCGTCGGCGGGCGCATCGACCGTGCGATAGCCGAGCGGCTTCAGGATGTCGGCCATACGATCGGAATCGTAGACGTTCATCTGACAGCCATAGGTCTTGATAAAGAGATTCTTCGTCACTCAGGACCGTGTCTTGCGGGGCCGGCGAACCATGCGCCGGGAACCCCATTCTTACGCGCTCTTCGCAACCTAGCCGCCACGCAATCGAAGTCAAGACCGGCCGGGCTTCAGGCGCGGGCGGACAGGGCCTCCGAATTGCCCTCGACGATCAGCCGGCGGCAGTGCTGCGCCAGGGCCTTGCGGTTGCCGAACTGCTCGATGGTGACCGGTTCGAAGAACTTCAGCGTCGCCTCGTAGGGACCGCCCAGCAGGAAGTCCTTCAGATGCGGCGCCAGATCCATGTCGCCGTACCAGGCGGCCTTGTCCATGGAGCGGCGGGTGACGGGGAAGCCGTCGACCCGGGTATAGGTGATGGAAAACGGCTGCACCTTGAGGGCATGGCCTTCGGCTTTCAGCTCGGCCAGCGAGAAGAATGCGGCGCGGAATTCGCCGATGCGCAGGCCGTCCGAGGACGTGCCTTCGGGAAACAGGATCAGGCTGTCGCCCTTCCCCAGCCTTTCGGTCATGTCCTCGCGCTCCTTCGCAGCGGTCTTGCGGTCGCGGGAGACGTAGACCGTGCGTTGCAGGTTCGCGAGATACTTGATCACCGGCCAGGTGCCCACCTCCCGCTTGGCGACGAAGGAGGCCGGCAGGACCGCGCCCATCACCACGATGTCGACCCATGAGACATGGTTGGAGACGAACAGCGCCGGCTCTCCGATCAGCGGCCGGCCGACGACCCGGATGCGGATGCGCAGCAGCCGCCGTGTGAACTGGTGCCAGAAGACCGGTATCCACTTGGCGATGCGCGCGCCCAGCGACAGGCCGAGTGCCGAAAGCGCGAGCCCGACGAGATGGGGAAGCAGCACCACCAGCGTCATGAGAAGAATCGCCAGGATGACGAACGCGATCCTGATGACAGCCATGCTTCAGTCGTTCTTGCGGTCGGCCCGCGTGCCATAGAGCTCCAGGCGGTGGCCGACGAGCCGGTAGCCGAGCTGTTCGGCGACGACACGCTGGAGTTCCTCGATCTGTTCGTTGCGGAACTCGATCACCTCGCCGGAGTTCACGTCGATCAGGTGGTCGTGATGCTCGACCGGCGCCTCCTCGTAGCGGGCGCGGCCGTCGCCGAAGTCGTGGCGTTCCAGGATGTTGGCTTCCTCGAACATCCGCACCGTGCGGTAGACGGTGGCGATGGAGATGTTCTCGTCGACTTCGCTGGCGCGCTGATAGACCTGCTCGACATCCGGATGGTCTTCGGATTCGGAGAGAACACGCGCGATGATGCGGCGCTGCTCGGTCATCCGCATGCCGATGTCGATGCACTTCTGCTCCAGGCGGGAAGGCTGGTCGTTCGAGGGCATGGTGCAATCTCTCTCGTTCAGGCCCGCGCTGTATAGCGATGGCGCATCCGCCTCGCAACCGAACGGCAGCCGCCGCGCCAGAACCAGGGCGTCGGCGCCATTGTCGTAGTATTTTGGTCTGCGGCCAACCTCGTTGAAGCCGAGGCCGCGATAGAGCCGTCTCGCGGCCCGGTTGTGCTCCGATACTTCCAGAAAGAGCGTCGCGCAGTTCTCCAGTCCGCGGGCCGCGCGCCGAATCAGCTGGCCCGCCATGCCCCGGCCGCGCATCTCCGGCACGACGCCCACGCTGATGATCTCGGCCTCGTCGGCGGCCTGGCGGACAACCGCGAAGCCGGCGGGGGCGCCATCAAGCGCCGCTGTCCAACCGAGCGTGCCCGGCATGGCGAGAATCCCGGCGAAGGCCTTCTCGTTCCAGGCATCGGCGAAGCAGGCCGCGTGCAGCGCCGCCAGCAGCGCCGGATCGCGCGTGATCCCGATGGCGATGGTCATCGGTCCGGACGGGGCCGGGCGGGCGTCGCATCGGCCTGTCTCAGATAGATCGGCGCCGGCGGCGGCGCACCGCGCCATACAGGTCCCCGGGAGGCGGCGATCCGCGCGATGTCGCGGGCATCCGGCTCCATGTCGGCGGCCAACACGCCCGGCTGCGCCGCGCCGCAATGGGCGGCGACGAGAGCTGCGCCGCTGCCGGCCAGCGCCGTGCCTGGCGACAGCATGGCCGCGGCCGCCGCCGCCGGCATTGCGGCCGGGGCGGTCCAGGCTTCGGCGAAGGGTCCGCCGGCGCGGCGGAAATACTGGACGTAGACCTGATCCCGGCGGGCGTCGATCGCGGCCAGCACCGGCCGGTCGGGCCAGCGCCGCGCCGCGCCCGCGGCCAGCGCTTCCAGGGTTGAGAGTCCGATGACGGGAATGCCGAGCGCGACCCGGAAGCCGCGCGCCGCGGCCAGTCCGATGCGCAGTCCGGTGAACGTGCCGGGGCCCAGCGTGACCGCGACGGCATCCAGTTGCGCGGGCGTGGTTCCGGCGGCGTCGAGCACCCGCTCCAGCAGGGGCATCAGCGCTTCGGCATGGCCGCGCCGCCGCCGCTGGAAGACCGCGAACCGCACGCTGTCCTCCGCCCAGAGGGCGGCCGAGAGCGCGCCGCAGGCGGTATCGAAGGCCAGGATACGCAAGGCGTCAGAGGATTTCGCAGGCCTCGGCGAACGCGGGGCGGTCGCCGGGCGGCTGCAGCGCCGAGGGATCGCCGTGGCCAATGGCGCAGACGAAGCACGACCGCGCGCCGCCGCCGGGAAAGAACGCCGCGTCCACCAGCGCGGCGTCGAAGCCGCTGATCGGTCCGCAGTCGAGACCCAGCGCGCGCGCGGCGATCATCACGTAGGCGCTCTGCATGGCCGCGTTGCCGGTGTCCTCCGCGCCGGCGCTGTCATGGGCCACGACAACGATGACGGGTGCGGACATGGCCGGCTCGCGCTCCGCCACCGGCAGGGCAGGGGCGAGGCGGGCCTTGGCTTCCGGCGATTTCAGGAATCGCAGCCGCGCAGTCGCGCCGGCCGGATCGGTCGGGCCCTGGCGTACAAGATCGTAGAGGGCGTGCAGGCTCACGTCCGCGACCGGCTTGTCCAGCCATGCGCCATGCGTTCCCGCGTGGCGGAAGATCAGGTCCATGCCGGCGTCGCTGAGTATGGATGTCACTGGGCGTCTCCATGCCGGGGCCGAGGTGGCGGAGCGAGGTGCTCCATACTAGATTGACGACCAATTCTGAACAGCCGGTTGAGGAACCCTGAACGATGCCGCGCTTCCGCTTCGCCGCACTGCTGCTCGCGGGGCTCGTCGCGTCCGGCGCGCGCGCCGCCGACCATGCCGTCGTGTTCATGTATCACCATTTCGGCCAGACGGGTCTGCCGGCGACCAATATCCGTCTGGAGCAGTTCGAGGCGCATCTGGATTACCTGGCGGCGGAAAACTACACGGTCTGGCCGCTCTCGCGCGTCGTGCAGGCGCTGCGGACCGGCGAATCCATGCCCGAGCGGACGGTGGCGCTGACGGCCGACGACGCCTATCGCAGCGTGATGACGGAGGCCTGGCCGCGGCTGAAGGCGCGGGGCTGGCCTTTCACGCTGTTCGTCGCCACCGACCAGGTCGACGGCGGCGGCAAGCGGCTGTTGAACTGGGACGAAGTGCGCCGGCTGCGCGATGAGGGCATGGAGATCGCCGCCCATTCGGCAGCTCACGGCCACATGGCGGACATGACGCCGGAGGCGGCGGCGGCCGACTTCGAGCGCGCCAACCGGCGGTTCCGGAAGGAACTGGGGTTCACGCCGGAGATCCTTGCCTATCCCTATGGCGAATACAGTCGGGCGCTGATCGACGTGGCGCGGCAGGCCGGGTACAGCGCGGCCTTCGGTCAGCATTCCGGGCCGGTAGGCCCGGGGCGGCCGATCATGGCCCTGCCGCGCTTCGCCCTGAACGAACGCTTTGGCGAGATGGAGCGGTTCCGAACCGCGGCCGCGAGCCTGCCGCTGCCGGTCGCCGACCCCGAGCCGGCGGACACCCTGCTTCCGGCCGGCGCAACGCCCTTGATCGCGTTCACCCTGCAGGGCGGTGTGGCGCCCGAAGCCGTGGCCTGCTTCCATTCCTCGGCGCCGGGCCCGCTGCCGCTCGCAATCGAGGGACAGCGGATCAGCTTCGAGTTTCCGGTCCCCGCGCAGCCCGGGCGTTCGCGCTTCAACTGCACGGCGCCGGCGGGGGAGGGGCGCTTCTACTGGTACGGGCGTCAGTTCGTGGTGAAGGGTGGGCGCGACTAATCCCGGAAGTTGCGGGCGACCCTGTCGGCCATGACAGGAACGATGCGGCGGTCGAAGTCGCGCAGATCGTTCACCCGCATGATCAGACGCAGGTCGTCTACATAGACCTGGCCGGTTTCGGCGTAGCGGGTCAGATGGCCGGCGAGCCGGTAGCCGTCGATCAGCCGGCCCTCGCGGCGCATTTCCGCGCGCGCGCGTCGCAGTTCGGCATAGGCCGGATGCGTGTTCAGGTTCCGCATGTAGGCGTTGACCGATTCCAGCAGGCTGCGGAACGCCTTGACCTCGAAATTCTCGCCGCTGCGGCGGCGCTCGGGAACGATGCCGTCGCCGCGCGACCAGGTCCGCTGGCCGTAGAGCGCCCGTCCGTCCTGGGCGAAGCGTGAGGTGCCCCAGCCACTTTCCGTGATCGACTGGGCGATGGCCAGCGAGGGCGGGATGATATCGACGCGCAGCAGCAGCGGCCGCACGAGGTCGCGCGGCGTGCCGTCCATGCCGTAGTCCCAGGCCAGTTCCTGGATCCAGAGACGGTCTTCCCGCGTCAGCACGCCCTGACGCGCGATCTCCAGCAGCCGATGGCGATTGGCCAGGATGCGGGCGTTGGCCTCCATCACCAGCGGCAGCACCAGCCGGATGAAGGTGCGCTTCTTCTGGGCCGTGTCGGTGATCTCGCCGATATCCTCGGGAAGGGCCGTGGCGAAGACCGGCGGCGGCAGAGCCGCGCCGCGCCGGACTGCGTCAAGGTCGTAGCTCAGCCTGCCCTGCTCCCAGAGAATGGCCGAGTGCGGCGTCGGCGGAGCCGCGCCCTTCAGCCTGGCCTCAGTCGCGTGGGCACCCTGCAGCAGCAGCGGCAACGCCAAAAGCGCGGCCGCCGCATGGCGTCCATACAGCCCCATGGTCAAATACCCCGATTTCCGAATCGCCCAGCCGCGCACGCCCCGCGACCCTTGCGTCGTTGTTGTTCTTACGGTTCGGCGCGGAGGCTAGACCGCGCGGACCTCTTGCACTTCCGGCACGTAGTGGCGCAGAAGATTCTCGATACCATGCTTCAGGGTCATTACCGAGCTGGGGCAGCCCTGACAAGCACCTTGCATCGCAAGGTACACGACGCCGTCATCGAAGCCATGGAACACGATGTCGCCCCCGTCCTGGGCCACGGCGGGCCGCACGCGGCTGTCCAGCAGTTCGACGATCTGCTTGACGATCTCCGGGTCGCCGTCGCCGGCGTCCGCGTGAGCGCTGGCGGTCCCGATGCTGGCGCCGTCCTCGATCACCGGAAGGCCGGCGCTGAAGTGCTCCATGATGGCGCCGAGGATCGAGGGCTTGATGTGATGCCACTCGACATTCTCGTGCTTGCTGACCGACACGAAGTCGTGGCCGAGATAGACACCTTCCACGCCGTCGACCTCGAACAGCCGGCGGGCGAGCGGAGAGACGGCCGCGTCCTCGGGGCCGCGGAAGTCGGCGACGCCCTCGTTCATGACCGTGACGCCGGGAATGAACTTCAGCGTCTGCGGGTTCGGTGTCGGTTCTGTCTGGATGAACATCCGTTCCTCCGTCATGCCCAGTGGACCCTTGCTCTCGGGTCTCAGGCAGCCTATCTGGCGCGCTCGGACGCGCCGGTCAATACTGGCCCGTCGCCGACGAGGCCTCGAGAGGGTGGAGTTTCGAAACTGGCGGGGCATATGCCACAGACTGATCGGGAAACCAAGGCCGCCGTGATCGCCGGCGGCGGCTGGCGCTCGGACCCGATGGCGCTCTGGCTGATGACGGTCCTGCACCGGCCCAATGCCGAGCTGGATTTCTTCGCCGAGCTCTGCGAGCGGCTGACGGAGGAGGGCATGGAGCTGGCCCGCGGATTCTGCGGGCTGCTGTCCCTTCATCCGCAGTTCGTCTCGCGGAACCTGATCTGGACGCCGGAAACCGGCAGCGAGGTCAAGGGCCGCGAGCACGGCGTCGTCAGCACGAATTTCTACTACCAGAGTCCTGTCTATCTGATTCACCAGGGCGCCGAGGAGGTGCGGCAGCGTCTGGATGTGGACGAGGATCTGCTGGCCTTCGATATCTGGAAGGAAGCGCGGGCGGCCGGCATGACCGACTATATCGCCCTGCCGCTCAGGCATTCGACCGGCGAGGTCAACGTGCTGTCCTTCGCGACCCGCCGGTCCTCCGGCTTTGCCGACGCCGAGATCGGGCGGTTCAAGGATCTGCTGCCGCTGATCGCTCTCCGCCTGGAGTTGATGAACAGCTACTTCGCCACCAACACGCTGCTCACGACCTATCTGGGCGAGGCGGCGGCGCGGCGGGTGCTGGCCGGCACCATCCACCGCGCCGAGGGCGAGGCGCTGCGCGCCGCCATCTATTTCTGCGACCTGCGCGGCTTCACGCGCCTCTCCGACCAGCTGGGCGGTGAGCAGATGATCGAACTGCTGGACGATTACTTCGACTGCATGATCGAACCGATCCGCGCCTGCGGCGGAGAGGTGCTGAAATTCCTCGGCGACGGCATGCTCGCCATCTTTCCCATGGACGACCGCACCGCCCGGCTGGCCTGCCAGTCGGCGCTGGTCTCCGCGGAGGAGGGCATCGCCAATCTGGCCGCGCTCAGCCGTCGGCGCGAGGCCGAGGGCCAGCCGCCGCTGGTTGCCGGCGTCGGCCTGCATGCGGGCGACGTGATCTTCGGCAATATCGGCGCGGCGGACCGCCTAGACTTCACGGTGATCGGCCGCGCCGTCAATGAAGTCAGCCGCGTCGAGGCCCTGACCAAGCGGCTCGCCCGGCCGGTGCTGATGACTGCCGAATTCGCCCGTCTGCACGGCGACGGGCGCGCCCTCCGCTCGCTCGGACCGCAGCGGCTGGCCGGCATATCGGAACCGGCCGAGATATTCGCGCCGGCCTGACCGCCACCCCGCCCCGCCCGCAGCCGCAGGACCCAGAATCCGGATGATCCAGTTCGCCCTCGCCGTCGCCTTCCTGATCATCACGCCCGGCCCCGGCGTCCTCTCGGTCGCCGGCGTCGGCGCCGGGTTCGGCCTGCGCGCCGGCGCGCGCTACATCGCGGGGCTGTTCGTCGGCACCAATCTGGTCGCCATCGCCGTGGTCAGCGGACTATGGGCGGCGGTGTCGACGGTGCCGTACCTGAGGACGGCGCTGCTGTTCGTTTCGGTCGCCTTCCTGACCTATCTGGCGCTGCGCATCGCCTTCGCCGGCGCCTCCATCGCCTTCAACCGCGCGCTCAAGCAGCCCGGCGCGGCGGACGCGGTCTTCCTGCAGTTCGTCAATCCGAAGGCCTATGCCGTCAACACGACGCTGTTCGCCGGTTTCCCGATGGGCTTCACCGATCCCGCGACCGAGATCGCCATGAAGTTCCTGATCATGAACCTGATCTGGGTGCCGGTGCATTTCGGCTGGCTGTGGCTGGGCATCACCATCAAGCGTCTCGACCTGCCGGCGTGCACCCAGCGGCGCATCAACTATCTGATGGCCGTCGCCATGATGGCGGTCGTGGCGATGACGCTGCTGGCAGGCGGCATCGCCGGGGCGTGAGGCCGGCCGCGGCTCAGTCGCGCCTTTCCATCTCCAGCAACGCCTGCTTGCGCTCCAGCCCCCAGCGGTAGCCGTGCAGCTTGCCGTCGGAGCCGACGGCGCGATGGCAGGGTATGGCCAGCGAGACGGGGTTGCGCCCGCAGGCCGAGCCCACGGCCCGGACCGCCTTCGGCTTGCCGATTGCCTCGGCGATCTCCGCATAGGTGCGTGTCTCGCCGTAGGGGATGTCCATCAGCGCCTGCCAGACCCGCCACTGGAAGGCTGTCGCCCGGACGTCGAGCGGCAGGGCCGGGTGCGGGCCGTCGCTGTCGAGATAGGCTGTCAGCGCCGCCAGCGATTCCGACAGCGCCGCGCCGTCCTCGGCCAGTTCCGCATTCGGATACTCCTCGCGCAGTTCGCCGGCAAGCCGGGCCGGATCGTCGCCCAGATAGACCGCCGAGACGCCCTTTTCTGTCGCCGCCGCCAGGACCAGGCCCAGCCGGCTCCCCGCGAAGCCGTAGGCCATGCGCACGCCCGGCGCGCCCCGGGCGTAGACGCCGGGCGCCATGCCGAGCGTCCGGTCCGCGTTCTCGTAGACCCGGCTGGGCGAACCGTAGCCCGCGCCGTAGATGGCGTCGGCGACGCCGTTCTCCGCGCGCAGCCCTGTTTTCAGCAACGCCACCCGCCGGGCCTCGGCGTACTGGCGCGGGCTCACGCCCACGGCCTTCTTGAACGCCTTCTGGAAGTGATGGGCGTTGAAGCCCGCCCGCTCGGCCAGCGCCGAGAGCGAGGGCACGGCTGCGGCCTCCGTCAGGCTCCGCTCGATGCCGCGCGCGGCATCCTCGATGGCGGCCATCATCGGGTCGGCCAGGTGCTGGCGCTGGGGATGGCAGCGCTTGCAGGGGCGGAAGCCGGCCTGCTCGGCGGCCGCCGGCACGTCGAAGAACGTCACGTTCTCGCGCTTCGGCGTGCGTGCCGGACAACTCGGCCGGCAGTAGATGCCCGTGGTCTTCACGCCCAGCACGAAATGGCCGTCGAAGGTCGCGTCGCGCGTCTCGACGGCGGTCCAGAAGTTCTGTTCGGTCATGGTTCGCTCCTCGATCATGACCGGCAATGTCGTCCTTTCTCCCCGCCGCGGCTATCCGGGGCTTGTCGTCTATATCAGGCGGCGGCCCGGCCCGCGTCGACGCCCCACGACCTGGGAACCTCGATCTCCATGTCCATCAGCATCTGGGCGTAGGCCTTGCCCTGCGGGTCGTTGCGCAGGCTGGCGACGCCGCCCCCGCCCAGGCTGCCGTAGAGCATGAAGTTCATCGCCCCGATGCCGGGCAGGTCGAAGCGGTCCACCTTCACCTGGTCGTCGAAGACATGCGCCATGTAGGCGCCGACCGCCTCCGCCGTCAGGGCGTGGCGCAGCACGGGCAGATATTCCGGCCGGCGCGCGACGACGCCGATGTTGGAGTGTGCGCCCTTGTCGCCGGAGCGGCCGTGGGCGACCGCCAGCAGCGGCACCGTGACCGTTTCGCCGGCCGGGGCCTCGGCGGGAGCCGCCTCGACATCGCTGATCGTGGCGGGATCGAAGCCTCCGGCGGCGGGCACGTCGACATCGAACCGCTTGCCATCGACCACGACGGAAACGGGCACGTCCGACTTCTTCGCCAGGAATGAGAACAGGCGGATGACCGGCTGCGCCTTGGGCCGGCCGGCGCCGAATCCGGTGGTGCCCTGGCTGAACGACGTGCCGGCGGCCGCAATTTCCTTGGTGAAGATCGACAGCGCCTTCATGTCAGGATGCTTGACGGCGAGCTTCATGATCGCCTCGCGTGCGGCCCGGGCGCGGGAATGCGGGCCGTACATGGCCTCGCCGCCGAGTATCTCCAGATGCGTTTCGGTGTAGTCGCCCAGATTGCGCTCCGCCAGCATCCGCCGCGTGCGCTTCAGGATGGCTTCGGCGGTCTTCTCGCACTTCGCCACGGCCTCCCAGCCGCCGATGGTCATCATGGCCACGGCGCGGTAACCGTCCTGCCAGGTGGCGGAGACCTTGTAGCTGTCGGTCGGCGGTCGGCCCTTCGCCCCCTTCACCAGCACGCGGTTCTCGCCGACCTCCTCGACCTCGACGGTGGTGAAGTCGCAGACCACGTCGGGCAGCATGTAGGCGCGGGGATCGCCGATCTCGTAGAGCAGCTGCTCCTTGATCGTCCCGGCCTCGACCAGTCCGCCGGTGCCTTCGGGCTTGGTCAGCACGAAGCTGCCGTCGGCGCGGCATTCGGCGATCGGATAGCCGATGTCGTCCCAGTCGGGGACGCGGTGATAGTCGGTGTAGAGGCCGCCCGTCGCCTGGGCGCCACATTCCAGGATGTGGCCGCACAGGCTGCCCGCGGCCATCAGGTCGTGGTTGTCCGGCGACCAGCCGAATTCGTGCATCAGCGGCCCGAGGGTCACCGCCGAATCGACCGCGCGTCCGGTAATGACGACGTCCGCACCCTCGTCCAGCGCCTTCGCGATCGGCACCGCGCCCAGATAGGCGTTCATCGACCAGCATTTCTCGGGGAACGGCGCGCCGGAGAACATTTCCGTCACCCCCGCCTTCCGCAGGGCCTCTTCGCGGTCCATCAGGTCGTCGCCCTCGACCCAGGCGATCTTCAGGCTGACTCCGGCCTCCTCGGCGACCTGGCGCAGCGCCTCCGCGCAGGCCTTCGGATTCACGCCGCCGGCATTGGAGACGACCTTGATGCCCTTTTCGGCGATGTCGCGAATGACCTGCTTCATGGCGACGGAGACGAAGTCGACCGCATAGCCGGCGTTCGGATCCTTGGCGCGCATGCGGGCCATGATCGACATGGTGATCTCGGCCAGGTAGTCGAAGACCAGATAGTCGATCTCGGCGCGGCGTACGAGCTGCGGCGCGCCGACCCCCGAATCGCCCCAGAAGCCGGATGCGCCGCCGATGCGGATGATCTTCTCGCTCATGTCATCCTCCCCAGAATGAACTGACTTTGTGCCGCAGTAGCAGAAAATTGCCCTGACCGCCGCCTCTACCTATCCTGCGCCGCCATGAGCGAGTTGCAAGCCTTCTGGGAAGAGATCGAACTCGTCTGGCAGCGCGGCGTCTTCGGCGTGGAGACCGACCGCGCACTGCTGGCCATCGCCGTCTTCCTTCTTTTCGTCGTCCTGCGCGGGCTGTTCACCGCGGTCGTGGTCGCAGGGCTGGGGCGTCTCACCCAACGGACCGAGACCACGATCGACGACCAGATGCTGGAGGCGGCGCGGGGCCCGCTGCGGTTCGTGTTCCTTGTCGCCGGGCTGTTCTTCGCGGCCCGGGTCGCGCCGCTGCCTCCGGAGGTGGACGAATACGCCACGAAGATCGTCCGCTCACTGATCGCCTTCACCATCTTCTGGACCATCTACCGGATGGCGGAGCCGCTGTCGTTCCTGCTCGACCACGCCTCCAACGCCATGCGCGGCCAGGAAATCGGCGCTGCACTGAAGAAATTCGCCGTCCGCATCTTCCGGGTGATCGTCGCCGTCATCGGCGCCGCCGCGATCCTGGAGGAATGGGACTTCGACGTCGCCGCCGTGCTGGGCGGTCTCGGCCTGATCGGCATGGCGGTCGCCTTCGGCGCCCAGAACCTGATCGCCAACCTGTTCGGCGGTGTGGTGATCTTCCTCGACAAGATCTTCGTCGAGGGGCACTGGATCCGCGCCGGCGACGTGGAAGGCGTGGTGGAGAAGATCGGCTTCCGCACCACCAAGATCCGCCGCTTCGACAAGTCGCTGGTCACCCTGCCGAACACGAAGCTTTCCGACGACGCGGTGGTCAATTTCTCGATGATGACCAACCGCCGCATCTACTGGGTGATCGGGCTGGAATACCGCACCACCCACGACCAGCTCCGCCAGGTGGTCGAAGGGATTTCGGCCTACGTCCACAACAATGAGGACTTCGAGACCGATCCCAACCGCGTCTCCACGCTGATCCACGCCGACAGTTTCAACAACTCCTCCATCGACATCATGTTCTACGCCTTCACCAAGACGACTGTCTGGGCCGAATGGATGCGGGTGAAGGAGGAACTGCTCTACGAAGTGAAGCGGATCGTCGAGGAGGCCGGCACCTCCTTCGCCTTCCCGTCGTCGTCGCTCTACGTTGAGACCTTGCCCTTCGGAGCGCCCGAAGTGCCTATCCGCATCGAGGACACGCGCTCGTCCGGCGGCGGCGAACCCGACCGCTCGGTCCGGCCCAGTGGCGATACCCAGACCGTCCGTCCCGGCGCCCGCGGGCCCAGCGGCGAAGACGGGGAATAGGTCCCGGTTTGAAGATGGCGTACGGGCTCGGTCGCCGTCGATCCTCCTCTCGCGTCAGCTGACGCGGGACCACCCTCCCCCTTGGTCAAGGGCGAGGGCAGGGTGGGGGATCGTCCGTTCGTCGTAGTTCAGAAGACGCCGATGCGTTCGACGGTCCAGTAGAGCCCGGTGAGCGCGATCGCCGAGGAGGCGGGTATCACCACGGCGCGGCGGTAGATCCGCTCCGGCATGCCCCAGATGCCGATGGCCAGCCAGGCCACCAGGATCACGGTGAGCTGGCCGAATTCGACGCCGATGTTGAAGCCGATCAGCGCCTCCAGGAACTCGCCGCGCGCCAGGCCGAGGTCGGTCAGCACGCCCGCGAAGCCGAGCCCGTGCAGCAGGCCGAAGCCGAAGACGACGAAGGGCCGCCATGGCGTCAGATTGCGGGTGAAGATGTTCTCTATGGCGACGAAGGCGATGGAGAGCGCGATCAGCGGCTCGACGATTGACGGCGGCAGCTGGACAACGCCGTAGAGCGACAGCGCCAGGGTGATGGAATGGGCCACGGTGAAGGTCGTCACCTGCACCAGAAGGGGGCGCATGCGCTGGGAGAGAAGAAACAGCCCCAGCACGAACAGGATGTGGTCGAGGCCCCTGGGCACGATGTGGATGAAGCCCACCCAGAGATAGTCGGCCACCACCTCGATGGCTGTTCTCTGCGGCGCGAGCCCTTCCAGCGGCAGGCTCTGTTCCGCCGTCCCCTCGGACAGCCACCAGGTGCGGAATTCGCTGTCGCCTTCGCGTTTCATCTTCAGCGCGATGGGGCCGTAGGCTTCCGGGTAGGACCAGGTGAAACGCTCCGAGCCGGGCGGGATCGGCCCTTCGGCGGCGATGCGGGTGACACGTGTCACCGAGATGTCTTCCGCCGGCTGCGGTTGCACTGCCACCAGTTCCGGCGTCACCGCCCGCCCGTCGAAGCGCAGCGCGAAGTCGTCCATCACCCGCGCCGCGTCGGCCCGGAAGGCCTCGGCCAGCTCGGCGTCGCTCATGGCGCGGTAGCGGTCATAGGCCGCGGCATTCGGGCTGTCGTTGGTGTCGTCATAACCGGGGCCGATCTCCGCCAGCATTGCCTCGGCGTTCATTTCCATGTCTATCTGGAAACGGCCGTCGGCGCCGAGGACGACCTCCACGACGGAGGGCTTGATCTCGTGTGCGTCAGCGGCCGTGCCCCACAGGCAGAGCGGCGCCGCCGCGAGCAATGCGAGGATCGAGATGACGAAAGCCCGGCGCATCGGCCGCTCCCTGAATCGTGCTGGACGGACCATGGCTTACCGCGTCGCCGCCCTTGGCGCCATCGCCCTGTTGGCCGCCGGCGGAGCTACGGCGCACGAGTTCTGGCTGCTGCCCGACAAGAGCCGCGCCGGCACCGACGAGGCCGTGGAGATCACCATCGCCGTGGGCCAGAACTTCGTCGGCAACACCCTGCCATTTATCCCGGACACGACGGAACGGTTCGACATCTACGGACCGGGCGGCACGCTGACCGACGCCGCCCGCGGCTTCGCCAGGGATCCGGCCGGCGTGGTCCGCCCCAGCCGTCCCGGCCTTTACACCGTCGCCTATCAGAACAAGGGCAATTCGATCGTCATCGACCCGGAGACCTTCAATAAGTATCTCCGCGACGAGGGACTGGATATCGCCCTGGAGCACCGGCAGGCCAACGACCTGATGGACACGCCGGGACGCGAGTTCTACACGCGCTACCCGAAAACCTGGGTGCTGTCGGGCGACAATGTCGACGCTGGCCGCTGGGCGCTGGCGCCGTCGAACCTGCGCTTCGAAATGGTGCCGCTGTCGAACCCCTTTCGCTGGCGCCCGGGCGATTCGGTCGATGTCCGCGTGCTCTATGAGGGCCAGCCGATCGAGAGCGTGCTCGTCACCACCTTCACAAAATCGAGCCAGGGCCGCATCGGCGCGGTCCGCTCCGGCCCGGCCGGTGTGGCGAGGATTTCGATCGACCGGCCGGGCCGTTGGCTGGCGGCGGCGGTGCACATGATCCCCGCCGAGGGCCGCCCCGACATCGACTGGGAGAGCTTCTGGACCAGCTTCACCATCGACGTGCCGGCGGAGTGACGCCACTTTTGCGGCGTCCCGCGACCTGATCGCGGGACCCGGCCCGGCGGTGCTGAAGTACTGCGCCCCTGGATCGGGTCCAGGGGCGCCATTCCGGGTTACTTCGCCAGCACGTACTCTGCGCCCTTCTCGGCGATCATGATCGTCGGCGTGTTGGTATTTCCGGACGTGATCGTCGGCATCACCGAGGCGTCGATGACGCGCAGGCCCTCGAGACCGATGACGCGCAGCCGCTCGTCGACCACCGCATGGGCGTCGTCCGGGCGGCCCATCTTCGCCGTGCCTACGGGATGGAAGATCGTCGTGCCGATGTCGCCCGCCGCCTGGGCCAGCGCCGCGTCGTCGTCGCCGACGCCGGGGCCGGGCAGGAACTCCTCGGGCTCGAACTGCAGCATCGCGGGCTGCCGCATCAGCTTTCGCGTCACCCGGATCGCGTCCGCGGCGACCTGCCGGTCCTCCGCCGTCGCCAGGTAGTTGGGCGCGATCAGCGGGTGGTCTTCGGGCTTCGGTGAGCGGATGCGGATCGTGCCCCGGCTGGTCGGCTGCAGGTTGCAGGCGCTGACCGTGATCGCGGGGAAACGGTGCAGCGGGTCGCCGAACTTGTCGAGCGAGAGCGGCTGGACGTGGAACTGGATGTTGGCGCAGTCCCGCGAGGGATCGGAGCGTGTGAAGATGCCGAGCTGCGACGGCGCCATGGTCAGCGGGCCGCGGCGGAACAGCGCGTATTCCAGGCCCATCGCCGCGCGGCCGATCAGCGAATGGTAGGTCTCGTTCAGCGTCTTGACGCCGTGGACCTTGTAGATCGCGCGCTGCTGCAGGTGGTCCTGCAGGTTGCGTCCGACGCCCTGGCGGTCGGCAATGACGTCGATGCCGTGCTCGCCGAGCCATTCCGCCGGTCCCACGCCGGAGAGCTGGAGGATCTGCACCGAGCCGATGGCGCCGGCGGACAGGACCACCTCGCCCCGGGCCTTCGCCAGGTACTCGACGCCGTCGCGGCGGAACCGCACGCCCGCCGCCCGCCGGCCCTCAATGGCGACGCGCTCGACGGTGACGCCGGTCTCCACGCGCAGGTTCGGGCGGTGCATCACGGGCTTCAGGAAGGCGCGGGCCGCCGAGACGCGGACGCCCCTGCGCTGGTTGACGTGGAAGTAGCTGACGCCTTCGTTGTCGCCGGTGTTGAAGTCCGGGATCCGGCTGACGCCCATCTGTTCGGCGGCGTCCTCCACCGCATCCAGCACCTTCCAGGAGACTCGGGGCGGCTCGACCCGCCATTCGCCGCCCGTGCCGTGATGTTCGTTTGGTCCCAGGAAATGGTCCTCGATCCGGCGGAAGACCGGCTGCACATCCTCCCAGTCCCAGCCGTCCAGGCCGAGCTGGCGCCAGTGGCGGTAGTCGTCCGCCTGGCCGCGCATGGAGATCATGGCGTTGATGGCGGAACTGCCGCCCAGCGCCTTGCCGCGCGGATAGATCAGGCTGCGCCCGTTGAGTCCGGCCTCGGCCTCGGTCCTGTAAAGCCAGTCCGAGCGCGGATTGCCGATGGCGAACAGGTAGCCGACGGGGATGTGGAACCAGATCCAGTTGTCCTTGCCGCCGCCCTCTAGCACCAGTACCCGGTTCTTCGGGTCCGCCGACAGCCGGTTGGCGAGCACGCAGCCGGCCGAGCCTGCGCCGACCACGATGTAGTCCCATTCGCCCTCGAAGGGCGTGGCCTCGTCTCCGTTCCCCATGGGGGGATTGTCTCAGGCGGCAGGGTACCGTGGCAAGCGCATGCGCGTTTCGCTAGTCTTCCGCCATGACAGAGACGCTCGACGAGATCCGCCAGCGGCTCCGGGCCGCGATCCTGGCCGACGAGGCCGAGACCATCGCCCGGCTGCGGGAAGATGCGCGGCTGTCGCCGGCGGAACGCGATGCCGTCAGTCACCGTGGCGCCGGCCTCGTCCGGTCGGTGCGGGAAGCCGGTCCGCCCGTGGCGCTGGAAGCCTTCCTTTCCGAATACGGCCTGTCGACGCGGGAGGGCGTGGCGCTGATGTGCCTGGCTGAGGCCATGTTGCGGGTGCCCGATGCGGAAACCATCGACGAACTGATCCGCGACAAGATCGCGCCGCACGACTGGGGCAGCCATGTGGGCGATTCCGGCTCCATCATGGTCAACGCCTCGACCTGGGCGCTGATGCTGACCGGCCGGGTGCTGGAGGACGAGGAGCCGGGCATTGCCGGCGCCCTGCGCGGGCTGGTGCGGCGGATGGGCGAGCCTGTCATCCGCACGGCGGTCGCCGGCGCCATGAAGGAACTGGGCGGGCAGTTCGTCCTCGGCCAGACGATCGACGAGGCGATGAAGCGCGGCCGAGGCATGGAGGAGAAGGGTTACACCTACTCCTATGACATGCTGGGCGAAGCCGCGCGGACCGAGGCCGATGCGGCGCGCTACCGGGAGGCCTACCGCACCGCCATCGCTTCGATCGCGAAGCACGCGAAGTCCGACGAGATCGCCGCCAATCCCGGCATATCGGTCAAGCTCTCGGCCCTGCACCCGCGCTACGAGTTCGGCAAGGGCGAAGCGATGATCGGGACGCTGGCGGAACGGACGCTCGAGCTCGCCCGGCAGGCCGCCAGGGCCGGGATCGGCTTCAACATCGACGCCGAGGAGGCCGACCGTCTCGACCCCTCGCTGGACGTGATCGAGCGCGTGCTCTCCGATCCGGAACTTGCCGGCTGGGATGGCTTCGGCGTGGTGGTCCAGGCCTATGGCCAGCGCGCCGGCCCGGTCCTCGACTGGCTTCATGCCCTGGCGGAGAAGCTGGACCGGCGGATCATGGTCCGCCTGGTCAAGGGCGCCTACTGGGACACCGAGATCAAGCGCGCCCAGGTGATGGGCCTCGACGGCTTTCCCGTCTTCACGCGCAAGATCAACACCGACATCAGCTACATCGCCCATGCGCGGAAGCTGCTGGAGATGCGCGGCCGCATCTATCCGCAGTTCGCCACCCACAACGCCCACACGGCGGCGGCGGTGCTGCACATGGCCGGCAACCGCATGGAAGGCTTCGAGTTCCAGCGGCTGCATGGCATGGGGGAGGCGCTGCACGAAGCGGTCCGGAAGAAGGACGGCACGCGCTGCCGCATCTACGCGCCGGTCGGCAAGCACCGCGACCTGCTGGCCTATCTGGTCCGGCGGCTGCTGGAGAACGGCGCGAACAGCTCCTTCGTCCACCAGATCGCCGACACCGAGGTGCCGCCGGAGGAGATCGCCCGCGACCCCTTCGCCGAACTGGAGAAGGTGGAAAGCGTGGCCCACCCGAAGATCGCGCGCGGCGCCGAGCTCTACGGCAAGGGGCGGCGCAATTCGAAGGGCTGGGACGTCACCGATCCGGCGGACGTGGCCCGCATCGAGGCCGGCCGCGCGCCCTTCGCCTCGCCGCACCAGTGGACCGCGGGGGCGGAAGGAACGGTCCGCGGCGTGATCAACCCGGCCAACCCCGACGACGTGGTGGGCCATGTCTACGAGGCCGATGCCGCCATGGCGGAGGCTGCGGTAGGCCGCGCCGCAAGTGCGCAGCCCGGCTGGGCCGCGACGGCGGTCGCCGAGCGGGGGGCCATCCTGAACCGCGCCGCCGATCTCTACGAAGCGGCGACCGAGGAGTTCTTCGCCATCGCCGCGCGCGAGGCCGGCAAGACGCCGCTGGACGCCGTCGCCGAGGTGCGGGAGGCGGTCGACTTCCTGCGCTACTACGCCATGCAGGCGCCCCGCGTGGAACAGGGCACGGCGGCGCGCGGCGTCATCGCCTGCATCAGTCCCTGGAACTTCCCGCTGGCGATCTTCACTGGCCAGGTGGCCGCGGCGCTGGCGACCGGCAATGCGGTGATCGCCAAGCCCGCCGAGCAGACGCCGCTGATCGCCGCCCGCGCCGTGGAGGCCATGCACGAGGCCGGCGTGCCGGCGGACGTGTTGCAGCTGCTGCCTGGCGACGGGCCGTCGGTGGGCGCGCCGCTTGCCGCCGATCCGCGCATCGCCGGGGTCTGCTTCACCGGCTCTACCGAGGTCGCGAAGCGAATCGAGCGGCAGCTCGCCGAGACGGGTCCGGCGGAAGCCATGCTGATCGCCGAGACCGGCGGGCTGAACGCCATGATCGTGGATTCCACGGCGCTGCCGGAGCAGGCGGTGCGCGACATTCTGGCCAGCGCCTTCCAGAGCGCAGGCCAGCGCTGCTCGGCGCTGCGCGTGCTCTACGTGCAGGACGATGTCGCCGACACCATGCTGGAAATGCTGTTCGGCGCCATGGATTCGCAGGCGCTGGGCGATCCCTGGTCCTACGCGACCGATGTCGGCCCGGTGATCGACGAAGAGGCCCGCGACGACATAAGGGCCTATGTCGACGCCGCCGAGCGGAAGGGCCGGGTGCTGAAGCGCATGGCCGTGCCGGAGCGCGGCCTGTTCGTCGGCCCCGTGGCGATCGAGGTCAGCGGGATCGGCGAGATGGAGCGCGAGGTCTTCGGCCCGGTCCTGCACATCGCCCGCTACGACGCCGAGAAGGTCGATGACGTCGTTCGCGACATCAATGCCCGGGGTTATGGCCTGACCTTCGGCATGCACAGCCGCATCGACCGCCGGGTGCAGGACCTGGTCGAGGGCGTCCATGTCGGCAATCTCTACGTCAACCGCAACCAGATCGGCGCCATCGTCGGCTGCCAGCCCTTCGGCGGCGAGGGGCTGTCGGGCACCGGACCCAAGGCCGGCGGCCCGCACTATCTCCGCCGTTTCCGCCGGGCGGTCGAGGGGGCGCAGGACGCGCCATCAGACAAGACCATCGACGCGGGCGACCTCCGCAAGGCGCTCTCGAAGCTCGATGCCGGCGGCTGGGCCGGTCAGCCGGGGCGGGTGACGGCGCTGCGCAACGCGCTCCGCGGCCGGGCGGAAGAGGCCATGGCTGCCGCGGCCGCGCTGGACTGCGGGCCGATCGACCTGCCGGGTCCGACAGGCGAATCCAACCGCTACTGGCTGAGCCCGCGAGGGCCCGTGATTTGCCTGGGACCGACGCCGGAGGCGGCGCTGGACCAGGCCGTGCAGGCGCTCCGCGTCGGCGCACCGGCGCTGATGGTCTGTCCCGGCGCGGCCGACGCCACGCAGCCGCTGATCGAGGCGAAGCTGCCCGTCGCGGCGCTGGATGGCGAAGCCGACGCGGCGGCGCTCGCGGAACTGGAGATCGGCGTTGCGGCCTTCTGCGGCGGGACGGACCGGATGCGCGCGCTCAAGCAGGCGCTGGCAGCCCGGGAGGGGCCGATCACGCCGCTGATCACCGAACGCATCCACCCGGCGGCCTTTGCCCACGAACGCGCCATCTGCATCGACACCACCGCCGCCGGCGGCAACGCCCAGCTGCTCGGGAGCGTCTGACTGCCCGCCGCGGGTGGCGTGATTCTCCGTGTCATGCCCGCCCTCGTGCGGGCATCCGGCCCAATACTGGATTCGGCGGCGAAGCCGCACCGGACCCCCGCACAGAGGCGGGGGTGACATCGCATATTCAATGATGAGTTCCGGACCGGACCGGCGCGGGCCCCGGGAAGCCGGGTCCGTCAGATCCGCGAGAGCAGCTCGGTCTTCTTGGCGTTGTAGTCCTCGTCCGTCAGCGCGCCCTTGTCACGCAGTTCGGCCAGCCGCTCGATGGTCCTCAGCACGGAATCGACGTCAGCCAGCGCAGTGGAGGGGCTGGAGGTCATCGTCGCGGGCGGCGGGGGCGGTGGGGCCGCCCGGGGCGCCTCGGTCCTGGTCTCGTGCGGTGTTTCCGTTTCCGCACGCGTCGGAGCGCGTTCAGACTGCACGCCTGAGTCCTGCCAGGACGCCTGGCCGCCGCCGCCCTGGGCCTGGCCCTGGTCGCCGCCGCCCTGCGCCTGCGTCTGGCCGCCGCCGTCGACGCGCGGCAACTCGACGAGGGCCAGATTGCCGTACTGGCTCTGGAAGCTGAGCGACGACAGTCCGCCGCCCGCCTGGCTCTGGGAGACGCCGCCGATATTGTGCTCGCGGGTGTCGAACAGGAAGACGCGCTCGCCCAGCTTCACCGCCAGCCGCCGCGTGGACGGGAAGACGGCGTAGGCGATGTCGTTCTGGCCGCCGGTGGCGCTCGGCTGGCCCAGCCCGTCGGGCCACCAGCCATGGCTCTGGCCCATCATGCGCATGGACGTGGCTTTCGGCGCCTCGACCAGCCGTTCCGCGCTCATCGCACCCGCCAGATCGCTGGCGAGCCCCGAGACAGTCGCCTGCAGCCCATGATTGAACATGTCGCCGACCATGGTCATGCCGCCGGCCAGCCACTGGCCGCTGCCGCCCAGTTCGGGAATGTTGAATTGCGCCATGGTGCCGCCGCCGCGGACCAGCGCGTGTAGCATGGCTTCGGCCGTCTGCTCGGAGACGCCGTATCGCCCGGCCGCCTCGCGCACCGCCCGGCGGCCGGCCTCGGTCAGTCCGCTCATTGTCGCCTCCTTGATGGATTATGGCACGGAGATGAGGCTTCCCCCGGGCGAAGTCCAGCGGGAAGTTGGGGCCGGCGTTGCTCAGACCGCCGTGCCGACCTCGAGCGCGGTGCCGTCGGCGAAGCGGCCGAAGCGGAAGGCGGCAAGGTCGAGGGAGGGCCTGCCGTCTGCGACGATCTCGCTGACCAGCCGTCCGACGATCGGGCCCATGCCGAAGCCGTGTCCGGAGAAACCGGTGGCGATGACGAGTCCCTGCGGCTTGTCCACCGCCTCGATTACCGGCAGCAGATCCGGCGTCATGTCGATATAGCCGGCCCAGCTCCGCTCGATGCGCGCCTCCTTCAGCGCCGGAATCGACTGCTTCAGCTCGGCCAGGGCCTCTTCCAGCACCTTCATGTTGGGCTTCGGATCGAGCACGCGATGGCGCACCAGTTCGTTGGCCAGCGCGGCCTCCGAGAAATGGCCCATGGCCGTGTCGAGCAGCAGCTTGCGGAAGCGGATGCGGAAGTCGCCGGCGTGCTGGCGGCTGAGTTTCAGGAACGACCGACCGTGCAGCAGGCTCTGCACCATCAGGTCGTGATCGGCGGAGCGGCGGGCGAAGTTGACGGTGCCGTCGCGGCGCTGGCGGATGCCGACGCCGGCCCAGATGGCGGACTTCGCGAACTCCGGCTGCGGGTCGGTGCGTCCGACCGAGCCGGTGACCCAGACCTGCGGCAGCTTCAGCCCCAGGTGGCCCAGCATCTTCGACGACCAGACGCCGGTGGCCAGCACCACGGCGGGCGCGCGGATTTCGCCCCGTTCCGTCTCGACGCCGGCGACGCGCCCGCCCTCCCGGATCAGCCGGAAGACCGCGCAGTTTTCCATGAATGTCGCGCCGCGGCCCGCGGCGGCGCGCGCCAGAGCGGGCGTGACCTTCGCGGGTTCGGCATGGCCGTCGGAGGGGGTGTAGATGGCGCCGTGTTCGCCGAAATTCGTGCCCGTGGCGATCCGGTCGATATCGGCGCGGTCGACCATGCGGCTGTCTAGGCCATGCGCCTTCGCGTGCTCGAGCCAGCGCCCGAACATCGCCCGCTCTTCCTCGTTGCGGAAGACCACCATGTTGCCGCCGGCGGTCCATTCCAGGTCGGCGTTCAGTTCCCGCTCCAGCCCGCGCCAGATGCGGTTGGCTTCCATCATCAGCGGGATCTCGGCCGGGTCGCGGCCCTGCTGGCGGACGAAGCCCCAGTTGCGGCTGGACTGCTCGCCGGCGATGCGGCCCTTCTCGCAGACGACGACGTTCAGCCCCCGCGAGGCCATGTAGAAGGCGCTGGCCGCGCCGGCGATGCCGGCCCCAATGACGACGGCGTCGGCGGCGGCGGGAACACCTATCATGAAATCAATATGCCTCCCCCCTTGTGGGGGAGGTGGTCGCGAAGCGATCGGAGGGGGGTAAGGCCGAAGGCCCGATTGTATTTCCACCCCCACCCTGGCCCTCCCCCATCAAGGGGGAGGCGAATGCAGGGACGCCGGCACGCCATCGAACTGCTTCTGGCCGGCAGGAGGAGGATCACGACGCCGCGCGGCGCTCGGACTTCTTGCGCTCGTGGCGGTCCAGGAAGCGCTTGCGCAGCCGGATGTGGCCGGGCGTGACCTCGACCAGCTCGTCGTCGTCGATATAGGCGATGGCCTGCTCCAGGCTCATCCGCCGCGGCGGCGTCAGGTCGACAGCGTCGTCCTTGCCGGCGGCGCGGATGTTGGTCAGCTTCTTGCCCTTGAGCGGGTTGACCTCCAGGTCGCCGGAGCGCGCGTTCTCGCCGATGATCATGCCGTCGTAGATGTCCTCGCCGGCGCCGACGAACATGACGCCGCGCTCTTCCAGGTTCCACAGGGCATAGGCCACCGACCGGCCGGTCTCCAGGCTGATCAGAACGCCGTTGCGGCGTCCCTGGATCGGCCCCTTCCAGGGCGCGAAGCCGTGAAAGACGCGGTTCATGATGCCGGTGCCGCGCGTGTCGGTCAGGAACTCGCCGTGATAGCCGATCAGCCCGCGCGAGGGCGCGACGAAGGTAATCCGGGTCCGGCCCTCGCCGGAGGGGCGCATGTCGACCAGCTCGCCCTTGCGGCCGGCCATCTTCTCCACGACGATGCCGGAGAACTCGTCGTCGACGTCGATGACGACGTCCTCCATCGGCTCGATGCGGTTGCCCTGCTCGTCCTCGCGGAACAGGACGCGGGGACGCGAGATCGAAAGCTCGAAGCCTTCCCGGCGCATGGTCTCGATCAGCACGCCCAGCTGCAGCTCGCCCCGGCCGGCGACCTCGTAGGCGTCCTTGTCGGCCGTCTCGGTGACGCGGATGGCGACGTTGCCTTCCGCCTCCTTCAGCAGGCGGTCGCGGATGACGCGGCTCTGCACCTTGCCGCCGTCGCGGCCGGCCAGCGGCGAATCGTTGATGCTGAAGGTGACCGCCAGGGTCGGCGGATCGACCGGCTGGGCCGGGATCGGGTCGGTGACCGTCGGGTCGCAGATGGTGTTGGAGACGCCGGCGGCGGTGACGCCGGCGATGGCGATGATGTCGCCTGCGCGCGCCTCGTCGATCGGCGTGCGCTCCAGTCCGTCGAAGCTGAGCAGCTTGGTCACCCGCAGCGTCTCGACCTTCTTCCCATCGCGGCTCAGCGCCTGGACGGTCTGGTTGGGGCGGATCGTCCCGTCATAGACCTTGCCGGTCAGCGTGCGGCCCAGGAAGGGGTCGGCGTCGAGCAGGCTGGCCAGCATGCGGAACGGCTTGGCCGGATCGCCGCCGGGTGCGGGCACGTGGCGCATGATCAGCTCGAACAGCGGCTTCAGGTCGCCGCCGCGGTCGTCGGGGGTCTCGGCGGCCCAGCCGTCGCGGCCCACGGCATAGAGGACCGGGAAATCGAGCTGTTCGTCATTGGCGTCGAGGGCGGCGAACAGGTCGAAGACCTCCTCGTGAACCGCCTCGGGACGGGCGTCGCCGCGGTCGACCTTGTTGACCACGACGATGGGCTTCAGACCCAGGCCGAGCGCCTTGGAGGTGACGAACTTGGTCTGCGGCATCGGCCCCTCGGCCGCGTCGACCAGCAGGATGACGCCGTCGACCATCGACAGGATGCGCTCCACCTCGCCGCCGAAATCGGCGTGGCCGGGCGTGTCAACGATGTTGATGCGGGTCTCGCCGTACATCACCGAGGTGCATTTGGCGAGAATGGTGATGCCGCGCTCCTTCTCCAGGTCGCTGGAGTCCATGGCGCGCTCCGCGATCTGCTGATGCGCCTTGACGGTGCCGGACTGCCGGAAGAGTGCATCCACAAGGGTGGTCTTGCCATGATCGACATGGGCGATGATGGCGATGTTGCGGCGATCTGTGCTCATGGGCGGCTATGTAGCCCCGGGCGGAGCTTGCTGCAACGCACAAAAACGAGGAGCACGCTGGATCAGCCGCCGCGTCTGCTCATGGCCTCGAGCTGTTCGGCGGCCTTGATCCGGGTTTCGGGACCGATCCAGGGCTGGGCCAGCGGCTCCGCGCCTTCCAGCGCGGCGGCCATTCGCACCAGCGCCGGCGCCCGGAACTGGCGTTTCACGGCGGCGTAGGTCTCCCGCGGGGATCCGGCGAGATGCGCCGCCATCTCCAGCGACCGGGACAGCACTTCGGACGCCGGGCGCAGTTCGTCGACCATGCCGCGCGCCAGCGCCTCGCCGGGTCCGAACAGATCGCCGGTCAGCACGGCCTTGCGCCATTCCTCGGGGCGCAGTTCCGCCTTGAGGATTTCGATCGCCGTCACCGGATAGGGGATGCCGACACGGATCTCGGTGACGCCGAGTAGCGCCTTCTCATCGACCGCGACCCGGTAGTCGGCCGCCAGCGCGAGAACCAGGCCGCCGGCGATGGCGTGGCCGTTGACGGCCGCGACCAGGGGAACGGGGAGCCGGTAGGCGGCGTGGAACAGCCGGTTGAGGACGCGCAGCATCGTTCGCTGCTCCCCGGCATCGTAGTGCGGCACCGTCTTCAGGTCGGCCCCGGCCGAAAAGCAGTCGCCCCGACCGGTCAGCACCGCGGCCCGTGCGCGTCCATCGGCGGCGAGGGCATCCAGCTCACGGGTCACGGTTTCGCAGTAGTCGATGTCGAGCGCGTTCACCGGCGCCCTTTGCAGTCTGAGGAGCGCGATATCGCCTTCCCAGTCCACCGCCATGTCTTCGGACATGCGACCCTCCCCTTGTGCGATCATGATCTGCCGACCGCCTGCTGCGTCGCAACAGGTCCGGTCATTCCGGAGCGCCCGGCTTGCTGTCTACTTGGGCGAGCGTTTCGCCAGAATGCGCTGCAGCGTGCGGCGGTGCATGTTGAGCCGGCGCGCGGTCTCGGAGACGTTGCGGCCGCAAAGCTCGTAGACCCGCTGGATATGCTCCCAGCGGACGCGGTCCGCCGACATGGGATTCTCCGGCGGCGCCGGGCGTTCCCCGTCGACCACCAGCAGCGCCTTGGAGACGTCGTCGGCGTCGGCCGGCTTGGCCAGATAGTCGATCGCGCCGGCCTTCACCGCGGCCACCGCCGTGGCGATGTTGCCGTAGCCGGTCAGCATGACCACCCGCGCCTCGGGCCGGACGTCGTGAAGGACGGTGACGATATCGAGGCCGTTGCCGTCCTCGAGACGCAGATCGACCACGGCGAAGGCGGGGTGGATCTCTCGCACCAGCGCCATGCCTTCCTCGACCGACTCGGCCACTTCCACGTCGAAGCCCCGTTTCTCCATGGCGCGCGCCAGGCGCTGGCGGAAGGGGCGGTCGTCGTCGATGATCAGCAGCGAGCGGTCGTCCAGGGTCTCCAGATCGATCTGCTGCTGGCCGTCATCGGCGGCGTCGTTGTTGTTTTCGTTCATGCTCACGTTCCGGAAGCTCCGACTCGATACTCTTGTCCGTCACTGTTGCCCTACAGGTAAATGACCCGCAAGGTTCGGGTCAATAATGCCACGCCCCCAGCGGATGGCAACGCGGGCGCCGGTGACGATGCCGTTTTCGACGCGGTTGGCATAGGTCACGCGCGCCCCGGAATGCTCCAGCAGCGTCGTGGCGATGAAGACGCCGAGGCCCATGCCGCCCTTGTCGGGCCGTGACGTCTTGTAGGGCTCGCCCAGGTTGCGCAGCACCTCGGGCGGGATGCCGGGGCCGTCGTCCTCGATGACGATGACGATCTCCGGTTCGTCCCAGTAGATGCGGATCCAGACATGGGCGCGGGCGAAGTCGACCGCGTTCTCGGTGATGTTGGCCAGCCCGTGCAGCACCTCGGGGCTGCGGTAGACATTGGGCGGCCGGCCGGTCTGCGGCTCGATCGAGATCGCGACGCCGAGACTGGCGTAGTGTTCGGCGGCGGCCTCGACCAGGCCGACGATCGTGGTTTCGCGGAAGGCCCGGTCACCCTCGCCGGGCCGGCGGGAGAGTTCGGCCAGGATATCGCGGCAGCGTTCGGCCTGGCTGACCAGAAGGTCGAGATCCTCGCGGTGCTCCCAGTCCCCGGGCAGTTCGCGCCCCAGCTCCTTGGCGACCAGGTGGATGGTGCCGAGCGGCGTGCCGAGTTCGTGCGCCGCCGCCGCGGCCAGTCCGCCGACCGCCGAAAGCTGCTGTTCGCGCGACAGCGCCGACTGGGTCGCGGCCAGCGCGTCGGACATGCGCTTGGTCTCGAAGGAAATCCGCCCCGCATAGGCGGACATGAAGACGATGCCCAGCGCCAGACCCGCCCAGATGCCGCCGATGTAGAGGTCGGGCAGCACCAGCGGCTCCGGCGACCAGGGCAGCGGCAGGTACCACATGGCCAGCAGGCTGATGAACAGCAGCGCCAGCCCGCCGAGGACGATGGTGCTCCAGAACGACAGGATGGTGGCCGAGATCGTCACCGGCACCAGGATCAGGATGGCGAAGGGGTTGGTCAGGCCGCCCGTCATGTACAGCAGGGCGCCGAGCTGCAGCAGGTCGTAGGCCAGGAACAGCGAGGCGCCCCGGTCCGAGAGCCGCGCCGTGTTCGGGTACTGCAGCGCCAGGATGATGTTCAGCCCCGCCGAGGCCGCCACAGTGACCATGCAGGGGACGATCGGCAGCTCGAAGCCGATGCCATAGCGCACGAAAAGCAGCGAGAAGCTCTGGCCGATCACCGCCATCCAGCGGATCAGGATCAGCGTCTGCAGCCGCACCCGCCCGGAGCCGCTGCTGCCCGGTCCGGTCCCGACGACGAAGAGATCCTCCGAATGGAAGGTGCGATCGTTCATGACTCTCCAATACCGCCGAACCGCCGTCGAGGGAAACAGGACTCGAAAGTCCGGACAGGGCCCAACCCTCGGTTGGATTGGGGCGGCGCTGGCGCTAGATAGGGCGCGTGAGAACACGATGCGGATACGGGGCGGACCCATGGCCTCCGACGGCGTGAGCGGCGAGCGATCCCCGGAGCGGGCCGGTGCGCTGGCCCGCCTGCGTGCGCCCGCCATGGAGACGGGCATGGTTCTGGCCGTCTTCGGACTGGCGGTGTTGATCGGCCCTTTCGGCACGTTTGGCCTGACGGTGGCGGAGCGGGCCCAGTACTGGGGCACCATCATCGTGGTGAACTGGGCGCAGCTCCGCTTTCTCCAGATACTGCTCTTCCGGCTCGCGGGCCACGACCGGTTCTGGCTCGCCACACTGGGCAGCACGCTGACGGCGTCCTTCCCCGCGACGCTGGAGGTGCTGTGGCTGGAGCGGACCTTCCGTCCGGAGATTGCGGCGGACCTGACCTATCTGGAGCTCTATCCCCAGGTTCTGGCCCTGACGCTGGCGATCATGGCGCCGGTTTCCTGGTTCTTCTTCAGCCGCGCGATGGCCGCCGAGCTGGACGAGATCGAGGCCAATGCGCCGCGGATGCCGTCCGCCGCCGAGAGCGCGTTCCACCGGCGCATCCCGCTGGCGCTGGGGCGCGAACTGCATGCCCTGCAGGCCGAGGATCACTATGTCCGGGTCTACACGTCGAAGGGCGACGATCTTGTTCTGCACCGTTTCAGCGACGCGGTCGAGGAACTGGCCGGACATGACGGGCTGAGGGTGCATCGTTCCTGGTGGGTCGCCCGCGAGGGCGTCGCCGGCGTCGAGCGGCGCGACCGCAAGGTCTGGCTGAAGCTGAAGAACGGCCAGGAGGCGCCGGTCAGCCGCACCTATCTGGGCGACGTGCGTGAAGCGGGGTGGCTGTCATGAGGTCGATCGCCGCCCGCCGCCTGCGGCAGAGCCGCTTCTGGGAAAAGAAGAGCCTGGCCGAGATGACCGACGCCGAGTGGGAAGCGCTGTGCGACGGCTGCGGCAAGTGCTGCCTCTACAAGCTGCAGGACATCGACACCGACGAGATCGTCTTCACCAATGTCGCCTGCCGCCTGCTGGACTGCCGCACCTGCCGCTGCGGCGATTACGCCAACCGGTTCGCCCGCGTCGACGACTGCGTCCAGCTCAGCCGGGAGAATGTCGGCGATCTCGCCTGGCTGCCGTCGAGCTGCGCCTATCGCCGGCTGGACGAAGGCCGGGGCCTGGCGGACTGGCATCCGCTGGTGACAGGGGACCCCGAAAGCGTTCATCGTGCCGGCATATCCGTGCGTGGCCGCGTCGTCCCCGAGGACGAGGCCGATCCCGATCTCGAAAACCATGCCCTGGAAGGGGAGCCATGACTGACGCGCGCCAGGGGGTCTGGGCGGCCTCGATCACGCCCTTCAACGCCGACATGTCCATCGACCGCGGCGCGCTCTGCGCCCATGTGGACTGGCTGCTGGAGAATGGCTGCGACGGTGTCGCGCTGCTGGGGACGACGGGCGAGGCGAACTCGCTGGGCGTCAACGAGCGTCTGTCGCTGATCGAGGAAATGGAGGGCCGCTGGCCGGCGGACCGCATCATGATCGGCGTCGGCACCACGGCGATACCCGACACGGTGGCGCTGATCCACGCCGCGGTGGACCACGAATTCCCCAACGTGCTGATGCTGCCGCCCTTCTACTACAAGGGCGTGGCCGACGACGGCCTCTACCAGACGGTGGCCGAGGTGATGCGGCGGATGGGCACCTCCCGGCCGCGCATCCACCTCTACGACTTTCCCGCCATGGTCGGATTTCCCTTCTCGACCGGGCTGATCGCGCGGCTGAACGACGCCTTCACCCACACCGTCGTCGGCATGAAGGACTCCTCGGGCGACTTCGCCAAGATGAAGGACGTGCTGACCCGGGTGCCGGGCTTCGCGGTCTATGCGGGGACGGAGGCGCTGCTGCTGGACATCCTGAAGGAAGGCGGCGCGGGTTGCATCTCGGCGACCTGCAACGTCACCGCGCCGGGCGCGGCGGCGGTCTGGCGGGCCTGGCAGGCCGGCGACATTGCGGCAGCCGAGGCCGCGCAGGCGACGCTGACGGCCCAGCGCGCGGCGCTGCAGAAATGGCCCATGGTGCCGGCGGTCAAGGCGGTGCTGCGCCGGGCCTTCCCCGACCGGGTCGGCCGCGTCATCCGCCCGCCGCTTCTCAGCCTGTCGGACCTGGACCGCGAGCGGCTGTTCCAGGCCCTGGACGAGATCGGCTTCGAGATCGCGGGAGCGGCCGCCAGGACTGCATAGTGCTGGCATATCTCGTATTTCGACATGTCGCCCACACCTGATATGGTGGCTTGGGTTTCAGCCAACAGCGTGATTCGATGAACGACATGAGCGATCTCTTCGCCGCGGGCAAGAACGACGGCGGCGACAGCTATTCCGCCAAGGACATCAAGGTTCTGGAAGGGCTCGAGCCCGTCCGGCAGCGCCCCGGCATGTATATCGGCGGCACCGACGAGCGGGCGCTGCACCATCTGGTGGCGGAGGTGCTCGACAACGCCATGGACGAGGCCGTGGCCGGTCACGCCAGCCGCATCGAGGTAGGGTTGGACGCCGACGGGGCGGTCACGGTCGACGACAACGGGCGCGGCATTCCGGTCGATCCGCATCCGCGCTTCACCGACAAGTCGGCGCTGGAGGTGATCCTCACCACCCTGCATTCGGGCGGCAAGTTCGAACAGGGCGCCTACGCCACGGCGGGCGGCCTGCACGGCGTCGGCGTGTCCGTCGTCAACGCGCTTTCCGACGAAGTGAACGTGGAGGTCGCGCGGGAGCGGCGGTTGTGGCGGCAGTCCTTCCGGCGGGGCAAGCCCATGGGGCCGCTGGAGGACCTGGGTCCGGTGCAGAACCGGCGCGGCACGCGCGTCCGTTTCCATCCCGATCCGGAAATCTTCGGCGCCGGCCTGTCGTTCAGGCCGGCCCGCATCTACCGCCTGGCCCGCTCCAAGGCCTATCTCTATCCGGGCGTCGAGATCCGCTGGCGCTGCGCGCCGGAACTGATTCAGGACGACACGCCGCCCGAAGCGGTGCTGCGGTTTCCCGGCGGGCTCGCCGACTACCTGACCGAGAACCTGGGCGAGCAGCCCGTGGTGGCGCCTGCGGCCTTCGCCGGTCAGGTGGAGCTGCCCGACGGCCAGGGCCGGGTCGAATGGGCCCTGCAATGGCTGGAATACGGCGACGGCTGGACCACCAGCTACTGCAACACTATTCCCACGCCGCAGGGCGGCAGCCACGAGAACGGCTTCCGCTCGGCGATCAGCCGCGGGCTGAAGGCCCATGGCGAGCTGACGGGCAACAAGCGCGCGGCGCAGATCACCGCCGACGACGCGCTGGGCGGCGCGGCGGGGCTGCTCTCGGTCTTCATCCGTGATCCGCAGTTCCAGGGCCAGACCAAGGAGAAGCTGGCGAGCCCCGAGGCCCAGCGCCTGGTCGAGAACGTGGTCAAGGATCATTTCGATCACTGGCTGTCGGGCAGCCCGAAGATCGCCGAACGGCTGCTGGAAAAGGCGATCGACCGCGCCGAGGACCGCCTGCGCCGCCGCAAGGAGAAGGAAGTCAGCCGCAAGACCGCGACGCGCAAGCTGCGCCTGCCCGGCAAGCTGGCCGATTGCACCTCCAACCAGCGCGACGACACCGAGCTGTTCATCGTCGAGGGCGATTCGGCCGGCGGCTCGGCCAAGTCCGCGCGCAAGCGCGAGACCCAGGCGATCCTGCCGCTGCGCGGCAAGATCCTGAACGTGATGAGCGCCGGCGCGGAAAAGCTGGCCCAGAACCAGGAACTCGCGGACCTGTCCCTCGCGCTCGGCTGCGGCATGGGCGCGCGCTTCAACCCCGAGGATCTGCGCTACGGCAAGGTCATCATCATGACCGACGCCGATGTCGACGGCGCGCATATCGCCGCGCTGCTGATCACCTTCTTCTTCCGCGAGATGCCGGGGCTGGTCGACCAGGGCCGGCTCTACCTCGCCTGTCCGCCGCTCTACCGCATGAGCCAGGGCGGCAAGACGCATTACGCCATCGACGACCGCCACCGCGAGGCGCTGCTGAAGACGGAGTTCAAGGGCAAGGCGAAGGTCGAGGTCAGCCGCTTCAAGGGCCTGGGCGAGATGCCGCCGGCCCAGCTCCGCGAGACCACCATGGACCCGAAGAAGCGCCGGCTGCTGCGCGTCGACCTGCCGGCCGAGGACCGCGCCGACGCCGCCGGCCTGATCGAGCGCCTGATGGGCCGCAAACCGGAAAAGCGCCTGGAGTTCATCCAGGACAACGCCCGCTTCGTCGACGACGTGGACGTGTAGACACCTCGGTCACCCCCGCTTCGTGCGGGGGGCCGGTCGGCGCTTCAACCTGTTCGCGGCATCTGTCCGATTGCATTTACCGTGCAAACCGGATGCCCGCACAAGGCGAGCATGACAAGATGACCCTCTGATCATCAGTCCTTGGGGGAGGAAGACCATGAAATTCGGCGTGATGATGTTTCCGACGGACTATTCGATCGCTCCGGCGGCGCTGGGCAAGGCGGCGGAGGAGCGCGGCTTCGAGAGCATCTGGCTGCCCGAGCATTCCCACATCCCGGCCTCGCGCCGCTCGCCCTGGCCGGGCGGGGCGGAGCTGCCGAAGATGTACTACGACGTCATGGACCCGTTCGTGGCGCTGGCGACGGTCGCGTCCGTGACCACGAAGCTCAAACTCTGCACCGGCATCTGTCTGATCGTGCAGCGCGACGTCATCCAGCTGGCCAAGGAAGTGGCGACGCTGGACCAGCTCTCGGGCGGGCGGGTGATCCTCGGCATCGGTGCGGGCTGGAACGCCGAGGAGATGGAGGATCACGGCACGCCCTTCGACCGGCGCATGAAGGTGATGCGGGAGAAGGTCGAGGCGCTGAAGGCGATCTGGACCGAGGCGAAGGCGGAATACCACGGCGAGTTCGTGAACTTCGACGAGATGATGACCTGGCCCAAGCCGGTGCAGAAGCCGCATCCGCCTATCCTGGTCGGCGGTGGCTTTCCCGGCGGCGCCAAACGCGCGATCCGCTATGGCGACGGCTGGATGCCCATCGACGGGCGCGGCTGGGACATCACGGAGACGCTGTCGGAGTACCGCCAGATGGCGGCGGCGGAAGGCCGCGAGCCCGACGCCCTGCCGCCCACCATCTTTGCCGCCTCGGAGGATCCCGACCGGATCAGGACCTATCGCGACGTCGGCGTCGAGCGCCTCGTGTTCGGCCTGCCGCCGGAGAAGGAAGACACCATCCTGCCGAAGCTGGACCAGCTGGCGAAGCTGATGGAGTAGATTCCGCCAATACTCGATGGAACCACTCAGCTCTGTCGCCCATGGATCGAGTCCAAGGGCGGCATCGTTGAACGGTTCGATCGAACGCTGGAAAAGTCGAGGGGACTGCAAACCGACCCCCTCCCAACCCGCTCGCGCGGGCCACCCTCCCCCTTCGGGAAGGGGGAGGGTGGAGTGGGGGATGCGCTTCGCAGGCGTGCCAGCCCGGACAAGCCGAGCCATGAAGATGCAGTCCAGGTCGCCGATCCTCCTTCGCCGCGCCGGCGTCTCAGGGCGGTGTTTCGCCGTCGATGAATATGCGGTGCCAGTGCTCCAGCGCCAGCAGGGCGCGGATCTCTCGGGTGTTGTTCTGCGATCCCTGGATATGGTTCTCCAGCATCAACTCGACGCCGTCGCGGTCGAACAGCCGCCGGTCGTGGAACCGCTCGCCGCGCAGCATCTCCCGGGCATAGGCGGCCAGTTCGGTGCGGAACCATTCGCCGACGGGGACGGTGAACATCTGCTTGCGGCGGTCGGTCAGGGCCGCGCCGATCAGCGGCCGGACCGTGTTCTTGAGCACCACCTTGGTCTCGCCGTTCCGGAGCTTCATCGCGCCCGGCAGGCGGAAGGCGTGCTCCACTACGCGGTAGTCGAGGAAAGGCGTCCGGGCCTCCAGCGAGACCGCCATCGCCATGCGGTCCGGCTTGACCAGGTTGTTGCCGGGCAGCAGCAGGGCGGTGTCGAGATAGAGGGCCTGATTGACGCGGTCCATGTGGGCGGCGGCCTCGAAATGCTCCTCGATCAGTCCGAAGGTGGAGCAGCCGTCAGTCTCGGCGGCGAAGTCGGGGTGGTAGAGCCCCCGCCGCGCCTCGCCCTCGGGGAACATCGCCAGCGCGCGATCGAAATAGCGCCGGCGGAAGGCGGCCTCGTCCATGTCCCCGGGCATGTCGGCGAAGGCGTGCACATACTTGTCGTAGCCGGCGAACAGCTCGTCGCCGCCGTCGCCGGTCAGCACCATCTTGACCTGCCGCGCGGCCAGTTCGGCCACTCTCAGCGTCGGCAGGAAGGAGACGTCGCCATGGGGTTGGTCCAGGTGATGCAACGCCCGGGGCCAGCGGTCCAGCATGCGCGGCGAGACGATGTCCAGGTGATGGGCCGCACCGAAGCGGCGGGCGGCGGCCTCGGCATGGGCGCTCTCGTCGAAGCGCGGATCGTCGAAGCCGATGGCGAAGGTCTCGACGGGCCGTTCCAGGTGCATCGACATCAGCCCGACCACGGTCGACGAATCGATGCCGCCCGACAGGAAGGCGCCGAAAGGCACGTCGGCCCTGAGCCTGAGGCGGACCGCGTCGTCCAGCAGGGCCAGCAGCTCCGCCTGGGCGCCGGCCTCCTGACCGCGCCACGGCTGGTGGCCGCAGTCCGCCAGCCGCCACCAGGCGTCGGTCTCCGCGCCACGCGGGGTGATCTTCATATGTCCGCCGGGCGGCAGGTGCCGGATGCCGCGGAATGCCGTGAGAGGCGGCGGCACGTAGTTCAGTGTGAGGAAATGGTGCAGAGCCGCCTTGTCGGCCTCAGCCGGCGCGCCGCCGGCCAGCAGCGCCTTGATTTCCGAACCGAACAGCAGCCGTTCGCCGTTCTCGTAGACGAACAGCGGCTTGACGCCGACCCTGTCGCGCCAGAGGTGCAGCACCGGCTCCGGTCCGCGTGCGTCGTAGACGGCGATCGCGAACATGCCGTTCAGCCGGCGGACGAAACCCGGCCCGTCCCTGAGATAGAGGCCGAGCAGGACCTCGGTGTCGGAATGGGTCCGGGGGCGCCAGCCCGACTGCCGGAGCTCTGCGCCCAGTTCCACGTAGTTGTAGATTTCGCCGTTCTGAACCAGAGCGACCTTGCCCTCGGCGGCGGTCATGGGCTGGTGGCCGCCGGCGATATCGATGATCGACAGCCGGCGATTACCGACGGCGCCGTGGTCGAAGCGTGCCACGCCCGAATCGTCGGGGCCGCGATAGACCAGACTGTCGCTCATGGCCTTCAGCGCCGCATCGGTCATCGGCCGTGCGCCGCGGTCGAAATATCCGTAGATGCCGCACATCAGCCGGCCGCCCTCTGCGCCGCCGCGAGTTCCGCGATGCGCCGGGCGATACGCTGCCGGTCATGTTCGATTTCCGCGGGCGTGCGCGCCGCCAGAGCGCGCTCGCAGTCGCGGATGCGGCCGACCTCCCGGCCCCAGTCGAAATCCGCGCCGGCGGTCGCCTTGAAACTGCGCGAAAGGATGACGGCAGTCGAGCCGAGGCGGACATGCTCGCCCAGGATCCATTCGGCCGGCAGATCGCCGCGGCCGATGCGGGCCATGCCGCCGAAACCGAAGGACAGGCCCTGATCCAGCGCGATGCGGCCCAGGCGCTCGACGGTGCCGTCGGCCAGGGGTTCGAACATGAACCGGTCGCCGCGCTGGCGATGCAGGTCGTTCAGGCCCACAAATATCTCGCCGACTCCCTCGATCGCGCAGATCCCGGCCAGTCGGTCGGCGGAGGCGACGGTCTCGATCAGCGGAACCACGGGCGCGCGGCCTGCGACCAGGCGGCAGAGCGCGCCAACCTCCTCTGGGGTCGTGATCATCGGCAGCATCAGCATGTCGGCGCCCTGGTACAGGACATGCTCGATATCCGCCGCCGCCACGGCGGGCCACGGGTCGAGCCGCACCAGCAGCGTGGCGTCCGGCGCGGCGCGGCGGTAGCGCGCGATCTCTTCGATGCCGTGTTCGCTGATCCAGGTGCCGCCGCCCTGGCGCTCGAACTTCCCGCTGCGCTCCAGGTCGACGAAGATCCTGTCGACGCCGCCCGCGGCCGCGGCCGCCGCCATCTCCGGGCTTTCCGGAATTACCATCAGACGAATCATATGGCGACTGCCTCGGTCAGGGCGTCGATCACGCGGCCCTGTTCGTCATCGGTCATGCCCGTGCCGGACGGCAGGCACAGGCCGGTGAGGAACAGCCGGTCGCTGACCGACTGGCGCTCCGAATGAGTGAAATAGTCCGCGCCGCGGAACAGGGGCTGCAGGTGCATCGGCTTCCATACCGGCCGGGTCTCGATATTGCGCTGACGCAGCAGGCGCATGATGGCGTAGGGGTGGCGGTCGGTCCGGTCGGGATCGAGCGTGATGACCGACAGCCAGCGGTTGCTGCGGCTCCATTCCGGCTCCGGCATCCAGCCGACGCCCGGCAGGTCGCCCAGACCCTCGCGGTAGCGCTCGAAGATGGCGCGGCGGCGCGCCACGCGGTCGTCCAGGGCCTTGAGCTGGCCGCGGCCGATGCCGGCCAGGACATTGGACAGCCGGTAATTGAAACCGATGGTGCTGTGCTGGTAGTGCGAAGCCGGATCGCGCGCCTGGGTGGCGAGCCGCCGGGCCTCCGCCATCATCTCCCGGTCGCCGCCGACCAGGGCGCCGCCGCCCGAGGTGGTGATGATCTTGTTGCCGTTGAAAGAATACACACCCAGCCGGCCGAGCGTGCCGCTCGCGCGGTTGCGGTAGCGCGCGCCGAGGGATTCGGCGGCGTCCTCGATCACCGGTACGTCGTGGGCGTCGCAGAGATCCAGGATCGGCGCCATGTCCGCGCTCTGGCCGTAGATGTTGACGACGATGACCGCCGCCGGCTTGCGGCCGGCGCGGCGGTCCGCCTCCAGGGCGCGCTCCAGCGCTGCGGGGCTCATGTTCCAGCTCTCAGGCTCGCTGTCGATGAAGACCGGCTCCGCGCCCTCGTAGAGTATCGGATTGGCGCTGGCCACGAAGGTCAGGCTGGAGCAGTAGACCCGGTCGCCGCGCCTTACCCCCAGCAGTCGCAGCGCCAGGTGAATGGCCGCCGTGCCGGAACTCAGCGCCACGGCCTCGCTCGCCTCCACGGTTTCCGCCAGTTCGCGCTCGAAGGCGTCCACATGCGGTCCGACCGGCGCGATCCAGTTGGTGGCGAAGGCTTCCGCCACCAGCGCCTGTTCGGTCTCGCCCATGTGCGGCGCCGACAGCAGGATCGGCGCGCTCATCCGGCCGAGGTGATAGAGGCCGATCGGCCGCCCCGTCTCGTCCAGCACCGGCAGGTGAACGACCTGCCGTTCCCGCATGATGCGCCGCGCACCGTCCTCGTCCAGGCCGCGCCGGGCGACGGTCGGCTCGACGGGTTCCAGGACGGTCAGATCCGCGTCCAGGGCGTGGCCGGCGATGACGGCCCGTCGCAGGTCGCCATCGGTGATCATGCGCCGCAGCGCGCCGTTGCCGTCGACCAGCAGCAGGCAGCCGCTGCTGGCGGTATTGAGCTGCGCCATCGCTTCGCGGATGGTCGACTTGGCTTCGATGAGAAGGGGCTGCAGGTCGGTGATCATGGGCGCCCGCGTCTGGCGATCCGGGTTCGGGAACGGGCGGCACTATCGTGGCGGGGCCGCCGGCGGTCAACTCGCGGTGCGCCGGGCGGCACGGTCACGCTTTGCCCTCGCGCCGCGCCAGGACGATCGCCAGGCCCGCCAGCATGAAGAAGGCGCACAGCCACCAGCCGAGCCAGATCGAGTGCGCCGCGCCGAGCGCCGCCAGCACCATCACCGCAAGCGCCGCGAAGCCCGGCCGGAGTGCCGGCGCCGCGCGCAGGATGGCGAGAAAGACGCCGGCGACCAGCGCGCAAAGCAGCGCCGCGCCCGCGAGACCCAGATCCTGCCAGATCTGGACGAAGATCGAGTGCGGGTGCCAGATGCCTTCGGGGATGTAGAAGACGTTGGGGCCGGGATAGTCGCCATGCACGCGCTGATAGCCGATGCCGTGGCCCAGCCAGAACCGCTCGGGGACTGTCTCCGCCAGCGCCGCCCAGATCTCAGAACGCTCCCGGATCTTGTGGGTCAGCGTGCTGCCGCCGGCGAATATCGCGCCGGTCGCCCGGTCGAGCAGCGGAAACAGCCAGGGCGTCGTCAGGATGGCGGCGAGGACGGAAGCCATGATCGCGATGACGCCCGCGCGGCCCGCCGCCAGAACCAGCAGGGCCGCGATCAGGCCGGCCAACGCCATAACCAGCGACGTCTCGCTGATCGTCAGCAGCGACACGGCCATCAGGGCCGCCAGCACGAGCGGCGGGACCCAGCGCCGCCCGGAGGTGACCGCGAGCAGGGTGAGAGCCAGTGTCGCCAGCATCCAGAAATCGTTGAACCGCGCCAGGAATGCCGCCGGATCGTAGCTGCTCGCGCGGTCCAGCAATCCGCCGTCCCATCCCCCTTCGGCCACGGCCAGCCGCAATCTCAGCAGCCAGCGGCCGCTCAGCATGTCGACAAGCGCGATCAGCGCGGCGATGCCACACCCGGCGGCGAGCCAGGGCCGCAGGCGGACGCCGTCCAGCGGCGCGCGGGCGGCGCACCAGAGGAGGACGATGCCGGCCAGCAGCGCCGGGCCGGCGCGGCCCGCCAGTTTCTCCATGCCAGGCCGATAAGCGCTCTCGCCCCAACCCGGGCTTAGCACGGCAAGCAGCGTGATTGCCGAAAGGGCGGCTAGGGGCAAGACGAGCGGCAGCCCTGGTCCCGAGGCGCGGAACTCGCGCCGCCCCACGAGCCAGGCAGAAAGGAACGCCAGCACGGCAGGTGCGATCAGCCAGGCCATGGCGCGGTCCGACGGGAAGGCGAGCCAGGGAAGGAACAGCGCCATGAGGATCACGGCGGTCTGGGCGAGCCTTGGCCCGAGCCGGATGGCTGTCATGGACGGCACCTTCTGGGAGCGGCGGATTCGGCGGCGAAATTGCGTCAGGCGGGTGCGGGCCGCAAGCTCTTCCTTGCCGGGTGCGCAATCCCCTCTGGCGAGTGCCGCCCCGCGTCGGTATCTGTTGATCGAATGGGAGGACGGGAGGACTTCGCCATGGGTGCAACGATCGCGGACAGGATGCTGGCGCGGCGGGCCTTGCGCGAGGTGCTGCCGGGCGGCGGTTTCGTGCTCAGTTCGCCGGCGGCGCTGGGCGAGCATTCGCCGACGATCGGCACGGCGCTCGGCGAGCAGGCCACGCGGCGGCCGGATGCGCCCTTCCTGCGCTACCGTGAGGGCGATGGCTGGGCGACGCTGAGCTATGCCGACACACTCGGCCGCGCCAACGCGGTGGCGCACCGTCTGCGGGAACTCGGCCTCTCCAGCGAACGCCCGCTGATGATCCTGTCGGGCAACTCGATCGGCCACGCGCTCGCCAGCCTCGGGGCGATCGTGGCGGACGTGCCTGTCGTCCCCGTCTCGCCGGCCTACAGCCTGATGAGCGGCGACATGGGCAAGATCGCCCACATTGCCGGGCTGGTCACCCCCGGCGCGCTCTATGTCGACGCGCGCGAGCCCTTCGGGAAGGCCATCGCCGCCGCCGGCCCCGACCTGCCGTTGCTTCAGGCCGCCGATATCATGGAACTCGCGCCTTCCGAGTCGGGTCCGGCCGCGCACACGGGACCGGACGAGATCGCCAAGATCCTCTTCACCTCCGGTTCGACAGGCATACCCAAGGGCGTGATCAATACCCACCGCATGCTCTGCGCAAATCAGGCGATGATCCAGGCCGGCTGGCCGTTCGTCATGGAGTCGCCGCCGGTGCTGGTGGACTGGCTGCCCTGGAACCATACCTTCGGCGGCAATTTCTGTTTCAATCTGGCGCTGTTCAACGGCGGCGTCTTCCACATCGACGACGGCAAGCCGGCGCCGGGCCTGATCGAGCGCACGGTGGAGAACCTCCGTCTGGCGTCGCCGAACCTCTATTTCAATGTGCCCGCCGGTTTCGCGGCGCTGCTGCCGTTCCTGGAGGACGACGCGGCCTTGCGCGAGAACTTCTTCCGCGATCTCAAGCTGATCTTCTACGCCGGGGCCGCGCTGCCCCAGGATCTGTGGGAGCGGCTGGAAAAGGTCGCCGCGCGCTCAGGCAAGGAGCCGCCGATGATGGTCTCCGCCTGGGGCTCGACCGAGACGTCGCCGCTGGCGACGCTGGTGCATTTCCCGATCCCGCGCGCGGGCAATATCGGCCTGCCGGCGCCGGGGGTGGAACTGAAGTTCGCGCCCGTCGGCGACAAGCTGGAACTCCGCGTGAAGGGGCCGAACGTGACGCCCGGCTACTGGCGGCAGCCGGATCTCACCGAAGCCGCCTTCGACGCCGACGGTTTCTACCGCATGGGAGACGCCGGCTATCTGGCCGATGAGGCCGACCCTTCGGCCGGTGTCATCTTCGATGGCCGGGTCTCCGAGGATTTCAAGCTGATGACCGGCACCTGGGTCAGCACCGGCGCGCTCCGGGTCCGGCTCGTCGCCGCCTGCGCGCCGCTGGTCCAGGACATGATCGTCTGCGGCCACGACCGGGCCGAGGTCGGCGTCCTGATCTGGCGCGGGCCGGGCGCGGCCGACATGGCCGCCGACCGGCTGGCCGACGAGCTGTCGCAGCGGCTGGCCGCATGGAATGCGGAGAACCCCGGCTCGTCGACCGCGGTGCGGCGGTTCCGGGTGCTGGCGACGCCGCCGTCCATCGACGCCAACGAGATCACCGACAAGGGCTATGTGAACCAGGGCGCGGCGCTGGCCGCGCGCGCCGCCGATCTTGCCGCGCTCTACGACGACACGGCGGCGGGGACGTATCCGGTCGCCCGCTGACTGGCCCCGCCATTGCAACCTGCCTTCGTGAAACCGTGCCGGGGACGACCTTCCGGTACGGAGAAGAAGGCAGAAAGCGATGGAATTTCATAAGCTTGACCAGAAAGACGGGCTGATCCGGGCGGCAGGAAGAATCTGCCGGGCGGATCGCCGGACGTCAGGGATTCCGGCAAGGCTTGCCGCCCGCCGTGGAGGTCGCGCATGAGCCTGACCGCTTCTCTCAACTCCGCGCTCAGCGGCCTCAACGTCGCCCAGGCCGGCATCGCCGTCGTCTCCGACAATGTGGCCAACGTCAACACCGAGGGCTATGCCCGCAAGTCCGTGATCCAGAACGCCCGGGTCACCGGCGGCGTCGGCACGGGCGTCAAGGTCGAAGAGGTCCGCCGCATCGCCGACCAGTTCCTCAACAGCGAACTGCGCATCGCGATGGCCGAATTCGGGCGCTTCGAGGCGAAGAGCACCCTGCAGGAGCAGGCGACGTCGCTGATCGGCGATCCGACCGGGGAGCGCAACCTGGTCGCCCTGCTGGACAAGGCCCTGGTGGCGGCAGGCGCTCTCTCCGCCAACCCCGAGGCCAGCGGCAACCGCAGCGCACTGGTCGACGCCCTGCAGCGCTTCGGCGAGGATCTCGACCGGGTTTCCGACGGTATCCTCGATCTGCGCCGCCAGGCCGACCGGCGCATCGACGAAAAGGTCGGCCAGGCCAACACGCTGCTCTCGCAGGTCCACGACCTGAACCTGCGTGTCGCTTCGCTGGCCCAGTCCCAGGATGCAAACGGCCTGATCGAGCAGCGCGAGAAGAAGCTGGACGAGCTCTCGCAGATCATCGGCATCCGCGTCAGCAACACGGAAGACCGCCGCGTCTCGATCAGCACGACCGCCGGTCTGCCCCTGCTGGACACGGAGTTGCGCCGGATCGTCCACGAGAATGCCGGCAGCAGCGATTTCGGCCAGGTGTTCTCGCCGCTTTCGGTCGAGCGGGTGGATTCGCTCAGCGGCCAGACCTTCACCATCGACGGCAATATCGACGACCTTCTCGGTTCGGGCGAACTGCGCGGCCTGCTGGAAATGCGCGACGGCGATCTGAACCAGCTTTCGGTCGAGGTCGGCGCCTTCGCCGGCCAGGTCGCCGACCGGATCAACGCCGTGCACAACGAATTCACCGCCGTGCCGCCGCCTTCGGCCATGACCGGTCACGACACCGGCGCGCTGGCCACCGACCCGCACGGCTTCACCGGCATTGCCAGCTTCCACGCCTTCGACGGCAGCAACAACACCGTCGCCACGGCGACCGTCGACTTCGGCGCCATCGGCGGCACCGTCAACGATGTCATCAATGCCGTGAACGCGGGCCTGGGCGGCGCTGGCACGCTGGCGCTGAACGGCGGCGTCATGAGTTTCGCCGCCGCCGGAGGCTCCGCCGGCGTCGGTATCGCCCAGGATGCGGCGAACCCCGCCGACGCCAACGGACGCGGTTTCGCGCACCGCTTCGGGCTGAACGATCTGGTGCGTACGCCGACGGGGCCGCATTTCCAGACCGGTCTTGCCGCCGGTTCGGCGCACGGCTTCACCGGTGAAGCAACCTTCGCCATGGTCGGCCCGCGCAACGAACGGCCGTTGTCGACCACCATCGACCTCGGCGCCGTCGGCGGCACGGTCAACGATCTGCTCACCCAGCTCAATACCGACTTCGCGGGCGCCGCGACCTTCGGCATCGATGGCGCAGGCAAGCTCACCATGACCCCGGCCGGCGGCTTCTCGGATTTCCGTCTGGAACTGACCGCAGACAACACCCAGCGCGGCGCCTCGTCCCGTTCGGTTTCCGACTTCTTCGGCCTCGGTTCGGGGCCGCAGGCCTCGATGGCCGCCGGCTTCGCCGTCCGCAGCGACATCGCCGCCAGTCCGTCTGCCCTTGCCCTTGCGGAAATCAACGCCACGGGCACGCCGGCGGTGGCGATCGGCGACAACGCCGGGGCCGTGGCCCTGCAGGGACTGACCTCGGACACCGACGCCTTCTCGGGCGCAGGCCGTCTGCCGGCAATGAACGCGACGCTTTCCGAGATCGGGGCCGAACTGATGGGCCGGGCCGGGCAGGCCGCACAGGACATCACCATCCGCGCCGAGGACCGCGAAGCCCTGATGGAAGAGCTGAAGCTCAAGGTCGCGGAAATTTCGGGCGTCAACATGGACGAGGAAATGGCCCAGTTGATCCAGCTGCAGACCGCGTTCAACGCCGCCTCGCGCGTCATTTCGACGACGAACGAGCTGTTCGACATGCTGCTGCAGATCTGATTGGAGTGAACATCTGATGCGGATTGGAACCTTCAGCCAGAACGACCTGCTGGTACAGCAGATGCTGCGCCAGCAGGTGGAGCTCAGCCGCAGCCAGGAGCAGGTCTCCACCGGCAAGCGCTACAACGACACCGAGGGCTTCGGCGCCCAGTCGGCCAACATCGTCAACAGCCGCTCGCTGCTCACCCAGATCGAGGGCTTCCAGACCTCCAATCAGGCGCTGAAGGGTCGGCTTTCGGCCTTCGATTCGGCGCTTGTCGAACTGGAATCGATCGGCGGCGATCTGCGCGACGCGCTTCAGAAGGCCCGGGGTCTGGGCGACGGCACAGGCCTGGGCACGACGGTCAGCGGGTTGCTGGAACGCGCCGCGGCCGTGCTCAACACCCGCTTCGAAGGCCGCTTCCTGTTCGGCGGCACGACCTCCGATCAGCCGCCTCTGCTGGTCACCGACGAAGCCGAGATCCTCGCCGTCGCGGAGCCGCCGGGCGGGCAGTTCTTCGCCGACAGCGGCGAGGCGCTCACGGCCCGCGTCGACGAGCGCACCACCATCGAGATCGGCGTCACCGCCTCCCAGGTCGCCGGCGACCTGCTGCATTCCATGCAGCGCATCCTGATGTTCGATTCCGGCACCCTGCCGGCGGGCGCGGCCGGCTTCGCGCCGGCGGACGCCCTGGCCGGCCAGCTTTCCGAGAACGAGATCGACTTCATCGCCGACGAACTGGACAACGTCTTTTCCGCGGTCACCGGTCTGCAGACCGCGGCGACGGAGAACGGCCTCAACATGAAGGCCCTGGACGACGTCCAGGGGCGTCTGGAGGACCAGCAGATCGCGCTGACCGATATCCTCGCCAACGAAGAGGACGTCGATCTGGCCAAGGTTGCCGCGAAGCTCAATCAGCAGCAGGTGGCCCTGGAGGCCAGCCTGCGCATGATCGCCCAGATGCGCTCCATGAGCCTGCTCAACTTCCTCTGATCCGTCGCGCGGCGCGCCTCGCGAGAAGAAGGCTTAACCCGGGCCGCTCCGGCGTCCAGAATGGCTGCGGGAGCATGACGTCCTGGGGAGGAAGACTTGGCCGCTGTCGCATTCGAACTGCCCGACGAGGTGAGAGACGTCGTCGAGGGCCTGAAGGCCTTCGCGCGCAAGGAGGTGCTGACGCGCCACGAGAAGCACCGCGACCTGCTGGAAGACGGCCGCCGCAAATATGCCGACGATGGCCGGATCGCGCCGGAGGTGGTCGAACTGATCCGCGAAGTGCGCATGGCCGCCTCCGAAGCCGGCTACTACCAGATGTGCGTCCCCGAAGCCCTGGGCGGCGGCGGTCTCGGCATGCAGGCCTATTACGCCGGCTGGGAAGCGCTGTTCCACATGTGTGGGCCGCACAACTGGCTGATGGTCTACGCCATCAGTCACTGGGCCTTCGGTCCCAGCCGATTGCTGGAAAAGGTCACCGACCGGGCGCGGGACGAGATGCTGGAGCCGCTGATGTCGGGGCGCGCGGGCATGTGCTTCGGTCTCTCCGAGCCCGGCGCCGGCTCCGACGCTTCCATGATCCGCACCCGCGCGACGCCGGACGGCGACGGCTGGGTGATCGAGGGCCGCAAGATCTGGACGACGAACTCGCCGGTCGCCGACTACTGCATCGTCTTCGCGGTGACGGACCCGGAGCGGGCGAAAGCGAAGAAGGGCGGTATCTCCGCCTTTCTCGTCCCCACGGATGCGACCGGCTTCGAGGTGCAGCGGATCGTCAAGATGTTCGGTCAGATCGGCGGCGACGAAGCGGAGCTTCGCTTCGAGGGTTTGCGCGTCGAGCCCTGGCAGCTCGTCGGCGAACTGCACGAAGGTTTCGCCACCGCGCTCTACGGCGTCTCCCTGGGCCGGGTCTACAACTCGGCCCGCGCGGTCGGTACCGGCCGCTGGGCGCTGGAGCTGGCGATCGAATACAGCCAGGCGCGCGAGTCCTTCGGCAAGACCATCTCCGAGTATCAGGGCGTGACCTTCCCGCTGGCGAGTTCGGCGATGGAGCTGCACGCCGCCCATCTGATGGGCCTCAACGCCGCGAAACTGCTGGACTCCGGCGCACCGGCGGTGAAGGAACTGTCGATGACAAAGGCCTTTTCCGTGGAGATCGGCGTCAAGGCGGTCGACCGCGCCATGCAGACCCACGGCGCCATGGGCTTCACCAACGAGGTCGGTCTGTCGGAAGCCTGGCACAATCTCAGGATCATCAACGTCGCCGACGGCACCAACGAGATCCTGCGCCGGACCATCGTGCAGCGGCTGATGAAGGGCGATCTCGATCTGTAGGAGGGCGGGGCGATGGCGGACTGGCAGGTAACAGCGGCGGACGGCGTGCGGCTGGGCGGGCTGCGCTGGGACATCCCCGAACCGCGCGGTCTCGTCTACATCGCCCACGGTCTGGCCGAGCATGTCGGCCGCTATGACCGCTTCGCCCGGCATCTGAACGGACTGGGATTCTCGGTCGCCGGCCACGACCACCGCGGCCACGGGCGCAGCGTCGCGGGCGATGCCGAACCGGGGCACATCGCCGACCGTGACGGTTTCCACCTCATGGCGGACGATCTCGCCCGCGGCATGGATGCGTGGCGGGCGGAGCATGAGGGGCTGAAGCTCGCCCTCTTCGCCCATTCGATGGGCTCCTTCCTGGCGCAGATGGGAATGTGGCGCTGGCCGGAGAAAGTCGACGCCGTGGTCCTGTCGGGCTCCAACGGCCCGCCGCCGCCGATCGCGGGCGTGGGGCGGCTGATTGCGCGTATGGAACGGCTCCGGCTTGGCCGGCGCGGTCGCAGCCTGCTGATCCACGGCCTCGCCTTCGACGCCAACAACAAGGCCTTTGCGGCGGACGGTCCCACGAAACTGGAATGGCTGAGCCGGGACCGGGAAGAGGTGGACGCCTATGTTGCCGATCCCTGGTGCGGCTTCATCGCCACGACCGCGAGCTGGATCGCGCTGCTGGACGCGCTGCCGAAGCTGACGGCGAAGGGCAATGTCGACCGGATCCCGACGGATCTTCCGTTGCTGATCGCCTCGGGCGACCGGGATCCCATCGGCGATATGGGCCGGGGCGTCCGCCGCCTGCACGCCATCTACGCCGACCACGGCATGTCCGATCTGAGTTTGAAACTCTACGAGGGCGGCAGGCACGAGATGCTCAACGAGATCAACCGCGACGAGGTCATGGCCGATTTCGGCGACTGGCTGGCCGCGCGCCTTGTGACAGGCCGCGGCGGCGGGGCATAATCGGCGCCTCGGCCGAGCGGCCATTCAACCTCGAGGTGCAGCGTGGACGCGCCGGAACGCCTGTCGATTCTCGTCGCCGACGACAATCCTGCGGCGCGTACCCAGATCGTCCGCATCCTGGAGGAGCTGGGCCATGACACCACGGCGGTCGGGGACGGCGCCGAGGCGGTTTCGGCCATGGCGGCGCTGCGTTTCGACCTTGCGGTTCTCGACTTCGAGATGCCGGGACTGCGCGGCGACGAGGTCGCCCGCCGCGCCGGCGCCGACGGGCCGGCCTCGATCGGGCTTTCCTCGGCCGGTCTCGGCCGCGCCGAGTGGGGCGATGCGCCGATCGCCGAATGGCTCGCCAAGCCGGTCGACGCCAGGGCCCTGGCGGAGGCGGTCCGCCGCGCTGCCGCGCGGGGCCAGGACAGCGTGGCCGCCGCACCGCCGGTCGATCTCACCCATCTCGCCACCTACACGGACGGCGACGCTGCCCTGGAGCGGGAGCTGGCGGCGCTTTTCGCCGAGTCCTGCGAACGCTATGCCGGTCAGATGGCCCGTGCGGAGGACAGCCATCAGTGGCGGGACGCGGCGCATGGGCTGAAGGGCGCGGCGCGCGGCATCGGCGCCACCGAAGTCGCGCGGCTCGCGGCGTTCGCGGAAACCCTGCTGGGCCGCGGCGCGGAACAGCGCCGACAGGATGTGCTGGAACAGATCCGGGCGGCGGCGGACGACGTCAGCGCCTTCTTCGCCCGTCACCTGCAGGGAAGCTGATCAGGTGCGGATGCGCAGGTCGTCCATCGCCTTCAGCGCGGCGGTGTCGCCGACCTGATGACGCACGCGGGCGACAGTGTCGCGCAGGTTCTCGTCGACCCTGCCGGCGACTTCCTTCAGCACCTCCTCGCCATCGTCGACGAACAGCGCCTGCAGGCGCGCGATCGCCTGTTCGATCATCACGGTCTCGTCGTGGGGGGCGTGGGGAAAGTCGTCCTTGCTGCGGACGACGTCAGCGAGATTCTCGGCGAGAGCGTCGATCCTGTCCGCTTCGGCCAGGACGCGCCGCGCCCGGTCGGTGTCGAGCCCATCGGCGGCGGCCCGCAGCCGGGCGACGCCATCCCGGGCCTCGACGATCACCTCGTTGATGGCGACGACTTCGTCACTGCGGATCAGTTCCATGCCCGTGTTCTCCGGTCTCCATACTCGTCATTTAGTGGCGGGAACGAAAACCTCCAAGGCTTTCGGCAGCACGGAGAAATCGGCGGGCGTTTCGGCGATCACGTCGCCGTCGACATTGATCTCCTGCGTCGGCGTGGTCTCGACGCGCACGGCGGCGGCGCGGAGGGTGCGGACGTCCTGACGCCGCTTCAGGGCGCCGAACTTCAGATAGGGCAGCAGTTTGAGCATGCCCCATGGTCCGAGCGGCTTGACGTAGTAGACGTCCAGCCAGCCGTCATCGATGGCGGCGTCGTCGGCGATGGTGAGGCCGCCGCCGTAATGGACGCCATTGCCGACGGCGATCATGGTCGATTTCGTCTTCTTGGTGTCGCCGTTCCAGGTGATCCGGGCCTCGAACGGCGTCATATCCCGCTGGGCGTCGAGCCAGCTCAGCGGATAGCTCAGCAGTTTGAGGCGCTTCTTGCGTTCACCGGTGTGGTAGTTGGCGACCTTCACGCTGAACCCCATGCTGGCGACATTGAAGAAGGGCCGGCCGTTGACCATGCCAAGGTCGATGCGGCGCAGGCCGCCGCGCAGCACAACCCTGGCCGCGCGCTCCGGCTCGTGGGGAATGGCGAAGGTGCGCGCCAGATCGTTGGCCGTGCCGAGCGGTAGGATGCCGAAGGGACGTCCTGCATCCAGCAATGCTTCCGCCGAATGGCTGAAGGTGCCGTCGCCGCCGCCGAGGACGATACGGTCCGAATCGGGACCCAGGCTGCGGATCAGGCCGGAGATCTCTGCCGGGTCGTCGGGCAGGTGATAATCGACCCTGTCGCCCCCCGTTTCGAGCGTGCGGCAGGCCCTGCGGCCCGCGTCGGCCGCGTCGCCGCCGCCCGGATTGACGATCAACAGGGTTCTCTTGCCGCTCACTGTCAGCCCGCCCTTCCCGAAACGCCGTGCCGGGGAGGCTTATCCCGCCTCGTTCCCGGGTATGAAAGAATAGCGGCTGTCGCCGTCCTTCGGCACCTTCATGATTCCGTTGGCGCGCAGCACGATTTCGCCGTCTGCCTCCAGCCAGGCGTTGCAGAAGACCATGCGCGGCGTGGCCCGCACCAGTTCGGTCCGGCCCTGCACCCATTGGCCGAGTTTCGCCGGCGCCACGAAGTCGCAGGTGAGATTGACGGTGGGATAGAAGCGGCGCTGGCCATTCGCGACAGCGGCGCCGAAACCGATCTGCACATCGACAAGGGTCGCCAGCATGCCGCCATGGCAGGTGCCGACCGGATTGAGGTGCTTGCGTTCGACGCGGAAGCCGAGACTGGCCTGACCGTCGACGATGCGGCCGTAGATCGGTCCGACCAGGCCGAACAGGCCGTCACGGACGCCGAAGGGCTTGAAGCCCTCGGGTATGGCTGTCGCCTCGGATTCGCTCACGAAAATGCCGCCCTCGGATCGAATGTGCCGTACTCGCTGCCGCCCAGCTTGAAGATGCCGCTGGCGCGGGCCATCAGTTCCCCGTCGCCGCGCCGGATCCGGCAGTCGGCGAAGATCGTGCGCTTGCCGCGCCGCAGGATCTCCGTGCGGCCCTCGACCCAGTCGCCCTCGGCGGCCGGTGCGAGAAAATCGATGGTCGCGGCCATGGTGGGAATGAACTGGTCGGTGTCCAGTTGATAGCTGAGCGCGCAGTTGAGCTGCATGTCGACCAGCGTCATCAGCATGCCGCCATGCAGGTTGCCGGCCGTGTTCAGGTGCCGCTTCTCGACGCGGAAACCCAGGATCAGATCGCCGTCCGCGTCGCGCCAGTGGAAGGGGCCGCTTGCCTCGACGAACGGCGCAGGAATTCTTGCGGGGCGAAAGCCCTCCGGAATGTCGCTCATCAGGCCTTCGCGACCACGTCGGCCATGAACTGCTCCATCCGCCCGATGCTGTTCGCGGCGTCGCGGGCGGCCAGGTTGAGCATCAGGTGGTTGAAGCCGGCTTCCTTCAGGCGCGCCACATCCTCCGCCACGGTCGCCGCCGAGCCGGTCAGGATCATCCGTTCGCCGTCCTTGTTCTTCACTTCCTCGCCGATGGTGTTCCAGTGGCTCCAGTAGGCGAGGTCGATGGTCGACATGTCGCGGCCGGCCTCGTCGGCGAAGCCCTTCAGCCGATCCAGCCGCTTCGCGATCCGGGCATGCGTGTCCAGCGGGAATTTCGGGTTGTTGCCGATCGGGTACCAGCCGTCGCCATGGCTGACCACGCGCTTCAACGCCGGCGCGCTCTCGCCGCCGATCCAGAGCGGCGGATGCGGCTTCTGCACGGGCAGGGGACGGGTGCCGACATTGTCGAAGCGCACGTACTTGCCCTGGAAACTCGCCTGCTCGTTGGTCCAGACGGTGCGGAAGACCTCGAGATATTCGTCGGTCACCGCGCCGCGCTCGTCATAGGGCGGTACCTGCAGGGCTTCGAACTCCTCCTCCATCCAGCCGGCGCCGCAGCCGATGGTGATGCGGCCGTTGGAGAGCTGGTCGATGGTCGCGATGATCTTCGCCGTCAGCAGGGCGGGGCGGTGCGGCACCACCATCACCGATGTCAGCATCCGCAGCTTCGTCGTCGCCGCCATGGCGAAGGCGATGGCCGTGAGCTGGTCCATGCATTCGCCCGTCGCGGTGCCGGGGAAGGAGCCGTCGGGACTGTAGGGATAGGTGCTGTCGATCTGCGTCGGGATGACGACGTGATCGGGCACCAGCATGTAGCTGTAGCCGAGCCGCTCGCCGGCCGCCGCGAGGGTCTTCAGCCCGTCGGCGTTGGCCATCGGCCCGCGGGTAAACCAGGCGAAGCCGAAATCCATGACATCCTCCCCATGCGCACTATCCTCAGGGCCGAAGATAGCGGGCGTGGCGTCCGGGTCAAAAGGCATTGGTTGCGACATGATCTCGAACGAGGAGCGGGAATTCGTTCTGCGCCGGCCGCTGGGGCATCTGGGCACGGCGGACGCCGGAGCCGCGCCCCATGTCATGCCGGTCTGTTTCGCGCTGGAGGCGGAGGAGATATTCATCCCCATCGACGAGAAGCCGAAGGGGGGCGATATCCGCCGGCTGAAGCGGCTGCGCAACATCGCCGACAACCCGCGCGTCTGCCTGATGGTCGACCGCTACGATCCGGACTGGTCCGGGCTCGGCTGGGTCATGCTGCGGGGCGCCGCGGCGATCAAGGAGAGGGCGGCGGACCGCGCCGGTGCGATCGAGCTTCTCCGCGCGCGCTATGTGCAGTACCAGAGCATGGACTTGGAGACGCGGCCGCTGATCGTCATCCGGGTCGACAATGTCAGCAGTTGGGGCGACCTGAGCCGTTAGGGTCCGTCCGCCGGGGGGAGAAGCACGATGTACACGCCCGCGCATTTCGCCGTCGAGGACAGGGCCGCCTGTCACGACATCATTGATGCCAACGAGTTCGGGCTGCTGGTGACGGCTACCAGCGGCGCGCCCGAGGCCAGCCATCTGCCCTTCGTGCTGGATCGCGGCGAAGGCGAGCAGGGCGTGCTCTACGCCCATATGGCGCGCGCCAACCCGCAATGGCGCGATTTCGGCGACGCCGAGGCCCTCAGCATCTTCGCCGGTCCTCACGCCTATGTCTCACCGACCTGGTATCCCGGTGACGGTCCCGCCGTGCCGACCTGGAACTATACCGCCGTGCATTGCCATGGCCGACCGGAGATCATCGAGGATGCAGCGGAACGCGACCGCCTGATGGAGCGGCTGTCCGCGCGCTACGAGGGCGGTGGGCCCTGGTCCTATGGCGGCCTGCCCGAGAAGTTCCGCGCCGCGATGGTGAAGGGAATCGTGCCCTTCCGCATTCCCATCGCGCGCATGGAAGGCAAGGCGAAGCTGAGCCAAAACAAGTCCGCCGCCGACCGCGAGGCGCTGGCCCGCGGCCTGGCGGAAAGCGGGCGGGCCATGGAGGCCGAGATCGCCGCCGCGATGCGGGAAATCGAATGATCCGCCGGGCCAGGTGAAACGCCGCGCGGCCTCCGCTATCCTTTGCCGCGGCGCATTGCGGTCACAATTCGGGACGAAAAGTGCATGTCACCAATCGAACGGAGGCCGTCATGAACCGATTCCTGCTCGCCGGCGCCATGGCGCTGCTGCTGGCGCTGCCGGCGGCGGCCCAGAGCCAGAAGGCGGAAGACGGGCCGGCGGCGGATGCGAACCCGGCCCCGGAGATCATCAAGGTCTATGACGAGAACACGCTGAAGCCGGAGGATATCCGGGCCTGTCTGAAGAGCGACCTGGCCATCGCCGACATGGAGACCAGGGTCGCCGACTATGAGGATACGCTGACCAGTTTCCGCCAGCAGATCGCCGATCTCGGCGAAGACCTCGACCGCCGCCGCAAGCAGATCGACGGCACCGATCCGGAGGCGGTGGCCGAGTACAACCGCCGCGTCGACCGCCATGCGGATATGATCGACCGCTACAACGAGAAATTCGTACCCAACCTCACGGACCGGCGGAAACGGTTGAACGAGGCCATCGACACCTACAATCGTGACTGCGCGGAGAAGGCCTATTTCGAGGAAGACTGGCTGGAGGCGGTCGCGGAGCTCGGCATCGAGGATCCGCGCGCAACCGCCGGCGGCGGCAAGTAGACCGCGGCGCCAGCCGTCAGGGCATTCCGATGTCCGACGCAACCGCCCGGACTTGCCGCCCTTGGACTCGATCCAAGGGCCCAACCAACCGAAGAACCGAGACCTGGGTCCTGGGGTCAAGCCCCAGGACGCCAGGTGATTCCATCCCTTCCTGGAAGGATCCTAGGCCGCCAGCTGCTGCAGCCGTTCCTCGACCATCCAGAGGCGGTCGCCGCCCCAGAACAGCTCGCCGTCGATGGCGAAGGTGGGCACCCCGAACACGCCCATGTCGATGGCCAGCTGCCTTTCGCGTTCGTGACGCTCGGCCCCCTCGCCCGTGTACCAGTCGTCGAAGCCGGCGGTGTCCGCGCCGACTTCCGCCAGCACCGCCTTCACCTCCTCGACCACGCCCAGATCCAGCTCGCGGTGAAAGAACTTCTCGAAGGTGCGCCGCGCATAGGCGTGCAGCAGCCCCTGTTCCTCGGCGTAGGTCAGCCCGATTCCGGCGGGCCGGGAATCGAAGATCTTCTTCGGTCCCAGCACCGTCAGTCCCTTGCGGTTGGCCAGCCGGCGGGCGTCCATGTAGGCGTACTTCACCTTGCGCCATTCGTTCTCGGAGCGGGTTTCCACCGCGCCCAGGAATTCGGGGATGTGCAGCGTGAAGTGGACCCAGCGGAAGGTGACGCCGTAGCGCTCCTCCAGCGCGAGCAGGTCATCCATCACCAGATAGGCGAAGGGACTCTTCAGGTCGGTGAAATAGATCAGTTCCGCGTTCATGCGCCCCTCCCCAGGTGGCCGGTCTTGACATAGAGCAGGCAGCCGGTCTCCGACCGCGGCCGATGGCTCGAACCGTCCGGCAACCGCATCCACGTTCCCGCGCCATAGCGGCCGTTCTCGTCGGCCAGCTCGCCCGAGACCACGAAGACTTCCTCCCCGCCCTCATGGGTGTGATGCGGCGCTTCCGCGCCCGGCGCAAGTCTTGACAGGTAGATGCGTTCCGCATGGCCCGGCTCGTCGAACAGGTCGAAGACCTCCCGACCGGGCCAGGTGGCGTGCCAGCCTGCCGGATCGCTGGTGTCGATGCGGCGGGTGGGCCGGTCGGTTCCGGCGTACTGGCAGAGCTTCACGAACAGCGTGCAGCCGTGCTCGGTCCAGGGACGGTGGCGCGTGCCGGTGGGCAACAGGGTCATCGTTCCGGCCGGATACTCGCCGAATTCGTCTGCGAAGACGCCGTCCAGCACCAGCACCTCCTCGCCGAAGGGGTGGTCGTGTTCGGGGAAGCCGCAGCCGGGATCGAAACGCACGACCGAAGTCACCATGCCCTTTTCGGTATCGCCGATCAGTTCCAGGCGTTTGCGCCACACGCCGGGCGCGGGGCTCGCCTGCCAATCCATCTGGTTGGTGTCGATGACGACGGTCTTGCGGCGGTCGGCGTGCAGGTCGGACATGCGGCGGGCTCCTCTGGCTGGCGACGGGCTGGGAAGGTTCAGGCGCGCTCGAGAACCTGATCCGCCAATACGTGCCGAAGCACCTTGCCCGCGGCGTTCAGGGGCATCTCATCGACGAAGTATATCCGTTCCGGGCAGCGATAGCTCGCCAGGCGGGTCTTGCAATAGGCGATGATATCCTCGGGCGTCGCCTTCTCGTTTTCCGGGACGACGACTGCGGCGACGATCTCGCCCCAGGTTTCGTCCGGAAGACCGATGATCACGGCGTCGCGTACACCCGGCGCGTCCAGGAGGACCGGCTCCACCTCCGAGGGGTAGACGTTCTCACCGCCCCGGATGATCATGTGCTTCTTGCGTCCGGACAGATAGACATAACCGTCCGCGTCCTGACGGCCGAGATCTCCCGAATGCACCCAACCGTCCTTCAGGGTGGTTGCCGTTTCTTCGGCCATGTTCCAGTAGCCGCTGAACGCCGTCCCGCCCCGGGTCACGATCTCTCCGATCTCCCCCTGAGGCAACGGCTGGCCCTCGTCGTCGCAGATCATCAGATCGACCCCCTCAGAGGGCCGGCCGACCGATTCGAGTCGGTGATGGTGACCGGTCAGTGCGCTTCGATGGTCTTCCGGCGTCAGCACCGTCTGCGGGAGATCTTCGGTCTGGCCGAGAAACTGCACGAGTTCACCCTGGTAGACATCCATCAGTCGCCGCAACAGCGGCAGGCTCATCGGTGCGGCCGTGTACATGATCAGCCGCAGGCCCGAAAGCTGCTCGGGCCGGAAATCCTCGCGGGACAACGCCATGCTGAGAATGGTCGGCACCGTGTTGATGAATGTAACGTGGTGCTCGGCGATGGCTGCCATGGTGGTCGCGTAGTCGAACTGCGGCAGGATCACCTGGGTCGCGCCGCGCTGTATGGCTGCCAGACTGAGGATCAGGCAGGAGATGTGAAACATCGGCGTTGTCATGTGCATGACATCGTCGCTGCCCAGTCTGAGGTCGTACATCAACTTGATCGCGCGCACGTTCGCAGTGAACTGATCGATCATCGCGCCCTTCGGCCGGCCGGTCGTGCCGCTTGTGTAGCAGACGGCCAGCGTGCTCGCCGGATCGGGATCGCCAAGGCGGACCGGTGCGTCGCCGACACGCCCGGGCAGCCCCATCGCATCCGGTTGGTCGATCGGCAGCCAGCCAAGCTCAAGGACGTTCCGGAGTTCCTCGGCCTCCGACTCGTAGCGGCTGTCCGCGAGCAGTAGCACCGAGCCCGAATCCTCGATCTGAAAGCGGAATTCCGGCAGGCGCTGGCGATAGTTGAGCGGGACCGCCACGGCCTCGAGTGTTGCCAGTGCGCAAAGGGACTCGAGGAAATTCAGGCTGTTCACGTCGAGGATGGCGACCCGGTCGCCCCGCCGGACCCCCAGTTGCTCCAGGCGCCGGGCGATTGCCATCGTATCGGCGGCGAACTCGCGGAACGTGACAGTCCGCTCGGGCGCGATTGCGCAGATCTTGTCACCGAATCCGTTCGCCGCCGCCTGAACCAGCGCCGCAACGCTGTAGGCCGCCTGGTTGCTCATTGGAACGACATCCCGGCATGTGTCACGAGGAAACCGGTCATGTTCTCAGACCTCATAGAGTGATTGCGCCCACTTCACCGCGGCGGCGAAACCGTCACGGTCAAGACGCTGCATGAACTCGGTCTTCAGCTCATTCGGCGTGATATTGGTTGTCACGAAAGCTTCCTTGCCCATCTCCACGCAGGACTGGAAGCCCATGATTTCGTAGGATCGGTTCACCGCCGACTTGTTCAGATGCCAGGTTTCCGGGGCAAAACCCGAAAGACGTCTGGCCATGCGCCGGACCCTGTCTTCCAGCTTGCCGGTTTCGCAGACCTCGTTGACCAGGCCGTAGCGCAGAGCGGTATCCGCATCCACCAGTTCGCCGGTAAGCAGGATGTGCTTGGCGTGACGCATGCCCATGATCCAGGGACTGATCAGGAAGGGCGGGGCGTCAGAGAGCAGGATCTCGGGTTCGCCGAACCGGCCGCTGTCGTCCGTGAAGGAGAAGTCGCAGGCCATCGCCAGTTCGAAGGCCCCACCCAGGCAATAGCCCTGGACCATCGATATGACCGGCTTCTTCAGGTTCCATACGGCCCAGCACGTAGCGTTCCCCACGTCGACGTAGTCGCGGAAGGCGTTCGGCAATGGCTCGGCCAGATCGCCGCCAAGCGCTGCCGTGAGATCGTAGCCTGCCGAGAAGTTGCCGCCTGCGCCGCGCAGGGCGACAACACGGATCCCGTCATCTTCTGCTGCGTGGTCCAGAGCGGCCTTCACTTCCCGCCACTGGTCGAGACTGAAGGCGTTCAGAACCTTCGGACGGTTGAGTGTTATCCAGAACAGACCGTCTTCGTTGCTGGTTTCGATCGTTTGAAAGTTGGACATCTCGCCTCCCCCTGAGCGCCGCCTTGCCTCCCGCGCGGCTGCAGCTCCATCTCAATGCAGGTCGGATGGCAGCGCAAGTACCTCGGGCAGGTCGGGCCTGGCGAGCGCTGACACGTCAGGAGGTCCGGACGCTCCGGATCGCGGTCGACAATGTCGGCAGACGCCCCTTAGAGTCGAGGCAAACACGGCGCGTGCACGCGCCGTTCTCGGAGAGGACATGCCATGCCATATGCCGAAGGCCGCATCATCCACGATGCCGACAGCCACCTGATGGAGACGGCGGATTGCCTGGACCCGTACCTGGAAGAGCGCCTCAGGTTGCGTCTGCATGCGACGCCCGGCTATCTGAGGCGCAGGACCCAGCAGGAGGCGGCTGTCGAGGCCGCGAAGGCGAACCACGCCGATCCCGAGTTCCGCGCCGCCGCGAACGAGAACGTGATGCTGCGCAAGAACTACGACGCCCACGGCGCCTTCATCCGCAACGACCGCGGTGAGGCGCTGGACTACATGGGCTTCGCCAGCCAGCTTGTTTTCACCACCTTCTGCCTCGGCAATTTCGAACTCGACCAGTCCGGCGACATGGAGCTCTGCTACGCCGCCGCCAGCGCCCACAACAGGATGATGACGGATTTCTGTTCCGTCGACCGCCGGCTGCTGCCGACGGCCTATATCCCGCTGGAGGATTTCGAGCGCGCCCGCGCCTGCATGGCCGAGGCGATCGAACTGGGCGCGAAGGGCCTGATGGTGCCGTCGAAGTGCCCGCAGAACCACAGCCCCAGCCACATCGCTCTGGATCCGCTGTGGGCGATGGCCCAGGAAGCCGGCCTGCCGGTCCTGTTCCACGTCGGCGGCGAGCAGAAGCTGAACCCGGCCTACAAGGAGAACGGCCTGCCGCCGGTCAAGGACTTCCACGGCGGCGACGACAACTTCACCTCGGTCAGCTACATGCCGATCCCGGAGGCGGTGATGCAGACCGGCGCGACGCTGATCTTCGACGGCGTCTTCGACCGTTTCCCCGATCTGAGATGGGGTGCGATCGAACTGGGCGCCAACTGGGTGCCGGGCTGGATGCGGGCGATGGATTCGGCCGCGCACGCCTTCATCCGCAACGAGGAGCGGCTGCAGAAGCTGAGCGCGAAGCCCTCCGAGATCGTGCGCCGGCAGTTCCGCGCCGCGCCCTATCCGCACGAGGATGTGAGCTGGATCATCGCCAATGCGGGCGAAGAGGTGGCGGTGTTCTCGTCGGACTTTCCGCACATCGAAGGCGGCCGCAATCCGCTCAAGCGCTTCGGCGACTCGCTGGCCGACACGCCGAGGCGTGCGGTCGAGCGGTTCTACTGCGACAACTTCATCGATCTCATGGGGCGGGGCCTCGCGGAAGACCTGCGCCGTCCGGCGCAGATCTCGGCGGCCTGAACCGCGAGCGTCAGGCGACGCGTTCGTAGAGGGTCAGGATGTATCGGCGGTCTTCGGGGTCGAGTTCGCCGCGCTCCAGTTCCTCGCGGTGTTCGCGCAGGTCCTCGGCGGTGCCCTCGTAAAGGCCGGGACGCGCCAGCAGGGCGTCGATGGCCTTGAGAACCGACCTGTCGTCCTCGCCGATGTCGAGCTTCGGCGCGGCCTCGGCCTGCTGGCCCAGCTTCGGGTCGATGATCTCGTCCCAGCTCAGCTCGGCCGCCTCCAGCATCGACTGCGCCTCGCGCCCCGCCGCGGCGGCTGCCGCGTCATCGGCGTCGCCCATGCGCTCCAGCGCGTCGATCAGTGCATCGCGGTCGATAGCCATGTTGACGGTCTCCGGTTCTTCAGTTCACTTGGCGGCCGGACCGCGCCATATCACGAAGCGCGGGCGAAAGACAGTACATGCGGGACGGAAGCGTATGATCGACCTCTATTACTGGCCGACGCCGAACGGCTGGAAGATCTCCATCATGCTGGAGGAATGCAGACTGGACTATCGCATGGTCCCGGTGAACATCGGCGCGGGGGAGCAGTTCGAGCCGGATTTCCTGAAGATCAGCCCCAACAACCGCATGCCCGCCATCGTCGACAATGACGGCCCCGAAGGCGCGCCCTGGCACCTGATGGAATCGGGCGCGATCCTGATCTACCTGGCGGAGAAGACCGGCCGCTTCCTGCCCGCCGATCCCGGCGGCCGCTACCGCGCCATCGAGTGGCTGATGTGGCAGATGGGCGGCGTCGGCCCGATGTTCGGCCAGAACGGGCATTTCCGTCTCTACGCCACCGAGGACATTCCCTACGCGAAGCAGCGCTATCTGAACGAATCCAACCGCCTCTATGGCGTCCTCGACCGGCGTCTGGGCGAGGCGGAGTACGCCGCCGGCGACTATTCCATCGCCGACATGGCGCTGTTCCCGTGGTTCATGGTGCACCGCCAGCAGGGCGTGGCCATGGACGACTATCCGAATGTCCGCCGCTGGTACGAAGCGATCAAGCAGCGACCCGCGGTGCGCCGGGGCGTGGATCTCGGCCGGGAACTGCGCCGCAAGCCCGACGAGATGGGCGAGGCGGAGAAGAAGAACCTGTTCGGCGACAACCAGTTCGCCAAACGCGCATGAGCGGCGGTTCCGACAAGCCGGCGACCTACCTGGCCCAGGCGCTGGGTCATGTCGAGCCGACGAGCCGCGGTCTGGCGCCGGCGATCTATCCGGCCACGACCTACGAGCGCGACGCCGACCTGACCCTGCCCGGCGGGGCGGAATATGCCCGCGACGACAACCCCGGCTATACCCTGGCCGAGGAGATGCTGGCGAAGCTGGAGGGCGGCACGGAAGCCATGCTCTACGCCTCCGGCATGGCGGCGGCGGTGGCGCTGTTCCAGTCGCTGAGGTCGGGTGATTCCGTTATCGCGCCGGAGGTAATGTATTTCGGGCTGAAGGCCTGGCTGCAGGATTTCGGCGAACGCTTCGGCCTGGACGTCCGCTTCGTTGCCAACGACGCCGATGCCTACGCCGCGGCGCTGAAGGAACGGCCGGCGAAGCTGGTCTGGGCGGAGACGCCGGCCAACCCGCTCTGGCAGGTGACGGACCTCGCCGCGGTGGCCGAGGCCTGCCGCGCCTGCGGCGCGAAGCTGGGCGTCGACAACACCGTGCCCACGCCGCTGTTCACCCGACCGCTGGAGCTTGGCGCGGATTATGTCATGCATTCGGCGACGAAGTCGCTGAACGGCCATTCCGACGTGGTCGCCGGCGCGCTGGTGACCGGGAACGCCGATGACCCGCTCTGGCAGGGCGCGCATGTGCAGCGCCACAAGGGCGGCGCCATCGCCGGGCCGTTCGAGGCATGGCTGCTGGCCCGCGGCATGCGGACGCTCGCCGTCCGGGTCGAACGCGCCGCCGCCAACGCCATGCGCGTCGCCGAGGCTCTGGAGGTCCGCGGCGACGTCACGGTTCTCTATCCCGGGCTGCCAAGCCATCCGGGCCATGCGATCGCGAAGCGGCAGATGACCGGCGGTTTCGGATCGATGATGTCGGTGCTGACCGGCGGCGGGCGAGAGAGGGCGTATCGGGCGAAAGCGGGGCTCAGGCTGTTCCGCCGGGCGACGTCGCTGGGCGGGGTCGAGAGCCTGGTGGAACACCGCCGCATGGTGGAGGGGTCGACGTCGATGGCGCCGGACGACCTGCTGCGCCTCTCGGTCGGGATCGAGGACGCAGACGACCTGATCGCGGACCTGATGCAGGCGCTGGACGGCGCATAGAGGTAATAAGAAGGAGGGGGCGGAGCGATGATCGAACTCTACACCTGGGGTACGCCCAACGGTCGCAAGGTCTCCGTGATGCTGGAGGAATGCGGGCTCGACTATCAGGTCTATCCCGTGAACATCGCGAAGGACGAGCAGTTCGATCCGGACTTCCTGAAGATCAGCCCCAACAACAAGATTCCGGCGATCCTCGACAGCGACGGACCCGGGGGCGAATCGATCTCCGTCTTCGAGACCGGCGCCATCCTGATCTACCTGGCGCAGAAGACCGGCAGATTCCTGCCCGCCGAGCCGCGCGCCTTTCAAGAGACCATGCAGTGGCTGATGTGGCAGATGGGCGGCGTCGGGCCGATGATGGGCCAGGCCCACCATTTCCGCCGCTTCGCGCCCGAGAAGATTCCCTACGCCATCGACCGCTACACCAACGAGACGGCGCGGCTCTATGGCGTTCTCGACAAGCGGGTATCGGAGAGGGATTGGCTGGCGGCGGACCAGTACACCATCGCCGACATCGCCACCTTCCCCTGGATCGCGCGTCACGAATGGCAGGGAATGGAACTCACCGACTTTCCCAATCTGAAGCGCTGGTACGACCGCATCTGGGCGCGCGACGCGGTGAAGAAGGGCTTCGAGGTTCCCTGAGGCTGAGGCGATGAACCGTCTGCTCTTTGCTTTGGCCCTGTGGCTGGCGGTTATCGCACCGGCGGCCGCGGACGACATTGCGGCCCGGTTCGCAGGTCACGCCGGGGAGCAGACGCTGAAAATGGACTACGGCGTTTATGCCGGGATGCTGGCGAAGCACGTCGCCGAGGCACCGGACGGACTCGACACCTTCGACTACGCTGCCGTGGGCGCGGTCGAACGCCAGTCGCTGAAACGCCACATCGACACCATGGCGGCGATCGATCCGCTGACGCTGACGCGGGACCAGAAATTCGCCTACTGGGCCAATCTCTACAATGCGTTGACCCTCGACATCGTGCTCGACTCCTGGCCGGTGAACAGCATCCGCGATATCCGCCCTGACGAAGTCCCGCGCCGCATCGGCTCGGTCGGCTTTTTCGAGGGGCTTTCCGCGGCGGTGACCGGCGGGCCATGGAAGGCCAGGGTCGTCGAGGTCAATGGCGTCGCGCTGTCCCTCGACGACATCGAGCACCGGATCCTGCGTCCGATGGGCGACAACCGGGTGCATTACGCGGTCAACTGCGCCTCGGTCGGCTGCCCGGACCTGGGCGCCGAGCCCTGGCGGGCGGAGAGGCTGGACGCCGACCTGGACCGCGCCGCCGCCCAGTATGTCAATCATCCACGGGGCGTCCGGAGGCGGGCTGACGGGGGACTTGTCGTCTCCTCGATCTACGACTGGTTCGAGGAAGATTTCGGCGGCTCGGAGGCCGGCGTGCTGCAGCATCTGCGACGTCATGCCGATGCCGGAACGAAGGCGTTGCTCGACGGTGCCGAGGGCATCGAGGGATACGAATATGACTGGGCGGTCAATGCGCCCGGCGCGAGGGGAGAGGGGCGATGAGCGAGAAGCTGCTGCAACGCGAACCGGTGCAGCGGGTGCAGAACGCGCTGCGGGAGGCCGGGCTGGACACGGAGATTAGGGCGCTTTCGGAGACCGCGCGGACGGCGCAGGACGCGGCGCGCTCCCTCGATTGCGAACTGGGCGCGATCGTGAAGTCGCTGGTCTTCCGCGCCGGCGACAAGGCGGTCATGGCTCTGATCGCGGGCGACCGCACCTGCGACACCGATGCGCTGCGGGAAGTCCTGGACCTGCCCGACGGACTGGACCGGGCGACACCGGAGTTCGTCCGTGCCGAGACGGGCTTCACCATCGGCGGGGTCGCGCCTCTGGGTCATGTAAGTCGGGTTCCCATCGCCATCGATGCGTCGCTGGCCCGATTCGCGACGGTCTACGCCGCCGCCGGCCACCCGCACTGCGTCTTTCCGGCCACGTTCGACGATCTGGTGCGGGCGACCGGCGGGTCCGTCTCGGAAAAGATCGCGAATTAACCTTTCGGTGACGTTAGGAATACCGCGCGTTAACCTTTTCGGGCCCACGATCCTCCCGATGACGCGGCGGAAGCCGCATCGATCGGGAAGGAACCAACGACATGGGACGCTTTGATCCGAATCTCGCCGACGACCTGATGATCCGCGCCGAAACCGGTGACCGCGACGCGCAGTACCGACTGGGCCTCGTCTACGCTACCGAGAACGGCCCCGACGCGCTGGTCATGGCGCACAAGTGGTTCAATCTGGCCGCGATGTCGGGCGATACCCGCGCCCGCGCCGAGCGCCAGGAAATGGCCGAGATGATGAGCGCCGCCGAGATTGCCGAGGCCCAGCGCCGCGCCCGCGCCTGGATGGCCCGGCGCCAGAGCGCGCAGGCGGCCTGAAACAGACGGTTACCGGCCGGCGCTTGACCGGCCGCTGACATTGCCGCCTGATCGGCGGCATGAACGAATTCGTCGACGCCTATTGCGAGCGCACGGCCTACGGCTTCTGGAACGAACCGCTCAACGCCGTCACCAATCTCGCTTTCATCATTGCCGCCATATGGCTCTGGCGCATCGCCGGGCGGCGTGGCGCACGAAGCGATCCGTATTTCCTGATTCCCGCAGCCTTGCTGGTCGCGACCGGCGTCGGCAGCTTCCTGTGGCACACCACCGCCCAGGGCTGGGGCGGCGCCCTGGATACCGCGGCGCTCTCGCTCTGCCTCCTCGCCACCGTCTACGCCGGCGCGCGCCGGTGGCTGGGCATGCGCTGGTACACGGCGCTGGTCTGGCCGGCCTTCATGATCGCCGCCGCCATGGCGCTGGGACGGCTGCCGGCGCCCGGCGCGTTCTATCTCGGGCCCTTCGTCACCGGCCTGGCCCTGTCGTTCTGGCTCTGGCGGCGCGGTCATCCGGCCTGGGGTTGGATCGCCGCCGCGGTCGCCGTCTTCGTGCCGTCCTTCATCTTCCGCTCCATCGACGAGTCGGTCTGCCATCTCTGGCCTGTCGGAACCCACTTCCTTTGGCATATTCTGAACGGCGCGGTCCTCGGCCTGGCCATCGCGCCGCTGGCAAAGGGACTGAAACGGGGAGAGGGAGGACACAACGATGGCGCTGGTCGAGCGGACCGATGACGACGGTCTCTGCATACTCACGCTGAACCGGCCGGAGGCGCTGAACGCGCTCTCGCCGAAACTGGTCATGGAACTGCGCGCCCATGTCGACGCCCTGCACCGCCAGCAGGAAGAGATCGGCGTCGTCATCCTGCGCGCCGAAGGTCGCTCCTTCTGCGCCGGCAACGACCTGAAGGCGATCCAGTCGGGCGAGGAAGCGCCGGCGCCCAACTACCAGTCGGACACGGTCGACCTGCTCGAGACCCTGCCGCAGCCGGTGATCGGTGCGGTGCAGGGGCATTGCTACACCGGCGGGCTGGAACTCGTGCTGGCCGTCGACATCATCGTCGCCGGGTCGTCGGCGAAGTTCGCGGATACGCACGGAAAGTGGGGCATGACACCGCGCTGGGGCATGAGCCGCCGGTTGCCCGACCGCGTCGGCGTGCAGCGCGCCAAGGAGATGATGTACTCCGGCCGCGCGGTGGGCGCCGAGGAGGCCGTCCGGATCGGCCTCGCTGTCGAATGGGTGCCCGACGAGGAACTGCAGGATCACGCGGTGAAGATGGCCCGCGGCTTCCTGGCCAACTCCTGGCACACGCTGCGCGGCGACAAGATGCTGGTCAACGAGGGCCAGAACCGCGGCCACAGCGACGCGCTCGCCTTCGAGCGCGTGCACAGCCCGGGCCGGTCGCCGGACGTCGCCGAACGTGTGAAGAATTTCGGAAAGGGCTGAGCCATGGCGCTGCTCAAGGTTTCCATCAGCGTCGGCGGTTACGACCGCAGCGGCATGGGCGCGGTGGCCGAATTCGTGAAGGCGGCCGAATCCATGGGCGTCGACTGCGCCTGGTCGGCGGAGGCCTGGGGACAGGACGCCGCCACCTCGCTCGCCTATCTCGCCGCCCGGACCAGCCGGATCAGGCTCGGCACGGGCATCATGCAGATCAGCGCCCGCGTCCCCTCCATGACCGCGATGACCGCGCTTTCGCTCCACAGCCTGTCGGGCGGGCGCTTCATTCTGGGGCTGGGCGTCAGCGGCCCGCAGGTCGTCGAGGGCCTCCAGGGCCGGGACTACCGGAAGCCGCTCACCCGCCTGAAGGAAACGGTCGACGTGGTCCGCATGGCTTTCCGGGGCGAGAAGCTGAAATACGACGGCGAGACCATCACCCTGCCGCGACCCGGCGGGGAGGGGAAGGCGATCCGGCTCGACTTCCCGCCGACGGATATCCCGATCTATCTCGCCACCCTGGGGCCGAAATCGCTGGAGTATACGGGCGAGGCGGCGGACGGCTGGCTCGGCACGTCCTTCTCGCCGGACCATCCGGAAGCGCACCTGGCCTATATCCGCGAGGGCGCGGAACGCGCCGGGCGCAGCCTCGCCGACATTCACCTCAACGCGGCCTGCTCGGTCGGCATCGGCGAGGATGTCGAGGCGCTGATCGACGCCCGCCGGCCCGGCATCGCCTTCCAGATGGGCGCCATGGGATCGGCGCAGACCAATTTCTACAACGAGGCCTTTCAGCGTTCCGGTTTCGAGGACGAGGCGAAGGAGATCCAGCGGCTCTGGATCGAGGGCCGCCGCGACGAGGCGGCGAAGATCGTCCCCGACGCGATGATCACCGAGTTCGGCGCCGTCGGCACGCCCGAGATGGTGCGCCGCCGCTTCGAGACCTATGCCGCCGCCGGCGTGGGCGGCGTTACCGTCCGCTTCGATCCGAAACTCGACGCTGCCGGCCAGCTCGCCCAGCTCGAGAAGGTGATGGAACTGGTGGACTGAGGCTGGCCGACCCGGCACAGAACCCGTCATGGAAGCCCTGATCGTCTCCGCCGGCGTGGTCGCCCTGGCCGAGATCGGCGACAAGACCATGCTGCTGGCCCTGGTGCTCGCCGCGCGTTTCCGCGCGCCGGCGCCGGTGATCGCCGGCATCCTCGTCGCCACCCTCGCCAATCATGGTCTGGCCGCGCTGGTCGGCGTCTCGGTCGCCGAGCTGCTCGAAGGGTACTGGCTCAGGTGGATCGTCGGGCTCTCCTTTCTCGCCATGGCCGCCTGGACGCTGGTGCCCGACAGGGATGATGGCCTGGACGAGGCGCCGCGCCGCCGTTTCGGGCCGTTCCTCGCCACGACGATCGCCTTCTTCCTGGTCGAGATCGGCGACAAGACCCAGATCGCGACCGTGGTGCTGGCTGCGCGCTTCGATTCGATCCTGCTCGTCACGCTGGGGACCACGGCGGGCATGCTGGCGGTCAATGCGCCGACGGTGCTGCTGGGCGGGGCGCTGGCGGAGCGCTTGCCGCTGGGCGCCATCCGCGCCGCTGCGGCGGCGATCTTCGCCGTCCTCGGCGTCCTGACTCTCGCAGCGCCGGAGACGATCGGGGCGTAGCCGGACGTTGTTGTCATGGCGTGCTCGGGCTTGACAAGCCTGCCCCGGACCCCGTTCCGGGGAGCACCTGTGAAACGGAGACGACGCGGCACAGGCCCTCGGATCGAGTCCGAGGGCTGCAGGATACTCACCCCCGTCCGATCTCGAAGCGGGTCTCGTAGCCGCCGACCGTCTCGCGGATACGTTCCTCGGTTTCCGGCGGGCCATCCTTCACCGTGATGGCGGCGAGCGTGCCGTGGACCTTGTCCTGCCGGACCTCGACCATGATCTCGGCGCCCAGTTCGTTGGCGAGCACACCGATATCGCGGTCGAAGACGCGCTGCGCCGCCTCGATCCGGAGCGAGGGCTTGAAGATCTTGCCGACGCCGGTGAGCGGCATCTCCTCGATCGGGATGATCTCGACCGGGTTCGCCGCGCGTTCGGTGATGCGTTCGGCGACGAAGCCCTTCAGTTCGTCCTCCGTGGCCGAACGGCCCTTCGCGAACTGCACGAAGACGACGGGCAACTCGCCCACGCGCCGGTCGGGCCGGCCCACGGCCGCGGCCAGCTCGATGGCCGGGTGCTGGTAGAGGATGTCCTCGATTGTCGCCGGATCGATGTTGTGGCCGCCGCGGATGATCAGGTCCTTCGACCGGCCGGTCAGCCAGATATAGCCGTCGGCGTCGATGCGGCCCAGATCGCCGGTGTCGAACCATTCGCCGTCCAGCCAGGCCTTGCCGTCGTGGACCGGATCGAGATAGCCGCCGAAGATCTGCGGGCCGCGGCAGACGACCAGGCCGATCTCGTCGGTCTTGCAGTCGCCCTCGATATGGCCGTCATCGTCGGTGCGCACCACGCGGATCTCGTTGAAGGGCAGGCGGAAGCCGATCGAGCCCACGCGGACCTCGCCCTCGAACGGGTTCGAGGCCGAGAAGCCATGGGTCTCGGTCATGCCCCAGCCCTCGACCAGCGGGACGCCGAGCCTGCGGGTCGCGAGATTGGCGACCTCCACCGAGAGCGTCGAGCCGCCCACCGCGCCATAGCGCAGCGACGACAGGTCGTGCTCCTCGATCGGCTGCTGCAGCAGCATCGACCATATGGCCGGCACGACCGGGATCAAGTTCCACTTCAGCCGCGCGGCGTTGGCGAAGAAGTCGCGGGCCACGTTCGGGTTCCGGAACCCTTCCGCGCCCAGCAGGGTGATGGTGTGGCCCCACAGGAACGGCATCGCGCCCCAGGCGGTGGCGCCGCCCACATGAAACAGGGGCAGACCCATGGGTGCGTGCAGGTCATCCAGCGGGATGGCGTTGCCGTAGTTCCAGCTCTGCAGCATCAGACCCTTCTGGGTGTGCCGCGCCAGCTTGGGCACGCCGGTGGTGCCGCCGGTGTGGAACAGCGCCGCCGTGCCGTGCATGTCGAAATCGCGGGCAAAGGTCAGCCGCTCGGCCTCGACGCCATCCATGGCCTGCTCGTAGAGGATGACGTCCCCGTCGACATCGGCGCCCGTGCCGCCGACCTGGACCACCTTCAGGCCGGGGATTTCCTTCCGCACCGCCTCGATCCGCGGCCAGGGGTCGGGGCTGATCGAGGGATGGCAGCCAACGATCACCTTCGTGCCCGCCGCCTTGCAGATGGAGACGATGTGCTCCGGCTCCAGGAAGGGGTTCACCGGATTGACGATGCCTGCCGTCTCCGCGCCCCACAGCAGGTAGTGCGTTTCCGGTACGATCGGCATCAGCAGGGTGACGACGTCTTCCTCGCCGACGCCCAGGCCGCGCAGCATGTTGGCGGTCTGCGTCACGCGCCGGAACAGGTCGCGATAGGTGATCTTCTCGGGCTCGTCGGCCAGCTCGCCGCGCGCCAGGTTCCATATCGCAGGCCGGTCCGGATGGCGCTCGGCCGAGTGGCGGAGCGCAGCGTAGATGTTGTCGGCCGGCAGTAGTTCGGCGAACGGCGTCTTCTCGATCTCGACGACGTCCGCCAGCGTATTCGCGGGTTTCTTCTGCATCACGGTCCTCCCCGCGCAGGAGGTTAGAGCATTCCGGCGGGGAGTGAAATCGCGCCTGCGCCTACCATTCGAGCTGCGTCATGGCGGCGACGGGCCAGAGATCGGCCTCGGTACAGATGCGGGTCAGCGCCGCCTCGTCCAGCCGCCCTTCGGCCATCACTTCGCGGGCGTGGATGCCGCCGGTCACCAGCACGCCCTCGATGCCGGCGGCGGTGGCGCCGGCAATGTCGGTGCGCAGCGTGTCGCCGACGGCCAGGATCCGGTCCGGGGCGATATCGCCCAGTTCGTGGCGGCAGTAATCGTAGGCGACCCCGTAGGGCTTGCCGAACCAGTGCACCCTGCCGCCGATATCCTGATAGGCCTGCGCCAGCGCCCCCGCGCAGGGCAGCATCTCGTGGCCGCGCATCACCTCGTAGTCCGGATTGGCGCAGACCATGGGCAGGCCGCGGTCCTTCGCCTGGGTCAGCGCGTCGGCGTAGTCGCCGACGGTCTCGGTCTCGTCGTTGTTCAGCCCGCCGCAGAGGATGAAGTCGGCGTCTCCCAGGCTGTCCGTCTCCTCCAGTTCGAGCCCCTCGGTGATGGTGCGGTCCGGGCCCTTGCCCCAGTAGAGAAAGCGCCGGCCGACGTCGATCACGCCGCTTTCCAGCGCCGCCCGCACCAGGTCGCCGGAAGCCACCACGCGGTCGTAATGTTCCCGCGGGACGCCCATCCTGGCCAGGAAGGGATCGACCACGGTGCCGAGCCGGGGCGCGTTGGAGAGCAGCAGCACGCGTTTGTCCTGCGCCGTCAGCGCCGCCAGTGTGCGCAGCGCGCCGGGATAGGCCTCGATCCCGTTGTGGACCACGCCCCACAGGTCGAAGAGAAACGCGTCATGGCGCTCGGCCAGCGGCGCGATATGATCGATCACGTCAACAGTCATGGCCGCTCCGTTAGCCGAAGGCGGGGGGCGGTTCAACGAAGAACTCGGGGGAGGGGAAAGATGGATCTCGATCTCAAGGGAAAGACCGTGCTGATCACCGGCGCGAGCCGCGGGATCGGCTTCGCCTGCGCCGAGGTCTTCGCGCAGGAGGGCGCGAGCCTGCACCTCGTCTCGCAGGACCCGGACCGGCTGGCCGAGGCGAAGCGCATCATCGACATGACCTATCATGTCCCCGTGGCGACCAGTGCCCTCGACCTTTCCGACAGCGCCGCCATTGCCAAACTCGCGGCCGAGTGCCCCGAGCCGGACATCCTGATCAACAACGCCGGCGCCATTCCCGCGGGCACGCTGGATCGCGTCGACGAGGCGACCTGGCGCAAGGCCTGGGACCTGAAGGTCTTCGGCTACATCAACATGATCCGCGACTACTACGTCCGCTTCGCCGCGCGGGGCCGGGGCGTGATCGTCAACGTCATCGGCATGGCTGGCGAGAATCCGGATTCGTCCTATGTCGCCGGTTCGACCGGCAACGCGGCGCTGATGGCCTTCACGAAGACCATGGGCGGGACCAGCCTGGCCGACGGCATCCGCATCATTGGCGTCAATCCGGGCGCGGTATTGACCGAGCGTATCCGCACCATGCTGCGCACGGTCGCCGAGCAGGAGCTTGGCGACGCGGAACGCTGGGCCGAAATGATGGACAAGCTGCCGCTGGGGCGTGCCGCGACGGTCCGCGAGACGGCAGACGTGGTCGTCTTCCTCGCTTCGGCGCGGGCGTCCTACGTCTCGGGCACCATCGTCACCGTCGACGGCGGTCACGCGTCGAAGAACTCGAGCTTCCGGTAAAAGCCCGGCGCGGGGGGGGTGCTAGATCGTTCCACTGTTTGATTGAACCACCCGATATTGTTGCCCTCGGGCTTGACCCGAGGGCCTGTGCACTGATCCGCGCCACGACACAGGTCCTGGGGTCGAGCCCCAGGACTTCAATGGATTCAATGTACTCAAGGATTGCTCTAGGACTGGCTCGCGCGCCGACGGAATTCCGTCGGCGTGAGTCCGCCACGGCGGCAGGCGTTCTCGGTGTCGCCTACAGGAAGCGCCGGTAATCGTATTCGCCGACATGGCTGTCGGCGGCCGTCCCGGCCATGGCGCGCAGTCTCTCGTGCTGATCCGATTTCTCGCAGGCGGGGTCGGTCGCGGCGGCGTCCCCGGCGATGGCCAGCGCCTGGCAGCGGCAGCCGCCGAAGTCGATCTCGCGCCGGTCGCAGCTCCGGCAGGGCTCCGGCATCCAGTCCGTGCCGCGGAAGGCGTTGAAGGCCTGGCCGCCGCGCCAGATCTCCGCCAGCGGCTTTTCGCGGACGTTGTCGAATGTCAGCCCCGGGATCGTCTCGGCAGCGTGGCAGGGCAGCACCTTGCCCGAGGGCGTGACGTTCAGCGAGCGGCGGCCCCAGCCGCCGACGCAGGGCTTCGGCCGTTTCGCGTAGTAGTCGGGGACAACGGCGTCGATGACGATCTGGCCCTTCAGGCTCTCGCGCAGGTCATCGACGGTCGCCAGCGCCCGCTCGACCTGGGCGATAGTCGGCATCAGCGCGTTCCTGTTTCGCAGCGCCCAGCCGTAGTACTGCGCGTGGGCGATCTCGACCCGGCGTGCACCGAGGCCGACGGCGAAACGCACCATGTCGCCGACCAGATCGATATTGGCGCGGTGGATGACGGCATTGACTGTCAGCGGCAGGCCGAGCCGGACGACTTCTTCGGCCAGGGCGAGCTTGGCGCGGTGGGCGCCGTCCAGCCCGGCGATACGGTCCGCCGGGGCCTCGTGCACGCCTTCGAAGGATATCTGGACATGGTCCAGGCCGGCATCGGCCAGTTCCTCGAGACGTCCGGCCTTCACGCCGACGGCCGAGGTGATCAGGTTGGTGTAAAGACCGGCGGCGGCGCAGTGGGCGACCAGGTCGACGAGGTCGGTGCGGGCGGTGGGCTCGCCGCCGGACAGATGCACCTGGAGGACGCCGAGTTCCGCCGCCTCCGAGAAGACGCGGCGCCAGTCCTCGGTCGATAGCTCCGCCGAACGCCGGTCCAATTCCACCGGGTTCGAGCAATAGGGGCAGTGCAGCGGGCAGCGGTGGGTGAGTTCGGCCAGCAGGCCGATGGGCGGATCGATGTTTGTCCCGGCGTTCACAGGTCCAGGAACCGTTTCTCGGCCAGGCTGGCGAGCATGGCCTTCACGTCGGTGTCGATCCGCTCGCGCGGGGCGTCGAAGCTGGTGCAGAGGTCGTCGACGATGTCGGCGACGGAACGTTCACCGTTGACGCGCTCGAGGATCTCGACGGCGATCGGGTCCAGCTTGATCACGCGCTCCGGCGCCATCAGCGTCCAGCCGCCACGCGCCTTGTCCTCGCGCAGCTTCACGCCGCGGGGCAGCACGGGCACGGCGCTGTCGGCCGGCCCGTTCACCGTGCGCTGTCCGGCGTGAAGGCGTCGGGCGGGATCATGCCGGGCTCGACATAGGCGAAATACAGCGCGTCAAGCTGCGACCAGAGCACGTTGCACTTGAAGATCAGCGCCGCCAGCACGGCCTGCTGCTGGTCGGGGCGGACGGCATGGCGTTTGACGTAGTCGAGAGCGAAATCGGAATCCCGCGGCGCCTGGGTCAGACGCTTGTTGAAATAGGCCAGCGTCGCCTCGTCAACGAAGTCGTAGTTGGCCAGCATGCCGGAGACCCGTTCGGAGATGATTGTCGGCGAGAACAGTTCGGTCAGCGAACTGGCGATGGCTTCCAGCAGGGGCTGATCGCGCACGAAGTGGACATAGGCTTCCACGGCGAATCTCGTCGCTGGCAGGATGCCGCGCATGCTTTCGACATAACCACGGTCGAGCCCCAGCCCCCCGCAGAGGCCGAGCCAGCGCTCGATGCCGCCATCGCCTTCCGTCTCGCCGTCATGGTCGACGATCCGGCGGCGCCATTCGCGCCGCAGCGCCGCCGTCGGCAGGCGGGCCATCAGCGTCGCGTCCTTCGCCGGGATGTGCGCCTGATAGCAGTAGCGGTTCAGCGCCCAGGCCTGCACCTGCCCCTTGTTCAGCTCGCCGCCGTGCAGCAGCTTGTGGAACGGATGCAGGTTGTGATAGCGGCGGGCGCCGATATCGCGCAGCGCCGCCTCCAGGGCGTCAGGGGACATGGCCTCGTTCATGATCGGCTCGTTCCTGACGAAAATGGCCGGCCCGTCAGGACCGGCCGGCCATTCTCACTTCGACGATGTCGAAAGGTTCAGATCTCGGCGGGGAAGTAGCCGTTGATTTCCATGCCGATGCAGATTTCTTCGATGACGGGCGTCGTCCAGGCCATGGTTGCCTCCCATAGAGTTTCGTGACCGGTTTGTAACTCGGTGACGCAGCGTAACGAAGTTGCGCGAGCGGGCCAAATCTTTTTCGCGTCAGTCGCCTGCGTTGGGGAAGAAGAGTTGCTGACCCTGCACCCGGAATTCGGCGATGGCCTGCTGGCCTTCGGGGGAGAGCAGCCAGTCGATGAACGCCTGGCCCTGCTTCGCCTTGACGTGCGGGTGGCGCGCCGGGTTCACCAGCATCACCGCATACTGGTTGAACAGCGCGGGATCGCCCTCGACCAGGATTTCGTGTTCGCCGCGGTTGGCGAAGCTGATCCAGGTCGCGCGGTCGGAGAGGGTGTAGGCGCCCATGCTCACCGCCGCATTCAGCGTCGCGCCCATGCCGGAGCCCATCTCGCGATACCAGCTCTGGGTGCCGCCATGGGGCTCCTGTCCCGCCTTGCGCCAGAGTCCCCGCTCCGCCTTGTTGGTGCCGCTGTCGTCGCCGCGGGAGGCGAAGGGCGCCTCCGCGCCGGCGATCTTCGCCAGAGCCTCCCCCGCCTTGGTCATGCCGCGCACGCCTGCCGGGTCGGCGGCAGGGCCGACGATGACGAAATCGTTGTACATCACCTCGTGGCGCGCGACGCCGTGGCCGGCGGCCACGAATTTCTCCTCGCTCGGCTTGTGGTGGACGAACAGGACGTCTGCATCGCCATTGCTGGCCAGCCGGATGGCCTGGCCGGTGCCGACGGCGATGACGCGGACCTCGATCCCGCTCTTCGACGTGAATTTCGGCAGGATATGCCCGAACAGACCCGAATTCTCGGTCGATGTGGTCGAGGCGAGCGTGATGAAGCGGTCCGCGGCATTCGCCGCGCCGGCAACCAGCGTCATGGCGGCCGCCAGCCCGACTATCGTGCGCCGGATGGTCATGATCGGTCTCCTTGTCGTCACCAGAGAAGTTCGCCCGCGAGATAGGCCCGGGCTTCGGGGCTTTCGGGGGCGGCGAAGAAGTCGGCGGCGGGCCGCCGCTCCACAACGCGGCCGGCATGCAGGAAGATGACCTCGTCGGCCAGCCGCCTGGCCTGTGCGAGGTCGTGGGTCGTCATCACGATCTTGGCGCCGGATCGGTGGATCTCGTCGATGATCCGCTCCACGGCCCCGGTGGCGCCGGGATCGAGGCTCGCCGTCGGTTCGTCCAGGAACAGGATGTCGGGCCTCAGCGCCCAGGCCCGGGCAAGGGCGAGACGCTGCTGTTCGCCGCCGGAGAGCTGCCTGGCGGATTGTTCGGCGCGGTCGGCCAGTCCGGTGCGCTCCAGCGCCTCCCGGGTCCGTTCCCGGCGGTCGTCCGGCAGCAGGCGCCTCAGTTTCAGTCCGTACTCGACATTGGCGCGCACCGAGCGGCGCAGCATCACCGGCTTCTGGAACACCATCGCCTGCCGTCGCCGGGCCGCGCCGGCGTCCGGGCCCTTCCAGGCGGCCGTGCCCTCGAAGCCGCCCAGAAGCCCGTGGCAGATCCGGAGCAGCAGGCTCTTGCCCGCGCCATTGGGACCGAGGATGACGGTGCGCGGGCCTTCGCCGATCTCCAGCGAAATGCGGTCCAGCAGGGTCCGCCCGCCGGCGCGGAAGCTCACTTCGCTGAGTTCCAGCGGCAGCACGCCCATCGTTTCAGCCCCGTCCGTGTGCGGTCGCGCCGCCCAGCATCGCCACCGCCGCGTTCACGCCCAGTGCGATGGCCAGCAGAATGAAACCCAGCGCGAGCGCCAGGGCGAGATTGCCCTTGGAGGTCTCCAGCGCGATTGCGGTGGTCATCACGCGCGTCACGTGGGCGATGTTGCCGCCGACGATGAACACTGCGCCGACCTCCGCCGTCGCCCGGCCGAAGCCGGCCATCACCGCGGTCATGAGCGCCAGCCGGCCGTCCCACAGCAGGGTCCGCACCATCTGCGCCGGGCGGGCGCCGAGCGAGCAGAGCTGCTCGCGGTACTCCTCGAACAGGTCGCGGACGATCTGGCGGGCGAGGGCGGCGATGATCGGCGTGATCAGCACGGTCTGGGCGATTACCATGGCCGTCGGCGTGAACAGCAATCCCAGCGCCCCCAGCGGACCTGAGCGCGAAAGCACCAGATAAACCATCAGGCCGACGAACACCGGCGGCAGCCCCATCAGGGCGTTGAGCAGGATGACAACGCCGCGGCGGCCGGGAAAGCGGTAGACCGCGACCACCGCGCCGAGCGGCAGGCCGATCAGGGAGGCGAAGAAGACGGCGGTCAGGCTGACCTGCAGGGACCGGACGACGATGCCGACCAGTTCGGCGTCGAAGCCGAGCACCAGGCGGGCCGCAAGCAGCAGCGCTGAGCCGATGTCGGACATGTCGCCGGGCTCCGAACGACGGGGGCTCCGGCAGCGCACCCCGCGCCGCCGTTCTCAGGCCATCAACCCTATCGGCGCGCTAAAGGATTGCCCATCCGCGCCGGGCGACGCCCCGGCCCGCGACATGGGGCGGGCCGGGTGTCTGGCGAAGGGGTGGATCAGCCGGCGGCCTGCACCGCCCGGCGGGTCATCACGGTGACCAGATGCGCGCGGTAGTCGGCGCTGGCGTGGATGTCGGAGTTGAGGTCGTCCGCCGAGACCGCGCCCTCGGGGATCGCGTCGGCCGCGAAGTTCGACGACAGCGCTTCCTCGTAGGCCGGCACCCGGAAGACGCAGGGACCGGCGCCGATCACCGCGACGCGGACGCCGCCCGAGGTTCTGGCCACGAAGCTGCCGACCAGCGGATAGCGCGAGGCCGGGTTCTCGAACTTCTCGTAGCCCGCCTTCTCCGGGATGGGGAAGGAGACCTGCACGATGATCTCATCCTCCTCCAGCGCCGTGTCGAACATGGCGGTGAAGAAGTCTTCCGCGGCGATCTCGCGTTTCGTGGTCTTCACGGTCGCGCCCAGCGCCACCAGCGCCGCCGGGTAGTCGGCGGCCGGATCGTTGTTGGCGATGGAGCCACCGATGGTGCCGCGGTTGCGCACCTGCGGGTCGCCGATGCCGCCCACCAGCCTGGCCAGCGCGGGGATCGCCGACTTCACCTCGCCGGAGCCGGCGACGGCGGCGTGGGTCGTCATGGCGCCGACGACGATGTTGTCGCCTTCGCGCTTCACGCCCTTCAGGTCCGCAATGCCCCCGAGATCGATGACGTCGCTGGGGCTCGCCAGGCGCTGCTTCAGGGTCGGGATCAGGGTCATGCCGCCGGCCATGATCTTGCCGTCCTCGGCCGCCGCGATGGCCTTCGCGGCCTCGTCGACGCTGCTCGCCTTCCTGTATTCGAATTCGTACATGCTGATCCCCCTTATTCGGCCGCCGCGGCCATGCCGCCGTTCACGATCCGCCAGATTTTTGCCGGCGTGGCCGGCATGTCGATGTGGCTGACGCCATAGTCCTTCAAGGCGTCGACGATGGCGTTGATCACCGCCGGCGGGGAACCGATGGCCCCTGCCTCGCCGCAGCCCTTCACCCCCAGCGGATTGTGGGTGCAGGCCGTGACCTGATGGTCGACGGTGAAATTCGGGAAGTTGTATGCGCGCGGCATGCAGTAATCCATGTAGGTGCCGCTGACCAACTGCCCCTCATTGTCGTAGACGGTGTTTTCCAGCAGCGCCTGGCCGATGCCCTGGGCCAGACCGCCATGCACCTGACCTTCGACGATCATCGGATTGATGACGTTGCCGAAATCGTCGGAGGCGTGGAAGCTGACGATCTCCACCCGGCCGGTCTGCGGCTCGATCTCGACCTCGCAGACATAGGTGCCGGCCGGGAAGGTGAAGTTCTTCGGATCGTAGAAGGCGGTCTCTTCCAGACCCGGCTCCAGCTCGTCCAGCGGGTAGTTGTGCGGCACATAGGCCGTCAGGGCCACGTCGCCGAAGGCCACCTGCTTGTCGGTGCCGGTGACCTTGAAGCTGCCGTTCTCGAAGACGACGTCGTCGGCCGAGGCTTCCATGAGGTGAGCAGCGATCTTCGTCGCCTTGTTGACGATCTTGTCGCAGGCGTTCGACAGCGCGGCGCCGCCGACGGCGATCGAGCGCGAGCCGTAGGTCCCCATGCCGAAGGGAATCTTGTTGGTGTCGCCATGCACGATGTCGATCTGGTCGAGGCCGATGCCGAGGCGGTCGGCCACCACCTGCGCGAAGGTGGTCTCATGGCCCTGGCCATGGCTGTGGCTGCCGGTCATCACCTGGATCGATCCGGTGGGATTGACGCGGACGGTGGCGCATTCATACAGCCCCGCCCGGGCGCCCAGCGCGCCGGCGATGTTCGACGGCGCGATGCCGCAGGCCTCGATGTAGCAGGCGATGCCGATGCCGCGCAGCTTGCCCTGGCGTTTCGCTTCCTCGCGCCGCGTTTCGAAGCCGTCCCAGTCCGCCGCCTTCAGCGCCGCGGTCAGCGTGGCCTCGTAGTCCCCCGTGTCATAGGTCAGCGCCACCGGCGTGGCGTAGGGGAACTGGTCGGGCTGAATGAAATTCTTCCGCCGGATCTCGACCGGGTCCATGCCCATTTCGTCGGCGGCGAGGTCGATCACCCGTTCCAGCAGATACGTCGCTTCCGGGCGGCCCGCGCCGCGATAGGCGTCGACGGGGACGGTATTGGTGAAGACCGCCTTCACCTCGGCCAGGATCGCCGGCGTGGTGTACTGGCCCGCCAGCAGCGTGGCGTGCAGATAGGTCGGGATCGACGGCGCGAAGGTCGACAGATAGGCGCCCATGTTCGCCAGCGTGTGCTCGCGCAGCGCCAGGAACCTGCCTTCCTTGTCCATGGCCAGTTCGACCTTCGTGACGTGGTCGCGGCCGTGGGCGTCGGAGATGAAGGCTTCCGTGCGGTCGGAGGTCCATTTCACCGGCCGGCCCAGCACCTTGGCGGCGACCGTGACGATCGCCTCCTCGGCGTAGTGATAGATCTTGGAGCCGAAGCCGCCGCCGACGTCCGGGGAGTAGACCCGGAGCTTGTGCTCCGGAATCTGCAGCACGAAGGCGCCCATCAGCAGGCGGATGACATGCGGGTTCTGGCTGGAGGTGTAGAGCGTGTGTTCGCCCGAGGCGTCGTCGAAGTCGCCGATGGCGCAGCGGGGCTCCATGGCGTTCGGCACCAGCCGGTTGTTGATCAGTTCCAGGGTGGTGACGTGGTCGGCCTTCCGGAACGCGGCCTCTACCGCGTCGCGGTCGCCCAGTTCCCAGTCGTAGCAGAGATTGTCGCCGGCCTCGTCATGGACCGAGGCGCCGCCCTCCAGGGCCGACCGCATGTCGACCACCGCCGGCAGCGGCTCGTAGTCGATGTCGACCAGTTCCGCCGCGTCGCGGGCCTGCGCGCGGCTCTCCGCGATCACGACGGCGACCGGGTCCCCGACATGCCGGACCTTGCCCTCGGCCAGGATCGGGTGCTTGGGCTCGATCATCGGCTGTTCGTTCTTGCCGGTGACCTGCCAGCCGCAGGGCAGTCCGCCGAAGGCCGCGAAATCCTCGGCCGTCAGCACGCCGACGACGCCCGGCGCGGCCTTGGCCGCCGAGGTGTCGATGCGGTTGATCTTCGCGTGCGCGTGCGGCGAGCGCACGATCGCCGCATAGCTCATGTCCTGCAGCACGATGTCGTCGGTGTACTTGCCGCGCCCCTTGATGAAGCGGAGGTCTTCCTTGCGGCGTACGCTGGCCCCGATACCCTGGTCCGTCATGACGTTTCCTCCCTGAAAATCGCCGACGTTGATGGGAACTCCGTCAGCCGCGCATCGCCTCGGCGCCGGCTTTGATCGACTTCACGATGTTGTGGTAGCCGGTGCAGCGGCAGATGTTGCCTTCCAGCCAGTCCCGGATCTCCTTTTCGCTGGGGTCCGGATTGGTCCTGGCCAGATCCACCGCCGACATGATCATGCCGGGCGTGCAGAAGCCGCACTGCAGACCGTGGTTCTCGCGGAAGGCCTCCTGCATCGGGTGCAGCTTGTCGCCCTGGGCCAGACCCTCGATCGTCTTGACCTCGGCGCCGTCGGCCTGGACCGCCAGCATGGTGCAGGCCTTCACCGACTCGCCGTCGACGTGCACGACGCAGGCCCCGCACTGGCTGGTGTCGCAGCCCACATGGGTGCCGGTCAGGCGCAGCTTTTCCCGCAGATATTCGACCAGCAAGGTGCGGCCTTCGACGTCGCCGCTCACGGCCTTCCCGTTCACCGTCATCGAGACGCTTGGCATGTCCCCCCGTCCTCCCTGTCTGGAACATTGGCAATTGGGCGCATCCTGCGCCGGGTATGGCGTTAACTCAAGAGACGAGCGCAATGAGCACCAGAATCAGTGCGACCGCGCCGATGAACCAGACCCAGACCGGCAGGGCGCCGGCGGCGCCGGCCCTCTCGTCGCCTGCGGGCGCGGGCTTGGGCGGGATCGCGTGGGCCGCCTCGGGTGCGACGCTCGCCGCCGCGGCGGCGTTGCCGCGCGCCTCTTCCTTTTCTTCGACGCTCTCGTCCACGGTCTTCGCCTCCGCGTCGGCCGACGGCGCGGCGCGCTTCTCGGCGATGGACGGATCCTGGGTGCCTTCAGCCTCGTCGATCCGCACGCCGCCGTCCGCTTCGGAACTGACCGGCGACTCGCCGGCGGGCACGCCCGCGCCCTCGGTCGAGGGCGGCGCATCCTTGTCGTGCGGCGGCATTGCCGTCTCGGCGGCCGCGGTCTTCGTCTCCCCGGCCGAGGATTCCTCGACCGTGCTGCCCGGCGCCGCGGGTTCCTGCGGGGTGGCGCGCGCGGCCTCGGCGCTGCTGCTCTCCACATGGTCGCGGAACCTGGCGAAGAACTGGTCGGCCATCTTCCTGGCCGTGCCGTCGATCAGCCGTCCGCCGACCTGCGCCAGCTTGCCCCCGACCTGAGCGTCCGCCTCGTAGGTCAGCAAGGTGCCGCCGTCGTCCTTCTCCTCCAGGCTGACATCGGCGCCGCCCTTGGCGAAGCCCGCCGCGCCGCCCTTGCCGCTGCCCTCGATGCGATAGGAGGAAGGGGGATTGAGATCCTTCAGCTCGACCGAACCGTTGAACTTGGCCTTCACCGGACCGACCTTCGCGGTCACTGCGGCGGTGAGTTCGTTCTCGCCGGTCATTTCCAGGCTCTCGCAGCCCGGAATGCAGTCCTTGAGCACCTCGGGATCGTTCAGCGCCTTCCAGACCGTCTCGCGGTCCGCGTTGATGTCGTAACTGCCGGTAATCTTCATCTGAAAGGCACTCCCGCGGATGTTGGCGCGCCGGGCAGTAGCAGCCGGCCGCCACTTCTTGATCCTCGTCCAAGCTAGCGCCTGGCGCGCCACGACCCAAATTGACAGGTGGGTTTTGCGTCCCTATGCCGCAGAAATCAGGGGGAAACGCAGTCGATGGAAAATCGTGACGAAAGGCTGATAGGCGTCGTTGGCGCGGGCGCCTGGGGCGCGGCGCTGGCGCAGTGCGCCGCCCAGGCGGGTCATCCGGTCGTGCTCTGGGGCCGCGATCCCGCGCGGATGGCCGCCATGGCGGAAAGCCGCCGCCATCCCCGTCTCGAGGGGATGCGTCTGGATCGCCGGGTCGAATGCGTCGCCGACAGGTCGGCGCTCGCGCCCGCCGCAGCTGTGGTGCTGGCTGTTCCCGCGCAGACGCTGCGCCCGGTGCTGGCGGCGCTCGCCGGGGTGCTGCGGCCGGATGCGCCCGCGGTCATCGCCGCCAAGGGGATCGAACGCGAGAGCGCGATGACGATGCCGGAGGTGGTTTCGGACCTCGATCCCCGCCGGCCGGTCGCGGTTCTCTCCGGGCCCACCTTCGCCGGCGAACTGGCGCGCGGCCTGCCGGCGGCGGCGACGCTCGCCTGCCGCGACATCGCGCTGGCGGAGGAACTGGCCGCGGTCTTTCACGGCGTCAATCTCAGGCTCTACGCCAGCGACGACGTCACGGGCGCGGCCCTGGGGGGGGCGGTGAAGAACGTGCTGGCGATCGCCGCCGGCGCCGTCATCGGCGCGGGGCTGGGCTCGAACGCCCGCGCCGGGGTGATCGCCCGCGGCCTCGCCGAGATGACGCGCCTGGGCGAGGCGATGGGCGCGCGCACCGACACGCTCGCCGGCCTGTCCGGCCTCGGCGATCTGGTGCTGAGCTGCACCGACAGCCAGTCCCGCAACTTCTCCTTCGGCCACGCCCTGGCGCGCGGCGAGACGCCGGACGGCCAGCTGGTCGAGGGCGCGTTGACCGTCGGTCCGCTGCTGGCCCGGGCGGCGCGCCACGGCGTCGACATGCCCATAGCCGAAGCCGTCGACGCGGTCGTCAATCATGGCGCGCCGCTGGACAGGGTGATCGCCCGCCTGCTCGCCCGCCCGGGCCGGCGGGAATCGGCTAGCGAATGACGATCCGGGGCCCGCTGGAGGTCTTTCCCAGGGCCGCGTCGATCTTCGCGGCCACCTTCTCCGCCACGGCGATGTAGGCCTTCGCGTACTCGCTGTCCGGAGCCGATGCGACGATGGGATTGCCGGCGTCGGAGGTCTCCCGGATGGTCATGTGCAGCGGGATCTCGCCAAGGAAATCGGTCCCCAGCTCCTGAGCCGTCGCGCGCGCGCCGCCATGGCCGAAGATCTCCGATCGCTCGCCGCAGCTCGGACACAGGAAGTAGCTCATGTTCTCGACGATGCCGAAGACCGGCACGTCCACCTTGCGGAACATGGCCAGTCCCTTGCGGGCGTCGATCAGCGCGATGTCCTGCGGCGTCGAGACGATCACTGCGCCGGTGAGCGGCACGCGCTGGGCCATGGTGAGCTGCGCGTCGCCGGTGCCCGGCGGCATGTCGACCACCAGCACGTCGAGCTCGCTCCAGTTGACCTCGCGCATCAGCTGTTCCAGCGCGCTCATCACCATCGGCCCGCGCCAGATCATCGGCGTGTCGCCTTCGATCAGGAAGCCGATGGACATGCATTCGATACCGTGCGCGCGCATCGGATCGATGGACTTGCCGTCGGGCGAGTTCGGTTTGCCCTCCAGCCCCATCAGGCGCGGCACCGACGGGCCGTAGATGTCGGCGTCCAGCAGGCCGACCTTGCGGCCGGTCTGCGCCAGCGCCACGGCCAGGTTGATCGCCGTCGTCGACTTGCCCACGCCGCCCTTGGCCGAGGCCACCGCGACGATCGACTTCACGCCGGGAATGTCGGCGCGCTGATTCGCGCGGGCCTGGCCGCCGGGCGGGCCCGCGGGCCGCTGCTGCGCCTGTCCGCCGGGGGATTCCCGGTGGGCGGTCAGCACGGCTGTCACCGATGTCACGCCCGGCAGGGCCTGCACGGCATCCTCGCAGGCCCGGCGGAGCGGCTCCTTGGCCGCGCCCTGCTTCGGATCGACCTCGACCGCGAAGCCCACATTGCTGCCCTTGATCACCAGGCCGGAGACCATGCCGGCCGACACCACGTCGCGGCCCAGGTCCGGGTCCACCACCTGCGCAAGCGCAGCCAGGACGTCCTTTTCCTCGATCTCAGCCATTTGATGAATACTCCACGTCCGCCCCCGATATGATTGCTCTTCAGCACGTCCGCCCGGCTGTGTTTGATCCGGGAGGGCCATCGTCATATAATGCGCAGTCGGGACGGTCGAAAGGCAGCGGGCGCCCGGCGTGCGCATTTCTCGTAGGATCGAAGGACACTTCATGCCCTGGAACAGTCAAGGCGGCGGATGGCAAGGCGGTAACGGGGGCGGCGGCGGACGCGGCCCCTGGGGACAGGGTCCCTCTGGCGGTGGCGGTCCGGGCGGACCGCAGGGGCCGGACTTCGAGGATCTGATCCGGCGCGGGCAGGATCGCTTCCGTAACCTGATGCCGGGCGGCGGCGGCAATCGCAGCGTCATCCTCATCGTGGCTGTGATCCTGATCGCCCTGTTCGCCGTCTGGCAGATGAGCTACCGGGTCTCGCCGTCGCAGCAGGGCATCGTGCTCCGCTTCGGCGAATATGTGCGCACCACCCAGCCGGGCCTGAATTTCAAGCTGCCGGCCCCGATCGAGACCGTGCTGCTGCCCGAGGTCACCAAGGTCCAGCAGACCGACATCGGCTTCCGCAGGCTCGGCCCCGACCGCAAGAGCGAGATCAAGGACGAGAGCCTGATGCTCACCGGCGACGAGAACATCGTCGACGTGGAGTTCGCGGTGCAATGGCGCATCGCCGACGCGGGCAAGTTCCTGTTCGAGATCGAGAATCCGCAGGCCACGCTTAAGGCCGTGGCGGAAAGCGCGATGCGGGAGATCGTCGGCCGTACGCCGATCCAGGCGGTGCTGACCACCGACAAGAGCCGTATCGAGCAGACGGTGCAGGAACTCGTCCAGCGCACGCTGGACGACTACAACGCCGGCATCAACATCCTCGAGGCGAAGCTGCAGAAGGTGGACCCGCCGGGCAACGTGATCGACGCCTTCCGCGACGTCCAGCGCGCCAAGGCCGACCGGGAGCGCAAGAAGAACGAGGCCGACGCCTACGCCAACTCGATCGTTCCGGTCGCCCGAGGCGAGGCCGCGAAGATGCTGGAGGAGGCCGAGGCCTACAAGCAGCAGACCATCGCGTTCGCTGAAGGCGAGGCGAGCCGCTTCCTGGCCATCGCCAGGGAATATGCGCAGAACACCGCCATCACCAGCCGCCGGCTCTATCTGGAAACGATGGAGGAGGTCATGAGCGGCATGGACAAGGTGATCATCAATCAGAAAGGCGGCTCGGGCGTGGTGCCCTATCTGCCGCTCAACGAACTGACCGGCAAGAACAGGAGCGGGGGCAACGCGCAATGAAAACTGCCGGCATCATACTCGGCGTGATCGTGCTCATCGTCGGCATCGTCGCTTGGAGCTCGATCTTCACCGTCCATCAGACGCAGCGCGCGATCGTGCTGCAGTTCGGCAATCCGGTGCGTATCGTCAATGACCCGGGCATCGACTTCAAGGTGCCCTTCGTCCAGGACGTGGTCTTCGTCGAGAAGCGGATTCTCTCGCTCGATGCGGACCCGGAAGAAATCATCACCCAGGACCAGAAGCGCATGGTCGTCGACGTCTTCACGCGCTATCGGATCACCGACCCGCTGGAGTTCATCAAGGCCTATACCAACATGCTGGCCTTGGAGGACCGGCTTGACACCATCGTCCGCTCGACCCTGCGCGATATCCTGGGCGATCAGCCGTTCACCTCGCTGCTCAGCGGCGAGCGGAGCGTATTGATGTCACGGCTGAGCCGGCGCGTGAACGACCAGATGTCCCAGAACGGTGTCGAGATCGTCGACGTGCGGATCAAGCGCGCCGATCTGCCCGAACAGAACAAGGAAGCGATCTTCAACCGGATGCGCACCGAACGCGAACGCGAGGCTCGGGAGGAACGCGCGCTGGGCGACGAGGAAGCGCAGCGCATCCGTGCGAAGGCGGACCGCGACAAGACCGTCCTGCTGGCCGAGGCGCGCAAGCAGTCGGAAATCCTGCGTGGTGAGGGCGACGGAACCAGGGCGGCGATCTTCAACTCCACCGCCGAGCAGTACCCGGATTTCTACGCCTTCTACCGCTCGCTGCAGGCTTATCGCCAATCCCTGAAGGGTGACGACACCACCATGGTGCTGAGCCCGACGTCGGAATTCTTCCGCTATTTCGAGGACATTTCGGTCGTCGATCCGGATGCGCCGCCGCCGGCGGTCACTCCGGGTGGCGGGATTGCGGGCCCGAGGGGCGCGCAGCCGCAACAGCAGCAGCCGGCGCAGCAGGAGCCCGCGCAGGCGCCCGCCGCAGACTGATCCCGGTCGCCGCCGATGCATGATCTGCTGGTGGCGCTGGCGTTGATGGTGGCCATCGAGGGCGCAGCCTATGCGTTGTTCCCCGATGGCATGCGCCGCGCCCTGGCGGTCCTGCTGGACCAGCCGGCGGAGCGAATCCGCCTGACCGGCCTTGTCGCCTGCATCGTGGGCGTCGGGCTGGTCTGGCTGCTGCGGGCGTCCTGAGCGTGGCGTGGTGTCCTGGGGCTTGACCCCTGGACCCAGTCCCTTGGTTGAGACTGGGCCCTTGGATCAGGCCTGCCCCGGACGTCGATCCGGGGTCCAGGGGCAACAAGCCTGTGCGGTTCCGTCAGACATTGGAACGATCTAGTAAAGCCGGCCGCCGTTCGGGATCTTCCGCTCCGGGCCGATCAGGATCACCTCGCCGTTCTCGCCGGGAAAGCCGAGGGTGAGGCATTCGGACATGAACTTGCCGATCTGCTTCTTGGGGAAGTTGACGACCGCCGCGACCTGGCGGCCCAGCAGTTCGTCGGGTTCGTAGTTCGTTACCTGCGCCGAGGTCTTGCGCGTGCCGATTTCCGGCCCGAAGTCGATCCACAGCTTCCAGGCGGGATTGCGCGCCTCCGGGAAAGGCTGAACGTTCGTGATCGTGCCGACGCGGATCTCGACGCGCCGGAACTCCTCGTAGGTCAGATCTCCGCTCAATCGAACCTCCTGAACTCGACCAGCCCGTCCCGCTCCACCTGGGCCACCAGTCCGACTTCCCATGTGAGGTAGTCCTCCATGGCCTGCCGGACGCCGCCCTGGTGGTCATAGGGTTTCCACCAGACGTCGTCCACCTGGGTCGTGGTCTTGCCGTCCAGCCCCTTTTCCAGCTCCCGCCCGCTCGCAATCCAGGCATCGGTGCCGCCGGCCAGGACGCGCACGACGAGGTCGGGGCGCGCCTGCGCCAGCTCGGCCGCGGCGTAGTGCGCAAGCCGGCCGTCGGGGGAAGTCAGCATCACCATGCCCACGGGCAGGGAGGCCACGCACTTCCCGATCCGGGAACGGACGCCCCAGAGCGCGCCGGGCACGTGGCCGCGTCGGAATGCGAGGCTGTCGGCGAGGTCGATCACGGCCACCGGCTCGCCCGAGTCCTGCACCGCCTGCATCTCGTCGGCCGTGAGCGTCGCCCAGGGGCGGAACAGCGCCGGTTCGGTCCTGGCGGAGCCCGTCTCCGGCGTTTCCGGCGCCTCGGTCAGCACGTGGACGTCGTCACGCCCCATCTGGATCAGCCAGCTCGCCGTCATCGTTGCGCGCACGCCGTCGGCCGAATCGCAGAGAACGATCCGCGCGCCCAGCACGCCGACATGTTCGTCTGTCGCCTGGACGAGCTGGCCGCCGGGCGCATGACGCGCGCCCGGCCAGTGGCCGGCTTCGAATTCCTCGGCGGTGCGCACGTCCAGCAGGAACGTCGTGCGGTCGGTCTCGCCGAGCCAGCCGCGTACCGTGCGAGCATCGGCTCGCCGGACGCCGAAGCGCGCGACCACGGCTTGCGCGCGCGCCTTCGCCTGTTCCAGCGCCTCACCTTCGGGGGCGGGCGCATGAACCGTCTCGCCGCGTGCGCATTCGAAGCCGGCCAGTTCCCAGCCCATGGTGCCATCCTTCAGCGCCAGCACGCGGTTGGGGATGCCGGCGTTGATCAACGACTGCGAGCCGATGATGGAGCGCGTGCGGCCGGCGCAATTGACCACGACCGTGGTCGAAGGTTCGGGCGCCATCGTGGCGACGCGGTAGGCCAGTTCGGCCCCGGGGCAGTCGACGCCGCCCGGGATCGACATGCGGTGGAACTCCGGCATCGGCCGGCTGTCCAGGATCACCAGATCCTCGCCCCTTCGCTTCAGTTCGGCCAGTTCGGCGGCGGTGATGCGCGGTGTGTCGTAGTGATGCTCGACGAACTCTCCGAAGGCCTTGGAGGGCACGTTGACGCCGGAAAAGACCTCGAAACCCTCGGCGCGCCACCCGGCGACGCCCCCGGTGAGCACCGCGACGTCCGCATAGCCCATCTCGCCCAGCCGTGCGGCGGCGCGGGCGGCCAGTCCCTCGTCCCGCGGTCCGCCGTCGGCGACAACCACCGGCGCCGTCCTTCGCGGTATCAGCGCGGGCGCCAGGAACTCCAGCCGGCTGAGCGGCACACAACTGCCCAGGAAGATGTGCTCCTTCGAGAAGGCGCCTTCCTCGCGCGCGTCGATCAGCGCGATCTCGCCGCCCGAGGTCAGCAGGCGGCGGAGTTCCCTGGCGTCGATCTCCCTCATGCCGGCTCCGGCAGGTCCTGGATGGCGTCCGAGGCCGGGAAATGCTTCCAGTCGTGGGTTTCGGGCCGGTAGTAGCGGCGGCCGTGGAGCTGTTCCAGGCCCAGGCCGTACATGTGGAAATTGAGCACCGGCGTCTCGCCGTGAATGTGGATGGAGTGCAGGTCTTCGGGCATCAGCGCGACGCCCTGACCCTGTTTCACCAACACCTGCCCGCGCTCCTGAACGCCGCCTTCGGCGTGGTCGTAGAGCCGGTTCAGTTCCTCGCCCTCGATTCCGACGATCACCGCCCAGGTGGTGTGATCGTGCGCCGGCGAGTCGGTGCCGCCGGTCGACATCTGGGCATAGAGGGCGAAGCGGTTGTCGTCGTCCTCGTGCAGGCGATAGAGCGCGTTGTTGCGCTTCGATCCGGGCGCCGGCGGCGGGAAGTCCTCGAGCGGAAAAAGCTCCCGCTTCGCGGCCAGATCGACCAGCACCGCCTTGATGTCCTCCAGCGAGCGCCGCGTCACCCCCTGCGCCGTCTCGATGGCGCGGATGCGCATGACCGCCTCTTGCACCGCCTGCTTTCGCGCGTCCGAACGTGCCATTGCGTCCATCGGTCTACCTCCCCAGCCGAGCGACCGCCTCGACGAAGCGGTCCACTTCTTCGAGCGTATTGTAATAGTGAACCGAGGCGCGGACGAGGTCCGGCAGATTCCTTTTCGTCATGTCGATCAGGGTCGAGCCTGCGTCGCTGACGGAAAGATTGATTCCCTGTGCTCCGAGCGTGGATCTGACTTCGCCGGCGGGCATCGAGTCATGGGTGAACGTGACGATGCCGCAGCGCCGGCGGCCGAGGTCGCGGACCGTCACGCCGGCGATCCCGTCGAGCCGCTCCCGGAGGACGCGCGCCAGTTCCGTCACGCGCGCCTCGATACGTTCGATCCCCGTTTCCAGCATCAGGTCGACCGCGACCCCGAGGCCGATCTTGCCGGCCTGGTAATTCTCCCAGTTCTCGAAGCGGCCGGCGTCGTCGCGCCAGCGGTAACGGTCGGGCGCGGTCCAGGCCGCCGCCCTGAGGTCGATCACGGGCGGGGCATAGCGTTCCATGGCGCGGCGGCTGGCGTAGAGAAACCCCGTTCCCCGTGGCCCCCGCAGATACTTCCGGCCGGTGGCGGAGAGGAAGTCGCAGCCGATCCGTTCGACGTCCAGCGCCATCTGGCCGGCGGACTGGCAGGCATCCAGCAGGTAGGTCACGCCGGCGGTGCGGGCGACGCGGCCGATTTCCTCGGCCGGATTGACCAGCCCGCCGTTGGTCGGGACATGGGTGACGGCGATCAGCCTGACGCGGTCGTCGATCATCGCCTCCAACCGGGCGACATCCAGCGCGCCGTCGCCGTCGCTCGGCACCACGTCGACGCTGACGCCCCGGTCCGCGGCCGCCTTCAGGAAGGAGAGGTAGTTGGATGCGTATTCGGCTTCGGCAGTGAGGATCCGGTCGCCGGGCGACATGCTGTCAAGCACGGCGAAGAAGGCCTGGTTCCATGCCACGGTCGCGTTTTCCACCAACGCGATCTCGTCGCGGCCGCAATTCAGGTAGGCGGCGATCGCGTCATACGGCCGGGCGAGTTCCGCTTCCCGCAGCGCAGAGGCCTCGTAGCCGCCGGCTTCCGCCTCCAGGTCCAGATGCGCCTTGACCGCTTCCAGCACCGCGCGAGGCATCAGTCCCGCACCGGCATTGTTGAAGTGAAGAACCTTGTCCGCCCCGGGCGTCTCCGCCCTGAGCCGCGCGATCTCCGTTTCCGTGAGCATCCGGTGACCCCCCTGCGACCAGCGGCGGCAAGGCTAGACGGAATTGGCGGCGCATACCATCTGTCAGGCAACCCGCCCACAGAGCGAGGGAGAACGAGAAGATGACCATGTCCCGATCGATCCTGCGTCCGCTCGGCATTCTGCTGGCGACGCTCACCCTGTCCACCGGCGCCGGCGCGGCGATCGGCGGACAGTCCACCCAGGACTATGTGCTGATCCACAAGAGCGAGGGCGAAGCGCCCGTGGTGTCCTGCCGTCTGGCCAACCGCTGGAGCGTGCGCGAACTGTCGGTGCTGCTTGACGAGCCCTTCCGCATCGACCGCAGCTCGCCGGAGTGCAACAGGCCTGCGGCCGGCCCGCTGTTCGCCCTCGAACCCCGGGATGAGCCCGCGCCGGGCGTCGCGGCCCCGCCGGAGGTGCCCAATATCGCCAGCTATTGCGTCTGCGACTACGAGTTCCTGGAAGGACTGCAGGATCGTTTCGCGCCGATCTATCGCCGCAGGCAGATTGCCGAAGAAATGGCGACGCAGGTGGCGCTGGAGGCGCGGCCGCGCCGCGACGACCTGTTCTGGTTCCGGCAGATCAACCCCGGCGCCAACATCGTCGGCACCGACGAGCGCGGCGAGGGCTGATCGCCGGGGTGACAGACCTGGCCGATCACAGCAGCGGCAGTACTTCCCTGCCCATGCGCTCCAGATTGCGCATCGCCCTGTCGAGAGGCAGGCCGGGGGGCTTGGGTTGCCAGATCAGATGCCGGAGGCCGAGTTTCGGCGCCCATTCGCGGATTCGGGCCGCCACTGTCTCCGGCGGCCCGACGAACCAGCGTTCTTCCATGAACGCCTGCGACAGGTAATAGGGATCGTCGGAGGTCAGCTTGCGGCGTTCGCCGGTCTCGGGATCCTTGACCGAGAGGCCCGTCCGCTCCGGCGCGTATTGCTGGCGGTAGACCAGGTCCAGGCTGTCGCGATGGGCCTCGACCGCTTCCTCGAAGCTGTCGCCGATCATGATCTCCCGCATCAGTGCGTGCGGCAGCGGGCCGACACCCGCGGCGCGGGTCTGTTCGTCGAAATCCGCGAACTGGCGCGCTGCATGGCGCAACTCGATCAGCGGGGCGACGATCAGGCCGGCGCGGTTGCGGATGACCCGGTCGCGCGCCTTCGGCGCCGCCGCACCGATCCAGAGCGGCGGCCGGCCGGGATTGACCGGCGCGGGCCTGAGCGCGCCGTCCTTCACCCGATAGACGTCGCCGTCATAGTCGAAGCGCTCGCCCGTCCAGGCGCGGTGCAGCACCTCCAGCGTTTCCTCGAAGGCGCGGGTGCGGCGGCGGTAGTCGAAGCCATAGGCGTCGAACTCGGCGGGCCGGTAGCCCTGGCCCAGCCCGATCTCCAGCCGGCCGCCGGAAATGTTGTCCAGCACCGCAAGGTCTTCCGCCAGCCGCAGCGGGTGGCCATAGAGCGGTGCGATGGCAATGCCCTGACCGATGCGGCAGTTCGGCGCCGCCCGCGAGAGCGCCGCGCCGGCAACGATGGGGGAGGGGCAGTAGCCGTCCTCCTCGCCGTGATGTTCGCTGACCCAGATGGCGCGCATGCCCAGCCGGTCGGCCTCGGCCGCCAGCGCCAGGGCCTCGCCATAGACCCTGTCCCAGGTCTCGCCCAGGGCCTCGTGGCGCTGGAAACTGATGGTGATGCCGACCTCCAGGCGGTCGACTCCTGTCTTCTCGTCGGTCACGGCGTCCTCCCCGGTCTGCCGATTCTACCGGTCCGCCGCCGGCCCCTCCCGCCAGCGCTGCACCAGTGCGGCCATCAGGATGCCGTACAGGGCGAAGATGAGAAAGGCCCAGAACCCCGGCTCCAGCGAGGTGCCGTTCGTGGTCAGGACTTCCAGCGGCCGTTCCGCTGCCGCAAGCTTTCCGAGCTGATCGCCGACCAGGCCGCGCATGCCGATATAGGCCATGAACATGGCGACGACGAAGACATCGGCCATGGCCCATTTGCTGGCGTGCCAGGCGAAGAAGCGCAACAAGGGACTGGGCGCCCGCGACCCCGGACGGAAGGCGAGCAGCGCGGTGGCGATGATCTTCGCCAGCGGGAAGCCGATGGAGAACAGCGCGATCAGACCGCCCACCAGCAGCATGTCAGGCTGCCCGGTGCGCGCCAGCACCTCGACCACTTCCAGGATGCTTTTCGACTGGAAATAGATGACCTGGTTCTCGAAATTCACGGCGGCGCCCATCAGGTGGAAGCGCATCTCGGCCAGCCGCGCGTCGATCTGGATCATGGGGGCGCCGACGCCGGCATAGAGCAGCGCCGCGGCGGCGATGCAGAGCAGCGCGGCGGTGAACCGCGGCTGCGACCGGAAGCGCACGAACGCCAGCAGCACCAGCATCAGCGACGCCGCCACCATCGCCGCCAGCAGAAGCGTCGCTCGCCGGTCCGCGTTCTCGATCCGGACGCCCAGCGCGTCGCGGCAGGCAGCAGGCGAGGCGCAGCCATAGGCCGCCTCGATGCGGCGGAGCGGGCTGCGGTCGACTTCTGCGAAAGTGTCGCGGGCGACGCTCTCCAGCGCCCCGTGCAGCATGTAGACGAGTTCCTTCTTCGTCTCCGGCTGCTGCAGTTCGTCGATCAGGGCGTCGGCGATCTCGGGCGCCTTTCCCCGCAGCCCCGAGGCCTCGACCAGCAACTCGACCGTACGGTTCGCCGTGGAGCCGAACAGGCGTTCCACCAGGTTGTCGCCGCCATCCTCCAGCGAGGTCATGATGCGCGGCACCTCGACGATCAGCCTGTCCACCAGCCGTGTCAGCAGCGCCTTGATATGCGGGCGGTTTTCCGGCGTGACCTCGAATTCGTCGATCTCGCGCGCCGCGACGGTGGTCAGCCGTGCGACCCATTCGTCGGCGTCCAGGGCGCCGTAGCGGATGTCGTCCAGCTCGGCTCGTTGCGTTTCCCAATGGCTCAGCCGTCCGGCCTCGCCGACCAGGAGGATGGACGCGGCCATGATGGCGGCGACGAGCAGCGCGCCGAAGACGGGATGGAGGGCGTGTGCGAGGGCGGGGCGCATGGCGCTTGATCTAGATCAAATCTGCACGGCGCGAAACATCCGTCACGCTCCGCGCTGGTTTCGTTAACGCTCCTTTATGGTTCCTGAACCCATAAGGATCGGGAACATCCTGTCCCTCATTCCAGTGGAAAACATCATGTCCGACAAGGATCGTATCGAGGCCGACGAGCGCCTCCGCTTCATGGGCATCACGGACGAGGTCCGCGAGACGATGCGCGCCGCCTGGCCGGTGATCGAGCCGCAGCTCGATGGGCTGCTGGGCGATTTCTACGCCCACCTGATGAGCCAGCCGCACCTGGCGCAGATGATCGGTGGCGACGCCGGCGTCGAGCGCCTGCGGAAGGCGCAGTACGCCCACTGGCGGCACCTGCTGTCGGGCGACTTCGATGCCGAGTACTTCGAGCGCGTGCGCCGCATCGGCGTGGCACACCAGCGTATCGGCCTGGAGCCGCGCTGGTATCTCTCCGGCTACGGCTTCATCCTTTCCCGTCTCAGCCAGATCCTGCTGGGCCGCGCCAGCCGTTTCAGCAACCGCCGCAACGCCGCCGAGATGGTCGATGCGGTGACCAGGGCGCTGTTCCTCGACATGGACCTGGCCGTCACGGTCTACTGGGACGAAGTCCGCGCCGCCGCGGCGCAGACGACCGCCCGTCACGCAGACGCCTTCGAGAAGGACGTGGTCGGCCTGGTCGAATCGCTGGCGGAGGCGGCTGGCAACATGCGGGTTACGTCCGAGACCCTGCGCGGCGGCGTCACGCAGTCGATCGACAACAGCACGCTGGTTGCCTCCGCGTCCGAACAGGCGACATCGAACGTCCGCAATGTCGCGACCGCCGCCGAGGAGCTTGCAGCCTCCCTCTCCGAAGTCACCCGCCAGGTCAGCGAATCGACCCAGGTGACCCTGGGTGCGGTGGAACAGGTCAACCAGGTCAGCGGCCGCGTGAAAGGCCTGTCGGAGGCGGCGGAGAAGATCGGCTCCGTGGTCGGGCTGATCAACGAGATCGCCAGCCAGACCAACCTGCTGGCGCTGAACGCGACCATCGAGGCGGCGCGGGCCGGCGAGGCCGGCAAGGGCTTCGCCGTGGTCTCGTCGGAGGTCAAGAGCCTCGCCAGCCAGACGGCGAAGGCCACCGACGAAATCTCCCAGCAGGTGAAGGGCATCCAGGAGGCGACGGCCGATTCGGTGCGCGCTATCGCCGAGATCCAGGCGACGATCGATCAGGTGAACACCATCGCCAACACCATCGCGGCCGCGGTCGAGGAACAGAACGCCGCGACCCGCGACATCTCCCAGAACGTCCAACAGGCCGCGGTCGGTACCCAGGACGTGACCGCGCGCATCGCGGAAGTCTCGACGGCCTCCCACCAGACCGGCCAGTCGGCCGACGAGGTCGGCGTCGCCGCCACGGAGCTCGCGGAGCGGGCCGAGCACCTGCGTCAGTCCGTGGGCGGCTTCCTGCGCAAGGTGCGGTCCGCCGCCTGAAGCCGGAATGCGGGCGCGTCTTCGGCCGCGCCTGCTGCGGGTCAACGAAAACGGGCCGGCCGGAGTCTTCTCCGGCCGGCCCGTCTCTGTTCCGGGGGGGTGCCGCCGCGGCTTCTACCAGCCGCCGTAGCGCATGAAGTTCTGGGCGATGAACGGGTAGAGCTTGGAGAGGCCGCTGCGCATGGAGCGGCGGTCCTCGAAATCCATCTCCTTCCAGATCGGTTCGATCTCGGCCCAGATCAGCGTGTCGCGGTGCAGGTCGTCGCGCACATTGCGGACGAAGTCGATGACGTTGGGCACGTTGCGCAGAACCGACGCCATGTCCTGGAACTGGGCGTCCACGTTCTGGAACATGTCGCGGTACTGCTTGATCGGTCCGGCGGCGAGCTGGTTGACGCGGATCGCGCTTTCCAGGCTCTGGCGGTCCTCCTTCAACAGCGCCTGCATGGTGCGGATATGGCCGGGAATGCGCAGGATCCAGTCGTAGTAGCTGCGCAGGGCCTCGATATAGGCCATTTCGCGGCCGATCTGCTCGACCATCTGGACGACCTCGTCGCGGGTTTTCAGGCCCAGCTCCTCGGCCGCCTTCTGGAAGCCCTGCTGGACGTGTTTCTGGACTTCCGGCGTCTGCAGCAGCTCCTGTATCTCCAGCGGGTCGAGAACCCTGAAATCGCGCTGGGCCGCCCAGGCGGCAAGGCGGATGCTGAGGCGGTTCCTGGCGGTTTCGTAGTGCTGTTCCTCGATGGGCCAGGAGGCCGTCCCGTCCAGAATCTCGGTCGGGATCTGGTCGCCGGGGACGATGTACTTGACGTGGCTGAGGGCGCTCTCGGCGAGCTGCAGCAGTTCGTAATCATGGGAGTCCGGCTCGATCCCGAACTCGCGTCTCAGGCTGTCCATCTCCAACGCCGCGCGCAGATCGCCGAGCTCGACGCTCAGCATCGGCTTGCGGTCGACGCCTTCCCCGAAGATGTAGACGCCGGGGACGCTGAAGACCCTGTTCTTGAAATCGAACTTGGTTAGTTCCATTCCCGCGTTCGCTCCGTGACGGTCGCCGACGACCGGCCCAGGCCGACCGTCTCTCGTTGGACGTGCTGTATAGCGCTGGTTGCCTTAATTCTTTCTGAACTCCCTCTGTTCATCATCGCCGTCAACCTGTCGCGAGGCGCGGGTCCGGTCCCGGCCACACGCTTTGTTAAGACATATGATTAACACTCAGGCTCGAACCCGAGCGCCGGTCGAGCGGCTAGAACTGGAGGAGTATTGATGGCTGGTATGGACTTCGTCCCCTCAGTCCTCGTGGTGGACGACTTTCTTACGATGCGCCGCATCGTGCGTAATCAGCTCGAGGAAATCGGCTTCCGCGACATCGACGACGCCGAGGACGGCGAATCGGCGCTTCGCAAGCTGCGCAGCAAGGACTTCCATCTGATCATTTCCGACTGGAACATGCAGCCCATGACGGGGCTGGAGTTTCTGAAGGAGGTCCGTTCGGACCGCCGGCTGAAGAAGCTGCCCTTCATCATGGTCACCGCGGAATCGAAGATCGAGAACGTCCAGGCCGCGCGCGAGGCCGGCGTGACCAACTACATCATCAAGCCGTTCACGGCGGAGGTCCTGCGCAAGAAGATCGCGGCGTCCTTCGCGGCGGCCTGAACCCGCGCGGCGGCGACAAAGACACCCCCCAGGCGTAATCCGGAGACAACAAATGGATGAACTGATCAGCGAGTTCATCGAAGAGACGCTGGAACAGCTCTCGGAGATCGAGCAGGACCTCGTCCACCTGGAGCAGGAGCCGAACCAGCCCGGCACCATCGACCAGCTTTTCCGCGTCGTGCATACCATCAAGGGCACCTGCAGCTTCATCAACCTGCACCGCCTGGGAACCGTCGCCCATGCCGCCGAGAACGTGCTTGGCCTGGTGCGAGAGAAGTCGCTGGAGCCGACGCCGGACGTGATTTCCGCCGTGCTGGAGGCGATGGACCAGATCCAGCGCCTGCTGGACGAGATCCAGGCCACCGGCGAGGAGCCGGACGTGGACGTCTCGGCCCTGATCGCGAAGCTGGAAGCCTTCGTCGACGCGCCGCAGGCGACCATCAGCAACGAGGATGATTTCGCGGACGCAGCGGCCGCCGAAGCCGAGGAGCCGATCGCGCTGGTCGAGACCGCCGAAAATGACGCCGCCGAGAGCGAGCCCGGCGACAACCCGCTGTTCGCCACCCTGGCGGAGATACTCCAGGGCGCCGGCGGCGATGATGACGACGCGGAAGACGAAGCGCCGGTGGCCGAAGCTGCCCCCCAGCCTGCCACGCCCGTTGCCCCCGCAGCCCCCGAGCTTGCCGCGCCCGCCGCCGCAGCGCCTGCCGCGTCGGTCGCCGAGGATGAGGAGGAAGCCGAGGAGGCCTCGGCCCGCAACAGTTCCGCCCCCCGCGCCGCCACGCAGGGGCTGCGCGTCAGCGTGGACCTGCTGGAGCAGCTGATGAACCTGGTGAGCGAACTGGTGCTGACCCGCAACCAGTTGCTGCAGCTCGTCCGTGGCCAGTCCGACAGCGTCTTCCACCTGCCGCTGCAGCGCCTCAGCCAGGTTACCAGCGAATTGCAGGAAGGGGTCATGAAGACCCGGATGCAGCCGATCGGCAATGCGTGGAACAAGCTTCCGCGCATCGTCCGCGACCTTGGCCTGGAGCTCGGCAAGAAGATCGAGCTGCACATGGAGGGCGCGGAAACCGAACTCGACCGCCAGGTCCTCGACATGATCAAGGACCCGCTGACCCACATGGTCCGCAATTCCGCCGACCACGGCATCGAAAGCCGCGAGGCCCGCAAGGCCGCCGGCAAGGCCGAGACCGGCAACATCTATCTCTCCGCGCGCCACGAGGGCGGTCACATCGTCATCGAACTGCGCGACGACGGGGCCGGCCTCAACGCCGAGGCCATCCGCCGACGCATCGTGGAGCGCGGCCTGGTCAGCGCCAGCGAGGCCGAGGGCATGAACAGCCAGCGCCTCCACCAGTTCATCTTCGCGCCAGGCTTCTCGACCGCCGAGACCGTTTCGGCCGTCTCCGGCCGTGGCGTCGGCATGGACGTGGTGCGCACCAACATCGAGAAGATCGGCGGCTCCATCGATCTGCATTCGGCGCCGGGTCAGGGAACGGGCCTGATCATCAAGATCCCGCTGACGCTGGCCATCGTCTCGGCCCTGATCGTCGAGAGCGCGGGCGAGCGTTTCGCCATCCCGCAGATTTCGGTGCAGGAACTGGTGCGGGTCAACGGCACCGCCGAGCAGCAGATCGAGGAGATCGACGGCGCCTGCCTGCTCCGGCTGCGCGAGCGGCTGCTGCCGCTGCTCTATCTGGGCGAGGTGCTGAAACTCAACGACAAGGGCCTGCACGACGTGCTGGAACGCAAGGAGCTGTTCGTCGTCGTCGCCCAGATCGGCTCGCAGCAGTTCGGCATCATCGTCGACAAGGTCTTCGACACCGAGGAGATCGTGGTCAAGCCCGTGGCGCCCATCCTGCGCGACATCCGCATGTTCTCCGGCAACACCATCCTGGGAGACGGCTCGGTCATCATGATCCTGGATCCGAACGGCCTGGCCACCACGATGAGCGCGAAGCAGGTGGAGCAGGACGACCGGGACGACGCCGCCGCCCTGGCGGCGGCGCAGCGCAAGATCGACCTGCTGATCTTCGAGATGCAGGACCAGACGCCGAAGGCGGTGCCGCTGTCGCTGGTGGACCGGCTGGAGGAGTTCGATGCCGAGCGCATCGAGACCATCGATCGCCGCAAGGTCGTGCAGTACCGCAATGCGCTGATGCCGATCGTCGGGATGGACTGCCAGCTGCCGAATATCCGCGAACGCCAGCAGGTGATCGTGTTCTCCGATCACCAGTCCCATCTGGGCCTGGCGGTGGACCGCATCGTCGACATCGGCGCGGCGGAGATCAGCGTCGACCTCGACGCCATGGGCGAGGGCTGCCTCGGCACCGCGATCGTCGGCGGCCGCGCGATGGAAGTCCTCGATGTCTCCCACTACCTGCGCAAGGCCTATCCGGATCGCTTCGGCGAGAACCAGAAGCCCTATGAGGGCGAGGAGCCGGCCTATGCCTGGGAACTGCTGCTGGTCGACGATTCGGCGTTCTTCCGCAACATCGTCGGTCCGCTGCTGCGCAGCCACGGCTATCACCTGACCGTTGCGGAGCATCCCGATCAGGTGCTGGAGCTGCTGGACAACGGCGCGCGCTATGACGTCATCGTCAGCGATATCGAGATGCCCGGCATGGACGGCTACAAGCTGCTGCAGGAGCTGAAGCGCCATCCGCAGTCCTCGGGCACCCCGGTGATCGCACTGAGCAGCCACAGCACGGAGGCCGACCGTCAGCGGGGCCGCCAGGCCGGCTTCCACGCCTACATCGCCAAGCTGGACAAGAACAACCTCATCGCCGCGATCGACGAGGCGATGAAGAAGCAGGAGATCGCCGCATGAAGAAGTCGAAGGACGTGCGCGTCGGCCTGTCCGAAAGCCGGAGCATCGTGACCAGCTTTCTGGGCAGCCAGATGTTCGGACTGCCGATCCTGTCGGTCAACGACATCATCCGGTCTCAGGCCCTGACACGCGTGCCGCTCGCGCCGCCGGAGGTCGCGGGGGTCCTGAACCTGCGGGGACGGGTCGTGACCGCCATCGACATGCGCCGCCGCTTCGGCATGCCGCCGTCCGAATCCAGGGACAAGATCAGCATCGTCGCGGTCCACAATGGCGAATGGTACAGCCTGCTGTTCGACCGCGTTGGCGAAGTGGTGCCGGTCGACAGGGTGGTGTTCGAACCCAATCCGCCGACGCTGAAGCCGCAACTCGCCGAACTGTCGACCTGCGTCGCCAAGCTGCCCGATGCGCTGATGGTCATTCTCGACATCGGAAAGGTTCTGTCGATCGGCAGCGACCTTCCCGTACTGTCCGAAGCCTGAGGGCCCCGACATGGCCGGGGTGACAACCGAATTGGCGCCACCCCGGTCGGATGGCGCCGGCGATCTCCATGTTCTGGTGGTCGACGATTCCGTCTTCGCCCGCGCGATGATCGCGAAGTGGGTTGAGGAGGAGCGCCTCGGCACCGTGGCGACCGCCGCGGATGGCGAGCAGGCCCTGAAGAAGCTGGCGGTATTTCCGGCCGACGTCGTGACGCTGGATCTGGAGATGCCGGTTCTTTCCGGCTACGAGGCGGTGCCGCGCATCCTGGCGATGCGTCCGGACATCCGCATCGTCGTGGTGTCCGGTCAGTCCGAAGCCGCCGCGCGCAAGACCTTCCGGGCGCTCGACCTGGGCGCCGTGGATTTCGTCTCCAAGCCCGGCCCGGGAGACAAGGACGCCTTCCGCCACCAGATCGTCGAGCGCGTGCGTGCGCTGGGCGAGCGCCACGGATCGCGGCGGACGAGGGATGCCGCCGCCAGGTTGCCGTCATCTGCGCCGGTGGCGGCGAAACCGCCTGTCCGTGTGCCGGAACCCCGCGGCGAGCGGCCCGCCATCCTGGCGATCGGCGCTTCGACGGGGGGGCCGGACGCCCTGGCGCGGCTGCTGAAGGCGGTCGGGCCCCGGATCAACGTGCCGGTGGTCCTCTGCCAGCACATGCCGGCGAAGTTCACCTCCATCCTGGCGGCCAACCTGACCCGCCAGACAGGGCTCGAATGCCGCGAGGGCGAGGACGGCGAACAACTGCTGCCGGGACGGGTCTATGTCGCGCCCGGCGACCGGCACATGCTGGTGCGCCGCAAGGGGGCGACCCATCATATCCAGCTCTCGAGCGATCCGCCCGAGCATTTCTGCCGTCCCTCGGTGGATCCGATGTTCCGTTCGCTGGCCGAGGCCTATGGCCCCCGGGTGCTTGCCCTGGTGCTGACCGGCATGGGCACGGACGGGGCGAAGGGCGCGGCGGCGCTGTCCGCCGGCGGCGCCAGCATCGCCGTTCAGGACGAGGAAAGCAGCGTGGTGTGGGGCATGCCCGGCGCCGTGGTCAAGGCGGGCGTCGCCACGACCGTTCTGCCTGTCGAAGCTTTGGCCGAACTGGTCAGAAAGAGTTGCGTCGCATGAGGATGAGCAAGGAAAGCTTCAGAGTGTTCCGGGACGTCCTGAACCGGCATACCGGCAATATCCTGAGCGACGACAAGGAGTATCTGGTGCGCTCCCGGCTCGCGCCGCTGGCGACCCAGCTCGGGCTGCCGGACCTGGACGCCCTGGCCGCCCGGATGCACGGCCCGGCCTCCAATGAGGCGGTGGGCGGCCTGATCGACCGGATGACGACGCACGAGACCTCGTTCTTCCGCGACGTTGCGCCCTTCGAACGGCTGGCTTCGACGATCCTGCCCGAGCTCCTGCCCCGGCTGGGCATGGACAAGACCCTGCGCATCTGGAGCGCTGCCTGCTCCACGGGCCAGGAACCCTACAGTCTAGCCATCACGCTCAGCAGCTTCTTCCGCAGCCATCCGGGCTATCGCTACGAGATCACCGCCACCGATGTCTCGCAGCAGTCGATCGAACTGGCCAAGCGGGGAATCTATACCGATTTCGAGGCCCGCCGGGGCATCGGCGAGACCGACCTTCAGCGCTACATGGAGCCGCATGGCGACGGCAGCTGGCGGGTTCGGAACGAGATCCGACAGCACATCGCCTTCCGCACCGACAACCTGCTGTCGCCGGCGGTGCCCGCCAATCGTTTCGACATCATCTTCTGCCGCAACGTGCTGATCTATTTCGACCGCGATGCCAAGCGCCAGATCCTGGAGCGCCTGCCGCGCTATTTCCGCAATGGCGACGGATATCTGGTGCTGGGCGCGGCGGAATCGACGCTGGGCATCACCGACCTCTACCAACGCCCGGCCGGCCTCGCCTTCGGGGTGTTCACCCTGGCGCAGCCCGGGACCGCCGGCTCGACGGTCCGGCCGGCGGCGCCGTCACGCATGCCGCTGGCCAGTGGCGGCTGACTGACGCCGCCGTCCGCGGCGCGTGGTGGTGCGCCGCCAGGGCAGGATACCTGTCCGATCGCTTCCGATGACGATTTCCGGAGAGTAGCCCGCGGAAGCCCGCGGAGGCGCGGCGGGCTGCGTCAGTCGTTGAGCAGGGCGTCGATGGCGGCCTGATCCATGGCTTCCTTGCCGGTGCTGGGGCCGTGAAGCAGGGCGTCGTCGGCATGGGGTTCGCGCGCCGCCGTGGCGTTCAGGGAGGTGCGGGTGCCGTTGGATCCGGCGGTTTCGCTGAGGTGCTGACGGACGATCAGCAGGCGCTGGCTGACCAGATCCTGGAACCCGCAGGCCGTCAGCATGTCCATGCACCGCTGGCGCACGGCCGCGTCGGTTCCGGCGTCCTTCATGACCGTCTCGGCAGCGTTCATGATGTCGACGGCGGCCTGGGCAATGGTCTGGAGGCTCTCGTCGATCTGGGCGAGGCATTGCGTCTTCGCCGTCTCGTTGAGCGCTATTCCGCCCTTGGCCGGACGCCGCTCCGCAGCCTCCACCACAGCATTGATGTAACTGATCGCTTCGTACGGCGACACAGGGGTCTTGCGCCCCTTGAGTGCATCCACGTAGGGCGCGATCTCCGACTGCAGGCTCATGCGAACGTCCTCCTCGGCAGCCTTCGTCAGGACAGCGATTGTCGAGGCTAGCCGCGCCGGAACTGACAAATTGTTAATTGCACTGAAAAAATCGCCGCGGCGGCGGGTTCGTTCCGGGATCAGTCGCCGGGCGCGCCGAAGCCGGCGCCTTCGGCCATGCGCGCCAGGCCGTCGCCGTGCCGCGCCGGATCGATCTCCGCCTCCATCGCCGCCCGCTCCAACTGGCGGGCAGCGGCCGCGATCATCGTGTCGAAGCCGCCCTTGTCCCGGGGCGCCAGCGACTCGAGAGTGCGCGCGAGCAGGCGCAGCGGATCCCGCTTGAGGAACCGCCGGCCCGCCTCGGTTACCGCAACTTCCTTGGAACGTCCGTCGTGGCGCGAGGCGGCGCTGCTCAGCAGGCCGCGGCGGACCAGCGTCGAGACGGTCTGGGAGGCGCTGGCGGTCGAGGTGCTGTTGTATTCGGCGAACGCCTTGACCGTGCGCTCCCGGGGGCCGGCGCCGGCGAAGAAGCGCAGCGCGGCCCATTGCGAGGACCGCAATTCTCGAGCCTCGCCGACCGCATAGGTCATCGTCATCAAACGTTCCAGCATCTGGGCAGTCAGGTAGGCGGATTGCTCCGCCCCGTCGGCAGTCGGTTCGGATGGCATGAAACGATCTATTTCCTTCATCTCCATGCGGAGCCTCCTGGCGGGAGCCGACTCGGTCACACCGCCGGTGCGCCGGTCACGGGTAATAATGTGAACCCACTTTCCAGTAAACCACCGGACGCCGACGTCGGACTCGCCGTCAAGTAGTACACATCACGATCATGACAGCTTGACGGACAAACCCCGCGCCGGACGCAACAAGGGCCGGCGATTACTGGACATATTGCGACGATGCATACGCACAAGCCGGGCCGTCCGATCATTTTCGTGGCCAGAGCAAGTAAATAGCGCCGTCAGGCCCGGATCATTCCACTTTCGTTACATGTTTTCGCGGCCAGCACATCGGAACAGATTGTTGCCGCACCACCTCTCAAATCGCATTTCGATAAATACTGCAGCGCAAAAGTGAGATTGTTGCAACGCAAGAATTGCCTGTATCCTGACCATATTGCCACGGTGCACACTTACCGGGCAAAAGTTCTCGGCCGCTACGGAAGGGGTGCTTCGATGACACGCCCGCAGAACGTTATCGTTACCGGATCAACCAGCGGAATCGGCCTGGGCACGGCGCATTCCTTCGCCCGGGCCGGCGCTCGGGTGGTGCTCAACGGCCGCCGTCTGAACGACGCCGCGGAGGCGGTGCTTTCCGAATTCCGTGAGCGCTATGGTCACGACAATGTGATCTTCGCCGCCTGCGACGTTGCCGATCCCGGCCAGGTCGAGGAGATGGTGTCAGGGACCGTCGACGCGTTCGGCAGCGTCGACGTGCTGGTCCAGAACGCCGGCATCCAGCATACGTCCAGCGTGCACGAGTTCCCGCTGGACAAGTGGGACCAGATCATCGCCGTCGACCTTTCCTCGGTCTTCTACGGTATCCGCGCCGCGCTGCCGCGCATGCTCGCCCAGGACTTCGGCCGCATCATCAACGTCGCCTCGGTGCACGGCCTGGTCGCCTCGAAAGAGAAGGCCGCCTATGTCGCCGCCAAGCATGGCGTCGTCGGCCTGACAAAGGTGACGGCGCTCGAGACCGCGACCGTCAATATCACCTGCAACGCAATCTGCCCCGGCTGGGTGCTGACTCCCCTGGTGGAGAAACAGATCCACGCCCGCGCCCAGGCCAACGGCACGAGTTTCGACGAGGAAAAGCGGAAGCTGGTGGCGGAAAAGCAGCCGTCGCAGGAATTCGCCACGCCCGAGCAGATCGGCGCCCTGGCGGTCTTCCTCGCCTCGGAAGCCGCGGCCCAGATCACCGGCCAGGCCCTGCCCGTCGATGGCGGCTGGACCGCCCAGTAGAGCAGGGACGGCGACACTTGCCGGCGGATCGGGACGCCGTCCTCTCCGAAGCACCTGTGACGGACGACATTCGGCGGACCGCCCCGGCGCGGTAGACTTCCGCACATCTGATCACGACGAGTGGATTGCGCCATGTGGATCGGGAATTCGGGCCGCGCGGCCTGCGCGGCGGCGGCCGCCGCCGCCTTGCTGGCGGTGGCGGGCTGCGAAAGCGCGACGGAACCGCTCGACGGCGTGGCGGTGGCCGATGTCCAGGTCCGGCGTTCCGCGACCGTGGCGGCCACGGCGCTGCCGTCCGGACTACGTGAGAGCATGCTGGCGATCGTGCCGGGCTGCGCCGGCGGCGGCGCCCCTCACGACGCCCTGGTCGAGGTGCTGGCGGTCCGGCGCGACCGGGATGCCGGCTCCCAGCGCAGGCAGGGCGTCACGCTCACCGCCGAGGTGACCTTCGTCGCCCGCGGTTCGGAGCGCCGCACCGGTCCCTGGCGCGTCAGCGTCTCCACGGTGGGAACCAGTCTGCCCGGCGCGCCGTCGGGCAATCCGGAGACAGTGCTGTCGAACCTGTTCGCTGCCGCCGTCTGCCGCGAGGTCTTCGGCGCGGAACACGCCCTGGGCGGCTGAGGGCGACAACTACTCGGGTTTGAGGTCCACTCCGAAGACGTCCTTGCAGACCGTTTCCGCGAAGCTGCGTGAGAGCTTGGCGGCCGCATTCGACATCATCGCAGCGCCAACGATGCCGCCCCAAAAGAAGCTCTCCTCCACGAAATACTCACCTGTCACCTTGTTGGTTGAAAGGTCTACGAACCTGACGCGACCAGAAAGCTCCATGTCATCCCCGATAAGCAAGGCCTTCGCCGTGTTTGCTTCCTTGAAGTCCGTGACGGTGATCTCGGCACGATGAGAACGCGCTCCCAGCGCACAACGCGGCATCGTCGCCATCATCTGGCTGTTCAACTGCGCGTCGAGCTCGGGCAGTGGGCGCGGCAGATTGTTGATCACAGCCACCTCGCTGGCGCGCGTGTTCGCGATTTCCTGCTCGGTTCCCGCCGAAACGACGGCAGTGTCCGATGTCGAACAGGCGGCGAGCAGTGCGAAGGCTGTCACGGCAAGTGCAGCCCGCCCATACGCGAACGCGCCAAAGTTGCTATTCATTAAGTCCCTCCGGTTCACGTCGCCCCCAGCAACTTTTACGAGAGTACGCGCTGCGTCCGGATGGATTGACCGAATTCGAGTCGATACCGGCCTCGCACCTGCCGCATGCCTCGTCCGGCAGCAGGTATTCAAACCAATTCTCTGGAAACTCTTGGAGCGCGCGCACGACTCGGGTGACCGAGGACCCAAGTCTGATAATGACACTTCTATTGCCATTCCACCGAGCATTGGCTGATGGCTTCAGGAATAATCAGCGATTTCAATGGGAAAACTGGTGCCGCCGGAGTGATTTGAACACTCGACCTCTCCCTTACCAAGGGAGTGCTCTACCCCTGAGCTACGGCGGCACGGGCGGGTGCTGTACCCCAACCCTCGGGAACGGTCAACCGGCTTGCGCCGGGCCTTTCATGGTGAATCGCCTGCCGGTCCCCCGCCCGGGCCTCCGCCCCTGGCCAGAGGGGAGGGCGGTCCCGCGCGCCGTTCCTCCGGCCATCCCTTGCAATCCGATTAACATGATACGAAATCATTGCGAGATACGCGGATTTATGTATCATGTTGCGCCAATGCCCGGCTGGGACCGGCAGCGATCGGGAGGACAGCGATGAACGATCAGGTCAGGGCCGTCGAGACCGACGATCCGGAGCGCGAGGCCGGCTTCCAGGCGCATATCGACGCGGAGAAGCGGATCGAGCCGCGCGACTGGATGCCCGAGCGCTACCGCAAGTTCATGATCCGCCAGATTTCCCAGCACGCGCATTCGGAATATGTCGGCATGCTGCCGGAGGGCAACTGGATTACCCGCGCGCCGACGCTCCGCCGCAAGGCCGCGCTGCTGGCCAAGATCCAGGACGAGGCCGGCCACGCCGCCTATCTCTACTCGGCCGCCGAGACGCTTGGCGCCAGCCGCGACCAGGTGCTGGAGGACCTGCATTCGGGCAAGGCCAAGTATTCGTCGATCTTCAATTATCCGGCGCTGACCTGGGCCGATATCGGCGCCATCGGCTGGCTGGTCGACGGCGCCGCGATCGTCAATCAGGTCGCGCTCTGCCGCACCTCCTACGGCCCCTATGCCCGGGCCATGGTGCGCATCTGCAAGGAAGAGAGCTTCCACCAGCGCCAGGGCTTCGAGATCATGACCGTGCTGGCGCACGGCGCGCCGGAACAGAAGGCGATGGCGCAGGACGCGCTGGACCGGTGGTGGTGGCCGGTGCTGATGATGTTCGGTCCGCACGACGCCGACTCGCCGAACTCGGCGACGTCCTTCAAGTGGAAGGTCAAGCGCCAGTCGAACGACGAGCTGCGCCAGAAGTTCGTCGACATGACCGTGGCCCAGGCCGAGTTCCTGGGCCTGAAGATTCCCGACGACGATCTGAAATGGAACGAGGCGCGCGGCCATTATGACTTCGGCCGGATCGACTGGGACGAGTTCTGGCGGGTCGTGAAGGGCAACGGGCTCTGCAACCGCGACCGGCTGCGCAACCGCCGCGAGGCTTACGAGAACGGCGCCTGGGTGCGCGAGGCCGCCCTGGCCCACGCCGAGAAGAAGCGCGCTCGCGCGGGCCGCGAGGCCGCCTGATCAGGAGGACGAGGCGATGAGCAATCGCAAGGAATGGCCGCTGTGGGAAGTCTTCATCCGCAGCCGCGAGGGCCTGAACCACAAACACGCCGGCAGCCTGCACGCCCCGGACGCCGAGATGGCTATCCAGAACGCCCGCGATCTCTACACGCGGCGCTCCGAGGGCGTCTCCATCTGGGTGGTGAGGTCGGCCGATATCGTCGCCTCCGACCCGGACGACAAGGACATGCTGTTCGATCCGGCGGCGGGCAAGGTCTACCGCCATCCGACCTTCTATTCGGTGCCCGACGGGGTGGAGAACATCTGATGGCGCCGCCGACATACGACCGGGCGCTGTTCCGCTACCTGCTGCGGCTGGGCGACACGGCGCACGTACTCTGCCACCGTCTGGGCGAGTGGTGCGGCCACGGCCCGGTGATGGAGGAGGACATCGCGCTGACCAATGTGGCGCTGGACCTCATCGGCCAGGCGCGGCTGTTCTACCAGTACGCTGGCGAGGTCGAGGGCGCGGGCCGCACGGAGGACGACCTCGCCTTCCTGCGTCCCGAGCGGGACATGAACAACCTGCTGCTGGTCGAGCAACCCAACGGCGACTACGCGCAGACCATGGCGCGGCAGTTCCTGTTCGACAGCTACAACCTGCTGCTGATGCAGGCGTTCGAGCGCTCCGGCGACACGCGGATCGCGGAGATCGCCGCCAAGGCGGTCAAGGAGGTCGCCTATCACCGCCGCCATTCCGCCGGCTGGGTAATCCGCATGGGCGACGGCACCGGGGAAAGCCATCGGCGCATGACCGACGGCATGGCCGCGCTGTTCGGCTTCACCGCCGAGTTCTTCGAGATGGACGAGGTCGACCGCATGATGGCCGAGGCCGGGGTCGGCCCCGATCTCGGCGCGCTCCGCGAGCCCTGGGAGCGGGATGTCCGCGCCGTCCTCGACGAGGCGACGCTGGACTGGCCGGATCAGGGCTGGTCCGTCGTCGGCGGGCGCCTGGAAGGCAGGCATTCCGAGCATCTGGGCTACATGCTGACCGAGATGCAGTTCATGCAGCGGACCTATCCGGGGCTGAACTGGTAGAGGCGGACCCCATGGCCACCGAGACCCTTCCCACGCTCGACGATGTCTGGGCCATGCTGGCCGAGGTGCCGGACCCGGAGATCCCCAATCTCAGCCTGCTCGACCTCGGCGTCATCCGCGGCGTCGAACTGGCCGATGACGGCGGCGCGGTGGTGAAGATGTCGCCGACCTATACCGGTTGTCCGGCGACAGACATGATGAAGCTGCTGATCCACGAGCGGCTGGTCGCGGGCGGCTGCCGGGCGGTGACCGTGGACGTCGTGCTCTCGCCCGCCTGGTCGACCGACGAGATCACAGAGCGCGGCCGCGAGAAGCTCAGGGAAGCCGGCATCGCCCCGCCCGTCGGGCGTTCGACCGACAAGCGTCACCTGCTGGGGGAGACGCCCGACGTCGCCTGTCCCCATTGCGGGGCCGCCGACACCAGAATGCTGAGTCCCTTCGGCTCCACCGCCTGCAAGGCGCTCTTCCAGTGCAATGCGTGCCTGGAGCCCTTCGACTACTTCAAGTGCCACTGACGATGACCGGTTCGGGAGTCAGACATCCTTGTGTCATGCCCGCTTCATGCGGGCATCCGGTCAAATCAAACGACCTGCGGCGAAGCCGCTCCGGACCCCCGCACAAGGCGGGGGTGACAGTATTGCTGCCGTTTCGAGGCGGAGGATGAGTCCATGGCCCTGTTCAACAGCCTGAAAGTCGCCGACGTCCGCCGGGAGACCCCCGACAGCGTCTCCATCGCCTTCGACGTGCCCGAGGATCTCAGGTCCGCCTTCGATCACGAGGCCGGCCAGTACCTGACGCTCAAGGCCGACGTCGGCGGCCGCGAGGTGCGGCGCTCCTATTCGATCTGTTCGGGCCCGACGGAGAGCGAGATCCGCGTCGCCATCCGCCGCGTCGAGGGCGGGCTGTTCTCCACCTTCGCCAACGAGGACATCGGCCCCGGCGACGCGATGGATGTGATGGCGCCCGAGGGCCGCTTCGTGCTGCGCCCGGACCCGGAACGGGAGGCGCATTTCGTCTGTTTCGCCGCCGGTTCCGGCATCACGCCGATCCTGGCCATCGTCAAGGCGGTGCTGTTCTGCGAGCCGAAGTCGTCGGTCACCGTGGTCTACGGCAACCGCTCGGCCGGCACGGTGATCTTCCGCGAGGAGCTCGAGGACCTGAAGAACCGCTTCCCCGCGCGGCTTTCCATTCTGCATGTCCTCTCCCGCGAGGCGCAGGAGGCGCCGCTGCTGTCGGGCCGGATCGACGACGCCAAGCTCGACATGATGCTGGACCGGCTGATCGACGTGGAAGGCACCGAAACGTTCTACCTCTGCGGTCCGCAGGCGATGATCGAGACCGTGTCCGGGGCGCTGAAGAACCGCGGCGTCGCGCGCAAGCGCATCCGCTTCGAGCTGTTCACCCCGGCCGAGGACGGTAATGCGAAACCGAAGAAGACCGCCGCCCCGGGAGAGACCCTGCCGACCCGTCATGTGGGCGTGGTCGTCGACGGCCATCGCATGGACTTCGACATGGTCGACGACGGCACCTCCATCCTCGACGCCGCGCTGGCGCGGCAGGCCGACCTTCCCTTCGCCTGCAAGGGCGGCATGTGCTGCACCTGCCGCGCGAAGCTGGTGGAGGGCCAGGTGGAGATGGACAGGACCTACGGCCTGGAGCCCGAGGAGATCGAGGCCGGCTACGTGCTGACCTGCCAGGCGACGCCGGTCAGCGACCGCGTCGTGCTCGACTACGACGACCGGGGTTAGCGGCGTTCGAACATCTGATTGAAAAGTTCTCCCTCCCCCTTGATGGGGGAGGGCCGGGGTGGGGGTGAATCGGCGAAGTCGGAATGGCCTCCGGCCTTCCCCCCTCCGGCTGCTGCGCAGCCACCTCCCCCACAAGGGAGGGAGGGAAACTGGCGGGTAGATTCGATCAGGTGCTGGTCCGCTCCAGCACATCCTCTGATGCATTGGCCCATCCGGCGTGCTCGGGTTTGACCCGAGAGCCAAGTCCTTCGTCCTTGGATCAAGCCTGCCCCGGACAGGATCCGGGGTTCAAGGGCGACAAGGGATACCTGATCCCAGGGCGCGTCAGCGCCCCTTGGTCTTCTCCGGATAGAGCTTGTAGAGCTTCTGCACCTTCGGCGCGGTGGTGAAGGCGATATAGGGCTGCATCGGGTTCCGGGCGGCGTAGTTCTGGTGGTAGTCCTCGCCCTCGAAGAACTTCTTCAGCGGCTCCAGCGTCGTGGCGATGGCGCCGTCCAGCACGCCGGCGTCGTCGATCTGCGCCATGTAGGCTTCCGCCACGCGTTTCTGTTCGTCGTCGGCGTAGAAGATCGCGGAGCGGTATTGCGGGCCGACATCGGCGCCCTGACGGTCGACCTGGGTCGGATCGTGGGCCACGGAAAAGAAGATCTTCAGCAGCATGCCGAAGCTGATCTTCTGCGGGTCGTAGCCGATCTCGACCGCCTCGGCATGGCCGGTGCGGCCCGAGCAGACGCTGTTGTAGTCTGCCGTCTCCGGCGAGCCGCCGGCATAGCCGCTGACCACGGACCGGACGCCTTCCAGTTCCAGATAGACCGCCTCCACGCACCAGAAGCAGCCGCCGGCAAGCACGGCCACGCCCTTGTCGGCGGCGGCGTCGATGTCCGTCGCCGGGTCGGGGAAGCTGCCCGACACCAGTCCGAAGGCGCCGTCGTCGCGTTTCGATCCGAACAGACCCATGGCTCTCGCTCCTATGCCGCGATCCCGGGCAGCGGCAGGCCCGCCATCTCGACGGAATTGGCCGGCTCGGCCACTGTCGCCCGCTGCACGTCCCGCTTGTAGACCAGATCGTCAAATGGCGTGCCCCGGTGCATGGTGCAACGGTTGTCCCACATCACCAGATCGTTCGCCCGCCAGCGGTGGCTGTAGACGAACTGGCGCTGGGTGGCGTGCGCGATCAGGTCGTCGATCAGCTGTTTCGCGGCCTCGTCCTCCATGCCGACGATCTTCAGGGCGTGGGAGGCGAGATAGAGATTCTTCCGCCCCGTCTCCGGAATGGTGCGCACCAGCACCTGCGGCACCGGCGGCATCTGGCGGATTTCCTCCTCGGAGAAATTGTCGAAGCCCATGCGCATGCGCGAATAGCGGATGCAGTGCTCGGCGATCAGTCCGTCCAGCTTTGCCTGCGTCGCCGCGTCCAGCGCGTCCCAGGCCGCGCGCTCGTCGGCGAACTCGGTGCGCCCGCCCGCCGGCGGCACGGCCCGGCCATAGAGCAGGCTGGCGCGGCCGGGCACGAACTTGAAGGAACTGTCGGTGTGCCAGAGCCGGTTGCCGAGCTGGAATTGCCGGAGCCGGTGATCTTCCTCCAGAATCTCCTCGCGGTCGTTGAGGTTGGAGACGTCGGCCAGGTCGAGCCGCAGCCGCGGCTTGATGTCCTTGCGGTGGCGCGCGATGGATTCCTCCAGCGGCCCGATATGCCGCGCGAAGTCGACATGCTGATCCTGGGTCAGCTCCTGGTCGGGAAAGACCAGGACGGCGTACTGCCAGAAGGCCTGCTTGATTTCCTCGACGGTGTCCGCGTCGAGCGGCTGCGACAGGTCGACCCCGTCGACCTCGGCGGCGAAGCTTTCCGTGACCGGCCAGATTTTCAGAGTCATGGCGAATGTCCTCCCGTCCCGTATTGAAGCACAGCCGGCCGGGCCGGACAAAGCGGGTGACCTATGCGAAGCGGTAGGGGCCGCCGCGCTTCAGCGCGCGCTGGTAGCCGTCGCGGGCCTGGATGCGCTGGACGAAGCCCGAAAGGTTCGAGCGATCCTTCAGCATGCCCTGTACCTTGGCGATCTCGGCGACGAAGCTCATCTGGAAATCGGCGGCGGAGATTTCGTCGCCGAGGAAGAAGTCGCGGCCTTCCAGCGCGCCCTCGATGTAGCTCAGATGGTTGTCGGTCTCGCTGTCGATCCGCGGCATCAGCGGCCCGGCCGCGTCGCCCAGCCGGCTGGCGTAGAGCCTGAGCAGGAAAGGCAGCATGCCCGAGCCCTCGGCATAGTGCATCCACTGCAGGTAAGGCAGGTAGTCGGGCGAATCCTGCGCCGGCGTGAAGCGGCCTTCGCCATAGGTCATCGACAGGTATTCGATGATCGCACCCGATTCGATGATCATCCGGCCGGCGTCCTCGACCACGGGCGACTTGCCGAGCGGATGGACCTGTTTCAGTTCCGGCGGTGCGAAGTTGGTCTCGGGATTCCGGCGGTAGAGTTTGATGTCGTACTCGACCCCGAGTTCCTCCAGGAACCAGAGGACGCGCTGGGAGCGGGAATGTTCCAGGTGGTGGACGATGATCATGAGGATCCCCCAATCGGGTTTTGAGTTTCCGTAACCGCGATCCTAGGGTGTTTTCGCCCGCCGCGAGAGGACGAAGGGGATCACGATCATGAAAGCCGCCGTCTGCCGCGCTTTCGGGGAGCCGCTGGCGATCGAGGAGGTCCGCCTCGCCGGTCCCGGTCCGGGGGAGGTCCGCGTGCGGCTCGCCGCCTGCGCCATCTGCCACAGCGATATCCTGTTCGCCGATGGCGGCTGGGGCGGAGAGCTGCCCGCCGTCTACGGCCACGAGGCCGCCGGCGTCGTCGAGGCCGTCGGCGACAACGTCGCCGGGCTGGCTGTCGGCGACCATGTCGTGGTCACGCTGATCCGCGCCTGCGGCGAGTGTCCGGCCTGCGCCAGGGGCCAGCCGGTAACCTGCGGCGCGGTCTTTCCCCTCGACATGGCCTCGCCCTTGTCCACCGCCGCGGGCGAGAGCCTGGTTCAGGGACTGCGCACCGGCGCCTTCGCGGAGAGCGTCACCGTCGATCACAGCCAGGCCGTTGTCATCCCGAAGGATGTGCCGCTGCAGAGCGCCTCGCTGCTCGCCTGCGGCGTCATCACCGGCTTCGGCGCGGTGAGCAACACCGCCTGGATCGAGGCCGGCGCGACGGTCGCCGTCATCGGCGCCGGCGGCGTCGGTCTCAACAGCATCCAGGGCGCGGCGCTCTCCGGCGCGTCGGTGATCTTCGCGGCCGACCTTTCGGACGCCAAGCTGGAGACGGCCCGCGCCTTCGGCGCCACTCACGCGGTCAATCCGCAGGCCGAGGACCTGATCGCCGCCGTGCGCGCGGCCACGGGCGGACGCGGCGTTGATTACGTATTCGTCACCGTCGGCGTCCGTGTCGCCGTCGAACAGGCCCTGCAGATGGCCGCGCCGGGCGGCGCCGTGGTGCTGGTGGGCATGCCGCCCAGCGGCGTCACCGTCGATCTCGATCCCGGCGCGCTGGCGGGCCTGAACCAGCGCATCCTGGGCTCGAAGATGGGCGGTGCGCGCATCCAGGCGGACATCCCCTTCCTGGTCGAACTCTACCGCCAGGGCCGGCTGAAGCTCGATGAACTGATCTCCGGCCGCTTCCCGCTGGAACGCATCAACGAGGCGATGGACCAGGTCCGCCGCGGCGAGGCGCTGCGCAACGTCATCGTCTTCGGAGACGTCCCATAGCGTCATCCCCGCCCTGCGCGGGGATCGGTATCAGGAAGGAACGCCACGTGCGACGTCGCTTGATCCCCGCGCACCGCTGCGCGGTGGCGGGGATGACAGAATTGGGGAAGCATCATGAAACTCGCTGACTGCCGGACTTTCGTCGTCGGCAATCCCCCGCCGCGCAAGGGCGGGCGCTACTTCATCTTCGTCAGGCTGACGACCGCCTGCGGGATCGAGGGACTGGGCGAGGTCTACGCCGCCAGCTTCGGGCCGAAGGTCGTGGAGGCCATGGTCGCCGACACCTTCGCCCGCTTCTTCGAGAACGAGGATCCGCACGACATCGAGAAGCTCTGGCGGCGCGGTTACGGCGCCGGCTATTCGCAGCGGCCGGACATTTCCATGTCGGGCGTGCTCAGCGGCCTTGAGATGGCCTGCTGGGACATTGTCGGCAAGGCGGCCGGCCAGCCGGTCCACAAGCTGCTGGGCGGCCGCGTGCACGACGGGCTGCGCAGCTACACCTACATCTATCCCGAGGCGGGCGACGTCTATCCGCAGGCCGGCGCGGGGCGGAAGACCGTCTATGACGACCCGGACATGGCCGCCGAGCGGGCGCTTCACTATGTCGGGCTCGGTTTCACGGCGCTGAAGTTCGACCCCGCCGGCCCCTATTCCGTTCACGACGGTCATCAGCCCGACATCGCTGCCCTGGACCGGTCGGAGGCGTTCTGCCGGCGGATCCGGGAGGCGGTGGGCGATCGCGCGGACCTGCTGTTCGGCACCCACGGCCAGTTCACGGTCTCCGGCGCGAAACGCATGGCGCGCCGGATCGAGCCCTTCGATCCGCTCTGGTTCGAGGAGCCGACGCCGCCCGAACGGCCGGAGATGATGGCCCGGGTCGCGCGGGCGACAGCCGTGCCGATCGCGACCGGCGAACGCCTGGCGACGAAATGGGAGTTCGCGCGCGTCCTCGAATGCGGCGCGGCCTCGATCCTGCAGCCCAATCTGGGCCGCGTCGGCGGCATCCTGGAGGCGAAGAAGATCGCGGCGATGGCGGAGACGCACTACGCCCAGATCGCGCCGCACCTCTATTGCGGGCCAGTCGTCGCCGCCGCCAACATCCAGCTGGCCGCCTGCATTCCGAACTTCCTGATCCTGGAGAGCATCGAGACCTTCGGCGGTTTCCACGCCGAGGTTCTGAAGACCGGAATCCGCTGGGAGGACGGCTATGTCATCCCGCCCGACGCGCCGGGGCTGGGCATCGAGCTGGATGACGCGGTGGCGCTGGCGCACCCCTATGAGGGCGACGAACTGCATCTGGAGATGGCGCCGGACGCTGTGCGCTTCGGCGCGCAGTGAGCCGCTTGGCCGGACGCCGGCTTTCACGCTAGGCTTCGCGCGCGCAGACGCACCAGGGGAGGCAAGAATGACGGATCATTACGACGGGCTGGAATCCCGCGCGCCGGAAAAGCGCGAGGAAGACCTGATGGCGGCGCTGCCGGGGCAGGTGGCGCACGCGAAGAATGGCTCGACCTTCTTCGGCGAACTCTACAAGGACATCCACCCGGAAGAGATCAACAGCCGCGAGGCGCTGCGGCAGTTGCCCGTCATCCGCAAGCCGGACGTGCAGGAGGCTCAGGCGGCGAACCCGCCCTTCGGCGGCCTCAACGCCGTGGCGGTCACCGAGATGGCGCACATCTACATGTCGCCCGGCCCGATCTTCGAGCCCGACGGCTCGGCGCGCGACCACTGGCGCTACGCCCGCGCGCTCTACGCCGCCGGCTTCCGCCAGGGCGACGTGGTCCACAACACGCTTTCCTATCATCTCACCCCGGCGGGCATGCTGGTGGAGACGGGCTGCCGCGCCATCGGCTGCGCGGTCTTCCCCGGCGGCGTCGGCAATACCGAGATGCAGGTCGACGCGATCGAGAAGCTGAAGCCCACCGCCTATGCCGGCACGCCGTCCTTCCTGCGCATCCTGCTGGAGAAGGCGGACGAAATGGGGCGTGACAGCTCCTCCTACCGCAAGGCCTCGGTCGGCGCGGAGCCGCTGCCGCCTTCGCTCAGGCAGTGGTTCGAGGACCGCGGCATCCAGACCACGCAGGGCTACGGCACCGCCGACGTCGGGCTGATCGCTTACGAATCGATCCCCGTCGAGGGCATGATCCTGGACGAGGGGCTGATCCTGGAAATCTGCCGCCCCGGCACGGGCGAGCCGGTCGCGGAGGGCGAGGTCGGCGAGATCGTGGTGACCACCTTCAACCCGATCTATCCGCTGATCCGCTACGGCACCGGCGACATGACGGCGATTCTGCCGGGCCAGAGCGAATGCGGCCGCACCAACACCCGCATCAAGGGCTGGATGGGACGGGCCGACCAGTCCTGCAAGGTGCGCGGCATGTTCGTCCACGCCAAGCTGGTGGGCCAGATCGTCGACCGTCACAAGGAAGTCGACAAGGCGCGCATCGTCGTCACCAATCCCGACAACCGCGACCAGATGACCCTCAAGGCCGAGGCCTCCTCGGGCGGCGCGGCGCTGATCGAGGCGCTGAAGCAGACGGTGCAGACGGTCACCAAGCTGCGCGGCGAGGTCGAGATCGTCGCGCCCGGCAGCCTGCCCAATGACGGCGTCGTCGTCGAGGACGCGCGGGAGTTCAAGTAGGCGGTGCGAAGAGGCGCGCGAGGGGAAGACACAAGTGAGACGGCGCCCCTGGACTTGATCCGGGGGCCCAGCGAATCATTGGACTGGGTCCTCCCCGGAACGGGGTCCGGGGCAGGCTCGTCAAGCCCGAGGACGCCGTACTGTTTCGGTCCCGGTGCCTGACGCGCCGGCCCTCCGCGTCGCGGTCTGCGTGCCGTCGGGCGACATGGTCCACATGGACTTCGCGGTCTGTCTGGCGCGCATGCTCTCCGACATGACGCACCGGCGCATCCCCTCGATCCTGGTCAACGAGAAGACGGCGCTCCTGCCCCAGGGCCGGCAGAATCTGGTCAACCGGGCGCTGGAGCACGAGGCCACGCATCTGCTGTTCCTCGACAGCGACATGACTTTCCCGCCGGAGACGGGTGCGCGCCTGCTTTCCCACGACCGCGACATCGTCGGCGCCGCCGCCTCGACCCGGCTGGAGGGGCGGCAGCGGATCACCGCGATGAAGCGCTGGGGCGAGCCGCTCGCGCTCGGCCCCGATGACGGGCTGGTGGCGGCCGACTATCTCGGCTGCGGCGGCATGCTGGTGAAGGCGGGCGTCTTCCGCAGCATGGAGAAGCCCTATTTCCCGTCGCATTTCATCGAGGAGCGCGACGGCCGCGACATCTGGCTGGGCGAGGATTTCGGCTTCTGCGACAAGGCCCGGGAACTGGGCTTCACGGTCCTGGTCGACGCGAAGCTCTCCTTCGCCTTCGGTCATCTGGGCCAGAAGAGCTTCACGCTGGGGCAGATGGCGGGGAAGCGGATAAGGGAGTGATGTGATGGCCGGACTCGGACCGATGGCGGGGCTGCTGCTGGCCCTCTCGATTTCCGGCGCGGTGCAGGCTGCGGAAGCCGAACGCGAGGTGCCCATCCACCTCAAGGCGATCTACTACGGCTTCAAGGTCACCTGCGATGCCGTGATCGAGCCTGCCCGCGGCCAGCCCTTCGCGCCGGCCAGCGATTCCATCGTCTACTACATCGATGCGGACCCTCGTGACCTGTATCTGTCTGACCGATTCATTATCGACTACCGCGACCGTCATGCGACTTACGGCGAGTACCCAGATTTCGATTTCGATCAGGAGCCGGCTGCCGCAGCGGATACGGTCGCATCCTATCTGGAAGGCCCCGCCACCGGCCTCTTGCTGATGAACGGCCGCGACGGGCTTTACGACGGGCTCGCGGACGAACTCGCGTCCAGTGAGGGCTTCCGCCGCCTCGCGGGCGCGGCCGGGGTCTACGAAGGGTTTCTGATCGCGCGCGATGGCATCATGCAGGCGCTGGTCGTCAACGCCCTCGATCCGGAGACGGACTTCAACCGCTATGTGGTCAATGTCTTCCACACCGCGCTGATCGGGGCGGAGATCTACACGACCTATCTCGGACAAGAGCTTGGAGAGTTCCGCTTCGATCAGCCGAAGCGGTACCTGAAGCGAAGTGCTGAAACCTACTACTTCGTCCGCTCGCTGCGGGACCGTCTGGTCCCCTACGCGCACCGGCGTCATCTCTACAGCGAGAAGGCGCGGGCGAAGATCGATGACGAACGGAACACGCAGAGCGAGTTCACGAAGCCCCTCCTGCCGCCCTACCGGCTGGACATGCCCGAAAGCTGCGCCGACGAGTTCGATTGGGTGAGCGAGTACGTTTCCGGCAGGCAGGAATAGCGCCGGCTTTCCCTTCCCCTCAACCCGGAGAGATCCCGCGCTGCGTGGAATTCGCGGTCCCGGCGAGGCGCGAGGCGGTCTGGAACCGCGTGCGGTATTCGGCTGGCGGCAGGCCGGCGGCGTCCCGGAAGGCCTTGGCGAAGGACGACCGGTCGGCATAGCCCACCCGGCCCGCGACATCCTCGATCGGCATCCGGCTGCCGGCCAGCAGCCGCATCGCCCGCTCCATCCTCAGCCCGGTGACATAGGCCCTGGGGGCAAGCCCGGTGGCCCGCTGGAAGCGGCGCGAGAAGGTCTGCACGTTCATGTTGGCGAGATCGGCGGCGGCGCCCACCAGCCCGGCGTCCGCCAGATGCATGTGAAAGAACTGCTTTGCCAGCGCCACCACCTGGTCGCCGCCGTCCGCCTCCGCCGCGCTGGCCAGCGACCATTCGTGCAGCGCCTCGCTCCAGGTCCGCCCATACAGGGTGGCGAATTCGATGGCCGTCGGTGCGCCGTGGAAATGCGCGATCATGAACAGGCTGACATCGGCTGAATAGACCGACTGCCCGCCGGTGACGATCTCCCGCCGCGATCCGGAAACCACCAGCGTCCGCTTCCTGAGAACCCGCACCCGGGGATAGCGCGCCTGGAACGCCTCGGCGTAGAGGCCGTGCATGGCGCTTTCGTGGCCGTCGAGCAGGCCGGCCTCGGCGAGGCCGTAGGCGCCCGAGCACATGGTCGACAGGAACGCTCCGGCGCCGTGCTGGCGGGCGAGCCAGCCACGTTCGGCGGCGGAGAGGATGGGGCCGTAGTCCGGGTCGGACAGGCAGCCGTCGTCATACAGGGTCGGCACCACCACCGCGTCGTAGACCCGTTCGTCGTCCAGCGTCGCATGCGGCGTCAGTCCGAGGCCGCTGATGGTCCGCCGCGGCGCCGCGTCCGCGGCGACGATCCGGGGCAGGAAACGCCGGCCGGCGGCGGGGCCGGGCGGCAGCATGTTCACCGCCTGCAGGTCCTCGTAGACCGCCGCCATGTTGGCCATGCTGGCCTGCGGCAGGGCGAGAATCGCGACCCGAACCGGGGGATTTCCGGATGCCTTTCCGCCGGCCGCGGGCGCGGTCCAGGTGCGGTAGCCGTCCGCCACCGCCGCCGTCCGTTTCGCCCCCTGTTTGACCTCTGTCGACATATATCGCGTCCGGCGGCCTTCCTAAGCTGCGGCGGAATTCTAGCACAGAGGAGTCCCGACATGATCTCCAGGCACGCAGCCCTGCTGACCGCCGCGCTGGTCGCCGCCTCCACGGGCGAGGCGCTGGCCGACGCCATGCGCACCGACGATGCCCCTTTCGTCGCCACCTATCTGGTCAAGAAGAAGCTGGGCATGAGCTTCGAGGCGTTCAAATCCCATCAGTTGAACACCCACGTGCCGCTGGCCCTGGCGCTGCCGGGTCTGCTGGACTACCGGCTGACCTTCTTTCCGCCGAACGGCAGCGACTCTCAGGCCGTGGACGCCATCGCCGAGGTGACGTTCGACAGCGCGGGCGCCTATGAAGCGGCCATGGCGTCGGAGGCCGGGCAGCGGGCGCTGGCGGACCTGCCGAACATGCTGGATCTCGATGCCGTCATCGTGCTGACCGCGGCATCCGGAGACATGTACGCGGCGCACATCGAACCGGAGTGAGGCGGCCCGGGATGTCAGGGGGGAAGGTGAGACCGGCACATCGGCGCGCTCGAATGCGCCGTGCACGGACTGGCGTCGGCGTGGCGCAAGCTGCGCAGCACGCAGCGGACCATGGTCGGTGCGGACGCCCCGCAACTGATCGAGGAATGCGTCATCCGCCCGCCGATCCCGGCCAAACTGCGCAGGCATCTGATCGGCGAGATGGCCGAGAACGAGCCACGCATGCTCGCAGTGAGCGGGAGACTGGCTGAGGCGAGCGGCGGTGAGCCGACTCTGGCTGTGGCGGTCAGCTGACCGCTGTCAACGCCCCACCACCAGCTCCGCCATCTGCGTGAGTTCGCGCTCGTCGGAGGCCCAGACCATCAGGCCGGTGACGGGGCTCTCCTCCCACGCAGACAGCTTGTCGCGGATGCGCTCGGGCGGGCCGATCAGGCTGATCTCGTCGGCCAGGCTGTCGGGCACGGCGGCCACCGCCTCGCGGCGCTTGCCGTCCAGGTAGAGATCCTGGATCTTCGCCGCCGCGTCGGCATAGCCCATGCGGGCGACCAGGTCGTTGTGGAAATTGCGGTCGCGCGCGCCCATGCCGCCGACATAGAGCGCCAGGTTCTCCTTCACCTTCGCCAGCGCGCCCTCGACATCGTCGGTGATGGCGATGCGGACGGGGCAGAAGATTTCGAAGCCGGGCTTCAGGTTCGCCGTCTGCTCGGCATAGACCTTGGGGCCGGTCGGCGAGAAGTAGAGCGGGAACCAGCCGTCGCAGATCTCGGTGGCCATCTTCACGTTCTTCGGGCCCTCGGCGCCGAGGAAGATCGGCAGGTCGGAGCGGAGCGGATGGACGATGGATTTCAGCGGCTTGCCCAGGCCCCAGGAACCCGGCGCATCCGCCGGATAGGGCAGCGTGTAGTGCTCGCTCTGATGTTCGACCGGTTCGTCGCGGGCCAGCACCTGGCGGATGATGTCGATATAGGCGCGGGTGCGGGCCAGCGGCTTGGCGAAGGGCCGGCCGTACCAGCCCTCCACCACCTGGGGGCCGGAGACGCCGAGGCCCAGGATCATCCGCCCGTTCGAGAGATGGTCCAGGGTGATGGCGTGCATGGCCAGCGAGGTCGGCGTCCGCGCCGAAATCTGCGCGATGGCCGTGCCGAGCTTGATCCGCTCGGTCTGCGCGCCGACCCAGGCCAGCGGCGTCAGCGCGTCGGAGCCGTAGGCCTCCGCCGTGAAGAAGCCGTGGCAGCCCAGCCGCTCGGCGAGCTGCGCCATGGCGACCATGTTCTGCGGCGGATGCGACGACCAGTAGCCGGCCATCAGATTCAGTTTCAGCGCCATCGCATCCTCCCCGGGATCGGCCTTCTTCACATTGTCGCCATGGTGCATGGCCCATGATCCGGAAGGAAGGGACTTGCCGCGCCGCCGGATCCGACCAGATGAAGATTGACGACGACTGCGGGAGACCGGAAGGGATGGACCGCCACTACAGCCGCGCCGAACGCATCGCCGACGGCCTTGTCCACGCCATCGGGCTGGCGCTGGCCATCGGCGCCTGCGCCGCGCTGGCCGCCCTGGCCCTGCCCGCTGCGGATGCGCTCAGGATGGCCGCGCTGGTCATCTATGCCGGCGGGCTGGTGACCATGCTCGGCTGCTCGGCGGCCTACAACCTGATGCCCGAGGGGGACTGGAAGAATATCTTCCGCCGCCTGGATCACGCCGCCATCTTCCTCATGATCGCCGGCACCTATACGCCTTTCACTCTGGTCGCCATCGGCGGCGCCTGGGGCTGGAGCCTGTTCGGCGTGGTCTGGGCCGGGGCCCTCGCCGGCGCCATGCTGAAGCTGGTCTGGCCGCACCGCTTCGAACGGCTGTCCATCGCCGTTTACCTGCTGCTCGGCTGGGTAATCCTGCTCGCCCTGGGCCCGATGTTCGCGAACATGTCGCTGCAAGCCATCGTGCTGCTGGGCGTTGGCGGCCTGCTCTACAGCCTGGGCGTGCTGTTCCACCTCTGGGAGCGGCTGAAGTTCCAGAACGCGGTCTGGCACGCCTTCGTGCTCGCCGCAGCCGCCTGCCACTACGTGGCCGTGGTCAGCGAGGTGGCGCTGGCGGCATGACCGGCCGGCGCGTGCCTGCGTCGAGAATAACAGACGGCGTCCTCGGGCTTGACCCGAGGACCCAGTCCTTCGATTCGCTGGGCCCTTGGATCAAGTCCAAGGGCGCCGGCATTTTTCACGCCGGCACGAAGATGTTGACGCCGTCGGCGGTCGAGACCTGCCCGGCGCGACCCAGATAGTCTGTCCGTTCCATCTCCGCCAGCAGATCCGGGTCGGCGGGCGTGTTGGCGATGAAGCGCCGCCCGTCCTCCAGGCGCCCGAACAGGATCGCGTAGCTCGGCCCCTTGCGGTCGTGCATCACGGTGTAGGTCTCGATCTCCGCCGGGCCTTCGGCGAACTCGGCCACTTCCGGCCCCTTCTCGGCGTCGATCCGCGCCTGATAGGTCGCCGGATCGGCGGGGGCGAACGGCTTCTCCGGCATATCGGTCGAGTAGATTCCCGCCGACTGCTTGGTGACGTAGTTGCCGTTGGAGGTGACGAGGCCATAGGAGCCGGGCCGGGCGCGGACCCGGTTCATCATCTCGGCGATGGAGTGGGTGACGTAGTTGTTCCCCGGTCCGCCGAAATAGGGCAGGCCGCCGGTCACCGTCAGCCCGCGCGGGTCGTCCTCGGCGATCCCCATCTCGGCGCAGGCGATCTGCACCGCGGAGGGGAAGCAGGAATAGAGGTCGAGGAAATCCATGTCCCCGACCGACTTGCCCGCCATGCGGCAGGTCTCCTCGCCGACCGTGCGCATGGCCGGCGAGCTCCAGTGATTGATCCGGTCCGACAGGTACCAGTGGTCGTTGGCGTCGCCGCAACCATGCAGGAAGACCCACTTCTCCCGCGGGATGCCCAGTTTCTTCGCCCGGGCCACCGACATCAGGATGACGGCGGCCGACTGGTCGATGAAGGCGTTGGCGTTCATCAGCTTCGTGTAGGGGAAGCCGATGAAGGGGTTCTTCTCGCTGACCGTGGCGATCTGTTCGGCGGTGAAGCCGTCGCGGCGGTCGGCCAGCGGGTTCGCCGCCGCCACCCTGGCGAAGCCTTCGAACAGGCGGCCCATGGACATCAGGTGCTCGTCGATGCTCTCGCCCTTGTGGCCGCGGATTGCGTTCTCGACCAGCGGATAGGCGAAGATCGCGCCGGCCATGCGGTGGCGGTCTTCCATGTCGCTCCAGCCGCGCTTCGAGACGCCCCAGCGCTCAGGCTCGCCGCCGGGGTCCTCCGACCAGTCGAGCTCCACGCCGGCGCGCTGGGCGGCCTTCTGTGTCGACAGCGCTTCCCCGCCGGCGATCATGGCGGCCGAGAGCTCGCCGCGGGTGATCATCTCCGACATGCGGCTGATGCACCACTGGGTCATGTTCCCGCCGGCATGGGTGTAGACCAGCCGCTTCGCGTTCGTTGCGCCCAGCCGTGCGGCGAGCGATTTCGGTGGGTTCGTATAGCGGCCGAACGGGCAGGTGAAGCGCCAGCTGGTGTCGGAGAAGGAAGCAAGCTGGACGACGGTGTCCAGCGCCTCCAGCACCTGCCGCTCCACGCCGGCGTCCTTCGCGGCCTCCGCGCCGGCGGCCGCTGTCAGGTCCATCGGCGACAGGGCCGCCCTGGGGTCTTCTTCCCGCTGGGTGACCTGGCCCGAGCCGACCAGGACCGGAATGCGTGTCTCGTCCATCGTCTTTCCTCCCCTGAAGACCGGTACAGTCTACCATGTCCCAAGCCCGAGGGGATGGCATCGACGGGCAGGACAATCAACGGTCTTGGCAGCATGGCGGCTGCCCGCGAAAATGGCCGCCAGGGGAGATTCTGCATGACCGACGTTCCGTCCGACCTGCTCAAGGTCCGCGCACCTGCGCCCGACTGGTACCACGCGAACATGGCCGACGCCGGCGAGGAACGCTTCGTCGACGTCGACGGCTGCGCCGTCCACTACCTCTACTGGCCCGCAAAGCGGAAGCCGGCCAGGGGCGGGCTGCTGTTCGTCCACGGCGGCGGCGGCCACGCCCACTGGTGGAGCTTCATCGCGCCCTTCCTGGCGCAGACGCACGACGTCGCCTCGATCAGCCTTTCGGGCATGGGCGACAGCGGTGCGCGGGACAGCTATGGCGCCGACGTCCGGGTCGCCGACATGCGCGGCGTGATCGCCGATGCCGGTCTGGCCGGCCCGGTCGTGGTGGTCGGCGCCAGCTTCGGCGGCTTCATGGCCAGCCGCTTCGGCCAGACCCATGGCGGCGAGCTGGCCGGCATCATCGTCTGCGATTCCCCGCTCCGCCCGCCGGCGCGCCGCGAGGAGGACCTGAACCGCCGCCCGCGCATGGGCAACAAGCGCCACTACGCCAGCTTCGAGGAGGCGCTCTCGCGCTTCCGTCTGGCGCCGGCCCAGCCCTGCGACAACGCATTCCTCGTGGAGCATATCGGCCGGCACTCGATCAAGCAGGAGCCGGAGGGCTGGTGCTGGAAATGGCACGGCGGCGCCATGGACAACCGCCGCTTCGGCGAGCCCTTCGACGACTTCCTGGCCGAGGCGACCTGCCGGAAGGCCTATCTCTACGGCGAGAAGTCCGCGATCGTCGACGAACAGAGCCGCGACTACATCCGCGGCCTGATCGGAGAGGACGCCCCGATGGTCGGTATCCCCGAAGCCCACCATCATCTGGCGCTGGACCAGCCGCTGGCCTTCGTCGTTGCCGTCAGGAGCCTATTGGCGGGCTGGCGCCTTTCCTGACATGGGCGATCAGCATCGCGCCGGAAATCAGGTTGCCGGCGATGACCACGGCGAACGGCGCAGCGTAGCTGCCGGTCAGCTCGATCAGGGCCCAGATCAGCGGCGGCGCCGTCATCCAGCCCAGTGAAGCGAAGGCGTAGGCCCGGCCGTTCATCTCGCTGACCTGGCCCGCGGGCGCGCGGAGCGACACGGCGGTCATGAACACCGGCGACCAGCTGTTCCCCGACAGTCCGGCCAGCACCGCGATCGGATACATCACCCATGCCGGACTTTCCGGCGTCAGCGCCAGGGCGCCGGCGATGGCAACCGAGGCGCCGACGGCCAGGATCGCCAGCGTGCTCTCCGGCGAGCCGATCCGGTCGGAGAAATACCCGGCCAGCGGCCGTCCTGCGATGGCGGAGAGCTGGACGATGCCGAAGAACGCGCCGGCGGCGATGGGGTCCAGGCCGACGCCTTCCAGCAGGTAGATGTAGGTGAAGGTGAAAAGCGAGGTGTGGGAGACCGCGAAGGCGATGGCCGTCCAGCCCAGCAGCCGGAGGTCCTTCGGCAGCAGGAAACGCTCCAGTGCGCGTCGGAGGCCGAGGGGCGTCGAACTAGATGGCGGCGCGGCGTCGGGCCGGAAGCGGAAGATCGGTGCGAAGATCAGTGTGCCGAGGGCGGTCACGACGACGGTCGCCAGCATCACCCAGACCCCGGCGCGCCAGCCTACCGCCAGCATCAGCGCGGGCAGCAGATAGCCGGCGGCGGTTCCGGCGACCGAGACGCCCGACTGCCGGATAGCCATGAACAGTCCGACATGCCGGCGCGGCGTGTTGGCCGACACCATGGTGACATTGGCCGGACCGTAGGGGCCATAGCAGACGCCGTAGAGGAAGGCCGACAGCATCACCGTCGTCCAGGTCCCGTTGAGTGCGATCAGGATCGACAGGGCCATGCCCGAAAGCGAGAGCACCATGGTGGCGACGCTGCCGACCCGGCGCATCAGCTGGCCGCAGAACGGGCTGGCGATGGTGGTGCCCAGGAAGATGAAGGTGAAGGTGAGACCGAAATCGCGCTCGTCCAGGCCGGTTTCTTCCGCCAGACCCGGCGCCAGCAGTGTGAAGGCGATGAAGCCGAAGGCGGCGGCGCCCTGGCTGAGGAAGGCGGCGAACAGCGTCCAGAGACTCCGGGCGTCGATGCGGCTCGGCACAGGGTCTGTCAGGGTGGTGTCGGGCAGGGCGGGTCACCGGAATCTGGAAACTCGGCCACAACCTAGTCAGGCCGAGCAGCGGGCAGAACCCGCAAATATCGCAGGTCACGGCTTCGGCTGACGGGCCAACGGGTCTTTGCACTGCGGGCCGCGCTGCGGCACACTCCGCCGCCGGGGAGGCCAGTTCGCATGAAGAAACTACTTGTCGCCAATCGAGGCGAAATCGCCGTTCGCGTGATGCAGACCGCCGCCGAGCAGGGCTGGGCGACAGTCGCCGTGCATGCCGACGACGATGCCGAGAGCCTGCACGTCATCCGGGCCGACGAGGCGGTCGCGCTGGGGGCGAAGGGCGTCGCGCCCTATCTCGACATCCCCCGTATCGTCGACGCCGCGAGGCAGGCCGGGGCGAGCGCCGTCCACCCGGGCTATGGCTTCCTGGCCGAGAACGCCGATTTCGCCCGCGCCTGCGCCGAGGCGGGGCTGACCTTCATCGGTCCCGACGCCGAGGTTCTGGCGCTGTTCGGCGACAAGGGACGCGCACGGAGCCTCGCCATCGAGCACGGCGTGCCGGTGATCGAGGGCACTGAAGGCCCGACGGGCCTGGATGAAGCGCAACGCTTCCTCGACGGTCTCGGGGCCGACGGCGCGGTGATGGTCAAGGCCGTCGCCGGCGGCGGTGGCCGCGGCATGCGGGTCGTCCGCGCCGGCGAGGATCTGGCGTCCGCCCATGAACGCTGCCGGTCGGAGGCGAAGCCGGCCTTCGGCAATCCTGACGTCTATGTCGAGCGGCTGATGCGGCCCGCCCGCCATGTCGAGGTGCAGGTGCTGGGCGACGGGCAGGGCGGCGTGACCCATTTCCGGGAACGCGAATGCTCGATCCAGCGGCGCAACCAGAAGATCGTCGAGGTCGCCCCCGCGCCGGGGCTGGATGGCGACGTCAGGGAAGGACTGATCGAAGCGGCGCTGAAGCTCGCACGCGCAGTGAACTACCGCGGTCTCGGCACCTTCGAGTTCCTGGTCGACGCCCGCCCCGACGCGCCGGCGCCGGGCTACGCCTTCATCGAGGCCAATGCCCGCATCCAGGTCGAGCACACGGTGACCGAGGAAGTCTGCGACGTGGATCTGGTGGCGCTGCAGCTCGGTGTCTGCGAAGGGCGGAGCCTGGCCGACCTGGGCGTCGCCGGCGACCGGCCCGAGCCGAAGGGCTATGCCATCCAGCTCCGCGTCAACATGGAGCGGATGACCGAAAGCGGCGATGTCATGCCCTCGGGCGGCGTCCTGCAGGCCTTCGATCCGCCGACGGGGCGCGGCATCCGCGTCGACAGTTTCGGCTATGCCGGCTACCGCACCAGCCCGAGTTTCGATTCCCTGCTGGCCAAGCTGATCGTGCACAGCGCCGACGCCGACTATGCCGTCGCCGTGGCCCGCGCCTATCGCGCGCTGTCGGCCTTCCGCATCGAAGGTGTGGCCACGAACATTGCCTTCCTCCAGAACGTGCTGAAGCACCCGGACGTCGTGGCCAACCGCGTCGACACAGGATTCCTCGAGAGCCGCATGGCCGATCTCGTCAGGCCCGGCGAGCATCCGAGGCTCTATCGCGAGGTCCAGGCCGCGGCGGCTGGCGGCGGACGGCGCCAGGCCGGCGCGAAGGTGCAGAACTCCGACCCGCTGGCCATCCTGGCGTTTGGCAAGCAGGAGGCCGAAGCCCGCGCCGCGGCGGCCGAGGAGCAGGCGCCCGACGGCGCAAGGCCGCTGCTGGCGCCCATGCAGGGGACCGTCGTCGCCATGGACGTGGCCGAGGGCGACGAGGTCCGCGCCGGTCAGCGCGTGCTGATCATGGACGCCATGAAGATGGAGCACGAGATCACGGCCGAGTTCTCCGGCGTCGTCCGCCAGCTCGCCGTCGAGGCGACGGACACGGTCTACGAGGGCGATCCCCTCGTTTTCATCGAGCCTGCGGATGTCGCCGGCGCGGCGGAAGCCGAGCAGGAGGAGGTCGACCTCGACCATATCCGCCCCGATCTCGCGGAGACGCTGGAACGGCAGGCGAAGACGCTGGACGAGAACCGGCCGAAGGCGGTCGAGCGCCGGCGCAAGACCGGCCAGCGCACGGCCCGGGAGAACGTCGCCGACCTGATCGACGAAGGCACCTGGGTCGAGTACGGCTCGCTGGCCGTGGCCGCCCAGCGGACGCGGCGGTCCATGGAGGACCTGATCGAGAATACCCCCGCCGACGGCATGCTGGCGGGGCTGGGGCACGTCAACGGCGATACCTTCCCCGAACAGAAGAGCCGCGTCGCCGTGCTCTGCTACGACTACACGGTGATGGCCGGCACCCAGGGCATGCAGAACCACGCCAAGAAGGACCGCCTGCTGCAGCAGACGCTGCGCTACAAGCTGCCGCTTGTCGTCTTCACCGAGGGCGGCGGCGGCCGGCCCGGTGACGTCGATATCGGCCAGGTCGGCGGCCTGCACATCCACACCTTCGAGATGTTCGGCAAGATGAGCGGTCTTGCGCCGATCGTCGGCATCAATTCAGGCTACTGCTTCGCCGGCAACGCGGCGCTGCTCGGCTGCTGCGACGTCATCATCGCCACCGAGAACTCCAATATCGGCATGGGCGGTCCGGCGATGATCGAGGGCGGGGGGCTCGGCGTCTTCAGCCCCAAGGAAGTCGGGCCGATGTCCGAGCAGGTGCCGAACGGCGTGGTCGACATCGCGGTCAGGGACGAGGCCGAGGCGGTGGCCACGGCGAAGAAGTACCTCTCCTATTTCCAGGGCCCGGTCGCTGACTGGGACTGCGCCGACCAGCGGCTGCTGCGCCGGATCGTGCCGGAAAACCGCAAGCGGCTATACGACGTGCGGGAGGTGATCGACGTCGTCGCCGACACGGGCTCGGTGCTGGAATTGCGCCGCGGCTTCGGCCTCGGCATGGTCACCGCGCTGATCCGCGTCGAGGGGCGGCCGCTCGGCGTCATCGCCAACAATCCGAGCCACCTGTCCGGCGCTATCGACACGCCCGGCTCCGACAAGGCGGCGCGCTTCATGCGCCTCTGCGACGCCTACGACATCCCGATCATGTTCTTGGTCGATACGCCCGGCATGATGGTGGGGCCGGAGGTCGAGAAGACGGCCCTGGTCCGCCATTGCAGCCGGCTGTTCGTCGCCGGCGCCAACCTGACGGTGCCGTTCTTCTCCTTCGTGCTGCGCAAGTCCTACGGCCTCGGCGCCCAGGGCATGGCCGGCGCCAGCTTCCACGCGCCGCTGTTCACCGTGGCCTGGCCGTCGGGCGAGTTCGGCGGCATGGGCCTGGAGGGCGCGGTCAAGCTGGCCTATCGCAAGGAACTGCTGGCGATCGAGGATCCGGGGGAGCGCAACCGCAAGTTCGAGGAGATGGTCGCCGCCTCCTACGAGAACGGCAAGGCGCTCTCGACGGCCAGCTATTTCGAGATCGACGACGTGATAGATCCAGCCGATACCCGGCGCATGATCGTCGCGGCGCTGAAGGCGGCCCCGCCGCCGGAACCCCGCAGCGGCAAGAAGCACGCCTGGATCGACACCTGGTAGAATTCCGGCAACCGTTTTCGCCTTCCGGGGCTTGACCGCCGGACCCGGTTCGGCGGTGATGCCGCTCTGGGCCCCGGGATCAGATCCCGGGGCATCGTCCAAAGTGAGGCCCCTGTCATGCCCTTGCCCGTCTCGCCCCTTGCGCCCGAGAAGCAGCCCGAACTGCCGTCCATCGCCGGCTGCCGCTGCGGCGCCATCGCCGCCGGGCTGCGCTACAAGGGCCGCAACGATCTGACCATGCTCGCCTTCGCGCCGGGCACGACCGTCGCCGGGGTGCAGACGACCTCGACCACCGCCGGGGCGCCGGTGGTCTGGAACGCGAAGCGGCTGCCGGGCGGGACGGCGCGGGCTGTGATCGTCAACGCCGGCAACGCCAATGTCTTCAACGGCGAGCGGGGCGAGAGGGATGTCGCCGCGACCGCTGCCGCCGTGGCGGAGGCGCTGGGCTGCGCCGCCGAGGAGGTGCTGGTCGCCTCCACCGGCGTGATCGGGGAGCCCATGCCGATCGATCGGCTGTGCGCGGCGGTGCCGGAACTGGCCGGCCACGTCCGCGACGACGGCTGGCCCGAGGTCGCCGCCGGCATCATGACCACCGATACCTTCGAGAAGCGCGCCACCGCACGGGTGGCCATCGACGGCGTCGAGGTGACCATCAACGGTGTCGCCAAGGGCTCCGGCATGATCGCGCCGAACATGGCGACGATGCTGTCCTATGTCGTGACCGACGCCCGGCTGCCGGCTGCGGTGCTGCGCGACCTGCTCGGCCCCATCGCCGACCGCACCTTCAACTGCGTCACCGTCGACAGCGACATGTCGACTTCCGACATGTGCCTGCTGTTCGCCACCGGCATGGGCCCGGCACACCGGGTGGTCGAGCGTACGGACGACCCGGCGCTGGCAGATTTCGCCCGGGTGCTGGAGGACGTGTTGCGCGATCTCGCCATCCAGGTCGCCCGCGACGGCGAGGGCGCGCAGAAGCTGATCACCATCGACGTCACCGGCGCCGAGGACGACCGGGCCGCCCGGGCGGTGGCGCTGGCCATCGGCAACTCGCCGCTGGTCAAGACGGCGATCGCGGGCGAAGACGCCAACTGGGGCCGCATCGTCATGGCCATCGGCAAGTCCGGCGAACGGGCCGAGCGCAACCGGCTGCGCGTTCGTGTCGGCGGCGTCACCATCGCGGAGGATGGCAGCCGCCGGCCCGACTACAAGGAAGCCGATCTCGGCGACCACATGAAAGGCCGCGACATCCGCATCGAGGTGGACCTCGGGCTCGGCGATGGCCTGGCCCGCGTCTGGACCTGCGACCTCACCCACGGCTACATCGATATCAACGCGGACTACCGGTCGTGAAGCTGGTTCTTGTGGCTGCCGTCGCGCTGATCAACGAACAATGCGAGGTATTGCTGGCAGAACGGCCCGATGGCAAGTCGATGGCCGGCCTCTGGGAGTTTCCGGGCGGCAAGGTGGAGCCGGACGAAAGCCCCGAGGATTGCCTGGTGCGCGAATGCGGCGAGGAACTGGGGATCCGGATCGATCCGGCGGACCTGCGGCCGCTGACCTTCGCCTCCCACGCCTATGACGACTTCCACCTGCTGATGCCGGTCTTCGCCTGCCGGCGCTGGGCCGGGACACCGTCAGGGCTGGAGAACCAGCGCATTGCCTTCGCCGCCGCCGATGATCTGGCGAGCTTCCCGATGCCGCCGGCCGACGCGCCCATGCTCTCGGCCATTCGGGCGGAGATGGCGCGCTGAGCGTGGAGCCGGTTGACCGCGCGTGCCGGTCAGCCTACAGGAACGGCCCGACCCGAACTCATTCCAGACGGACATCCAGACCATGGCGACCGGCCGAATCTTTTCCGGCGTGCAACCGACCGGCAACCTCCATCTCGGCAACTATCTGGGCGCGATCCGCAATTTCGTGGCGCTCCAGCACGACTACGAGTGCATCTACTGCGTCGTCGACATGCACGCCATCACCGTCTGGCAGGACCCTGCCGAGCTGAAGACCGCGACCCGGGAGGTCGCCGCGGCCTATCTGGCCGCCGGGATCGACCCGAAGACGTCGATCATCTTCAACCAGTCGCAGGTTTCGGCCCATGCCGAGCTCGCCTGGATCTTCAACTGCGTCGCCCGCATGGGCTGGCTGAACCGCATGACGCAGTTCAAGGAGAAGGCGGGCAAGCACCGCGAGAACGCGTCGGTGGGCCTGTTCGTCTATCCCAACCTGATGGCCGCCGACATCCTGGCCTACAAGGCGACGCACGTGCCCGTGGGCGACGATCAGCGCCAGCATCTCGAGCTCTGCCGCGATATCGCGATCAAGTTCAACTTCGACTACAAGACCGAGTGTTTCCCGGTCACGGAGCCTCTGATCATGGGCGCGGCCACGCGGGTGATGAGCCTGCGCGACGGCACCTCAAAGATGTCGAAGTCGGACCCGTCGGACAATTCGCGCATCAACATCACCGATGACGCCGACACCATCGCGAAGAAGATCCGCCGCGCCAAGACGGACCCACATCCGCTGCCCGAGAGCCCCGAGGGCCTCGCCGACCGGCCCGAGGCCCACAACCTCATGGGCATCTATGCCGCGCTGTCCGACCAGACCAGGGAGGACGTGGTGGGCGCCTTCGCCGGCGCCCAGTTCTCCGCGTTCAAGCAGCAGCTCGCGGACCTCGCCGTCGAGAAGCTGGCGCCGATCGCCGCCGAGATGCGCCGGCTGATGGACGCGCCCGACCACGTCGACGCCGTGCTGGCCGATGGCGCCGACCGCGCCGCAGCGCTGGCGGCCCCGATCCTGGCCGAGGTCAAGGACATCGTCGGCTTCTTGCGCCGGTGACGCGCCTCACCCATGTCTGCTGCATGGGAACGGAGAATGTCTGAGAACATGAGCGAAATCGGGGCGGACAGCCGCGACCGCATTACAGGCGAGGACCGCCGCCGCATCGGCGGCCGCTTTGGCGCCGGCAGGATCGTCCGGAAAAGCTGGAAGCCGCTGCTGATCGCGGTGGCGATCTTCGCGCTGCTCTACTATCCGATCGGCATGGCGTTGGTGCACGACATCGACGACGACCTTGACTTCAACACTGCGCCCGAGGCGCTGTCCGAGGGCCAGTCCCACGCCGTCCAGACGGTGGTCCGGCTGATCGAGCGCGAGATCGACGAGAACGCCTGGACGCCCAACGATCCGTGGTTCTATCCGTCGGCGGGGCTGGACAACATGCCCAACTACCAGCTCGGCATCGTCTCGGCGCTGAGTCGCTTTGGCGTCGAACTGCTCGACGAGATCGGCCGCGTGCGCGGCTCGTCCGGCGCCGACCCGGACCTGCAGAACGCGGCCGGCCGGCTAAAGATCTCCGGCGAGAAGTGGACGTGGGACCCGGCCGTCTCGATCTGGCCGCAGACCGCGGCCGAGAGCGAGTACCGTTCGGCGGTGCAGTCGCTCAGGCTCTACAACGACCGCCTCGCCAACGGCAACGCGGTGTTCGACCGGCGCGCCGACAATCTCCAGGTGGTCATCGAACGGGTCGCCAACGACCTCGGCTCGGCGAGCCAGGCGATCGACGACCATGTGCGCGAGCATGCCGGTGGCTGGTGGTTCGACTACCAAGTCGACGACGAGTTCTACCGCATCAAGGGCAAGGCCTACGCCTACTACCTGGTCATGCGCGACCTCGGTCGCGACTTCGACGGACTGATCGCCGAACGCAACCTGACGCGGCCCTGGAACGAGTTGATCGGTTCGATGCGCTATCTCGCCGGGCTCGATCCGCTGGTCGTGCTGAACGGCTCGCCCGACGGCCTGATCTTCCCGAACCATCTGGCGACGCAGGGCTTCTACCTGCTCAGGGTTCGGACCAAGCTGAAGGAAGTCAGCAACATTCTGTTGAAATGACGGGCGGCGGCCCGGCAGACTGATCGAAGAGACAACGGCCGGCAAGGCGACAGCATGAGCGGACCATCGGATGGGGGAAAGGCGCGCAACTTTCTCGTCGTCGTCGACGACACGCCGGAATGCCGGCTGGCGCTCCGCTTCGCCGCGCGGCGCGCCCGTTCGATGGAAGACGGGGGAGTCATGCTGCTTCGCGTCACCGAACCGCCGGACTTCCAGCACTGGATGGGCGTGGGCGAGCTGATGCGCGAAGAGGCGCGGGAGGAAGCCGAAGCGCTGCTCACCGACCTCGCCCATCAGGTGCAGCGCGATACGGGCATGACGCCCCAGTTCGTGATCCGCGAAGGCGATCTGGTCGAGCAGGTTGCGGGCGTGATCGACGAAGACATGACCATCCGCATCCTGGTGCTGGGCGCCTCGCCGGAATCCGGCGGCCCGGGCCCGCTGGTCCGGTTCTTCGCCGGCGACCGCGCCGGCTCCATGCGCATTCCGGTCACCGTCGTGCCCGGTACGCTGACCACCGATCAGGTGGACATGCTGAGCTGATATCCGACCTGTAGCGGATCCGCAGCCGCGTCAGGAGAGTCATGAGCGAACCGGAAGCAGAAGACCGTGACGCGGCCGCCATCGCGGCCATCAGACGCCGTCAGGACCGGTTCCTGACCGAGACCCTGCCCGGCGCGCTGGCGATGGTGAACCTGGAGGAGGCAGACGGTCCGGTGCCGGTCGAGGTCGCGCCCGGCAAGGACATCTTCGGGCGGACATGTGTGCTGCGCGTCGGCGGACGCGAGTGGCGCTTCTGGTTCGGGCTGAACGTGTTCCGGCTGTTCGCGATCCATTTCGTGCCGGTCGACCTGCAGAATCCGCTGTTCCGCGCCGCCCGCGAGCGCCACGAGGCCGAGGACTTCATCGACTGGCTGCGCCGGGACGTCTTCGCCTTCACCTTCGGCGGCGCGGAGAAGGTCGGCTATGACGTCAACTGGGAAGCCATCGAGGTCGATGGCCGGCGCTTCGTCTCGGTCTGGGCCGTGGCGCTGTGCGAGACGGACTTCCTGGAGCGGCCCGAACTGATGCTGTTCTGGGCGCAGGATCTGGCGATGATGACCGAGTCCTTCATCCGCAACGCCGTCCGCGCCGAACTGACCTTCGATCCGGCGGTGTCGCCCCGGCCGGTATGAGCCGGGGCGGACCACGGCCCGCGGTCCGCCCCGTTCCTGTCAGCCCGCCTGGCGGTAGCTTTCGCCGTTCTTACGCGCCAGATAGGCGCGGCTCATCGCCTGCAGCCTGTCGGAGGAGATCGCCTTCTCGGCCGCCGGAAACAGATCGTTCTGTTCGTCGCGGATGTGGTGCTCCAGCGCGTCCCGCAGCTCCTTGGCGACACCCATCCAGCGGTCGCCGATCGAACTCATGGCGGAGAGCCGGTCCAGCAGCATGTCGGCCTCGCGGTGCTCCTTCAGATCGTCGTTGATCTCGGCATCCAGACCGGTCGCCTTGCGGGCCTCGGGGTAGAATACCTCCTCCTCGAAGCTGGTGTGCAGTTCCAGTTCGTCCCGGACCTTGTCGAGGAGCTGGCGGCGGGTGTCGTCCTGGCTCTGGCTCGTGGAGAGCATGTCGTCCAGGGCGCTGAGCACCCGGTCATGGTCGTCCTTCAGGATCTCGGTGATGAATTGCATGGGTCTCGCTCCGGTTGTTTTCGTTCGCGTACTGCTCGGACGTTCGGCGGACGATCCGCAAGCGCGGAAGGCGGCCGGACCCGAGAGGTGGCCGGCAGGTCCGCCCGGTGCAAGGTGTCCTATCCGGACGCGTCTTCGACGAAACGCAGATGCTCGTCGGTCACCGATTGACGGGCCTCGCCATAGCCTTCCCAGGGATCCGACTTCAGCCGTTTCAGCCGCGCGTCGATATTGTCCAGCGTGTAGCGGTTCGCCCGGTCGATGCGGCCGAGTTCGTCCCAGCCGACCGGCGTCGCCACGGGCGCGCCCGCGCGGGCGCGGGGCGAATAGGGGGCGATGGCCGTGGCGCCACGCTCGTTGCGCAGCCAGTCGATGAAGATCCGGCCCTTGCGCTTCGCCTTGGAGGCCTGGGCCACGTAGCGGTCGGGATCGGCCTCGGCCATCCGGCGCGCCAGGCCGGCGGCGAAGGCCTTCACGTCGTCCCAGCCGCGCCGGCGCTGGATGGGTACGATGACGTGGATGCCCTTGCCGCCGGTGAGCATGGGATATGATGTCAGCCCCGCGCCTTCGAGGATGTCCTTCAGCTCCCGGGCGGCCGCGCGCACGTCCCGGAAATCCAGTCCCTCGTCCGGGTCGAGATCGAAGACGATCCGCTCCGGCCGGTCGATCCGGTCCTTGCGCGCGCCCCAGAGATGAAACTCCAGGGCGGCGATCTGCGCCGCCGCGACCAGCCCCCTGGCGTCGGAAATGACCAGGTGCCGTGCGGTCTTGCCGCCGCTTTCCTCGATCTCCACCCATCCGATCTCGTCCGGGGTCGAGGCGGTATGGTGCTGCTGGAAGAAGCACTCATCGTCGCGTCCGTCCGGACAGCGCACGAAGGTCAGCGGACGGTCCGCGAGCCAGGTCAGTATCCGTTCGGCATTGCCGTGCAGGTATTCGGCCACCCGGCGCTTGGTTGCTCCCTGCTCGGGGAACAGCACCTTGTCCGGACTGGTGATGCGGACGTTTTCCAGTTCCATCTCGTTCTCCCGGTCGCCGGACTGCCGTGAACCGGTGCGCACCTCGCGCGCCGCCTTGTCCTCGCGCAGGCCCTTGTAGCTGGGATGGCGCAACAGCCCGTCGCCGGTCATCTCGGTATAGGCGACCTGGGCGACCAGCTTCGGCGTGACCCAGACCGCGCCGCGCCGGGCTTCCGAGGGTGGATCGGCGAGGGGACAGGTCTTGCGCGACAGCCGGTCGAGCTTGCCGCCCAGTTCGTCGAAGTCCCGCGCGTCGTAGCCGGTGCCGACGCGCCCGCGATAGACCAGCTCGTCGCCGTCCCAGGCGCCCAGCAGCAGGGAGGAGAAGGGCCGGCCCTTCTTGTCGGACTTGCGGTAGCCGACGATGACGAACTCGTCGTCGCCGACGCATTTCGACTTCAGCCAGCCGCGCCCGCGGCCCGACTTGTAGGGCGCATCGGCCTTCTTCGACACGATGCCTTCCATGCCCATGTCGCAGGCCTTCTCGATGATCGCCTCGCCGGACCCTTCGATGTGGTCGCTGTAGCGCACGCGCTCGCCCTTCGCGGGGACGACGTCGGCCAGTTTCGCCTTTCGGTCCGTCAGGGGCGACTTGCGAAGGTCCTTTGCGTTCAGATGCAGCAGGTCGAAGACGTAGTAGCGAAGCGAAACATCGCCCTGGCGCTGGCTCTGCTGAAGCCGGGAGAAGTTGCTGTGGCCGCGGTCGTCCAGCGCGACCAACTCACCGTCCATGACCGCGTCGTCGATTTTCAGTTTCTTCAGCGCCCCGGCCACATCCGGATAGCGATCCGTCCAGTCCTTGCCGTTGCGGCTGATCAGGCGCACCTCGCCATCCTTGATCTGCGCCTGAATGCGATAGCCGTCATACTTGATCTCGTGCAGCCATTCCTCGCCTTCAGGCGGGTCGTCGACCAGGGTCGCCAGCTGAGGTTCGATGAATTCCAGGGCCATAGCGCCATTCTCCGTTCCGGCGTTCTTCCCCTTGCCCTTCGCGCGGGACGAACCGCCGCCCTGTCCCGAAGAGGAATTCTTCGGCTTCGTCGCGGCCCGGCCGCCGGGGCTGTAGCGTTTCCCCTTCTTCAGATCCTGGCCTTCGTCGGCGATGGTCTTCATCTTCCGCCGCGACTTCGCGCTGGTGGTCCAGCGCTCGCCGGGCTCGGTCTCCGGGTCTGCGTGGTCGTCCTTCTCCTTGACCAGCAGCCAGTTCTCCTTGTCGCCGTCCTTTCCCCCCTTCATGCGGACCAGCGCCCAACCGCCCTTCAGCCGGGCGCCCTTCAGGGTGAATTTCAGCTCGCCCTTCTCGAGGGCTTCGCGGGGATCGTCCTTCGCCTCCCATTCGCCGCGATCCCACAGCATGACGGTGCCGGCGCCGTAGCCCTTCGGGATCACGCCTTCGAAGCCGCCATAGTCGACCGGATGGTCCTCGGTGCGGACGGCGAGGCGCTTGTCGGACGGGTCGAGACTCGGCCCCTTCGGGATGGCCCAGCTCAGCAGCACGCCATCCAGTTCCAGGCGGAAATCGTAGTGGTGACGGCTGGCGTCGTGGGACTGGATGACATAGAGGCGCCCGTCGGTCTTGCTGACCGACCCCCGGGGTTCAGGGCTCTCGCGGAAGTCCCGCTTCGACTGGTAGGTTTTCAGATTGCGGGTGCTTGCCATGGCTCAGCCCGCCGCCTTCTTCCGTCCGCTCCCGCCCGCGGACCGGCGCTTGCTCCCGCCGGATTTCTTGCCCTTCTCCACGCTCTTCTTCAGCGCGTCCATCAGGTCGACGACATTGTCGCCGTCCTTGCCGCGGCGGCGCTCGTCGGAACCGGCCACGACCTTGCCCGAAGAGCGCTTCTCCTCGATCAGATCCCGCATCGCTTCGGCGTACTGGGAACGGAAATTCTCCGGCTCGAAGGGCGCCGTCTTGCGTTCGATGAGTTCGCCGGCGAGGTCCAGCATCTCCTTGTCCAGTTTCCTGTCCGGGATGTCGGCGAACACCCGGTCGCTCCTGCGGATCTCGTCGGCGTAGCGCAGCGTCTCCAGCAGCAGACCGTCGCCGCAGGGCTTCACCGCCACCACGTAGTCGCGGCCGCGCGCGGCCATCTGGCCCAGGCCCACCTTGCCGGCCTGGCGCAAGGCGTCGCGGATGACGCTGAAGCCCTCCTGCGCGACCTCGTCGTCGGCGGGAACCACATAGTAGGGCTTCTCGAAATAGCGCGGGTCGATTTCCGGGGCGTCGACGAACTGGACCAGTTCGATGGTGCGCCGGGTCTCGAGCTTCAGCGCGTCCAGCTCCTCGGGTTCGATCAGCACGTATTCGTCGCCGTCGACGGCGAAGCCCTTGACGATATCGTCGGCGTCGACGGGTCCGATGCCGGGCACCACCTTTTCGTGGCGGACCCGTTTGCCCGAAGGCTTGTGGATCTGATGCAGGGTGAGCCGCCCGGAGCGCTCGACGGCGGAGTAGAGCTCGACCGCAACGGTGACGAGCGACAGCCGGATATGTCCCTTCCAGTAGGCGCGCAGGGCCATGATGGCGGCCTCTTCGTTGTTGTTCTTCGGCCACCGCTCGGGAGCAGCCGCCTTGTACCGCCAACGCCACATGGGCATGTGCCCGGCACTGAAGAACCCCGACGCGATGTCGCGCCGGGGCGGGGCGACAGGAAGATGCGGGGGATGGAGGAATGGAGACCTTCTACGAACTCATCGGCCGCGGCGCCGAACCGATCGCGTGGTGGCAGATGTGCATCCGCGCGGCCATCATCCTGAGCTACGCCGTCGCGCTCTACCGGCTGATGCCCCGGCGGGCCTTCGGCAACAGCGCGGCGATCGACATCGCGGTCATGGTCATCGTGGGCTCCTGCCTCAGCCGGGCGCTGACGGGGACGGCGCCGCTGCTGCCGACGCTTGCCGCCATGGCGTTGTTCGCCGCGCTCTACGGGGGGCTTTCATGGGCCGCCTATTACAGCCGGTGGACTTCGAAGCTGGTGAAAGGCCGTTCCCTTCTGCTGGTGAAGGACGGGGAGGTGGATTGGACAGCGATGAGACTCGCCCAACTCGGCCATCGCGATCTGGAGGAGAACCTGCGGCAGAACGGCGTCGCGCAGATCGAAAGCGTGGCGGAGGCGCATCTGGAGCGGGATGGCTCGATCAGCGTCGTCCGCCGCGCCGAGCGATAGCCGGCGGCCGGCCGGACGCCGGCGGTGCGGCGCGCCATCGCGGGCGCTTCAAGCACACGCGCCGCCCGCCCATGTCGCATGCGTCCGCCGGACCAGTACTCAGGAAAACGGGAGACGCGCTCCATGCGACAGACCACGCTCTTCACGATCATCGCCTTCGCTCTGGCCATGCCGGCGCAGGCGCAGAAGGAAACCCAGCATCGCCTGCCTGCCAGCGTCATGGACGGGTTCTACGTCACACTGGCCGATATCCGCGCCAACAGCCGGACCGTCTTCGACGGCTTCGTGGGATCGGACGACGGGGTCGTGACCCGCGCCGAATTCGTCGGCAACCCGCTGCCGAGCAAGGCGGGGCCGGCAGGTCACAACCCCGAGCTCAGGCGGGAGGCGTTCGGACTGCTGGACGCCGACGATGATGACCGGCTCACCTATGCGGAGTGGAGCGCCCAGATCGACCGCGACGTCTCCTTCGCCGACGAGAACGAGGACGGCCGCATCTCGCTGACAGAACTGGCGGCCGCCCGCGAGAACATGGGCCTGGGCGACATGATCGGGATGCTGTTCTGATCGGGCTCAGTCTTCCCAGGCGCGGTGACAGACCGTGTACAGGAAGGTCGCTGACCAGGTGAGCAGCATGAAACCGCCGAGCGACTGCATCATCGCCACCATGCGAATCGGTCCGTAGGCATCGATCTGCGTGTAGCCGAGCGTGACGAAGTTGATGCCGGAAAAATAGATCAGCCCGCGCCAGGTCTCGCCGGGATTCGCCGCCAGGCTGCCGATCCAGTCCATCTGGAGGAGCAGGTGATAGGCTCCGGCGAAAGCCAGTATCTCGGCGGAATGCAGCGCAAGCAGACCGGTGAACACACCGATGATGGCGGCTTGCGGGCGGCTGTCCACGCCGGGCGTGATCCATCGGATCAACAAGAGCCCGTAATTGTGGGCGGCGCCGACCAGCGCCACCAGTACAAATCCGATCGCCAGCGCCATTGTCCGATCCTCCGCGCAGAAGCCGTTTGCGTAGCCAGATACGGCCCCCGGTCAGGATTTGAAGGCCGGACGGGGGGCGAGCCAGATCGCCGCAGCGCGTTGAATCGGGCGTCACGGGGCAGACATGCGACGGATGCTGAAAGGAAAACGATCCTCCATCTTCGCCCTTCTTGTCTGTCTGCTTCCCGCGCCGGCGCTGGCGCAGAACGCCGTTGGCGGCGACTGCGGGCCGGCCGACGGAGAACAGACCGCCTTCATCCGGGACGGCGCCGTCAGCCGCGCCCTTCACGCCCGGTTGAACGCTTGCGGACCGTTCGCCGTCGACGGTCACGCCCTTGACCGGCAGGCGCTCGCAGCGTTCTACCGCGATCGAGGCTACCAGCCGCTCTGGGTCGGCGAGCAGGGCGCCTTGCCCGCTGCCCGGACCCTGCTGGAGCAGATCCGCAAGGCCGACCGGGATCTGCTGCAACCCGGCGACTATGCGCCCGACGCCATCGCCGCGCGCCTCGATGCGCAGCGTCCAGCCGGGCTGGCCGAACTCGAATTGCTGGCCAGCCACGCCTTCGCCGAATACGGCGTCGATCTGGACCGGGGATCCGTCTCGTCGGAGATGAACTTCCTCAATGACGCCGTGGCGCCGAGAGACGCCTCCTACGGGTCGATCCTCGACCGCGCCGCCGGGGCGGCCTCTCTTGAACGCTTCGTCCGCGACCGGCGGGATCTCAACCCGATCTATGTCGGGCTGCGGGACGGCCTGCCGCAGCTTCGCCGCGAGCAGGAGGCGCAGGATCGGGTGACCATTCCCGACGGCCCCGTGGTCGCCCGGGGGGAGCGGGATGAGCGGGTGCCGCTGCTGCGCCAGCGGCTGGGCCTCCAGCCGCCGCAGGACGCGTCGGAGAGCGATCTCTACACGGCCGATCTCGCCCAGGCGGTGGAGCGTTTTCAGCAGGCCAACGGCCTCGCCGCCGACGGGCTGCTGGGCCCGAACACCCGTGCGGTCCTCAACACCAGCCTGCAGGACCGCGTGCGCATCGCCCGGCTGAACCTGGAGCGCGCGCGCTGGCTGCCCAGGGAGATGGGCGAGCGCCATATCGTGGTGGATATCCCCGGCTTCCGGGTGCGTCTGTTCGAGGATGGCCGCCAGGTCGCCTCCATGCGCGCCATCGTGGGTCAGGAATACAACCGCACGCCGCCCTTCGCGGACCGCGCCGAGTACATCCAGGTCAATCCCTACTGGAACGTTCCCAACTCGATCCTGACGAACGAGATCGCGCCGAAGATGCTGGATGATCCGGGCTACCTGGCCGAGAACAACATGGAGGTGCTCTCCGGCTGGGGTGGCGGCGCGCATGTACTGGACCCGTCGCGGGTGAACTGGCGCGCGGCCTCGCGCGGCGACGCCGGCTTCCGCGTGCGCCAGCGGCCCGGGCCGGAGAACGCGCTTGGGCAGGTGAAGTTCATGTTTCCCAACCGCTATTCGATCTACCTGCACGACACGCCGCATCAGGAGCTGTTCGAGAAGAGCCGCCGTACCTTCAGCCATGGCTGCATCCGCGTGGAGGAGCCCATGCGTCTGGCCGAGTTCCTGCTGCAGGACACGTCCGGCGCCGGGCGGGAGGACGTCGCCCGTCTGATCGCCTCCGGCGAGCGCGAGCGTATCGGCCTCGACGCCCGGGTGCCGGTCTACATCACCTATTTCACCGCCTGGCCGGCGGCCGACGGCAGCATCGAATTCCGGCCCGACGTCTATGGCCGGGACGCCGAACTGCGCGACCAGATGTTCGAGTGAGGCGTGGTCTCCGTCACATAACCGGAGCTTGTTCTTCGGACATCTTGTAATAGCTATACGGGATGGGCTCGCAGCTTGATCTCCTGACGCCGGAAATTGTCTCGCTCCACGACTATTGGCGCTCCAAGGCCGAAGCCGACCGCCCGCCTGCGCGCCGTGACATCGATCCGATGGAACTGGCGCCGGCGCTGCTTCCCCATATCGGCCTGATCGACGTCGTCCGGGACGGCGGCGCGCTGCGTTTCCGCTACCGTCTCATCGGAACCGCGATGGTGGATCTGTTCGGCGAGGATTTCACCGGCACGTTCGCCGACGAGAGCAAGACAGGCGCCTATGGCGCCTATCTCCACGATCTCTACAGCCAAGCCGTGCTGGGTCCGGCCGCGGTCGCTTCGGTGGCGCGTTTCGGCTTCCGCGGCTCGAACCGGCGCGTCGACCGGTCCTTCCTGAGGATGGAGCGGCTGATCCTGCCGCTTTGCGTGGGCGAGGATGTGGGGATGCTGCTGTTCAGCAGCGTCGTCATGCCGGCCGCCCTGGAGGACGGGCGGGGCGCGCCGGCGTTCCGGCAAGCCAGCCTGCTCGGCTTCGACGAAACCTGCCGCCGTGTCGCGCCGCTCGTGGCCGAAGCAGGACGGGTCGCCTGACGGCGCGAGGCGATATCGGAAGGATGGAATTGGAGCGGGCGATGAGATTCGAACTCACGACCCCAACCTTGGCAAGGTTGTGCTCTACCCCTGAGCTACGCCCGCGTGAGAGGCCGTCGAAATAGGATATTTCCGGAAGCCATGCAAGGCTCTTTTTTGCCCTGCCGGGGATGTCCGGCGGGTGACGCCGCGTCGGCCTCAGGCGCCGGGGTCGCCCGGCCCCCGGCCGGTGGTTGCGACGCCCCGCTCGGCCAGCAGCAGCTTCACCTCGGCGACCACGTCCTTCAGGTGAAAGGGCTTCGACAGAACCTTGGCGGCGTGCTTGCCCTGGCGGTGGGACTGCATGGCGACGGCGGCGAAGCCGGTGATGAACATGACCCGGATGCCGGGATCGGCGCGCTCCGCGCGGCGTGCGAGTTCGATGCCGTCCAGTTCCGGCATGACGATGTCGGCGAGCAGCAGGTCGAACTTGTCGGGGCCCAGGTGCATCAGGGCTTCCATGCCGTCGCGGACCGAGACGACGTCGTGCCCGTCGCGCCGCAGCGCCCGCGCCAGATAGGGCCGGAGCGAGTTGTCGTCCTCAGCCAGAAGTATCCGCGCCATGTGACTTCCCCTTGGCGTGACCGCGCTCGGCCGCGTGTTTCCCTCGGCCGCAACGATAACGCCGTTCGGTGGTCGAAGGGAACGGTTTGCGAGCCGGCACCCCGCGTCCTATCATCGAATTGGCCATGATTTCGTTAATGCCGCCGCCGCGCATTCCAGCAACGGATTCCGATGCAGATCGACCCCAGCCATAGCCTGATCGACCCGCCGGTCGACGTGCGCCTTCCCGACGTCCAGACGATGCCCGTCGTGCTGGCCTCGCCCCATTCGGGATCGACCTATCCGCCGGAGTTCCTGGCCGCCTCGCGGCTGGACCGCTACGCCATCCGGAAATCGGAAGACAGCTTCGTCGACGAGATCTTCATGCCCGCGGCCGACCGCGGCGCGCCGCTGCTCAGGGCGCTGTTTCCGCGCGCCTATTGCGACGTCAACCGGGAGCCCTACGAGCTCGATCCGAAGATGTTCTCCGACGCCTTGCCGGCCCATGCCAACACCAGTTCGCTGCGGGTCGCGGGCGGACTCGGAACCATCGCCCGCGTGGTCTCCAGCGGCGAGGACATCTACCATTCGAAGCTGAGCTACGCGGAGGCGGAGCGGCGGATCCGGCGCTATTACCGGCCCTATCACGACGCGCTGTCGACCATGGTGCAGGACACCTTCGCCAGCTTCGGCGTCTGCATCATCATTGATTGCCATTCCATGCCGTCCCAGGCGCTGCCCACGGAGCGCCGGCGCGCCGGCGAGCGCCCCGACATCGTGCTCGGCGACCGTTTCGGCACCTCCTGCGCCCGGGGTCTGAGCGACCTGGCGCACGAGTTCCTTTCGGCCCGCGGCTATGCGGTCAGCCGCAACGCGCCCTATGCGGGCGGTTTCTGCACCACCCATTACGGCCGGCCCGCCGCAGGGCTGCACGCGCTGCAGATCGAGATCAACCGCGCGATCTACATGGATGAATCGCGCTACCGGCGATTGCCGCGGATGACGCGGTTGGCGGGGGACCTGGCCGACATGGTCGAGACGCTCGGCCGGATCGAGAGCTGGAGCATGCGTTCGGCGGCGGAGTAGCCCCTCGGGGCGCCGCCGGTTCCCGAGTCCCGTTCGCGAACAGCCGCCGGTCGCGGCTTGCGCAACGCAGCATAGTTCGGGGGCGACACACCGGTCGAGGGCAGAAAAAAGGGCCGTTCCCGTGAGGGAACGGCCCAAGTCTAGGGAGGAAACGCCCGAAAATCGGGCTGCGATAGCCACCAATCAAGCGACTACCACGGTCGAAAGTTTATCTCGCATCTGCGAGATTGCGCAAGAAGAATCGTGCTGCAGCGCGAAAAACACGTCCCGGATTCGAAAGGACGCCGCGTCACGCTGCACCGCCGCAATGCAGCGCCCCTGACTGGCCCGGGCCTTGCTTGAGGCATGGCAGTTCGTCTGTATCCGGAGTTCCCTCATGCACCTGTTGCGTACCGTCATGACCCTCTTCTGCCTGGCCGCGCCGGCTGCCGCCGCGGCGCTTGGCGATCCCGCGGACGGCGCGCGCGCCGGGATCTGCCGCGATGCGGCGCTGCTGGCCGAGAAACGCCACAACATCCCCGCCGGTCTGCTGGCGGCGATCGCGGTCGTGGAATCGGGGCGGACGCTGCCGGACGGGGCAGAAAAGACTGCCTGGCCGTGGACAATTAATGCCGAGGGGACGGGCCACTGGTTCGAGACCCGCGAAGAGGCCATGGCCAAGGTCGAGCGTCTGAAGTCGGAGGGGGTCAGAAGCATCGACATCGGCTGCATGCAGGTGAACCAGAAGTATCACCCGGACGCGTTCGGGGATCTGCGGCAGGCCTTCACGCCGATCGTGAACGCGGACTACGCCGCACGGTTCCTCAAGGAGTTGTTCGAGGAGACGCGTTCATGGTCACGGGCCGTCTCCTTCTATCACAGCCGCACGCCCGAACGCGCCCTGCGCTACCGCAAGCTGGTGATGGACGCCTGGAACACCGAGCGGGTGCACGCCCTTGACGCCGGCCGCGCCGACGTGCTCGCGCGCACCGGCCGCAACCGGGCCGCCGCAAGCGGATTGCGCATCCGCCGCGGCTCGACGGTCTATTTCCGTTCGGGCGGCAATACGGTGCGCGTCCGCCGATACTGACGGGACGGCGGGCGGCTCAGGCCGCGCCGTGGCAGTGCTTGTACTTCTTGCCCGAACCGCACGGGCAGGGGGCATTGCGGCGGACGCGACCCCAGCTTGAAGGATCGTCGGGGTTGGCGGCTTCGGCCTTTCGCCGCACCACGGTCTGGGTGTCGCCCTGCTCCGCGGCGGCAGCGTCATCGACGCCGCCGGCTTCCGGATGGACGGCCACCAGTTCGTCCTGCGAAGGCCCGCGCGGCTGCGGCACGGCCTGTTCCGGCTCGTCCATCCTGAGTTCGAGGTTGGACAGGGCGCCCGTCACGGTCTCGCGCATGCGGTTCAGCATGCCCTCGAACAACTCGAACGCCTCGGCCTTGTACTCGTTCAGCGGATCACGCTGGGCGTAGGCGCGAAGGCCGACCGCCTGGCGCAGGAAGTCGAGCTGCTGCAGGTGTTCCTTCCACGTCTGGTCGAGAATCTGCAGCAGCAGGCTTTTCTCGACCATGCGCATGATCGCCGGCGTATAGCGCGCGGCCTTCTCCGCCATGTGGCGGTCGACGGCGTTGTTCACCCGATCGACGATTTCCTCGTCGGCGATGCCTTCCTCGCCGGCCCAGTCGCCGATCGGCAGGTCCAGGCCGAAGATGCGCCGGATCTCCTCCTCCAGCCCCTGCGTGTCCCACTGCTCGGGATAGGCGTTGGGCGGGATATGCCGGGCGACGACGCTGTCCACGGTCTCGCGCCGCATGTCGACGACCGTCTCCGAGACGTCCTCGGCATCCATGAGTTCCAGGCGCTGTTCGTAGATGACCTTGCGCTGGTCGTTCATCACGTCGTCGAACTTCAGCAGGTTCTTGCGGATGTCGTAGTTGCGCGCCTCGACCTTCTGCTGCGCCTTCTCCAGCGCCTTGTTGATCCAGGGATGGACGATGGCCTCGCCCTCCTTCAGGCCCAGACGCCGCAGCATGGTGTCCATGCGCTCCGAGCCGAAGATGCGCATCAGGTCGTCTTCCAGGCTGAGGAAGAAGCGCGATGCGCCCGGGTCGCCCTGACGGCCAGAACGGCCGCGGAGCTGGTTGTCGATGCGCCGGCTCTCGTGGCGTTCGGTGCCGACCACGAACAGCCCGCCCGCCTCGATGACCTTGCGGCGGTCTTCCTCGACCTCGCGGCGGATCTTCTCCTCCAGTTCCGGACGCTTGCTTTCGTCCTTCACGTCCTCGAGTTCGTTGGCCAGCCGCATGTCCAGATTGCCGCCCAGCTGGATGTCGGTGCCGCGTCCGGCCATGTTGGTGGCGATGGTGACGGCTTCCGATCGGCCCGCCAGCGCAATGATCTGCGCCTCCTGTTCGTGATGGCGCGCGTTCAGGACGTTGTGCTTGATCTTGCGCTGTTTCAGCAGCTCCGACAGCGTCTCCGACTTCTCGATGGATACCGTGCCGACCAGCACCGGCTGGCCGCGCTTCTGGCAGTCGTCGATCAGATCGATGATCGCGTGGTATTTCTCCTGGGCGCTGCGGTAGACCTCGTCGTCCTGATCGTCGCGGGCGACGGGGACGTTGGTCGGGATCTCGACCACGGGCAGCTTGTAGATCTGCTCGAACTCGTCCGCCTCGGTCGATGCCGTGCCGGTCATGCCGGCCAGCTTGTCGTAGCTGCGGAAGTAGTTCTGGAAGGTGATCGACGCCAGCGTCTGGTTTTCCGGCTGGATGGTGACCTGTTCCTTCGCCTCCAGCGCCTGGTGCAGGCCCTCCGAGTAGCGGCGGCCCTCCATCATGCGGCCGGTGAACTCGTCGATGATGACCACCCTGTCGTCGCGCACGATGTAGTCCGTGTCCCGGCTGAACAGCTTGTGCGCCCTCAGCGCCTGGTTGACATGGTGGACGACGGTGACGTTCTCCATGTCGTAGAGGCTGGGGCTGTGCAGCATCTCCAGCTCCGCCAGCCGGCTCTCCATGAACTCCTGGCCTTCCTCGGTCAGGGTGGCGGCGCGGGCCTTCTCGTCGACCTCGAAATGCTCGTCGGACAGTTCGAGGATCAGCGGATCGATGGTCTTGTAGAGCGTCGACGAGCCCTCGGCCGGGCCGGAGATGATCAGCGGCGTCCGGGCCTCGTCGACCAGGATCGAATCGACCTCGTCGACGATGGCGAAGTGGTGGCCGCGCTGCACCATCTCGCCGCGGCTGAACTTCATGTTGTCGCGCAGATAGTCGAAGCCGAGCTCGTTGTTCGTGGCGTAGGTGACGTCGGCGGCGTAGGCCTGGCGGCGTTCGGCGTCATTCAGGCCGTTGACGATGCAGCCGACCGTCAGGCCCAGGAAGCCATAGATCTCGCCCATCCATTCGCTGTCGCGGCGGGCCAGGTAGTCGTTGACGGTGACCACATGGACGCCCTTGCCCGTGAGGGCGTTGAGCACCACGGGCAGTGTCGCCACCAGCGTCTTGCCCTCGCCCGTCTTCATCTCGGCGATCCGGCCTTCGTGCATGGCCATGCCGCCGACGATCTGTACGTCGAAGTGGCGCTGCCCCAGGGTGCGTTTCGCCGCCTCGCGGACAATGGCGAAGGTCTCGGGCAACAGGTCGTCCAGGGCGCGGCCGCCGGCCACCTCCGTCTTCATCTCCTGAATGCGCTGGCGCAGTTCCTCGTCGGATTTCGCCTCGATTTCGGGTTCCAGCGCGGAGATCGGCTCCACGCGCTTGAGATAGGTCTTGATGATACGGTCGTTGGGCGTACCGAAGATTTTCCGGGCGATGGCGCCGAGCATGAAATGTATCCCTGAATGCCGGCCCTCCGGAGGGCGTGAATCAACGTGAAATGCCGGGCGGAGGCCGGGAGAACTGCGTGTGCGTGACATAGGCGGGCCCGGAACGCCTGTCAACGCGACGCCGGGGCCGAGCCCGCGGTTGTGACGCGGCACATGAAGCTATATGTGTGGCGGCGACCCTATCGTTTCCGGAAACAGGATCCCGACATGCTCAAGTCCCGCGTTCTGGGCGCCGCGACGGCGCTTGCCATCGGTCTGGCGGCGGCGTCGGCCGTGGCGCAGCAGACCCAGCAGGCCGCGCCCGCCATGCCCGCCGAGGAGAACCCGGTGGTGGCCCGCGTCGGCGGCCAGGAACTGCGCTTCGACGAGGTCATGGCGCTGATGCAGGATCTGCCGCAGCAATACCGGCAGGTGCCGATCAACGTGCTCTATCCGATGCTGGTCCGCCGCGCGGTGAACAACCGCCTGCTGCTGGAGGCGGCGAAGGAGACGGATGTCGCCGAGAGCGAGGATCTGAAGGCGGAGGTGGAGGCCTTCCGTCGCTCGCGCATCCTCGAATACTTCCTGCTCGACAGGATCGAGGCGGAGATCGACGAGGCGGCGCTGCAGGCGCGCTACGAGGAGTACGTCAAGACCGCGGATCCCGAACCGGCCGTCCACGCCCGCCACATCCTGCTGAAGACCGAGGATGAAGCCCGTGCGGTCATGAAGGAACTGGAAGGGGGCGCCGACTTCGCCGAACTGGCGATGCAGAAATCGACCGGGCCCAGCGGTCCGCAGGGCGGCGATCTCGGCTTCTTCCAGAAGGGCCAGATGGTGCCGGAGTTCGAGGCCGCGGCCTTCGCGATGGAGCCGGGCGAAGTCTCGGAATCCCCCGTCAAGACCCAGTTCGGCTGGCACGTCATCAAGGTTGAGGACCGCCGCGAGCATCCGACCTTCGAGGAGAAGAAGGAAGAGCTCCGCCAGGAGATGAGCGGCGAGGTCATCCGGGACCTGATCGCCGAACTGCGCGACGACGCCGAGATCGAGGAGTTCCAGATCGACGGCTCGCCGCTGCCGCCGCCTGGCGAGGCCCAGGGCGGCCAGCCGCAGCCCGTCCAGGAAGAGCCCAAGGCCGAATAGGCGCGGACACCACAAGGGAGCGCGCCCCGCGCCATGTACGCGATCCCCTTTCCGGTCATCGATCCCGTCGCCGTCGATCTCGGACCGCTGGTGATCCGCTGGTATGCGCTGGCCTATATCGCCGGGCTGGTGATCGGCTGGCGCTACGCCATGCGTCTGGGCGAGCGGCCGGACACGCCGGTGCGCCGGGAGCACCCGGACATGTTCCTGGTCTGGGCCACGATCGGCATCATTGCCGGCGGCCGGCTCGGTTATGTGCTGTTCTACGCGCCGGAATACTACTTCGCCCATCCCGGCGAGATCGCCGCCGTCTGGCAGGGCGGCATGTCGTTCCACGGCGGCCTGCTGGGGGTTGTCGCCGCCGGCCTGCTGTTCTGCCGGGTCAAGAAGATTCCGGCGCTCGCCTTCGGTGACATATTGTCGACCGTCGCGCCCATCGGACTGTTCTTCGGGCGCATCGCCAACTTCGTGAACGGCGAGCTCTGGGGGCGGCCCACCGACGCGCCCTGGGGGATGATCTTTCCCCGCGCCGACGACCAGCCGCGCCATCCCAGCCAGCTCTACGAGGCGTTTCTGGAGGGCTTGCTGCTGTTCGCATTGGTCAATCTGCTGGTCTGGCGCTTCGGCGCCTATCGCCGTCCGGGGCTGGTGATGGGCGTCTTCATTGCCGGCTATGGCGCCGCGCGTTTCATTGTCGAGTTCTTCCGCCAGTGGGACGAAGGCGTGGAGCCTCTGTTCGGCTGGCTTTCGAGAGGTCAGCAGCTCTCGATCCCAATGATCGCGATCGGCCTCTACTTCGTCGTGCGCGCGCTCCGCCGCCCGCAGCAATCGGCATGAACGGGCTGGAGGAGCGGATCCGCGCCGAGATCGAGCGCGACGGGCCGATGCCGCTGGACCGTTACATGGCGCTGGCGCTGACCGATCCCGGGCACGGCTATTACATGGGTCGCGACCCCCTGGGGGCCGGCGGCGATTTCATCACCGCGCCGGAGATCTCGCAGATGTTCGGCGAGCTTCTCGGCCTGTGGCTGGCCGATTGCTGGCAGCGCGCCGGCGAGCCGCGGAACGCCATCCTGGCGGAGCTGGGACCGGGACGGGGGACACTGATGGCGGACGCGCTTCGCGCCATCGGCCGCGCCGCGCCGGCAATGCTGGAGCACGCGGCGCTCTGGCTCGTGGAAGCCAGCCCGGCGCTCAAGGCCATGCAGCGTGATCGCCTCGATGGGGCAGGAGCCCGCTGGGCGGGGACGGTCGAGGACCTCCCCGACGGCCCCCTGTTCCTGATCGCAAACGAGTTTTTCGATGCCCTGCCGGTCCGGCAGGTCGCGCGCCGCGGCGAGGGCCTGGCGGAGCGCGCGGTCGGCCTGACCGGTGGCGAGCTTGCCTTCGTCGATGCGCCGCTGGCCCGCCCGCTGCCCTATGACACGCCGGAACTTGCTGACGGTGAGGTCTTCGAGCTGTGCGAGGCGGGCCAGGAGACCGCAGCCCTGATCGGCCGGCGGATCGCCGGCCAGGGCGGTGCGGCGCTGATCGTCGATTATGGCCACGGTGTCAGCGCGCCGGGCGACACGGTGCAGGCGATGCGGAACCATGCCTTCCACCCGGTGCTGAGCGAGCCCGGCAGCGCCGATCTGACCGCCCATGTCGACTTCGCCGTTCTGGCGCGCGCGGCCGCCGGCGAAGGCGCCGCGGTCCACGGACCGATCGGCCAGCGCCAGCTGCTGCTGCGTCTCGGCATCGAGGCCCGGCTGGGCCAGCTCATGAAGAACGCCGACAAGGCCACCGCCGGCGGGCTCGCGGCCGGATTCCGGCGGTTGACCGATCCGGAGTTCATGGGTCACCTGTTCAAGGCGCTGGCGATCTCGCCCGCCGACCAGCCGACGCCCGCAGGATTTGCCGATGAAGACGCTTACAGCCGCAACGCTTGAGGGCCTGCCGGGCCTTGCCCACGGCTTCTTCACGCGAAGGGGCGGCGTCTCGCAGGGCGTCTACGACAGCCTCAACGCCGGCCCCGGCTCGGGCGACGACCCGGCGGCCGTGGCGGAAAACAGGGCGCGGGTCGCGCAGGCGCTGGGGGCGGCGCATCTGGTGACCGTCCACCAGCATCACAGCGCCGACGTGGTCCGGGTCGACGGGCCCTTCGGCGGGACCCGGCCGAAGGCCGACGCCATGGTGACCGATCGCCCGGGACTGGCGCTGGGCGTTCTCACCGCCGATTGCGGACCCTTGCTGATGGCCGATCCGGAGGCGGGGGTGATCGGGGCGGCCCATGCCGGCTGGGGCGGCGCCCTGAAGGGCGTCATCGGGAACACCCTCGACGCCATGGAGACGCTGGGCGCGGACAGGACGCGGATCCGCGTGGCCCTCGGGCCGACGCTGGCGCAGCCGTCCTATGAGGTCGGTCCGGAATACCGCGAGCGTTTCGTTGCAGACGACCCGCGGAATGAACGCTTCTTCAGCCAGCCGGAAGGCGCGCCCAGGCCCTTCTTCGACCTGCCGGGCTATATCGCGGCCCGCGTCATGGCCGCGGGTATCGGGCCGGCGCGGTTCGTCGATCTCGCGCGGGATACCTATGCGGAACCCGGCCTGTTCTACAGCTACCGGCGGAGTGTCCATCGCGGCGAGCCGGACTATGGCCGGCTGGTCGCGGCGGTGATGCTGTCGCCGTGATTTGCGGATCGACAGTCCCCGAAATATTGTGGCCGCCGATCATCGGCTCGCCGGGTAAGGCCTGACAGGGACATGGCGCTACATTTCAGCCGCGAGGAGTTCGGGCAGCGGCTCGCCGCCACCTGCGCCGCAATGCGCGCGGAGCGGCTGGACGCGCTGCTGATCTTTCGCCAGGAGAGCATGTACTGGCTCACCGGCTATGACACCTTCGGCTATGTCTATTTCCAGTGCCTGGTGCTGACCGCCGACGAGCGCATGGTGCTGATGACGCGTTCGGCCGACCTCCGCCAGGCGCAGTTGACCTCCCTCGTCGAAGACATCCGCATATGGGAGGACCGGGAGGGCGCCAATCCGGCGAACGATCTGCGCGAGATCATGGCCGAGCTGGACCTGGACGGCGCGCGCGTCGGAATCGAGCTGGAGGCTTATGGCCTGACGGGCAGATCGCTCAGGATGCTCGACCGGGCCATGGAAGGCTTCTGCGCCATGACCGACGCCTCGTTGCTGATCAGCCGGCTTCGGCTGGTGAAGAGCCCGGCGGAGATCGAATATGTGGAGAAGGCCGCCGCACTGGCCGATGACGCGTTCGACGCAGCGCTCGGGACAGCCCGGCCCGGCGCTTTCGAGGGCGATATCCTGGCCGCGATGCAGGGTGCGGTGTTCCGCGGCGGCGGCGACTATTCCGGCAACGAGTTCGTCATCGGCTCGGGCGATCACGCCCTGCTCTGCCGCTATCAGGTGGGACGGCGGCGCCTCGACGCCGAGGACCAGCTCACCCTGGAGTGGGCCGGCGTCTACCGCCGCTACCATGCCGCCCTGATGCGCACCCTGCCGGTTGGCCGCACGACCGGTCGCCACCGCGATCTTCACGCCGCCTGCCTGGAGGCGCTGCAGGCCTGCGAGGCCGCGCTCCGGCCCGGCTCGACGATGGGCGATGTGTTCCAGGCCCATTCGGACGTCTTCGACCGGCGCGGCCTCAGGGCTCATCGTCTCAACGCCTGCGGCTACGCCCTGGGGACCACCTTCGCGCCCAACTGGATGGACTGGCCGATGTTCTACCGTGACAATCCGGTGGAGATTCGTCCGGGGATGGTGTTCTTCGTCCACATGATCCTGGCCGACAGCGACAGCGGAACCGCCATGACGCTCGCCCGGACGTCCCTGGTCACGGAGACGGGCTCACGTCCGCTCAGCCGCCATCCACTCGATCTCTTGCAGGTCTGAGCCCATGCCCTGGCTGATCATGCTGGTCTTCGTGTTCGTGATCTTCGCGATGGCGAGCTGTGTCATTTTCTAGGGCCGCAGCCTGGCTGGCGGTGGCCGGGCTTGCGGTGGTGCTGGCGGCCTGCGGCAGCGTACCGAGGCCCTTCAGCCCCGCCGACAAGGGCGGCGGGGTGCCGCCGCCGGGACCGTCCACGGCGCTGATCGTGCATCCGGCGGTGGGCGCGGATCGCGCCGCCCTGGACATGCTGACCGACATGTTGGTCGAGGAACTCCGCACACGGGAGGTCGCGGCGATCCGCTACGAGGTGCCGAACCGCTACCGGCTGGTGGGCCAGGCGGCGGCCGGTCCCCCGCAGGACGGAACGGCGACGATGACGCTGCAATGGCAGCTTCTCACGCCCGACGGCGCGCCCGTCGAGACCGTCGCCTATCGCCAGGATGTCGACTGGGCCTCGTACCGGCAGGCGGATCCCTTTGTCATCCGCCAGATGGCGCGTGCGGCGATCGGCGAGATGGGCGCCATGCTCGGATTCGACGCGCCGGCGCAGGCAAGGGAAGCCGGGCCGAAGCTGATCCTGGGTGGCGCGCGGGGGGCGCCCGGCGACGGCAACGCGGCGCTGGAGTCGGCCATGGCGCACGAACTGGGGCGGTTCGATGTGACCGTCGACGATGGCCGCGGCGGCGCGCGCCTGCCGGTGCTGCGCGCTCTGGTCGAGGTGCGGCCGATGGACGAGGCCAACGAGCTGGTCACCATCACCTGGCTGCTGCACGACGCCGAGGGCAAGGAACGCGGCCGGCTGCAGCAGCAGAACCGCGTGGCGAAGGGCCGGCTGGACCGCCGCTGGGGCGTGGTGGCGAAACTGGCTGCCGCGGCTGCAGCACCTGAGATTGCCGATCTGCTGCGTCGGTTCAGCCCATAGTCGCATGTCCGGGCGGGAGGGCGGCCCGGCCGTCAGAAAAGCGTCACGGCAGATGGACAGCCCATGGCCTTGCTGGTACAAGTCCGCCGCCGCCGCCGTCGCCATCATGGAAAATCCGCCAGTCTCATGAAGGTTCTCGCTGGGAACAGCAATCCCGTATTGACCGCCCAGATCGCCGATTATCTGGGGGTCCGTCCGACCAATGCCTCGGTGAAACGCTTCGCCGACGAAGAGGTCTATGTGGAAATTCACGAGAACGTCCGCGGTGAGGACGTGTTCGTCGTTCAGTCCACGTCCTTTCCCGCCAACGACCACCTGATGGAGTTGCTGATCTGCGTCGACGCGCTGCGCCGGGCCTCGGCGCGCCGCATCACCGCGGTGCTGCCCTATTTCGGTTACGCCCGGCAGGACCGGAAGCCGGGGCCGCGCACGCCGATCTCGGCCAAGCTGGTGGCCAACCTGATCGAGAAGGCGGGCGCCGACCGCGTGCTGACCGTCGACCTTCACGCCGGGCAGATCCAGGGCTTCTTCGACATCCCGCTGGACAACCTCTATGCCGGACCGGTGCTGATCGACGACATCAAGCAGCATTTCGACAACGAATCCGACCTGATGGTCATCTCGCCCGACGTGGGGGGCGTCGTACGCGCGCGCTACTTCGCCAAGCGGCTTGACGCCGACCTGGCGATCGTGGATAAGCGCCGCGAAAAGGCTGGCGTTTCGGAAGTGATGAACGTGATCGGCGAGGTCGAGGGACGTCGCTGCATTCTGGTCGATGATATCGTCGACAGCGCGGGCACGCTCTGCAACGCGGCCGCGGTGCTCCTGGACAGGGGGGCGCTGTCGGTTTCGGCCTATGTCACGCATGGCGTCCTTTCGGGCGGCGCGGTGAAACGCGTTGCCGAATCGGCGCTTGAGTCGCTTGTGGTGACCGACACCATCCGCGCGACGGAAGACATCGAGAACGAGCCGAAGATCCGGCAGGTCTCGATCGGCTCCCTGCTGGCGGAAGCGATCAAGCGGATTTCGACGGAAACCTCGGTTTCCAGCCTGTTCGACTAGAGCCAGGGACGCCGGCCCCGGCAACGGAATTTCGGATTCACCGGCGCGCGCGGCGACAAGGCTGCGGCGCCCGGCAGAGGAGAGAAGACATGGCCGATATGGATATCATCGAAGCCTCGATGCGCGACGTCACCACAAAGGGTGCGGTCCGCACGCTTCGCCAGCAGGGCAAGGTTCCGGCCGTCGTCTATGGCGACAAGAAGGAGCCTGCCAGCATCGCCGTCGAATTCGGCGTCGTGGTCAAGGAACTGCACCGTGGCGGCTTCATGGGGCGCGTCTACGAAGTGCGCGTCGGCGACCGCAAGCAGCGCTGCCTGCCCCGCGACGTGCAGCTCGATCCGGTGACCGATGCGCCGATCCACATCGACTTCCTGCGGCTGTCGGCCAACGCGCGCGTGGCCGTGAACATCCCCGTCATCTTCGTCGGCGAAGAAGAGAGCCCGGGCCTGGTCCGCGGCGGCGTGCTCAACGTCGTCCGTCACGAGGTCGAACTCGACTGCCCGGCGGACGCCATCCCCGAGAACATCGAGGTCAGCCTGGCCGGACTCGATATCAACGACGCGGCCAAGATCAGCAACGTTACCCTGCCTGAGGGCGTCGAGCCGACCATCACGGACCGCGACTTCACCATCGCCACCATCGCCGCCTCCACGGCCGTCGCCGAGGAGCAGGCCGAGGAGCAGGCGGATTCGGAGGCCGAGGCCGAGGCGGAGGCGGAAGCCGAAGAGACCGAAGGCGAAGAGGCCGAGGGCGGCGACGAGGCGGAAGCCGAAGAGTCCGAAGAGAAGTAGCCGGCCGCTCCTCCTCTGGGAGGCCAATCCATGCGACTGTTCGTCGGGCTGGGCAATCCCGGCCGGGACTATGCCGGCCATCGCCACAATGTCGGATACATGGCGGTGGAGCGGATCGCCGCCGATCACGGCTTCGGGCCGTGGCGGCGCAAGTTCCAGGGCCAGATTGCCGAGGGCGTTCTGGACGGCGAGAAGGTGTTTCTGCTGAAACCCGAAACCTTCATGAACCGCTCCGGCCAGTCGGTCGCCGAGGCTGTCCGCTTCCACAAGCTGGCACTGGACCGGCTGACCGTGTTTCACGACGAGCTCGATCTCGCCTTCGGCAAGGTCAAGGTGAAGGTGGGCGGCGGCCATGCGGGCAACAACGGCGTGCGCTCGGTCGCGCAGCACATGACGCCGGAATTCCAGCGGGTGCGCATCGGCATCGACCATCCCGGCCACAAGGACCGGGTGACCGGCCATGTCCTGGGCAATTTCGCGAAGGCCCAGCAGCCCCTGCTGGACCAGCTTCTGGACGCGATCGCCTTCGCCGCCCCGAAGCTGGCCCAGGGCGACGCGCCGGGCTTCATGACCGCGGTGGCGCTGAAATGCCCGCCGCCCAAGCCGGAAAAGAACAAGAGCGAGAGCGAGGCCGACAAGGATGGGATTTAAGTGCGGTATCGTCGGACTGCCGAATGTCGGCAAGTCCACCCTGTTCAACGCCCTGACGCAGACGGCCTCGGCGCAGGCGGCGAACTACCCGTTCTGCACCATCGAGCCGAACCTGGGCCGCGTCGCGGTGCCGGATCCGCGCCTGAAACAGCTGGCCGAACTGGCGAAGTCGAAGGAGGTCATCCCGACCCAGCTCACCTTCGTCGATATCGCCGGGCTGGTCCGCGGCGCCTCGAAGGGCGAGGGACTGGGCAACCAGTTCCTCAGCCATATCCGGGAAGTCGACGCCATCGTCCATGTGCTGAGATGCTTCGAGGATGACGACATCACCCATGTCGACGGCCGCATCGATCCGGTCGCCGACGCGGAGACGGTCGAGACGGAGCTGATGATCGCGGACATGGAAAGCCTGGAGAAACGCCTGACGCCGTTGCAGAAGCGCTTCCAGTCCGGCGACAAGAACCTGAAGGCGGACGTGGAAGTGATGCAGGGCGCGCTGGATCTGCTGCGCGAGGGCAAGCCCGCGCGCGTGCTGGCCGTCTCGGCGGAAGACCGCAAGCGCTTCGAGATGCTGCAGCTTCTGACCGCGAAGCCGGTTCTGTATGTGTGCAACGTCGCCGAGGCGGACGCGAAACATGGCAACGAACACTCGGCCCGCGTCGCCGAGAAGGCCGCGGCCGAGGGCGCCACGGCGGTCGTCATCTCGGCGGCGATCGAGGCGGAGATCGCCCAGCTCACCGACCCGGACGAGCGCGCGATGTTTCTCGACGAGATCGGCCTGGAGGAGACCGGCCTCGACCGCATCATCAGCGCCGGTTACGGCCTGCTGGATCTGATCACATTCTTCACGGCGGGTCCGAAGGAGGCCCGGGCCTGGACCGTCGAGGCGGGCGCCGCCGCGCCGCAGGCCGCCGGTGCGATTCACACCGACTTCGAGAAGGGCTTCATCCGCGCCGAAACCATCGCCTTTGACGAATATGTGAGCCTCGGCGGCGAGCAGGGCGCCAAGGATGCCGGCCGCATGCGGCTGGAGGGCCGCGAGTACGTGGTCCAGGATGGCGACGTGATGCATTTCCGGTTCAACGTCTGAGGGGAGCGACGTAGATGGGGGAGGATGGCCGACGGTTCTGGGAGGAGATCGAAGTCGGCGAGGTGCACCGCCACGGCCCGCACCGGGTCACGGAGGACGCCATCGTCCGCTTCGCCGAGCAGTTCGATCCCCAGTATTTCCATCTGAGCCGGGAGGGCGGCGAACGCGGCCCCTTCGGCAAGCTGTCGGCCTCGGGCTGGCACAGCTGTTCCATCGCCATGCGGCTGATGGTCGACGGCATGCTGACCACCGTTGTCAGTCAGGGTTCGCCCGGCGTGAAGTCCGTGCGCTGGCTGAAGCCCACATTCGTCGACGACGAACTGACTCTGGTGACCGAGGTTGCCGACAAGTTCCCCTCGAAGAGCCGGCCCGACATCGGTTTTTGCTACGTCAAGCACCGGCTGGAGGACCAGAACGGCACGGCGAAGATGGTCATGGAGAACAACTTCATGATCGGCCGCCGGCCCGCATAGGCGCCGTCAGCCCGGCACACCCAGTTCCTCCACCGTGTAGGCGTGGCCGAGCGACCGGCCCAGCACCGGGTCGGCGAGTTCCATGCGGAAGTTCGCCGCCGGGCGGATGCCGCCGATGGCGGAAGGCGCGCCGCCGAACATGACCGCGCCGTCGGGCAGGCCGCCCGCGCCGAAGCCCCTAGCGATCAGTTCCGCCGGCTCCCGCATCGCGTCCAGCGTGGCCTGCTGGTAGAGGACCTCGCCCTCGCCGAAGTCGCACCAGGCCGAAAGCCGGAGCCTGTCCCAGTGCGGTGCAACGTCCTCCAGGCGCCAGAGCGCAGCGGCCAGGGGCTTGTCGCAGATCTGCTTCGACAGGGTGATCGAGACGGATTCCAGATCCCGGTCGGTGTGGTCGGAGCCGAGCCCGACCCAGGTCTCGCTGCCATGGCCGAGCAGGAAGTACTCGACCTCGCCGCTGGTGCCGGGACCCGAGACGTGAATCCGGCCGGCTTGCGTCAGACGATCGGGCGAAAGCGGATAGAAGACGGGAACCGAGGCCGGCGGCTTCACGCCAAGTTCCTTCAGTTCCTCGATATGGGCCAGGACGGCGGCCTCGTCGCGGCCGGTCCAGCCCGCCATGAGGAGACGCCCGACCCTCGCGTTGACGCTCGCTGCGCCGCTTTCCGCCGCGACACGGAATGTCAGTTCCCTCAAGCCATCGCCTCCCTGCGCCGGCGCTTGCGCGCGCCGCGGACCATCATGACCGCCCCGACGACGGAGGCAAGGAAGGCGACGGAGCCGAACAGGAAGGATTCCTGGAAGCCGAAGGTCGCGGCCTCCACCTGAAGGGCGCGGGAGAGGTGACCCAGCGCCACCGCTTCGGCCTGCATGTCGGAGATTCCGCCGCGCTCCGCCATTTCGGCGACGGTTCGCACATAGGCTTCGGTGGCGCCGTTGGCCGGAGTCTGGGTCGACGTCACGTGGTCGGAGAAGTAGCTGATCTCCCGGTCCAGCATCACCGCCAGGATGTTGACGCCGAAGGCCCCGCCCAGCTGGCGCGTGAAGTTCATCGTCGCCGAACCCTGCTGCAGCAGGTTCATGGGCAGGAGGCGGACCGAACCGGCGCTGAGCGAGGGGAAGATGAAACCCATCCCCGCGCGGCTGATCAGGATGTAGAAGGCGAGGGTCAGGAATGCCGTGTTGGGGTCCGCGAAGGACATCAGGAAGAAGGAGACGGCGAACATGAGCAGGCCGAAGCCGACGGTCATGCCCGGTTCGAAGCGGTCGGCCATCCGGCCGGAGAAGGTGGTGATCAGCATCATGGATATCCCCGCCGGCAGCAGCAGCAGGCCCGACAGCGTGGGCGTCAGGTTCTGCACTGTCTGGGCGAAGAGCGGAATCAGGTAGGTCGAGCCGAACAGCCCCGCTCCGAGAATGAGACTGACCACCACGGCGCCCATGAAGCCCGGCTGGCGGTAGACGGTCATGTCCATCAACGGGTGTTCCACCCGGTGCTCCCACCAGATGAACAGCAGGAATGCCGCCGCCGCGATCAGGAACCGGCCGGTCACCGAAACGCTGCCCCAGCCCAGGTCCTGACCGTCGGTGAAGGCGGTGAGCAGGCTGATCAGGAAGACGATCAGAAGACCGAAGGCGAACCAGTCGAAGCGCGGCCGGATCTCGCTCAGCCGGCCCGACGGCACGAACAGGTTGGTCAGGACCAGACCCAGGAAACCCATGGGCACGGCAATGTAAAAGGTGTAGCGCCAGCCCAGCCCGTCCACCAGCAGACCGCCGAGAAACGGCGAGGTACCCGGCGCCATGACCACGCCGAGGCCGTAGATGCCCATGGCGAAACCGCGACGTTCCGGCGGGAAGACCTGGAAGACCACGACCATGGCCAGCGGCTGGATGATCCCGGCCGATGCGCCCTGCAGGATGCGGGAGGCGATTGCGGCGTCGGCCGTTTCCGCCAGGCCACCCATCAACCCCCCGGCCAGGAAGATGCCCAGCGCGATGTTCATGGTCGCCCGCTGGCCGATGGTCTTGGTCAGGAAATCGATCAGCAGCATGGTGGCGGTCATGGCGGCAAGGAAGCCGCTGGACAGCCACTGCGCGGTTACCTGGTCGATGCCGAAGGCGCCCATGATGTCGGGGATGGCGACATTGACGATGGTCGCCGAGAGGACCGCGGCCATGGTGCAGATCATCGCCGAGGACAGCGCCAGCCAACGATAGGCGGAGCCATAGCGTTCGGTCAGGATCTCGACGGTCTGCGGCATCAGTCCCGCTCCGCGTCGATCGCCACCTCGACCATCATTCCGGGCCGGAGCCCGTCCTTCGCGCCCTGAAGATCGATCCGCACGGGTACGCGCTGCGTCACCTTGGTGAAGTTGCCAGAGGGGTTGGGATTGGGCAGCAGCGCGAACACGCTGGTGGCGGCCGGCGCGATCCATGTCACGCGGCCGGTGATCTCGCGTCCCGGGAAGGCGTCGACCTTGACGATGGCGCGGGAGCCGACGCGGAAGCGGCCGAGCTCGGTCTCCTTGATATTGGCGGCGACCCAGACGTTCTCCGGATCGTGGATCATCAGCAGGCGCTGGCCGGGGCGCACATATTCGCCGGCCTCGATGAAGGTCTGGTCGACCACGCCGTCGATGCCGCTGGCGATGTCGCGGTCGTCGCGGCGGGTCTGAAGCTGATCCAGCCGCGCCTGCAGGGCGGGGCGTTCGGCTTCCAGCAGCTCGATCTGGCGCGCCAGCACATCGATGCGATCGCGCTCGGCCTCGGCCTGCCGCTGTTCGGCCCTGGCGGCCAGCACGGCGGCGCGCGCGCGCAGCATTCGCCCTTCCAGGTCGGCAAAATCGGCGCGGGCGTCATCGACGGCCCGGGAGGACACCACCTTGCGCCGATAGAGCTGCTCGGCGCGTTCCAGTTCCCTGGTGGCCTGCGCCATCAGAGCCTCCACGGATGTCCGTTCGGCCTCGGCGACGGATATCCGCGCCCTGGCCGCCTCGGTGGCCGCCCCGACCTGGCTGCGCGTCAGCGCCATCTCTGCTTCCAGCCGTGCCCGGTCGACCGGCAGGCGCGACATCCGGGCCAGCACCTCCTCGATCTGCAGGTCCAGCTCGCGGTGATCGATGCGAACCAGCACCGTGCCGCGCCGGATGACATCGCCGGTGCCGACGGGCAGTTCGGTGATCACGCCCCCGTCCTGCGCGCCGATCGTGATGATATCGGAAGCGATGCGGGAATCGATGACGTAGACATGGGTCTGACGGCGGACCACCCAGTCCTGCACGAAATAGGCGGCGAGGCCCAGAACAGCCAGCAGCGCGCCGTAGCGGACGATCCGCCGGCGCGTGCGGCCGGGGCGGGGCGGCAGGCTGGCCTCTTCCGCGTTCACCGTGTCGCCTCCGCCAGTTCCGTCAGCCGCTGGTCGATCTTGCGGAAGACGCGGACGCACGTCGCCAGTTCCTCGTCGTCGATCCCTTCGGTCAGCTCCAGCCGGAGACCGTGGGCGATCTCCTCGATGCGTCCAACCAGCGGGCGCGCGGTATCGGTCAGGTGCACGGTCTTGGCGCGGCGGTCCCGGGCGTCGGGCCGGCGCTCGATCATGTTCTGGCGCTCCAGCGAATTGAGAATGTGGACCAGCGTCGGTCCCTCGATGCCGATGAACTCGGCGAGCTGACGCTGCGAAACCCCTTCGCGGCGCTGGATCTGCAGCAGCGCCGCCCAGCGCGCCTGTGTCAGGCCCAGATCCTGGAGACGGCTGTCCAGACGCCAGCGCCAGCGGCGGGCGAGTTGGACGAGAGAGACGGTAAAGGTCTCCCGGATGTCGCGGGCGGGTCGGTCCATCCGCATATCATTAGCTTGCTAACGATATGCGGAGAAATGCGGATTGCTGGGGGCTCGCATGCTGCGAAGTCGCAGGCGGTTGATCGCCGGATCGTTGAACGCATGTGAGCTGTGAAATCGCCGCCGCCGGCGCGGCGGATTTCCGACCGGAACATCAGTGAGGAAGACCTCCCGATCGTTTCCTTCCAGGTCCCAACGGCTCAGGAGAAAGCCATGATTGTCGAAAAGATCAAGACCGAAGGCCTCGCTCATCTTTCCTATTTCGTGGGCTCGGGGCCTGATGCCGCCGTGATCGATCCGAGACGGGACATCGAAGTCTATGTCCGGCTGGCGGACGCCCATGGCATGCGGATCCGGCACGTGCTGGAAACCCATCGCAACGAGGATCTGGTGTCCGGCGCGCCGGCCCTGTCGCGCGAGACCGGCGCCAGGATCTGGCACGGCCCCAACCCGGCGGAGCCCGTGCGCTACGCCGAAACCGCACGCGAGGGCGACAGCTTCGAGCTGGGTGACGCCCGGCTGGAAGTGCTGGAGACTCCGGGTCACACCGATGACAGCCTCTCGTTCGTCCTGTTCGACCGGGACTTCGGCGAGGGCGCGGTCGGCGTGTTAACGGGCGATGCGCTTTTCATCGGCGATGTGGGGCGGACCGATTTCTATCCGGACCGCCCGCGCGAGGTCGCGGGAATGCTCCATGACAGTCTGTGGAAGATCATGGGGCTGGGTGATCAGGCGCTGGTCTACCCGGCGCACGGCGCAGGTTCCGTCTGCGGTTCCGGCATGGCGGACCGGGAGTTCTCAAGCCTGGGCCATGAACGGCGCAACAACCCGATGCTGCAGATCGCGGACCGCGAAGCCTTCATCGACGCCAAGGTGTCGGAGAACCATTACCAGCCGCCCTATTTCCGGCTCATGGAGCGATTGAACTCCGAGGGCGGGCCGGCGATGCAGCGCTTCATCATGCCGCCGCGAATGCCGGTAGACGCGCTGACGGACGGCGCGGAAGCTCAACTGGTCGATGTACGTTCGATTACCGCCTTTGCCGGCGCGCACCTGCCCGGCTCGCTGGCCATTCCCCACGACATGCTGGCCGCGTTCGCGGGCTGGCTGCTCGATCCGGAGCGCGAGATCCGCCTGCTCGCCGAGGACGGGCGGCAGGCCGAAGAGTCGGTTCGTACGCTGGGCCGCATCGGCTTCGACGGGGTGAGCTGCTACGCCGCAGGGATGGTTGGCGGCGCCACTCAGGGCGTCGCGTTCCGGACGATGCCGATGGTCGACACCGAAACCGTTCGCCGGCGCCTAGGCGACGATATGCCGAACTGGCAGTTGCTCGACGTTCGTTCGATCGACGAATTCGAAGGCGGCCACATAGACGACGCCATACATGTCTATGTCGGCCAGTTGCCGGAAGAACTCGACCGGCTCGATCGGGATCGCGCGGTGACGGTGTATTGCGGCAGCGGCAAGCGTGCGGCCATCGCGGCGTCGGTACTGCGAGCCAATGGCTTCGGCGAAGTCGACGTCTATCTCGGTTCGATAGCGGCGTGGAAGGCCGACGGTCTGCGCCTCGCCGCGTGAAGCAGGCCCGGATGCGCGCAGCGTCTACCGGGCGGCGATGGTGAAGCGGCCGGGGCTCTGTTCGATGGTCAGGACCAGGCCCTCGACGTCGGCCAGCTTGCGGGCGAGGAAGCTCTCGATGATGCGCGCGTCTTCGCCGCCGGCGGCCTCGCGACGGCCCTCCAGCGCCTCGACCACCGCATCGGGCAGAGCGGCCCGGTCGTGCACGCCGGTGACGGCGAGGGAATCGTTGTCCACGCTCACCGTCAGCTCACCGCCGCGCACCAGCCCTGCCGCGCCGGCCATGGTCAGGTTCAGCGCCAGGCGGATGCGGCCCTTGGCCGGCTCCGCGTTCCCGGCATCCGGCCAGACAAGCTCCAGGCGGTGGTCGGTGAAGAAGTCGAGCGCGGCCTGACGGGCGTCGCGGACGGGCAGGGGCAGTTCGTCGCCGCCCGAGGAACCGAAGGCGAAGCGCAGGAACTTCAGCCGCCGCGAGGCGTTCGCCGCCGAATGCTTCAGCAGGTCCAGCGCGTCCTTCATCATCTCCGGCTCGTCCTCCATCTCCATCAGCTCGATGCCGTTGGAGATGGCGCCGACCGGGCCCACGAGGTCGTGGCACAGCCGGGAACAGATCAGGGATGTGAAATTGAGATCGGCGGACATGGCGACACTCTCTGCGACGATCGGGGGACATGTGGGGCGACGTGCCGTCGGCGGGGTCTGTCCCGCAACATGGCCACGGCGGCGCCGACAGGAAGACCACTTTGCCCGGATTCGGTTCAGGAACCGTGAACGGCCGGCCGCCCCGGAGGGAAGCCGGCCGCTGGCCGGTCAGTCCTTGATTTCCGGCGAGTGGATCACCGTCATCTTCTGGATCTGCATCTCGTGCATGGAATGCGGTACGCCGCCGACCCCGTGGCCGGACTGCTTCAGGCCGGCGAAAGGCATCCAGTCGACACGGAAGGCGGTGTGATCGTTGACCATGACGGCCGAGGCGTCGAGACGGCTCGAGACTCGCATCAGCTTGTCGATGTCCTGGCCGAAGACGGCCGCCTGGAACGAGAACGGCAGGGAATTCGCCCGGTCGATGGCCTCTTCCATGTCGTCATAGCCGTAGACGCAGACCACGGGCCCGAAGATCTCCTGGACCGACACCTTCGCATCCGCGGGCGGATTCAGCAGCACCGTCGGCTTGTAGGCGGTGTCGGTGAGCTTCTCGCCGCCGCAGAGAACTTCCGCCCCGGCGGCCTTCGCCTCCTCGACCCACTGGTGGACGCGGTCGACCTCGCCGGGCGTGATCAGCGGTCCGATCTCGGTATCCGCCAGGGTGGGATCGCCGACCTTCATCTTCTTTGCGGCGTCGGCCAGCCGGGTCGCGAACTCCCTGGCCATCGCTTTCGGCGTGAACACGCGCTGCACCGACACGCAGACCTGGCCGGCGTGATAGAAGCCGCCCTTGGCCAGGGACGGGACGGCGCGGTCCAGATCGGCGCCTTCGGTCACGATCACCGGCGCCGCGCCGCCATGCTCGAGCGCGCAGCGCGTGCCCGGCGCGAGCTGACTGCGCAGCGTCCAGCCCACCTTGGCCGAGCCGATGAAGCTGAAGAAGCCGACGCGCTCGTCGGTCACCATGGCGGTCGCGTCCTTACGGTCCGCGGTAACCACGGCCTGGCACCACTCCGGCGGCAGGCCGGCCTCACGCAGGATCTGCACGAAGCTCAGGCAGGACAGAGCGGTCTTGTCGGCCGGCTTGACGATCACCGGGCAACCGGTGGCTACCGCCGGCGCGACCTGATGCGCGATCAGGTTGAGCGGGTGGTTGAAGGCGCTGACGGCCACCACGACGCCGACCGGCTCCGGCCGGGTGAAGGCGACGCGGTTCTTGGAGCTTTCGGTGATGCACATCGGGATCACCTCGCCGGCGCGGCTGCGCAGCTCGTCGATGCAGATGTGCACGCTGTCGATGGCGCGGTCGACCTCGATCAGCGAGTCGGCCAGCGGCTTTCCGCCTTCGCGCGCGGCGTCCGTGGCCATCTTTTCGCGGCGTTCGCGCATGATGCCCATGGCGCGGGTGAGGATCTGCACCCGTTCCCGCATGGGCAGCCAGGCGTCTCGGTTGCGGTACAGCGCATAGGCGTTGGCCAGCGCCTTCTCCACCGTGGCGCTGTCGGCGCGGGCGACGGTGGCGATGGGCGACAGATCCCAGGGCGCCGAGACGGTCACCGAGGTGGCGCTGCTCTCGATACCCGGTACCAGCAAGGGAATGTGCGGCAGTTCGGCGGACATGGTCTGGAGACCCCCTCTTCCAGTTTGGACGGGCCTCCTGCGGCCCCGTTCGCGCTCGGGCAATTCTCTACGAGCGCCGGCCGGAATCATAGACCCGATATCCGGGCGCGAAGGGGGATGTCGGCGTGGTCACGGCCTGCGGGCCATGGCGCGGCCAAGCCTGCGTCATGGCGCTTGCGAACGCTGCGGCCGTCGATGGCAGAAGGGAATGGCGGGCCGGCCCGAAGACCGGCGGCGCATCATCAGTCGGCGGCGTCCTCGGTCGCGGCCTCGCGACCGCCGTCATCGTTGGACTTGCCGCCCTGCTCGTCCTCGTCGCGGGCGCGGCGCGGACGCCGTGCGCGGGTGCGGCGCACCGCGCGCTCCAGGCCGGCGGTCTCGGATTCGCCGCCGCTCTCGTCGGCGCTTTCGTCGCGATCGCCACTGTCGCCGCGGGGTTCGGTCTGTGCCTGCTGGTCGTCCTGGTCGCGATCGTCGCCGCCGGAGCGTTCATTGCGGCCGCCCCTGCGGGAGCGGGATTCGCCCTGGCCCTGCTCGTCCTGATCGCGATCGTCGCCGCCGGACCGGTCATTGCGGCCGCCCCTGCGGGAGCGGGATTCGCTCTGGCCCTGCTCGTCCTGATCGCGATCGTCGCGGTCCGAGCCGCCGGAACGGTCGTTCTGATCGCTGCCGGAGCGCTCGTTCTGATCGTTCTGGTCCTGGCCGTCGCCCGACTGCTGGTTCTGCGGCCGGTTGTTCTGCTGCATCGACATCATGATGCGGTAGTAGTGTTCGGCGTGCTGCCAGAACCCTTCGGCCGCGACGAGGTCGCCGGTTGCGGCGGCGTCGCGCGCGAGCTGGCTGTACTTGTCGTAGACCTGATTGGCGTTGCCGCGAATCTTCCCGTCCGGCCCGTTGCTCTCGAAGCTGCGATTCGGATTCGGGGGACGCCTGTTCGTGCGCCCGCGCGCCCGCTTGTTGTTCGGTGCTCTCATTTTCCTGCCAAAGGTCTGCTTCGTGTAAGACCCATCCTCAACATACGGATGGGCCGGATTCGCTCGTCGCTTTGCGATTGATACGAAATTTGGGACTGCCGCAGCCGCGGCTTTCGCCGCCAGGCGCTGTCCTGATCCCGAAACTAGACGTCCAACCTGCCGTTTCCAAGTGTTTTTTTCGTTAACCTGCCGTGACAAAGGCCATGGCGCGCATATGACCGCCCAGATCGGCGGCCGTATTCGCCAGATCGAAGCCGTGTGCGGCGGCGATCATGGCGACCTCGTCCTGCTGACCGCAGCCGATCTCCACCACCACGCGGCCTCGCGGGGAAAGTACCCGTCCCGCCTCGGCGAAGATCGCGCGATAGGCCGCCAGCCCGTCTCCGCCGCCGGCCAGCGCCCGGCGCGGGTCATGGTCGCGGACTTCCAGCATCAGCGTTGCGATCTCGTCTTCCGGTATATAGGGCGGATTCGAGATCACGAGGTCGAAGCGGTCTTCGATCCCCGTCAGCCAGTCGCCCTGCCGGAAGGTGGCCCGGTTCCCGAGTCCGAGACGGCGGGCGTTTTCCGCGGCGGTGGCGACGGCTTCGTTCGAGATGTCGGCGCCCAGGCCGGTGGCTCCGGGTCTTTCGGCCAGCAGCGTCAGCAGCAGGCATCCGCTGCCCGTTCCGACATCGAGGATATGGTCCGTGCTGCCCAGGCATTCAAGCGCCAGGTCGACCGTGGTCTCGCTGTCGGGACGGGGCTCCAGAGTGGCGGGCGACAGGTGGAAGACGCGGCCGTAGAACTCCCGCCGGCCCAGTATCCGGGCCACGGGCTCGCGCGCCGCGCGCCGGTCAAGTAGGGCGGCGTAACGTCGCTCGGCGTCCCGCTCCACCGACCCGGTTTCGCCGGGCAGCAGACTGGCCGGTTCGCGTCCAAGGACGGCGGCCAGAAGGATCCGCGCGTCCAGCCGCGCCGTTCCGACGCCGGCCTGCCGCAGCTGCACCGTGCCCCGGCTCAGCAGATCCTCGACGGTCGGCGCCTCAGCGATCATCGTTCAGCGCCGCCAGGCGGCGGGCCTGGTCCTCGGCGATCAGCGAATCCACCACTTCGCCCAGCGCCTCGCCGGAGAGGATTTCCGGCAGCCGGTGCATGGTCAGGTTGATGCGGTGGTCGGTGACGCGCCCCTGCGGAAAGTTGTAGGTGCGGATGCGCTCGGACCGGTCGCCCGAACCCACCTGGCCGCGCCGGTCCGCGGCGCGTTCGTCGGCCAGCCGCTGCCGCTCGGCCTCGAACAGGCGGGCGCGCAGGACGCGCATCGCCTTTTCCTTGTTCTTGTGTTGGGATTTCTCGTCCTGCTGGATGACGACGACGCCGGTCGGCAGATGGGTGATGCGCACCGCCGAATCGGTCGTGTTGACCGACTGTCCCCCGGGGCCGGAGGCGCGGTAGATGTCGATGCGGAGATCCTTGTCCTCGATCTTCACGTCCACTTCCTGGGCTTCGGGCAGCACCGCGACGGTGGCCGCCGAGGTGTGGATGCGCCCCCCCGATTCCGTCTGCGGCACGCGCTGGACGCGATGGGTGCCCGATTCGAACTTCATCCGCGCATAGACGTCGGGGCCGCCGATTTCGGCGACGCCTTCCTTCAGACCGCCCAGATCCGTCTCGGTCATGTCCATGGTCTGGAAGCGCCAGCCGTTGATTTCCGCGAAACGCTGATACATCCGGAACAGCTCCGCGGCGAACAACGCCGCTTCCTCGCCGCCCGTACCGGCGCGCACTTCCAGGATGGCGTTGCGGGCGTCAGCCTCGTCCTTCGGCAGCAGCATGAGCTGGACCTTGCGCTCCAGCGCCGGCATGGCTTCGTCCAGTTCGTCCAGTTCCGCCTCGGCCAGTTCGCGCATTTCCTTGTCCGAGCTGCGGTCGGCGGCGAGTTCGCGCAGTTCCGCGCGCTCCTTCTCGCGCGCCTCCAGCTCGTCGATCGTCTCCACGACCGGCGCCAGCTCGGCATATTCCCGGGAAAGACTGGCGAAGTCGCCCCGCCCCGCCGCGCCCGGATCGGCCAGCAACGAGGCCAGTTCGTCCTGGCGCGCCTTGATCTGGCGGAGTCGGTCGCGTGGAATCACACTCGTGAATCCCCATAGATCTGCAATGCGCCGGCAAGCTCGCCCAGTGGCGTTTCGTTCTGCTCGCCGCTGGCCAGGTCGCGGAGCGTGACCGCGTCGCGCGCCAGTTCCTCTTCGCCGAAGATCACGGCGCAGGCCGCGCCGATACGGTCCGCGCGCTTCATGCGCTTGCCCAGGTTGCCGCGGAAGGCGAGGTCGACGATGAAACCTTCGCGGCGGAGCGTCTGAGCGATCTTCAGCGCCGCCTTCGCTGCGTCGTCGCCCACCGGCACCAGCGCGACCGGCTTGCGCGGCTGACCGGTCGCGCCCGACAGCATGGCGAGCCGTTCGATTCCGCCCGCCCAGCCGATGCCGGGGGTCGGCGAGCCGCCGATCTGCTCGATCAGGCCGTCATAGCGACCGCCGGCGATCACGGCGCCCTGCGCGCCCAGCGCGTCGGTGACGAACTCGAAGGCGGTGTGGGTGTAGTAGTCCAGGCCCCGCACCAGCCGCGCGTCGAGGTCGTAGGCAATGCCCAGCGTGTCGAGGCCCGCGGTCACCTCTGCGAAGAAGTCCCGGCTCCACTGGTTCAGATAGTCGCCGAACAGCGGTGCGCCCTCGACGATGGCGCGGTCGCCCTCGTCCTTGGAATCGAGGATCCTGAGCGGGTTGCGGCCCAGCCGGTCCCGGCTGTCCTGCGAGAGACGGTCGCGGTGATCTGAGAAGTACTCGACCAGCGCGCCGCGATAATTCTGACGGCTCTCCGGATCGCCAAGCGTGTTGAGCTTCAGCGAGGTCTTTTCCAGCACGCCGAGACGATCGAGTATCTCGGCGCCGAGGGATATGACCTCCACGTCCGCCGCCGGCTCCTGCGCCCCGATGACCTCGATGTCGATCTGGTGGAACTGCCTGAGCCGGCCCTTCTGCGGCCGTTCGTAGCGGAACATGGGGCCGTTGGCGAAGGCCTTCAGCGGCGCCGACTGCTGCAGGCCGTTGGAGATGTAGGCGCGGCAGATCGCAGCGGTGTATTCGGGCCGGAGGGTGATCGATTCCCCGCCCCGGTCGGCGAAGGTGTACATCTCCTTGGAGACGACGTCCGAGGTCTCGCCCATGGAGCGCGCGAAGATCTCCGTGAACTCGAAGATCGGCGTCGCCATCTCGCGATAGCCGTGCGCGGTCGCGACCCGGCGGGCGACGTCGATCACCGCCGCGTGGGCGGCGAAGTCGTCAGGCAAAAGGTCATGCGTCCCGCGTACGGGCTGGGGCTTGGCCAAGAATGTTCTCCCGGATGGGGCTCAGGCCGCGTCGGCCTTCTCCGCCTCTTTGGCGGCCTCGATGGCCGCCGCCTTCTCCTCGACCATCGATACGATGTGATCGACCAGCTTGTCATCGTCGATGTTGTGGTCGGCGATGCCGCCCACATAGACCTTGTGGCTGCGGCCCCTGGAGCCGCCGGTCAGGCCGATATCGGTCTCGCGCGCCTCGCCCGGGCCGTTGACCACGCAGCCGATGATCGACAGCGACATGGGCGTGGTGATGTGGGCCAGGCGCTGTTCCAGCACTTCGACCGTCTTGATGACGGGGAAGGCCTGCCGCGCGCAGGAGGGGCAGGAGATGATCTGCACGCCGCGATGGCGCAGCCCCAGCGATTTCAGGATATCGAAGCCGACGCGCACTTCCTCGACCGGGTCCGCGGACAGCGAGACGCGGATGGTGTCGCCGATGCCCGACCAGAGCAGCATGCCCATGCCGATGGACGATTTCACCGTGCCCCCGATCATGCCGCCGGCCTCGGTGATGCCCAGATGCAGGGGATAGTCGCAGGCCTCGGCCAGTCCCTGATAGGCGGCGACCGCCAGGAAGACGTCGGAGGCCTTCACCGAGATCTTGAACTCGAAGAAGTCGTTGTCCTCCAGGATGCGGGCGTGGTCCAGCGCGCTTTCCACCATGGCCTCCGGGCAGGGCTCGCCGTACTTCTCCAGCAGATCCTTTTCCAGGCTGCCGGCATTGACGCCGATGCGCATGGAGCAGCCGTGATCCTTCGCCGCCCTCACCACGTCGCGCACCCGTTCGGCCGAACCGATATTGCCGGGATTGATGCGCAGGCAGGCGGCGCCGGCTTCCGCGGCCTCGATGGCGCGCTTGTGGTGGAAATGGATGTCGGCGACGATCGGCACTTCCGTGGCCCGGACGATGTGTTTCAGCGCCTTCGTGGAGTCCTCGTCGGGGCAGGACACCCGGACGATGTCGGCGCCGGCTGCCTCGGCCGCCCTCACCTGCGCGATCGTGGCCTCCACGTCGGAGGTCAGCGTGTTGGTCATGGTCTGGACGGCGATCGGGGCGCCGCCGCCGATGGGCACGGATCCGACGTGGATCTGGCGGCATTCGCGGCGGTAGATGTCTCTGTAGGGACGGACGCTCATGGGTGCCTTCCTTGGGGATACGCGGTGTTCCAGCCTCGCGGCTAACATGATCGCATGAGCCGGCCCGATCAAGGCGCGCCGGGGACGCAGCCCGGGCCGCGTCTAGCGGGCCAGCGACCGCAGGATTTCCGGGCTCAGTGCCAGGGCCCGGGCCGGGGCGGCGAGGATGCCCGCGCTGCCGATCGACTTTCCGTCGAGGAAGATTTCCAGATTGTCGATGTTCTCGCTTTCCAGGATCACCCCCCTGGTGTCGGGCACGCGGTAGCTGTCGCCGGGCTGCATCATCCGGTGGGGCAGCAGGGTGCGTCCGCCGCTCTGCTTGACGATGATCTGCGCCGGGGCCACCGCGCGGACGACGATGCGGGCGTCGCGGTTGGTGATGCCGAAGACGCGGGGCACATAGCCGTCGCGGCGCGCCGAGGGCGGCAGCGGCGGCGGCGTCAGCCGCGCCAGCCGATCATCGTCGGACACCGTTGCGGGCGCCTCCGCGGGTGCCGCGGGCTCCGCCGTGACCGATGCCGTCTCCGTAGTCTCGTGAGCCGGCGCGGGCGCGACCTCGACGGGCTCCGGCTCGGCGGCGGCCAGATCGGGCGGAGTAGCCGTATCCACCGTCTCGCCGGGCGCGGCCGCTTCAGCCGACGCCGCCACGGGCGGCTGGTCCGGCGCATCGACGGTTGTTTCGGCGCTCGCCGAGCCTTCGGGCGCCGGCGTCTCGGCCGGGGCCTCGGGCGAGGTCGCTTCCGCCACAGCCGCCGGCGGGTCGTTCGCGCCCTCGGCAACGGATTCGCCATTCGCCGCCGGCGCGGCCTGGTCGACGGTGTCCCCGGCGGCAGGCGTCTCGGTCACCATGTCGGTTTCGGCCCGGTCCTCGGCCGGCCTCTCGGAGGCGTTGGCGCCGACGATGGAATCGCTGCTGCGGCTTGCCGGCGCGCTCTGTTCGACGAACCGCTCGGGCACGGCGGGGACGGTCTCGGCCAGACGGTCGCCCTCGTTGCTGTAGACGTACCAGCCGCCATACACCAGCGCGCCCAGCAGCAGGGACACCGCCAGGGTCATCATGCCGGGGCGGCGGTTCTCGATCGGCGGCGTGGGAAAGGACAGTCTGCGGCTGTGACCGTCCGGGCCGACCTCGTCCTTGAAGATCCGCACGCAGACATCGCCGTCGGCGCCCAGGAACTCGGCGTAGGAACGCACGAAACCCAGCGCATAGATCCGGCCCGGCAGGTCGCCGAAGCGGCCCTCCTCGATGGAATGCAGGTGCTGAACGCGGATCCTGAGCCGCTGGGAGACGTCTTCCAAGCTCAGGCCGCAGCGCAGGCGCTCCGCCTTCAGCTCCGCGCCGATGCCGGTGTAGCGGCCTTCGGCGAATGTATCGTCGATGTTGTACGACGCCTCGTCGGACGAGTTGCGGTCGTTTTCGAATCTGTTCGACATGCCACGACTTCTGTCAGGCTGGGAGTCATGAGCGGCCGCTTCATCGACCGCCGGCGGGCTCCCGCGGGTGCGCGAATCACGTGAAGCCCGTTTCGACTCAATTGCACTGGGGCTTCTCTTAACGCATTCGCGCGCGTCATCAAAGGCGGTATTTCACCCAAGCCTTTGGGAAGCCGTGGTATTCGGCGGCAATCGTCAGGGCCCTTGGAATACGCCTCGGCCGCCCGTCAAGGCGATTCCACAAGCGAGAACACCATGTCGGCCCCCTGTTCCCGGATCGGGATCAGCGCCTGGTACTCGGCGCTGGCGTACCAGCGGCGCGCGGTCTCGGCGTCGGGGAACTCGATCATCGCGACGACGTCCAGATCGGCGTTGCCCGACAAAACCTCGGTCACGTTGCCCCGGACGATGAAGCGGCCGCCATGCGCGGCCACGGTGGCGGGCGCCTGACCGGCGTATTCCTTCAGCTTCTCGCGGTCCTTGACCTTGATCTGCACGCTGACATGGGCGGGCATCGTTCTCTCCTTCGCTCAGTGGCTTTCGCGCGGCACCGGGGCGCCGGAGCCGCCGGCCAGGAAGTCGAGGTCGCAGCCTTCGTGCGCCTGCGTGACATGGTCGTGGTAGAGCTTGACCCAGCCGCGTTCCAGCGGCGGGGGCGGGGCGGTCCAGGCGGCCCTGCGCTTCTCCAGTTCCGCGTCGGAGACGTCCAGGTGCAGGCGGCGGTTCTCCACATCCAGTTCGATCATGTCGCCGGTCTTCACCAGCGCAAGCGGCCCGCCGGCCGCCGATTCCGGGCTGACATGCAGGACCACCGCGCCATAGGCCGTGCCCGACATGCGGGCGTCGGAAATGCGAACCATGTCGGTGACGCCCTTGCGCAGGATCTTGGCGGGCAGGGGGAAGTTGCCGACCTCCGGCATGCCGGGATAGCCCTTCGGCCCCGCGCCCTTCAGCACCATGACGCAGCTTTCGTCGATCTCGAGATCGTCGTTCTCGACCTCCCGGCGCAGTTCCTCGATGGACTCGAAGACCACGGCGCGGCCCCGGTGCTTCAGCAGTTCCGGCGTCGCCGCCGACGGCTTGATGACTGCGCCGTCGGGACAGAGATTGCCGCGCAGCACGGCGAGGCCGACATCCTTGTTCAGCGGCTTGTCGAAGGGCCGGATGACCTCCTCGTTGTAGTTCCGCGCGCCCTTCGAGTTCTCGATAATCGAACTCCCGTTGACCGTCACCGTGTCCGCGTGCAGCAGGCCGGCCTCCGCCAGGCTGTCGATCACCACGGGCAGGCCGCCGGCGTAGTAGTAGTCCTCCATCAGGTACTGGCCGTTGGGGCGCAGGTTGACCAGCAGCGGCACGCCGCGCGCCAGCCTGTCGAAATCATCGATGGAGAGATCGACGCCAAGGCGGCCCGCCATGGCGATCAGGTGGATGATGGCGTTGGTGGAGCCGCCGATGGCGGCGTTTACGCGGATCGCGTTCTCGAACGCCTTGCGGGTCATCACCTTCGACATGCGCAGGTCCTCGTGGACCATCTCGACGATGCGCCGCCCGGCGAGGTGGGAGACCCGGTAGCGGTTGGCGTCGACGGCCGGAATTGCCGAGGCGCCGGGCAGGGTCATGCCGAGAGACTCCGTCAGCGAGGCCATGGTGGAGGCGGTGCCCATGGTCATGCAGTGCCCGTTGGAGCGGGACATGCAGTTCTCCGCCTCCATGAAGTCGTCCAGCGTCATCTTGCCGGCGCGCATGTCCTCCGAGAAGCGCCAGACGTCTGTCCCGGACCCGATATCCCGGCCCTGGAACTTGCCGTTCAGCATCGGACCCGAAGTGATCACCAGCGTCGGCAGGTCGCACGACGCCGCGCCCATCAGCATGGCCGGCTGGGTCTTGTCGCAGCCCGACAGCAGCACGATGCCGTCCAGCGGATAGGCGCGGATCGATTCCTCGACATCCATCGACATCAGGTTGCGGAACAGCATGGTCGTCGGCCGCATCAGGGTCTCGCCCAGCGACATGACCGGGAACTCCAGCGGAAAGCCGCCGGCCTCGTAGACGCCGCGCTTCACCCTTTCGGCCACGTCGCGCAGATGCGCGTTGCACGGCGTCAGCTCCGACCATGAATTGCAGATGCCGATCACGGGCCGGCCGTCGAACTGGTCGTGCGGCCGGCCCTGGTTCTTCATCCAGGAGCGGTGGTTGAAGCCGTCCTTGGAACCGGCGCCGAACCACTCCGCGCTGCGGTACTTCTTCTTCTCGTCGCCCATGGCGCACCCCTCCCTGTTTGCCGGGAAGACTAGGCCCGGCTGTGACCGCGGGCAATCCGTTCCGGCTGGTCAAGGACCGATGCCGGAACCATATGCAGGTCATGAGACCGACCGCATTCGCCTTGCCGGCCTTCCTCTGCCTCGCTGCGGCCGCCCTGCCGGCGCAGGCCGATAACGCGCTGGACTATCTGCCCGGCGGCTCCGCCGGATCGGTCCATCTCTCGAAGCCTTCCTACGATCGGGCCGATCAGCGCCGCTCGCCCGCTCTCCGCCACAACGAGCAGATGCGCCGTTACTGGGAGAACCGCGCCGAACAGCGCGCACGCGCCGAACGAAGCTATGACGGCGTCCAACTGGCCCCGGCACCGCAGGAACGCCTGCCGGTCGTCATCCGGCCCACGGTGTTCAGCTACAGCGCGGCGCTGGAGAACGTGCTCAGGATCGCGGTCGGCGACCGGGTGATCTTCCGCACAGCCGAGCGCACCGGCCATCTGGAACTGCTGGAGATCGGCGCCAGGGCGGACGGCGCGACCTGCCGCCGTTTCCGTCAGGAGGTCCGCACTCCCGGCGGCCCGGAGGTCAGCTTCGGCAGCGCCTGCCGCATGCGCGGCGGCGCCTGGCGGTTCTCGGAGTAGACAGCGCGGGCGATACATCGCCGACGGACCACAAGGCTCATCTTTCCCTCGATTTCGCGCCGGGCTAGGCTCCGCCACATCGGAGATACACATGAACGGGGAGCGATGCGCGATGGAAGTCGGCCTGATCCTGGGCACCGGTGACGCCCAATACTCGATCGATCTGGAAATGATCAAGGCGGCGGAGGCCATGGGCTTCCACTCGGTCTGGACGTCGGAGGCCTGGGGCGCGGACGCCATTTCCTCGGCGGCCTGGATCCTGGGCAACACGACGAAGATCAAGGTCGGCACCGGCATCTGCCAGATGCAGGCCCGGACGCCCGCGCTGATGGCGACGACGTCGATCACACTGCAGGAGCTTTCCGGCGGCCGCTTCATCCTGGGCCTCGGCCCGTCGGGGCCGCAGGTCATCGAGGGCTGGCACGGCCGGCCCTATGGCAAGCCGCTGGAGCTGACGCAGGAATACGTCTCCATCATCCGCAAGGTCATCGCGCGCGAGCAGCCGCTGACCCATGAGGGCGAGCACTACCAGATTCCCTATCAGGGGCCCGGCGCGACCGGCCTCGGCAAGCCGCTGAAGACCATCCTGCGGCCCCGGCACGGGCTGAAGATCTATTCGGCTTCCGTTTCGCCGGGCGGCATCCGCAACGCGGCGGAAGTCTGCGACGGCGTCATCCCGGTCTACATGGACCCGTCCAACTACGACGCCATCGGCACCTATATCAACCAGGGCTTCGACAAGGCCGGCGGCGGCAAGAGCCTGGAGACCTTCGATGTCTGCCCCTTCGTCACCGTGGTGCAGAACGACGACATCGAACAGGCGCGCAAGCCGGTGAAAGAGAACATGGGCTTCTACATCGGCGGCATGGGCGCCAAGAAGAAGAACTACTACAAGGAATACGCCAGCCGGCTGGGCTATGCCGAGCAGGCGGAGGGGATCCAGGACGCCTTCCTGAGCGGCCGCCGGGCCGAGGCCTTTTCCATGGTGCCCGACGAGCTGGTCGACAAGGTCGCGCTGGTCGGCCCGCAGGGCCATATCCGCGAGCAGCTTTCGGTCTGGAAGGAAGCCGGAAAGAAGCGTCAGGTGTCGGCCATGCTCTGCCGCGTCTCCTCGAAGGAAGCGATGGAGACCCTGGCCAAGGAACTGCTGTAGTCGCAGCGGCCCGCCGGGCAAACGGCGAGCCCGAGTCAAACCCGGGGCAAGCCAGTTATCTACCGAAGCCATTGCCCCCTGGAAACGACCCCCTCCCGACCCGCTGACGCGGGCCACCCTCCACCTTCCCGGAAGGGGGAGGGCAGGGAGGGGGATGCGCTTCACCCGCGATCCGGGGGCGACTGAAAGGTTCGATTGAAGACTGGCACGATCTATCTGTAGCCGGTCGGCTTGATCTCGCCGAGGCCCTCCTTCAGCACGCCCTGGCCGGGCACGTAGTTGACCTCGAAGCGGATGCCGTCCGGATCCTCGAACAGGACGTAGTAGTAGCCCGGCGCCCAGTCGCCATCCATCGGCCCGCGGACCATGCTCGCGCCAAGCTCCTTCGCCAGCGCGGCCGTGCGGTCCACGTCCTCGCGGCTTTTCGCGCGCAGGCAGAAATGGTGCAGGCCGACGCGCTGCTGGACGAACCGGTCCTCGGGGTCGTCCAGCTCGCTGCGGGAGATGGCGATCGCCGTCCGCGCGCCCACATGGTAGAAGAACTTCTCCCCGTCGAAGACCTTCTTCATGCCCATCTCCGGCAGCAGCCGGCCGTAGAAGGCCTTGGCCTCGTCCCACTTGCGGACGGTCAGGACGATATGGGCCATCCCGTTGATGTCGATCATGGTTTTCCTCTCCCCCAGTGCAGTTTGATCGTGAACGGATAGTAGCGCGCGTCAGGCTTTGCGCCAGCGGTCGAGGGCCCAGACCGCGCCGCCGGCGAGCAGGCCCCAGAACGCGCCGGAAATGCCGAAGAAGGCGAGGCCCGAGGCGGTCACGATGAAGGTGATCACCGCGGCCTCCCGGCCCTCGGGCTGCTCCACCGCGCCGACCACCGCGCCGGCGAAGGCGCCGAGCAGGGCGAGGCCCGCCACCGCCTCGATCAGAACCGGCGGCGCCGCGCCGATGAAGGCCGTGGCCCAGCCCGCGACGAAGGCCAGCAGCACGTAGAACACGCCCGACATGATCCCGGCCCAGTAGCGCCTGGCCGGATCGGGGTGCGCGTCGGGGCCGGCGCAGAGCGCCGCCGTGATCGCCGCCAGGTTGACCGCGTGCGCGCCGAAGGGCGCGGCGGCCAGGGTGAACAGTCCCGTGCCGGTGAACAGCGGTCCCGGCGCCGGCCGGTAGCCGTTGGCGTTGAGCACGGCGATGCCGGGGATGTTCTGCGAGGCCATGGTCACCAGGAACAGCGGCAGGGCGAGGCCCAGCGCCTCCAGCGTGAATTGGGGCGCGATCAGCACCGGCGTCGCCATGACCGGGCCGAGATCGCCGGCGCTGATCTCCGTCTGCGAGACGATCAGCACGGCGGTCACCAGCACCGCCGCGGGCACGGCGAACAGCCGGTTGATCCGCGCGACGGCGATCCAGGCCAGCACGATCAGGATGCCGGCCAGCGGCTGCTCGGCGATGGCGCGGACCGGGGCAAGGCAGAGACCGAACAGGACGCCGGCCAGCATGGCGTTGGCGAGCGGTCCGGGAATCCGCTGCACGGCGCGGCCGAAGGGCCGGAACAGCCCCGCGGCGACGATCAGCACGCCGGAGATGACGAAGGCGCCCACGGCCTCCGCGAAGCCGCCGTCGAGGGCCGCCGAGGAGGCCAGCAGCGCGCCGCCCGGCGTCGACCACGCGATGGAGATGGGCTGCTTCAGCCAGGCGCTGAACAGGATGGCCGGCAGGCCCATGGCGAGCGACAGCGCCATCAGCCCCGACGCGGCCTCCGCGGGGCTCGCGCCCACTGCGGTCAGGCCGGCGAGGATGACGGCGAAGGAACTGGCGAAGCCGACGACCGCCGCCAGCAGCCCCGCCCCCACAGCCTGGCCGGAAATGTCACGGAGCACTGTTGATCACCAAGGATTTTTCATTGCAAAAAACGGCATCGTAGATTGAAAGGAAACTTTCTTTAATGTGACGATGAGTTCGATCGCAACTGTCTTAATTGATTCAGATATTAGGAAGCGTCATGGCTGAGGATCCGGAAGCCGTTGAAGCAATCGCAAAGGCAATTTTCGATTCCCAAGTTGCTCAATTGGATGCAGAAATTTCGGAAGTAGAATTCGATTTTGGCGAATTTTCGGAGTTTTTTATTGAACTAGAAAGAGAATCTGACAGAGCTTTTGCCATTATATCTTTTTCATATATTGAAACAATTTGTGTTGAACTGATGTCTCGCCACTTAATTACAGATATACCGGGTGGTAGGTCAGGACTTTTTGGTGTGACGGGGCCATTAGATACGATGCATTCTCGTATACTTGTTTGTAGAGCATTGAACTGGATAAGTGAGATGAGTTTCAATAATCTCACCATATTGAGGAAAATTCGAAATGAATTTGCCCATAGCCACAAGAAAATAGGATTGGATAGCGGTCGAATACTGGATTATATAAAAAATATTGGCAATATCGAAGATCATATGTTGAGTAAATTGACAGATAGTAGAAGTCTAAATAATAGAGAAAAATTGCATGTTAGATCAATTTTGATTTGTGAATTTATGATCGAAGAGTTGTTGGCATCACCAATCGCATCCCGAATGGGACTACCTTCAAATGTTGCCTCTCGTCGCTCCTTCGATCAACTTCCGGAATCGTTCCAACGAGCTAGGCGAAGTGCCGCCACTGCGATCGTACATTTAGTTCGCCAAGAGCCCTGAATTGGATGCTGCTCAATCGCCGCCGCTTTCCTTTGCCGCCTTCTTCAGGTCCGGTTCGTGGTGGGAGCCGAGCGGCGTGTTGGGGCCGGCGGAGTGCTTCAGCGCCTCGGCCGCGCGCGGGTTCTCGTTGATCTTGGCGAGGATCGCCTGGCCGGCGCGCTCGAAGCTGTCGCGGTGGGCGACGACGTATTCCCGGCTCTCGCGGTAGGCGTCGAGCATGCCGTTGAGTTCCGGCACCACATAGCGGGCGACCAGATCCCAGCTCTTGCGCGTGTTCTGGCGGCTGGCCCAGTCGTGGACGAAACCGATGGCGACGCCGAAGCCGCCGGTCAGTTCGATCAGGTCGCGCAGGCGCTGGACCAGGTCGTCGGGCGTGCCGATGACGGCGGTGGCGCCGTCGGCGAAGGCGGTCAGCTCGACGGCCTCGTCGCGGTCCCTGAAGGCCTGGACGCCCGGGCGCATCAGGGTGCCGACATTGTATTCGTTGTGCCAGCGGAACAGGCCGTCCCGGGCTTCCTCGATCGCCTTCTCGCGGGTCTCGGCGATGTGCCACATCAGCACGATGCGCCAGTTCTTCCGGTCGACCGTGTTGCCGTGCTTCTGCGCCGATTCCTCGGCGAAGCTCCACTGGGTCGGGAGGTTCTGCAGGCCGGCCGTCGACATGGAGCCGATGGAGAGCACGCCGGTGCCGTGCTTGCCGGCCAGCGTCATGCCGGACGGGCTGATCATGGAGGCGACGGCGAAGGGCATGTCCTCCTGCAGCGGCAGCAGCTGCAGCTTGGCGTCGCGGATGGTGAACCAGTCGGACTCATGGGTGACGCGCTCCTCGCCGCGCAGCAGCTTGCGGATGACGCCGACGGCCTCGTCCTGGCGGTCGCGCTGGGTCATCGGGTCGATGCCCATCAGCCAGGCGTCGGACGGCAGCGCGCCGGGGCCGGAGCCGAAGATGGCCCGGCCGCTGGTCATGTGGTCGAGCTGCACCATGCGCTGGGCGACGATGAACGGGTGGTGGTAGGGCAGGGAGACGACGCCGGTGCCGAGCCTGATGCGGTGGCTGCGCTGGCCCGCGGCGGCGAGGAACATCTCCGGCGAGGCGATCACCTCCCAGCCGGTCGAATGATGCTCGCCGCACCAGAACTCCTCGTAGCCCAGCTTGTCCAGCAACTCGACCAGTTCCAGGTCGGCCTGGAACTGCAGCATCGGATGCTCGCCGATCGGATGATGGGGCGCCAGGAATGCGCCGAACTTCAGGCCCGCCATGTCGGTTCTTCCCCCTCCGGGTCTCGTTGTCTGCAGAAACTAGATCAGTTCCGCGCGCATGGGAATGTCGAGGCACAACCGCCGATCCGAGTGTGGCGGGCGTGTCCTCGATGGCCTAGGATCGCGGCCATCGACGCATTCCGGGGAGGAAAAGAACATGGGCATGCTGGACGGCAAGGTCGCCATCGTCACCGGCGCGGGCCGCGGAATCGGCCGCGAGATCGCGACGCAGCTCGCCGGCCACGGCGCGAAGGTGGTCGTCAACGACCTGGACGATGCGCCCGCCAACGAGACGGTGGACGCGATCAAGGCCGCCGGCGGCGAGGCGATCGCCTATGCCGGCAGCGTCACCGAGAAGGACTTCGCCGAACGCTTCGTGCAGAGGGCGATCGACACCTGGGGCAACCTGCACATCATCGTCAACAACGCCGGCTACACGTGGGACGCGGTGATCCAGAAGATGTCGGACGAGCAGTTCGACGCCATGATCGACGTCCACCTGAAGGCGCCCTGGCGGATCTGCAAGGCGGCCTCGGAGTTCATCCGCGTGAAGTCCAAGGAGGAAGCGGAGAAGGGCGGCGTCACCGTGCGCAAGGTGGTGAACATCTCGTCCGTCTCCGGCACGCGCGGCAATGCCGGCCAGACCAACTATTCGTCGGGCAAGGCGGGCGTGGTCGGCCTGACCAAGACGCTGGCCAAGGAGTGGGGCCGCTATCAGGTCAACGTCAATGCGGTGGCCTTCGGCTTCATCCAGACCCGTCTGACCGAGGCCACCGACGAGAAGAAGATGATCGACGTCGAGGGCAACAAGGTGCCGATCGGCGTGCCGACCCAGAACATCGCCGCCATCGAGCGAATGATCCCCATGGGCCGCGGCGGCACGCCGACCGAGGCCGCGGGCGCGGTGGTCATGCTCTGCCTGCCGCTGTCGGACTATGTCAGCGGCCAGATGCTCGAAGTCACCGGCGGCAACTGAACGGCGAACCGGACGAGGGAGGAGCGAATGGCGCCGAAACAGCGCATGGCGGTGACGGTCCCGGCGGGACCGAAGCTGGAGGACACGGCGAAGCGACTGCAATGGGCCGAGGCGAACGGCTATGACGACGCCTGGTTTTCGGACGCGGGCGCGCCGGATTCGCTGACGGCCATCGCCGCGCTGGCGCACCGTATTGAGCGGCTGCGCGTCGGCATCGCCGTGACGCCGGTGTTCTCGCGGACGCCGGCGGTGCTGGCGGCGACGGCCAACGTGCTGGGTCAGGCCCTGCCCGGCCGCTTCGTCTTCGGTCTCGGCGCCTCCAGCCAGACCATGATGCAGAACTGGCACGGGCTGGAATACGGCAAGCCGCTGACCCGGGTGAAGGAGACGGCGATCATGGTCCGCTCCATGCTGACCGGCGAGAAGTCCGACTTCGACCTGGAGACGCTGAAGAGCCACGGCTACCGTCAGCCGCCGTCCGATCCCATGGTGCCGCTCTATCTCGCGGCGCTCCGCCCGAAGATGATCGAGATGGCCGCTGAGGTGGGCGACGGCGTGGTCTTCAACCTCTGGCCGCGCAAGGCGCTGCCGAAGATGGTGGAGCATGTCCACACCGGTGCGGCGCGTGCCGGCAAGGACGGCGCCGAAGTGGAGATCGTCAACCGTTACATGGTGCTGGTCACCGACGACAAGGCGGAGGCGCGCAACCGCTTCCGCGCCGCTTTCGCGCCCTACTACGCGACGCCGGTCTACAACAGTTTCCTCGCCTGGGCCGGCTACGAGGACGCCGCCCGCCAGATCCGGGAAGGCTGGGCCGAAAAGGACCGGGCCAAGACCACCGGCGCGCTGGAGGATAGCCTGATCGACGATATCGCTGTCATCGGCAATGAGGACGAATGCCGCGAACGCATCCGCTGGGCGGCGGAGACGGGCATCCACACCCATATCGTCGCGCCGCTGACGCAGGATCCGGCGGAGGTGGCGCGCACCTTCGCGGCCTTCCGTCCGGAGGTGTTCGACCTGGCGGCCTGAAAGAGAGGGGCAGAACCATGAGCGAGAACAGGGTGGCGCTGGTCACCGGGGCCGGCTCCGGCGTCGGGCAGGCGGCGGCGGTGGCGCTCTCGAAGGCGGGCTACGATCTCGTCATTTCGGGCCGGCGCGCGGAGAAGCTGGACGAGACGGCGGCGGCCACCGGCGCGGGGGATGAACGTATTCTGAAGCACCAGTGCGACGTCGGCGACCCCGAGGCCGTGCGGCTCATGTTCGACGCCTGCGTCGACCGTTTTGGGCGGCTGGACGTCCTGTTCAACAATGCCGGCACAGGCGCGCCGCCCGTGCCGCTGGACGAACTGACGCCGGAGCAGTGGCTGACGGTGGTCAACGCCAATTTCAACGGGGTATTCTACTGCACCCAGAACGCCTTCCGGGTGATGAAGTCGCAGACGCCTATGGGCGGGCGGATCATCAACAACGGTTCCATCTCGGCGCATGCGCCCCGGCCCTTTTCGGCCCCCTACACGGCGACCAAGCATGCGGTGACCGGGCTCACGAAGTCGACCTCGCTGGACGGCCGCGAATTCGACATCGCCTGCAGCCAGATCGATATCGGCAATGCGGCGACGCCGATGACCGCGCGCATGCCCGAAGGCGTGCCGCAGCCGGACGGCTCGGTCCGCGCCGAGCCGGTGATGGACGTCCAGCACGTCGCCGACGCCGTGGTCTACATGGCCAACCTGCCGCTGGACGCCAACGTGCTGTTCATGACGGTGATGGCGACCAAGATGCCATTCGTCGGGCGGGGATAGATGTTCCGGCCCGTCACCCCCGTCCTGTGCGGGGTTCCGGTGTGGCTTCGCCGCGAGTCCATGCATGACCGGATGCCCGCATGAAGCGGGCATGACGCTGATGCACGGCGACCAGACTACACCGCCAGCTTCACCTTCTCGTGGTCGTTGACCGCGTAGCAGTAGAGGCAGCCATGGGCGCAGGAATCATAGCGCCCGATGTCGCGGGATTCGGCGCATTCGCAACCCGGGCGGTTGCCCTTGCGCTTGGCGCGGAACGCCGCTCCGCCGATCCGCGCCAGGCGTTCCGCATCGACGCACTTCGCCGGCTTCAGTTCCTCTGAGAGCAGATGCGGCTGGCTGCAGAGTGTCGCGGTCATGCCGCGCGCGCTGGCGATCCTGCCGAGTTCGCCCAGCAATTCGCGCTTCGCCTCGTCGGGCGGGTCGTCGACGGCGAGGGCCGGGGCGTGGCGCTTCAGGTTGCGCCGGGACTTGGCGTAGAGCGTCGCCGCGGACAGGGTGACTTCATCCGTAACGCCTGTCAGGGCATCGGCCAGGCGGGCGAAATTCTCGCGGTGGAATACGGGTCCGGTCGCGGCGGTCCAGATGACGGGATCGTAGCGCCATATGATCGTGCCCGGGCCGTATTCGCCGGCGATCCGGCGCATCTCGGCGATGGCATGGTCTGATGGCGGCACGCCGCGCTCCAGCGTCTCGGGATAGCCGGTGACGGTGTACTGGACCACGAAGGGCGCGCGCTTGCCAGCCGCAGCCAATCCTTCGCGGAAGGGGCGGGCATTGCGGGTCCAGAAGATGAAGCCGTCGACGTCCGCCGCTTCCAGGGAGACGCGATAGGGCCGGCTGCCATAGGGGTTCGGCACGTCGGCGAAGCCGGCCCGGAGCTGTGACAGGAAGCGCGGCCCGTGAAAGGCCGGAATGTCGCTGCGATAGCTGGCCGATACGATCAGTGGTTGGGGTTCCGCTCGGCGAACGCCTTCTGCTGCTCGGGGCTGGCCTCGGACTGATGCTTCGCCTTCCACTCCGAATAGGGCATGCCGTAGATGATCTCGCGGGATTCCTCCTTCGACATCTTGATGCCCTTGTCCTCGGCGGCTTCGTGATACCAGTTCGACAGGCAGTTGCGGCAGAACCCGGCGAGATTCATCAGGTCGATGTTCTGCACCTCGGTGTTCTCGCGCAGATGGGAAACCAGACGGCGGAACGCGGCCGCCTGCAGCTCGGTTTCGGTCTTCTGATCCATGGCCGATCCTCCATTGTGCCGCATCAGATGTGGTTCATCGCCCGGGCGGAGTAAAGCGCTCAGTCGAGGCCTTCGGCGCTGTGCGCGATCAGTTCGTCGACCACGGCGCGGAAGGCGGCCGCCTCGTCGTCGCCGGCGGCCAGCCGTTTCTCGAAGGTCGCCATCTGCAGATCGGCGGAGGTGCCGCGCATGGCGATGTTGCGGGCGTGCCGGACCTCGGCCTGACAGCCAAGCGCCTCGGCGTCCTCGGCGGTCAGTTCCAGGATTTCCTCCAGCAGGTCGGCGAAGGGCACCTGTTCGCCGATGCCGAAGTCGACCAGCGCGCCGCGCGCGCCGTGACGCATGGCCAGCCAGCGGTTCTCCTTGATCAGGGCGGCCGGGTAGATGCGCCAGCGCTGGTTGCGCCGCTTCAGCCGCCAGAGCATGCGCAGCAGGCAGGTGAAGAGCGCGGCCACCGCGATCGCGTCGTCCAGCCGGGTGCAGACGTCGGTGACCCGCATCTCCAGCGTCGGGAACTTGGCCGAGGGGCGGATGTCCCACCAGAGCTTTGTGGCGTCCTCGATGACACCCGCGTTGATGAACTGGTGCACCAGACGCTCGTACTCACCGTAGCTGGAGAAGGTTTCCGGCATGCCGGTCCGGGGCAGGGCGTCGAAGACGGTGAGGCGGTAGGAACTGAGCCCGGACCGCCGGCCCTGCCAGAAGGGCGAGGACGTCGTCAGCGCCAGCAGATGGGGCAGGAAGTAGCGGACCTGGTTCATCAGGTCGATGCGCAGATCCTCGTCGTCGATGCAGACATGGACGTGCATGCCGCAGATCAGCAGCCGCCTGACCACGGCCTGCAGATCCCGGGCGAGGGTCTCGTAGCGTTCCTTGCGGGTGGGGTGCTGGCGTGTCCACTCGGCGAAGGGGTGGGTGGAGGCGGCGGCGAAGGCCAGACCCTCCTCAGCCACGGCGTCGCGCACGGCGCGCCGCAGCTCGGTCAGCGCCGTCCGCGCCTCCCCGACCGTCCGGCAGACCCGCGTGCCGACTTCGATCTGGGCGCGGAGGAACTCGGGTGTGACGAGCTGGTCCGGCGCCAGCTTCTGGGCCCGCTCCAGGATGGATTCGGGGGGATCGGCCGCGAGGTCACGCGTCTCGGGGTCGATCAGGAGGTATTCCTCCTCGATCCCGATGGTGAACTGCGGCTCGGCGGTCATGCGGCCGTCTGCTCGGGGAAGGCCCGGTTCGGCGCCAGCGCCTCGCGGAAGGCACGGGCGATGACCACGGCCCAGCGGTCGGCGGCCTCCTCGGTCTCGATCAGATCCTGACGGATCTCCAGCGCGATGTAGGGCCGGCCCGCGTCGATGCCGTGTTCGTAGATCGAGTAGGACTTCGGGTCGTCCACCGAATAGGGCTGGTTGTCGCCGACGGCGATTTCCGGATCGGCGCGCAACACTTCCACCAGCCGCCGGCTCTCCGCGCTCTGCCCGTCATGCAGCACGCCCAGGTGCCAGGGCCGCTGGGTGCCGCCGATGCGGGGCGTGAAACTGTGGATGAACAGCAGCACCGGCGGCTCCGGCCGGCTCATCGCGGCGATCCGGCGGGCGACCTCGTCATGGTACTGCTGGTGGGCAGCCAGCCGGTGGGCGCGTTCGTTGTCCCCCAGGTTCTCGTTGCCATGCACCACCGTGCCATCGGAGAAGCTGGCGACGCAGGTCGGATCGTCGGGGTAGCGGTTGAGGTCCACGAACAGCCGCGACAGCCCGGCCAGGATCGCCGGCGCATCCAGCAGTTCGGATAGCCGCCGGGTCACGGCGGCGGCGCCCACGTCCCAGGCGATGTGCTCGAACATCTTCTCCTCGGCGATGCCCAGGCTGCCATAGCCGCGCGGCAGGGCGTTGGAGGCGTGGTCGCAGACCAGCAGCGCACGCGCGGGCGCCCCGTCATTCAGGATGTGGAAGGCCGGCGGTTCGGCATCGCCCGTCGGTCTCAATGTCATGGGATCGAACATGACACGGATGGATAGCGCGGACGGGGCAGTATTTACAGGGTCTTGTTGCGCTGCAACGACGGATCAGACGCTGCCGGTCCAGTCCTGCTTCGACAGCGGCAGGTCGCGTACACGCTTGCCGGTCAGGCGGAACAGCGCATTGGTCACCGCCGGCGCGATCGGCGGTGTGCCCGGTTCGCCGGCGCCGCCCGGCGCCTCGTCGGAGGCGACGATCACCGTCTCGATCTCCGGCATCGTGTCCATCCGCACGACCTCGTAGTCGGGGAAGTTCGACTGCACGACCCGGCCCTTGTCGAAGTTGATCTGGCCCCAGAGCGCTGCCGAAAGACCGTAGACGATGCCGCTCTCCATCTGCGCGACCAGAGTGTCGGGATTGATCACCGTGCCGCAGTCGACGGCGCAGACGACCCGGTGGACGCGGGGTTGTCCGTCCTCGATGGAGACTTCGGCGACCTGCGCGACGATGGCGCCGAAGCTCTCGTGCAGGGCGATGCCGCGGGCGCGTCCCTGCGGCGGCGGGCTGTCCCACCGGGCTGCGTTCGCGGCGGCGTCCAGCACGGCCACATAGCGCGGCTTGTCGCGCATCAGGTGGCGGCGGTAGGCGTAGGGGTCCTTGCCGGCCCTGTGGGCCAGTTCGTCGATGAAACTCTCGGAAAAGAATGCGTTGTGGGAATGGCCGACCGAGCGCCAGAAACCGATGCGCATCGGCACCCGGCTCAGCACATGCTCGACACGCATGTTGGGCACCGCATAGGGCAGCCAGGCCGCGCCGTCGACGGTGGTGCGGTCGGGTCCGGCGTCTGACATGAACGGCATGTAGCGCAGCGTCGCCTGGCCCGAGACGGAGGGGCCGACGACCTTGTTCAGCCATGCGGTGGGATAGCCGTCTGCGTCCAGGGCGGCGCGGAAGTGCGACAGACCCGCCGGACGGTAGGTGTCCTGGCGGATGTCTTCTTCGCGCGACCAGATCAGCTTCACCGGACGGCCGGGTACGGCGTTGGCCAGCTTCACCGCCTGCCGGATGAAGTCGGGCTCCGCCCGACGGCCGAAGCCGCCGCCCAGATAGGTCACGTGGACGGTGACGTTTTCCTCCGGCAGGTCGGCTTCGCCGGCGGCTACCCACTGGCTGACCATCGGCCCCTGTGTCGGGGCCCAGATCTCCAGCTTGTCGTCCTGTCTGAGCGCGGTGCAGTTGATCGGTTCCATCGGCGCGTGCGCCAGGAAGGGCGCGCGGTAGGTCGCTTCGATGACCTCGCCCGCGGCGTCCAGCGTGGCGGCGGCGTCGCCGTCGTCCTGATAGCCGAAGCCGTCCTCGGCCAGCGCCGTCTCGAATTCCGCGAAGATGTCAGCGTCGGAAAGTTCCGCCGCCTCCGACATGTCCCAGGTCACGTCCAGCGTGTCCAGGGCCCGCCACGCGCGCCAGGGCGCATCGGCGATCACCGCGACGCCGCCGGGCACCGCCATGATGCGGTGGACGCCCGGCATCCGGGCGACCTGCGCGGGATCGAAGCGTTCGATCCCTGCGCCGACCACCGGCGGATGCTTCACGGCCGCGTAGAGCATCCCCTCCAGCCGGACATCCATGCCGAACACGGCCGATCCATCGACCTTGGCCGGAATGTCGAGGCGCTGGCGCGGCGTCCCGATGATTCGATAGTCGGAGGGGCTCTTCAGCGCCGGGCTTTCCGGCGGACTCTGCCGCGCGGCGTCCTCGGCGACGTCGCCATAGGCAAGGGTGCGGCCGCTGCCGGCATGGGTGATCACACTGTCGCGGGCGGTCAGTTCGCCCACCGGCACGTTCAGCCGTTCGGCCGCGGCGGCCAGCAGCATCGCCTTCGCCGCCGCGCCGGCCTGACGCATCGGTCCCCAGGCCGCGCGCACGCTGGTGGAGCCGCCGGTCGCCTGAACGCCGATCAGTGTGGAGAGCCAGGCGCCCATGGAACGCGCCTGGCGCGCCATGAAGCTGTCGTCATGCGGGCCGAAGGGAAAGCCCTCCGGCAGCATCACCTCGTTGGTGTAGATCGTATCGATCTCGGCGTCGGCGAAGGTGACCTTCGTCCAGTCTGCGTCCAGTTCCTCGGCCAGGATCATGGGCAGGGCCGTCTGCACGCCCTGGCCCATTTCGCTCCGTGGGACCGCGACGGTCACCGTGCCGTCCCAGGCAATCTTGACCCAGCCATTCAGCGCCGCCTCGTTGGCGGCCGGGTTCATCAGTTCCTCGGGCGTGCCCGATTCCCCGGGCGTGAGATACCGCCACCCGACGACCAGGCCGGCGCCTGCGACCAGCGCGCCACCGATCAGGAAGCGGCGGCGGCCGCGGCTTTTCGGCTTTCCGATCTTCTTCGCCATTGTTCCGCTCCTGCTCAGGCGCGCGCGGCGCGGTGGATCGCTCGGCGGATGCGGCTGTAGGTGCCACAGCGGCAGATGTTGGTGATCGCGGCGTCGATGTCGGCGTCGCTCGGCTCGGGCACCTCGTCCAGCAAGGCCGCCGCGGCCATGATCATGCCGGACTGGCAGTAGCCGCACTGGGGAACCTGCTCGTCGATCCAGGCCTGCTGCAGGCGGTGCAGCCGGCCGATACCTTCGATGGTGGTGATCTCGGCGCCCTCGACGGCTTCGACGGGCAGAACGCAGGTCGGCGTCGCCACGCCGTCGACATGGACGGTGCAGGCGCCGCATGCGGCCACGCCGCAGCCGAATTTCGTGCCGGTCAGTCCCAGGGTCTCGCGGATGACCCAGAGGAGCGGGGCGTCGCCCTCCACGTCAACCGTGACCGGTTCGCCATTCAGGACGAAGCTCGCCATTCCCGCCTCCCGAGATGCCGGCGATACAGCCGGCGGAGATTCAATGATGCCAACTTAACTGACCAAGGGTCAGTTATCAAGAACCGCAGCGAGCAGGGCGGCGAGGCCGGGGCGGACCACCGTCTCGAAATCCGGCCGGAGGTTCTGGAACTCGGCCCGTTTCATGACGTTGCGCGCCGATTTCGGTGGATCGGAGACCTGCCACAGGCCGATGACCAGGGCATAGATCTGCAGCAGCAGGGCCGGCCCGTCGCCCGGACCCAGCTTCGGAATCCGCGCCTCGGCAAGCGCACCGAGCTCGGCGAGGGCGCCGGATGTCGCCTGCTTGAAGGCGAGCACGGCATCCTCCGCAACCTGGCGCTCCAGGGTGCCATGACACTGGGCGGCCAGCCGCAGCATTACCGTGCGGCTGCGCAGGTCGGCGGTCATCCACTCTGCGATGCCTTCCGGGCTCGGCGTGCCGCCTTCCAGCGAGGCGGCGATGGCGTTGACCCAGGCTTCAAGCTCGTCGGTGAACAGGGCGAGGAAGATTTCCTCCTTGGCGCCGAAATAGAGATAGACCGTACCCTTCGCCAGGCCGGCCCGTTTCGCCACCTGGTCCACGCTGGGAAGCTCCCCGTCGGTTTCCACGAACAGGTCGCGGGCCGCGGTCAGGATGGTCTGACGGCGTTGTGCCTTCTCGATATCGCCGCGGGCGCGTCTGGGTCTGGTGGTGTCGGCCATAGCTGACCCAAGGTCAGCAATGGCGCTGCCCCTGTCAAGCGGCGGACGCGGGTGGCCGCCCATGCATGCGCCACTGCGGACAGCGCAATGGATCGGCAGGGATTTCCGGCATAATCTCCGTCGATGCCTGCTCACGACCATCCCGAGCCCCTGCCTCACGAGAAGGCCGAGGAAGCCCGCCTGCGCAATCGCGGGGTGCTGGTCGGCATGGGCTATCTGGTGCTTTCGGGCCTGCTGTTTGCTGTCTTCACGGCCATTGTCAGGTGGGTCTCCAGCGACCTTCACCCGGCGGAAACCGCCTTCATCCGCTACCTCTTCGGATTCCTGTTCCTGCTGCCGATCTTCATGGGCGCCCGGCGGCGCGAACTGAAGACCAAGCGGCCGGTGATGCATGTGCTCCGCGGCCTGATCCACGGTACCGGCGTGCTGCTGTGGTTCTACGCCATCGCCAAGATCACCCTGGCGGAAGTCACCGCGCTGGCCTTCACCGCGCCGGTCTGGGCGACGCTCGGCGCCTTTCTCTTTCTCGGCGAGACGGTCCGGGCCCGGCGCATCGCCGCGGTGCTGATCGGCCTGCTCGGCGCGCTGATCGTGCTCTTCGGCATTCCCTCCTCCCAGGCGGAACTGATGGCGAATCTGAGCGGCATCGGCCTGGGACAGTTCGCGATCCTCGTTGCCGCGCCTCTGTTCGCCTGCTCCAAGCTGATGACCAAGCGGCTGACCGATACCGAAAACACGACGGCGATCGTCGCCTGGCTGTCGCTGACGGTGACCGTGGTGCTGGCCATACCGGCGATCACGGTCTGGCGGATGCCGTCGCTGGAGGAATGGCTCTCGCTGGCCGCTGTCGCGGCGCTGGCCACCACCGCTCACATCTGCATGACCCGCGCCTGGCAGGCCGCCGACATTTCCGTGACCCAGCCCGTGGAGTTCCTGCAACTGGTCTGGGCTTCCCTGATCGGCATCTACATGTTCGGCGAGACGCCCACCCTCGGCATCTGGATCGGCGGCGCCGTGATCGTGGGCTCCGCCAGCTACATCGCGCACCGCGAGGCGCTGACACGGCGCCAGGAGCGGACGGCGGAAGCGGTTGCGGCCCGGCCGCATGCAACTTAAACCTTGCTCCACGGGTCAATGAGGGAGCATCCGATGGCGGATCAGAACCAGCAGTTCATCGACGGCGTGTTCAACGTCGGCATCCAGGATGGCGCCGTCCGCGTCGATTTCTTCACCTATTCCCCCACCCAGAAGGATGCCGAAGGCAAGCCGGCACGGCAGTTCACCCAGCGCCTGGTGATGAGCCCACAGGGCTTCCTGCAGACCTATTCGGCGCTCGACCAGCTCGTCCGCCAGCTCGAGGAGCGCGGTCTGGTGCAGCGCAAGGACGGCGCCGCGAAGACGACATCCGATTCACTGCCCGACACCGACGGCAAGAACTGAACCGTTGGCGGTCCGGGTGACGGCAGGGGAGGGCCGGTCACCATGCGCGATCTGATCGAGGACCTGGAGCGGCGCCGCGCGGCCACGCTGGAGCATGGCGGCGTCGAGCGCGTCGAACGCCAGCGCAAGGCCGGCAAGAACACCGCGCGCGAACGCGTCGCGATGCTCCTCGACGCCGGCAGTTTCGACGAGATCGGCCAGCTCGCCACCCACGCCTACACCAAGGTGACGCCGGTCAAGAACAAGGTGACCCCTGCCGACGGTGTCGTCACCGGCTTCGGCACTGTCGATGGCCGGCCCGTCGGCGTGGTGGCGGAGGATTTCACCGTGCTCGGCGGCTCGCTCGGGCTGATCAACTTCGAGAAGAAGTGCCGGATGATGGAGCTGGCCGAACGCGACCGCGTGCCGCTGGTCTGGCTGTTCGACGGCGCCGGCGCGCGTACCGACGAATATGTCGGCCAGGGCCTGGCGCCGATGCACCATTTCATGATCCAGGCGCGGCTTTCGGGCACCGCGCCCCAGGTGGCGGCGGTCATGGGACCGAGCGCGGGCGATTCCTCGCTGCTGGCCGCCATGATGGAATTCATCGTGATGGTGCGCGGCACGTCGATGCTGGCCGCTGGCGGCCCGCCGCTCGTCGCTTCCGGCACCGGGGAGACCGTGAACAAGGAGGAGCTGGGCGGGGCTGACCTGCATTGCGGCCATTCCGGTGTCGGCGACAACGCCGTCGACACGGAAGAAGAGGCCATCGCCGCGGTGAAGCGCTACCTCTCCTTCCTGCCCACCAATGCCTGGGCCTGGCCGCCATCGATCGAATCCACGGACCCGGCCGACCGGGCCGAGGAGGCGCTGCTCGACATCATTCCGGAGAACCGCCGCCGGCCATACGACATGAAGAAGGTGATCGACCTGGTGGTCGACCGCGACAGCTTCTTCGAGATCAAGCCCGACTACGCCAGGATGATGATCACCGGCCTGGCGCGGCTGAACGGCCATCCCGTCGGCATCTGCGCCAACCAGCCCAAGGTGCTTTCCGGCGCGATCACCGCTGCGGCGGGCCAGAAACTGCGCCATTTCATGGATATCTGCTCGGCCTACCATGTGCCGCTGATCTTCCTGACGGATACGCCGGGCGTCATGACCGGACCGAAGTCGGAGCGGGAGGCGGCGCTGCGCGTCGGCATGCAGGTGGCCTACAGCTTCGCCTTCGCCGACGTGCCGATCCTCACCTGCGTCGTCCACAAGGGCTTCGGGTATGGCGCCGCGGCCATGGGCGGCTACGGGGCGGGCCAGTCGGCGGTGCTCGCCTGGCCGACCGCCGACTTCAACGCCATTCCGCTGGACAGCGGCATCACCGCGGCCTACCGCGCGGAACTGGCCGCATCGCCGGATCCGAAGAAGCTGCACGCCGAACTGGTGGCTGAGTACAAGGATGTCATCGGCGCGGTGCCCGCCGCAGGGCAGATGAAGATCGACGACGTGATCGACCCGCGCGAGACGCGTCTGCGCCTGATCCGCGCGCTGGAGCGGGCGCTCAACCGGCGGACCGAACCGCCGAAACGAACCGTGCGGCATGGCGTGCTGCCGTGACCGCCGCGAAGGGGAGGACAGAATCATGGCACTGAAGATCGACTGCCAGCTCCGCGGGCTGGATTTCCGCGAAGTGGGCCAGCACGCCAGACTGATGGAGAACATGGGCTTCGACGCGGCCTGGACCTTCGAGGCCGGCCAGGACGCCTTCACGCCGCTGACGTTGGCGGCCGCGGCGACCGAGAAGATCCATCTGGGCACCAACATCGCCGTCGCCTTCGGGCGGAGCCCGTTCTCCATGGCGCAGACCGCCTGGGACATGCAGAAGCTCTCGCGCGGGCGCATGCATCTGGGTGTCGGCACCCAGGTCCGCGCCCATATCGAGCGTCGCTTCTCTATGCCGTTCGACCGGCCGGCGGCCAGGATCACGGACTATATCCGCTGCATGAAGGCGATCTTCGACACCTTCCAGAACGATACGAAGCCCGACTATCGCGGCGAGTTCTACCAGTTCACGCTGATGAATCCGTTCTTCAATCCGGGTCCGGTCGACAATCCCGATCTGCCGGTCTACCTGGCCGGCGTGAACCCGCGCATGTGCCGTGCCGCAGGCGAGGTCGCCGACGGGTTCCACGCGCATCCGATCCACACGGTCAGCTATCTGACGGACGTGGTGAAGCCCGCAATCGACGAGGGCGCGAAGACACGCGGCAAGTCGGTCGACGACCTGGAAGTCCAGTCCATGGTGCTGATCGCCTCCGGCGACACGCAGGCCGAGATCGACAAGGCGGTCGAGGACGTCCGCTTTCAGATTTCCTTCTACGGTTCGACGCCGAACTATCGCCCCGTGCTGGAGCACATGGGCTATGGCGATCTGGGCAAGGAACTCAGCCAGATGATGCGTTCCGGCCAGATGAAGGAAATGCCGAAGAAGATCCCGGACGCGATCGTCGAGCAGGTCGCGGTGATCGGCAAGCTCTCCGAGGTCGGCAAGGTGGTCCGCGAACGCTACGAGGGCGTGCTCGACCGGGTCGCCTACTACTATCCGATCCCTGCCGACCAGCCGGTCGAGAAGTGGAAGGCCTTCACCGACGAGGTCAAGCGCGCCGCCTGAACGGCGCGCGCGAGGGAAGACGGTCCGCCGGCTCGACGGTTGGCGGACCGCCTCCCCATCAGGCGCTTGCGGTCAGGCGGCGAAGGTCATCGCCTCCTTCGGCAGGCTGCCGACGAGCACGCCGTTGAGCACGGTGAAGTGCATGACCTCGTCTGCCGAGATCCGCGCCGCCGCCAGCGCAAGGTCACTGTTTCCGAACTTCGGCACCGCACCGATATAGGCGTTGGCCGCCTGCCGCTCCAGTTCGCGGGCAAGTTCCAGCACTTCGGCTTCCGACTTCAGGCTTCCCAGGTTCAGCTTCGCGGCGTAGTCGGCGTTGCTCTTTGCCTCGACGGGTTGGCCGCCCATCTTCGCGACCACCGAGGCCAGCGTGTCGCGGTGCTCCAGGTGATGACCGAGAAAGACCGTGGCTGCGTCCAGCGCCCCGGCGCCGAGCAGGCCGGAGCCGGCGGCGACCTGGTAGGCGCCGATGGCCTCGTGCTCCAGACCGAGGGCGAAGTTCAGCACCGCAACGTCATCGGTCATGCGCTCCGAGGAATGGCTTCCGGCCATGGATTCGCAGCCGGCGATGAGCGCCACGGCTGAGGCGGAAAGTACTGCCGGCGTCGTTCGCATGATGAAGGTGCGCTTCGACGCCGAAACGGGCGCCTGGCCGGGGGTGCGGGATTCTGTCATTACCCTACCTCATTTCAGAAACGTCTCCGTAGCGGGTGCGAACTGCGTGTCAGTTCGCTGCTGGGAAACTCATTCCCTTACGGAAACGACAGGTGACAGGATCGGTTTTCGCCTTGAAAAAGGCGGTCCGGACGCATCAAGTGTCTGTTAGCGGCCTGTGAAGCCGCCGACGACATTTCCGGGAGGTAACGATGAACGAGCAATCGCCGATGGGCGCACCGGCCCTGGGACTGAAGGATGGCAGGCTCTTTCGCGAGCAGTGCTATGTCGGCGGCGCGTGGAGCGATGCCGACAGCGGCGCGAAGATCGACGTCACCAACCCGGCCACGGGTCAGGCGATCGGCACGGTGCCGAAGCTGGGCGCCGACGAGACCCGCCGCGCCATCGAGGCGGCGAAGGACGCCCTGCCGGGCTGGCGGAAGAAGACCGCCAAGGAGCGGGCAGCCGTGCTGCGCAAGTGGTTCGACCTGATCATGGAGAACCAGGAGGATCTGGCGCGGCTGATGACCGCGGAGCAGGGCAAGCCCCTGGCCGAATCCCGGGGCGAGATCGCCTATGCCGCCAGCTTCATCGAATGGTTCGGCGAGGAAGGCAAACGGGTCTACGGCGACACCATTCCCAGCCATCGCGGCGATGCCCGCATCGTCGTGATCAAGGAACCGATAGGCGTCACCGCCGCGATCACGCCGTGGAACTTCCCCTCGGCCATGATCACCCGCAAGGCCGGTCCGGCACTGGCCGCGGGCTGCACCATGGTCGTCAAGCCGGCGACCCAGACGCCCTATTCGGCGCTGGCGCTGGCGGAACTGGCGGAGCGCGCGGGCGTGCCGAAGGGCGTGCTGTCGATCATCACCGGCCCGGCGAGCGAGATCGGTGGCGAACTGACCGCCAATCCGGTCGTGCGCAAGCTGACCTTCACGGGCTCCACGGATGTCGGCAAGAAGCTGATGGCCCAGTGCTCCGACACGCTGAAGAAGCTGACAATGGAACTGGGCGGCAACGCGCCCTTCATCGTCTTCGACGACGCCGATCTGGATTCAGCCGTGGAGGGCGCGATCCAGTGCAAGTTCCGCAACATGGGCCAGACCTGCGTCTGCGCCAACCGCATCTATGTGCAGTCCGGTGTCTACGACGCCTTCGTCGAAAGGTTCTCGGCCGCCGTGGCGAAGCTGCGGGTCGGCGACGCGCTGAAGAACGAAGTCGACCAGGGACCGCTGATCGACCAGAGCGGTTACGACAAGGTACGCGAGCACATCGACGACGCGCTGTCCAAGGGCGGCAGCATTGTCCAGGGCGGCAAGCCGCACGAACTGGGCGGTCTGTTCTACCAGCCGACGGTGATCCGCGACGTCACCCAGGAGATGAAGGTGGCGAAGGAGGAGACCTTCGGCCCGCTGGCCCCGGTCTTCCGCTTCGAGACCGAGGAAGAGGTGCTGGCCAAGGCCAACGATACCGAGTTCGGGCTCGCCTCCTACTACTTCACCCGCGATATCGGCCGCATCTGGCGCATGTCGGAGGGGCTGGAGTACGGCATCGTCGGCATCAACACCGGCCTGATCTCGTCGGAAGTGGCGCCCTTCGGCGGCATGAAGGAATCCGGCTTCGGCCGCGAGGGCTCGAAATACGGGATCGAGGACTATGTCGAGGTGAAGTACCTGCTGATGGCGGGCATCGACAAATAGCCGCCAGCCGGTCCGCCCGTGATTGCTCTGGACTTGGCTTGCCGCCCGTTGTGACTATCTGACCGCAGGTTGGACAACACGAACGAGCGGGGCCTTTCCATGAGCAATTACGACTTCGACCTCTTCGTCATCGGCGTCGGTTCCGGCGGCGTCCGCGCGGCGCGCATGGCCGCTTCGAACGGCGCGAAGGTGGCGGCCGCGGAGTCGAGCTGGCTGGGCGGCACCTGCGTCAATGTCGGCTGCGTGCCCAAGAAGCTGCTGGTCTATGGCAGCCATTTCAGCGAGGACTTCGAGGACGCTTCGGCCTATGGCTGGGACGTGCAGGTCGGCGGTTTCCACTGGGACCGTCTGATCGCCAACAAGAACAAGGAGATCTCGCGGCTCAACGATGTCTACCGGCGGCTCTGCGACAATGCCGGGGTAAGGCTCTACGAGACCCACGCGGAGATCATCGACAATCACACCATCCAGGTGGGCAACGAGCGGGTGACCACCGACAGGCTGCTGATCGCGACCGGCGGCTGGCCGTCCATGCCGGACGTGCCGGGCATCGAGCACGCCATCTCGTCCAACGAGGTGTTCTTCCTTGAGAAGCGGCCCGAGCGGTTCGTGGTCGTCGGCGGCGGCTACATCGCTCTGGAGTTCGCCGGCATCATGCACGGTCTCGGCAGTCACGTGACCCAGATCTACCGCGGCGAGCAGATCCTGCGCGGCTTCGACCAGGACGTCCGCGACGTCGTCTCCCGCGAAGTGAGGAAGAAGGGCGTCGATCTGCGCACCGAGGTCAATGTCTGGGAAATCGACAAGCGCGGCGAGAAGCTGGTCGCCAAGCTGACCGACGGCACCGAGATCGAGGCCGACTGCATCATGTACGCGACCGGCCGCCATCCCAGGATCGACGGCTACGGACTCGAACGGCTCGGCGTCGAGATCAGCGCCGAGGGCGGCATCAAGGTCGACGACTATTCGAAGACCAACATCGACAATGTCTGGGCCATCGGCGACGTGACGCACCGCATGGCGCTGACGCCCGTGGCGATCCACGAGGCGATGTGCTTCTACCGCACCGAGTTCCTGGGCGAGCCGGAAAAGGTCGACCACGACAACGTGCCTTCTGCCGTGTTCAGCCAGCCGCCGGTGGGTTCGGTCGGGCTTTCCGAAGCTCAGGCCCGGGCGGTCCACGGTGAGGTCGACATCTACCGCTCCGCCTTCACGCCGATGAAGCACACCATGACCGGCCGCGACGAGAAGACGATGATGAAGCTGATCGTCGCCCAGGACAGCCAGAAGGTCGTCGGCGTTCACATGGTCGGCCCCGAGGCCGGCGAGATCATCCAGGGCATCGCCATCGCGGTGAAGATGGGGGCAACCAAGGCCGACTTCGACCGCACCATCGGCATCCACCCGACCGCGGCCGAGGAGTTCGTCACCATGCGGCAGAAGGCGGCTTAGCAGCAGAAGAGGCAGTTGCGCCGTTCTGTCCAACGCCGAGTCCTGAGCGAACCGCAGGTTCGACTCGGGACCCACGCCTGGGCGGTTCCTGCCACGCCATGTCCAGTGGAATGGCTCTGGCGTGGGTCCCGGGCCCCGGCTCTGCCGATCCCATGACGCGGGTGTGGCCGACCCAGGCTCGGGGCCCATCCGCCCCGGTGTGCTTCAGGCGGCCTTGACGGCCTCCGGCTCCGGCGTGACGGCCTGCGCGGCGGCGGCGGGCTCGATCAGATAGAAGGCGGAACGGAAGCCGACCTGCAGATAGGCGATGCTGAGCAGCTTCAGTTTCAGGGACTTGGGCGGCATGCGGCGGAACTCCGCCACCCTGAGACCATGCTGTCCGGCGAGTTTCGCGATCTTCGGCCGGAACCAGGCCGGGAACTGCACCAGCAGCCGCCCGCCGGGAGTCAGGTGGTCGGCGGCCTCGGCGAACAGGATCGGCAGATAGCGCACGGAGGTCGCGAACTGCGCCTCCTCGTCGGCGAAATCGGCGGCGATGTATGGCGGGTTGGCGAGGATCAGGTCGAAGCGCCCCTCGACATTGTCGAACATGTCGCTGACGAAGGCGCGCACGTTGGTCAGGCCCAGGCGGCGTGCGTTCTCCGCGGTATTGCGGACCGCGACCTCGCTGATGTCGACGGCGACGACCTCGCGGGCGCGCGCCGCCGCGAAGATGGCGTTGACGCCGCAACCGCAGCCCAGGTCCAGAACCCGCTCGCCGGGCCGGCAATAGGCGGCCGAGGTCTGCTCGTTCTCGATCGGCTTGTAGACGCCGGGCAGGATGACCAGCTCCCGGCCCTCCAGCGTGATCTTCGGCCAGAGCGCGTTGAGCTTCCGGACATACCAGTACCAGAAGGTCATCAGGCCGCGCTTGTAGAGCGTATAGGGATGCATCGGCTTACCTCTCGGGGTTTGCCGAAGTGTCCGCGCAAATAGCTAAGGAGTCGTTTCCGTCCGCCTACCGGCCCGTGAAGTCCGGCGCACGTTTTTCCCGGAACGCCGCGGCGCCCTCGGCGAAGTCCGACGAACTGCGGATCGCCTCCAGGTCGCGCCGCGCCAGCCCGGCCCGCTCCGACGGTCCCTTGGGCAGCATCTCGGAGACATGCCGCTTCAGCGTCGAGAGCACCATCGGCGCGAGGCCGGCGAGCTTCTCGGCATAGTCCATGGCCGCGTCCATCACCTCCGCCTGCGGGACGACGCGGTTGACCATGCCCGTCTCGTAGGCGCGGGCGGCGGTCATCGGCTCGCCCAGCATCATGAATTCCATCGCGACCTTGTGGGGCACGCGCGCGGCTACCGAAGCGATCAGCCCGCCGGAGAGCCCGACCTTCGCCTCCGGATAGACGAAGGTCGCGTCCTTGGCCATGACGCAGAGATCGCAGAACTGCACCAGGATGAAGGCGCCGCCGACGCAGATGCCGTTGACCGCGGCCACCACCGGCTTGTCGACGTGAACCCCGACACCCGGCGCAAAGGGCCAGATTTCCGGCGGGTCCCGCAGATCGGCGCCGACGGAGAAGGCGCGGTCGCCGGCCGCGGTCAGCACCGCCGCGCGTTCCGGTCCGGTCTGGAAGCGCGCCCACGCCTCGGCCAGCTCTGCGCCGAGTTCCTTCGAGATCGCGTTCAGTTTGTCGGGACGGTTCAGTGTGATCACCGCGACGTGGCCGCGGACCTCGTAGAGTACATTGCTCATGATTTCGCCTCCGGCTGCCGCTTCTTGACCAGGTACTTGTGCTCGCCCTCCAGCACCAGAACGCCATCCTGGTTGTGGATGGTGGCGCGGCAGGTGACCACTCCTGTCGTCCGGCCCGGCTTCAGTTCGGTGATCTCGAGAAGCGGATAGAGCGTGTCGCCGGCGTAGACCGGGGCCCTGAACTTCGCCGACGCTTCGATGAAACCGATCAGCGCCTCGCCGATGACGTGCGGAAAGACGCCGGCGCCGGCGGCGGTCTGCGCCATGACCTGCAGCCCGTGGGCCAGCAGGCCCCGGTGGCCCTGCCGCTTGCAGTACTCGACGTCGTAATGGATCGGATGGTTGTCGCCGGAGGCCAGCTGGAAGGCCGAGAACAGCGCATCCGTCTGGGTGCGGGAGTTGATGTAGAAGGTCCGGCCGACCTCCAGGTCCTCGAAATAGGAGGCTTCGCACATACGGTGTTCTTCGGGCCTGAACTCGCTCATGTGGTCTTCTCCCCCGGAAAGACGGCGCGCCTGGCGGCCATATCGGCGATCTCTTGGGCCGAATAGCCCAGTTCGGTCAGGATCGCCTCGCCATGCTGGCCGATCCCGGGCGCGTCGCCGATATCGGCCGGCGATTGCGGCGCGCCGGGCACCCGCGCCAGCGGGCTCTCGCCCACGCCCGGCTGATCGGCGGCGGGCGCGGCCTGCACCGCACGGACATGCTCGTCGGCCAGCCAGTCGTTGAAGGTGTTGACCGGCTCGCAGAGGATGCCCTCCGGCTTGAGGATCGCCATCCACTCGGCCGTGGTCTTCTCCCGGTAACGCGTCCGGAGTTGACCCATCAGTTCGTCCAGGCGCGCGGCCCGGTCGGCGAAGGTCTGCAGGCGCGGGTCGTCGGCCAGGTGCGGCAGGCCGATCAGCCGCGCGGTCTTCACGAACTCGGCGTCGCGGACCAGCGTCACCGCGATCCAGCCGTCCTTCGTCTCGAAGTTGCCCGCCGGCGGATTGAAGGCCTGCGGTGTGCCGCCCTGCAGATGCGCTTCCAGGATCTTCGGCGCGAGGATGGCCGCCGCGCCCTGCATCAGGCTGACGTCGATGTGGCGGCCCTCGCCCGTCTCGCCGCGGGCGTAGAGGGCCGTCGCGACGGCCTGGTAGGCGAACAGGCCGGTGATGGAATCGACCAGCACCGCGCCCACCTTCACCGGCGCGCCGTCATTGCCCGTGTTGACGCTCATCAGGCCGGAGAAGGCCTGGGCGACGGTGTCGGTGCAGGGACGTTCGCGGTAGGGGCCTTCCTGGCCGAAGCCGCTGACCGAAAGGTAGAGCGCCCGTCGGTTGATGCGGCGGATGTCCTCGTAGCCGATCTTCAGCCGCTCGGCGACGCCCGGCCGGAAGCTCTCGATCACCACGTCGGCGTCGCTGGCCAGGCGGTAGATGATCTCCAGGCCGTCTTTCGACTTCATGTCCAGCGCGATCGAGCGCTTGCCGCGGCTGTAGTAGACGCCGTGCGCCGAGTGCTGGCCGTAGCGCACGCCGATCGGCCGGATCCAGTCGCCGGCTTCCGGCTCCACCTTGATCACGTCGGCGCCGTAGAGCGCCAGCAGCATGCCGGCGTGCGGGCCGGCCACCCCCTGGCTCATGTCGAGGACCTTCAGCCCCCTATAGGGTCTCGCATAATCCGTCATGCCCCTCACGTTCCTCCCCTCGTTTCGCGTGCGCCGGCTTCAGACCGGTCTTGCCGGTTCCCGCACCGGCGGCGACTTGCCTGAAATCTTACGTTCCCTGTAGGCGATGTAGAAGCCGCCGGCGAAGATCATCACCGAACCGATCCAGACCCAGAGGTCGAGCACCTGGGCGAAAAAGAACCAGCCCAGCAGCGCGCTCCAGAACAGCTTTGAGAAATCGAAGGGCAGCACCGCCGTGGCGTCGGCCAGCCGGAAGGCCTGGGCGAAGGCCATCTGGGAAAAGGTGCCGATAACGCCGATGGCGGCGAGCCAGATGAACTGCTCCGCCGTCGGCCAGGTCCAGACGAAGGCGGCGGCGATGCCCGAGATCGGCGTCAGCATCAGCACCATGTAGAGCGAAACGGTGATCGCCGAGTCCGTGTCGGTCAGGCGCTTGATGATGGTCATCGCCACGCCCCACATCATCGCCGCGAACAGGATGTAGACCGCGCCGGGTTCGATGGCGGACATTCCGGGGCGCAGGATCACCAGCGTGCCGACAAAGCCGATGGCGAGCGCGGTCCAGCGGTGGACGCGCATCTTCTCGCCCAGGAACAGCACCGCCAGCAGCGAGGTGAACAGCGGCGCGGTGAAGCTGAGCGACTGCACGAGGCCGAGCGCGATGCCGGTCGTGATGCCATAGAAGAACAGCAGCATGGCGACGGCGTTCACCGCGCCACGGGCGAAGTGGAGCTTGATCTTGGCGGTGCGGAACGGCTCCAGCCCGTAGCGGATGAAGATCGGCGTCAGCGCGACGATGCCGAACAGGTTGCGGAAGAACGCGATCTCGAAGCCATGCAGGCCCTGTTTGCCCAGATACTGGATCATGGCGTGCATGACGCTGAAGCCCATGGTCGACAGCACGACCAGCGCTGCGCCGGCCAATGTCGGAGACAGTTTCATCCGATGTCCCCTGTGATCGACCCGTTGGGGGACTTGATCCCGCAACCCAGTGCGGCTTCGATCCTGAACTGGGCCCCGGGATCAAGTCCCGGGGCGGGGTGACTTTCCAAGGGGCGATCCGCTCCTGTCAGTGCCGGAAATGGCGCATGCCGGTGAACGCCATGGCGAGGCCGGCCTCGTCGGCTGCGGCGATCACTTCGTTGTCGCGGACCGAGCCGCCGGGCTGGATCACCGCCGTCGCGCCGGCCTCGACCGCCGCCAGCAGGCCGTCGGCGAAGGGGAAGAAGGCGTCGGAAGCGACGACCGAGCCCCGGGTCCAGCTTTCGGCGTCGCCGGCGGCCTCGCGGGCATCCTCGGCCTTGCGCGCGGCGATGCGCGCGGAATCGACCCGGCTCATCTGCCCGGCGCCGATGCCGACCGTACGCTGGCCGCGGACATAGACGATGGCGTTGGACTTGACGTGCTTGGCGACGCGGAAGGCGAAGATCATGTCCGCCATCTCGGCGTCGCTCGGCGCGCGCTTCGTCACGATCTCGAGGCCGGATTTCGTCACCCGGCCGTTGTCGCGCGACTGGGCCAGCACGCCGCCGGCCAGCGCCTTGTAGGCCAGGCCCGGCGCTGTCGGGTCGGGCAGGCCGTCGGTCAGCAGCAGGCGCAGGTTCTTCTTCTTCGCCACGATCTCGATCGCCTCCTCGGAGGCGCCAGGCGCGATGATGACCTCGGTGAAGATCTCCGTGATCTTCGCCGCCGCATCCGCTTCCAGCGGCCGGTTCAGCGCGATGATGCCGCCGAAGGCGCTGACGGGATCGCAGGCCAGCGCCCGCTCATAGGCCTCCGCGGCGCTCGCGCCGGTGGCGACGCCGCAGGGATTGGCGTGCTTGATGATGGCCACCGCGGCCGCGTCGCGCGCATCGAACTCGGCGACCAGTTCATAGGCCGCGTCGGTGTCGTTCAGGTTGTTGTAGCTCAGCGCCTTGCCCTGGAGCTGGCGCGCGCTGGCGACGCCGGGACGCAGATCGCCGGTGGGGTAGAAGGCCGCCATCTGGTGCGGATTCTCGCCATAACGCAGCGGCTGCGCCGGGCCTGCCGAGACGGCGAACCGGCCCGGCATCTCGTCGGACTGGCCGGCGAACCATGCTGTGATCGCGGAATCGTAGGCGCCGGTCCGGGCGAAGGCCTTGGCCGCCAGATGCTCGCGGAAGGCCAGCGTCAGCCCGCCTTCGTTGCGCCACTGTTCCATCAGCCCGTCATAGTCCGCCGGATCGGTGACGATGGCGACAAAGCGGTGGTTCTTGGCGGCCGAGCGGATCATGGCGGGGCCACCGATATCGATGTTCTCGATCGCGGTCGTGCGGTCGGCGCCGGCCGCCACGGTCTGCTCGAAGGGGTAGAGGTTGATGATGACGAGATCGATGGGGGCGATGTCGTGGTCCTTCATCGCCTTCACGTGACTCTCGGCGTCCCGCAGCCCCAGGATGCCGCCGTGGATCTTCGGATGCAGTGTCTTGACCCGGCCGTCCATCATCTCCGGCGAACCGGTGTGGTCGCTCACCTCGGTGACGTCGCAGCCCATGTCGGCGAGCGCCCGGGCGGTGCCGCCTGTGGACAGGATTTCCACGCCCTTCGACTTCAGGAACTGACCCAGCCTGTCCAGCCCCGACTTGTCGGAAACCGAAATCAGCGCCCGCTTCGGCGCGAAGGTAGTGTCGGTCATAGTTCCAGGCCCTCCTGCGCGGCTTCTTCCTGTCCCTCGGGGCCGTCAATCAGCCCGAAAGCCCACTGCACCGCAACCGATTCTTCCGCAAGGCTGCCCGCCAGCACGATCTGGGTGCTGCGGCGCGGCGAACCGTCGCCGAGATGGATGCTTTCCTCGAGCTGTGGCGCCGCGCCTGCGACACGGAACCGCCAACCGCGGCCCGACTTCAGGCTGAGAATCACCGCCGTGCCGCCCTGCGAGAGCGAGGCCCGGACCAGGGGGTGCAGGTGGAAGCGGATGGCGAAATCCGTCGGACCGTTCCCCCGGCGCTCCAGCGGTTCCAGCACGTCCTCGCCGCGGAAGTCGGCGCCTGCCGCATCGAGATAGAGCCGTCGGCGGTGCACCAGTCCGAAGTTGTTGCGATAGCCGTCATGGCTCATCTCCAGCCAGGTGGCGTCGGCCGATTCCGTGCGCGTCGCCTCGGCGGCCATGCGGCGGCGTCGCTTGCGTCCCGCCTCCGGCACCGCGATCGCGTTGGTGTCGGCGACCGTCAGGGTGGAATGCGCTGCCGTGGACGCCAAGGCCTTCGACCATTGCGCCGCCGCGGGACGGGCGCTGCCGCTGTTGACGACGATGCGTTCGCGCCGGTGGCTCAGTTCGAAGCTGAGCAGGCCGGCATGGCCGACGCCGGCCTCCGGGTGCGGTCCTCCGAAGTCGGCGATGACCACCGTGCGTCCGCCCTCCATGCGCTCGAAGCCGGTGCGGGGCGCCGACAGGTTCGGCCGCCCGCGTACGCCGGAACGCTTGACGGTGACCTCGATCGCGGCCGGATCGCCCTCGGTCGCGCCGTTGAACAGCGCCAGACCACCCTCCCCGTGGCGGAACATGCGCAGCGTCGGCGTGATCCGGTCAACGGCGTGGACCAGCGGCTCCGGCGGCGGCTCGCCCACGTCCATCATCACCCGCTTCAGCAGGACGAGATCCTGCAATACGGCGTGCAGCAGCTCCGGATCGCGGCTGACATGACCGCCATCGGAATGGATCTGCCGCTGCGCCTGATCGGTGAGCAGCCGCAGGCCCGTCTCGGCATATGCGCGCGATTCGGGCAGGCAATAGCCCAGCAGCGCCAGCCCTGCGGCCGCCTTGATCGCCGGCGGGCCAGGCGGCGCCTTGTCGGCGGTGCGGGCCAGATGCCGCGCCTGCCGGCCCAGCGAGCGCAGCAGGTTGGAGCGGTAGGTCAGTTCGGCGTTACGGATCAGCAGGTCCGCGTTCAGGCACCAGTTGATCAGCCGGCGCGACAGGATGTCCGGGCGCCAGGCGAAGGCATCGTACTGCCCGCAATGGGTCAGCCAGGCGCCGGCGAGAGAGCGGGCGGCGCGTTCGGCGGCGTCGCCGCCGGCGGCGCGGAAATCGCGGAGCCAGTCGAAGCCCTGCAGCGCAGCCCGCCAGCTCTCGGAGCCGCGATGACCCGGCCAGGGCGTGCTGGGCCCGACGTCCACGACCTCCCCGCCGAAACTGTAGATGCCGCGGAACAGCTCGTTGGCGCGGGCGGCATCGCCGTCCCACGGATCGGCCGGCTGGAAGGCGAGGCCGTGATGAAACCGGCCCCTCAGGCTCATGCGGTAGAGGGCGCTGCCGTAGATGATGTCCCGGACGCCGCGCAAGGTCCCTGGTTCCCGTATTGTCAGTCGGCGGCGTCGGCTGCGTTGGCGGCGCCGCGCAGCGCCTCGATATTGCTGGCGTAGCACTCGGGCCCCCCCTGGAAGACCGCCGTCCCCGCCACCAGCGCGTCGGCGCCGGCGGACAGCACGTCGACCGCGGTCTGGGCGTTGACGCCGCCGTCGACCTCCAGGGTGACGTCGACCTCGCAGCCGTCGATCAGGCCGCGCAGGGCCGAGATCTTGTCGAGCTGGCTGCGGATGAACTTCTGGCCGCCATAGCCCGGATTCACGCTCATGACCAGGATCAGGTCGAGATCGTGAATCACCGGTTCCACCGACTGCCACGGCGTCGCGGGGTTGAGCGCGACCCCGGCCTTGATGCCGAAGCTGCGGATGAGCTGCAGCGTGCGGTGCAGATGCGGGCCGGCCTCGCCGTGAACGGTCAGGATGTCGGCGCCGGCATCGACGAAGGCTTCGACATAGCTGTCGACCGGCGAAATCATCAGATGCACGTCGAAGGGCTTCTGCGTATGGGCGCGCAGCGCCTTGATGACGGCGGGGCCGATGGTGAGATTGGGCACGAAATGGCCGTCCATGACGTCCACGTGAATCCAGTCGGCGCCGGCGGCGTCGATGTCCTGCACTTCCTCTCCCAGATTGGCGAAATCGGCGGAGAGGATCGACGGCGAGATGATGGGTGTCTTCATGGCGCCTTCCCTACCAGTTTCGCGGCTGCCCGACAATGTGGCCGGGTATCAGCCGCGCACAAGCCGGGCCGCAAAGAATCCGTCCATTCCGCCGCGTTCGCCGAGATGGCAGGGCAGGGTCCGGAGGTCGCCTTCGGCGGTTGCCGCGTCGGGCGGCAGGCCCAGCTCCGCCGCGTCGACGGGCGCGCGGCGAAAGCCCTCATGCCGCGCCAGGAAGGCGGCGATGCGCGTCTCGCCCTCCTCGGGCTCCATGGAACAGGTGCAGTAGACCAGCGTTCCCCCGGGCGCGACGAAACCGGCGGCGCGGTCCAGCAGGTCGTCCTGCGCGCCCGCCAGCGCGGCAACGTCGGCCTCGCCGCGCAGCCAGCCGATGTCGGGATGGCGGCGGAGCGTACCCGTCGCGGTGCAGGGCGCGTCCAGCAATACCGCGTCGAAGACCTCATCGCGGTCGAAGTCGCGGAAGTCGGCGGCGACAGTCTCGGCCTCGAGTTTCAGGCGATCCAGATTGGACCGCAGGGTCTGCAGCCGTTTGGGAGAGCGATCGACTGCGGTGACCCGCGCGCCGCCGGCCGCGGCCTGGGCCGTCTTGCCGCCGGGCGCGGCGCAGGCGTCGAGCAGGGATCTGCCGGCGAGATCGCCGAACAGCCGCACGGGCAGGGTGGCGGCGGCGTCCTGCACCCACCAGCACCCCTCGTTGAAGCCTTCCAGGTCCGGCACAGGTCCCCCCGCGGCGATGCGGACGGAGCCTGTGGGCAGGACTTCGCCGCCCAGACGCGCCGCCCAGCCCTCCGGATCCGATTTCACGGTGATGTCGAGCGGTACGGCGTCCTGCCACAACACGCCGGCGATGGCCGACAGCGTGTCCTCGCCGAAGCGGGCGCGCCAGCGCCGCGCGAGCCAGTCCGGCAGGTCGTGGCTTCGGGTTTCGGGCTGTCCGATCTCGCGCCGACCGTCGCGGTCGAAGCGGCGGAGCACCGCGTTGACCACGCCGCGGAACTTGCTGCGCTGGCCCAGCAGGTTGACCTGTTCGTTGACCACCGCATGCGCGGGACTGCCGAGAAAGAGAAGCTGCGCCGCGCCGGCGAGCAGCGCCAGATGGGCATCGCGGCCCGATTTCGGCAATGGCCGCGAGAGGTAGCGCGCGATCAGGTGCTCGATGGAGCCCTTGTGGCGCAGGCTCGCCAGCGCGATGGCGCGCACGAAGCGGCGCTCGCGGTCCTCCAGCCGCCCTGCCGCGGACGTCAGCGCCTCGTCGAGCGGCTGGCCCCGGTCGAGGACACGCCTGAGGGTGTCGAGCGCAGCCGCCCTTGCGGAGGGAGGGGCGCTCAACCCCAGGGCCCGTTGCGCGTCGGGCCGGGATCGGTGACCGGGACGGAAGTGGCGCGGGGACCGGCGGCGCGATCCTGCATCTGCCCGGCGAGTTCCCTCAGGCGCGAGACGCGGTTGGCGGTCGCAGGGTGCGTGGAGAACAGGCCGTCGACCGAATGGGCATGCAGCGGGTTGATGATGAACATGTGGGCCGTCGCGGGATTGCGCTCGGCGCGGTGGTTGTCGATGCCCTTGGCGTAGGCGTCGAGCTTCTCCAGCGCCGACGCGAGCCAGAGCGGGTTGCCGCAGATCTCGGCGCCGCCCCGGTCGGCGGAATATTCGCGCGTGCGGCTGATCGCCATCTGCACCAGCATGGCCGCGACCGGCGCCAGCATGGCGACCAGCAGCGTGCCGACGAAGCCCAGCGGATTGTTGCCGTTGCGCCCGAACATGCCGAAGAACAGCGCGAAGTTGGCCAGCATGCCGATGGCGCCGGCGATAGTCGCGGTCACCGTCATGGTCAGCGTGTCGCGGTTCTTCACATGGGACAACTCGTGCGCCATGACGCCGGCGATCTCGTTGCGGTTCAGCCGGCGCAGCAGGCCGGTGGTCGCCGCAACCGCCGCCTTGTCGGGGCTGCGGCCGGTGGCGAAGGCGTTGGGCTGGTCGGACTCGATCAGATAGACCTTCGGCATCGGCAGGGCAGCGCGGGCGGCGAGTTCCGCCACCAGGCCGTGGAACTCGGGCGCCGAGCGGCTGTCGACCTCTTTCGCGCGGTACATGCGCAGGACGATCTTGTCGGCGTTCCAGAACGAGAAGGCGTTCATCGCGAAGGCCACGACCAGCGCGATGATCAGGCCGCCCTGGCCGCCGATCAGGTAACCGGCGGTCAGCAGGATCGCGGTCATCGCGGCCAGCAGCAGCGCGGTGCGTGCGTAGTTCATGATTTTCCGTGTTGAAGGCGTTGCGTCCGCTAATATCTAAGGCTCCCGGACCGCCGCGCAAGCATTCAACGGAAGGCCGTTCATGACCGATACAGGAAAAGCCGATAACCCGGAGTTCGACGAGACGGAAGACGGCAAGCTGCGCCGCCGGAAGGCCGCGCACAGGCTGGAGCAGGCGCCGGGCGAGCGGGAAGGCCGCAAGGGCCCGGAGCCGACGCGATACGGCGACTGGGAAAACAAGGGGATCATCAGTGATTTCTAGGCTGCTGGCCGCCCTCGCGGCGGCGTTTCTGCTGGCGCAGCCCGCGCTGGCGCTGACGGACGAGGAGCGTGCCACCGTCCGGGCGGCGGAGCATTACCTGCAGGATATCGAGACCCTGCGTGCCGACTTCGTGCAGCAGGCGCCCAATGGCGGCGTCGCCGAGGGCGAACTGATGCTGCGCCGGCCGGGGCTGATCCGCTTCGACTATGCGCCGCCTTCCGAGATCCTGCTGGTCTCCGACGGTGCGCTGGTGAGCTTCATCGACTACGAAGTCGGCCAGCTTTCGCAATGGCCGCTGTCGGACACGCCGCTCAGCTATCTGGTGCGGCGGGATGTCGATCTTTTCCGCGACACGATGGTCGATCAGGTCCGGGAGGAGGGCAACACCATCCGCTTCCGGGTGCGCGACCGCGACGACCCGGAACAGGGTGCGATCACCTTCCACTTCACCACCGATCCGATGACGCTGCGCGGCTGGCAACTGGTCGACGCGCAGGAGCAGGAGACGCAGGTCGCGCTGACCGATCTCAGCCTGAACCGCGAACTGCCGCGGGATGCCTTCCGCTTCGACGAGCCGAAGGCCCCCTGGGCGCCCGAACGGTGACCGCACCGATCCGGCCCGTCGTGGCCATCGCCACCAACCGGCGCCAGCTCGACGGCCACCGCTTCCATGCTTCGGGCGAGAATTACATCCACTCGGCGGCCGACTACGCCGAGGCCACGCCGGTGCTGCTGCCGTCGCTGCTCGACATCTCCGCCATCGGCAGCCTCATCGCCGGCATCCACGGCGTGGTGCTGACGGGGGGGGCGTCGAACATTCAGCCCCACCTCTACGGCGAGGACGAGGAGCCCGACAGCGGCGAGCGCGACGCCGGCCGCGACACCACCGCCTTCGCGCTCACCCACGCCTGCCTGGAGCACGGCGTGCCGCTGCTGGCCATCTGCCGCGGCATCCAGGAGATGAACGTGGCCCTGGGCGGCTCGCTGCACCAGCATCTGCGCCATGTTCCCGGCAAGTTCGACCACCGCCGCCCGCGCGAGAAGCCGGTCGAGGAACAGCTCGCGCCGCGCCACGGCATCGCCATCCGCCATGACGGCCTGCTGGCGCGCATCCTGGAAGGCGCCCGCGAGGTCAAGGTGAACTCGCTGCACGGGCAGGGCGTCAAGCGCGTCGCCGACCGGCTGGTGGTGGAAGCGACCGCCGCCGACGGCTCGATCGAGGCGGTCAGCGTCCGCGGCGCCAAGGCCTTCGCCCTGGGCGTGCAGTGGCATGCCGAGGCCGATCCCGGGAAGTATCCGGTGCACGCGAAGATCTGGCGCGCCTTCGGCGACGCCTGCCGCCAGCGCCTGGAAGCCGTGGCGGGATGATCGCCATGTCCCGGGGCTTGACCCCGGGACCCAGTCTGGCGGCTTTTCCCAACTGGGCACCGGGATCAAGTCCCGGTGCGGTCGGCCTTCAATCACTTGCCCCCGGCGGATTCCGCGCCACCATGGCGGTATCTGCACGATACGGAGAAGCAGCCCATGGCCGGACCCCTCGACGGCATCCGCATCCTCGACCTCAGCGCGGTGATCTCCGGGCCCTTCGGCACCATGATGCTGGCCGACCAGGGCGCCGACGTGATCAAGGTCGAACCGCCCGGGACCGGCGATTTCACCCGCCAGGCCGGCAACAGGCAGAACGGCGTGTCGGCCAGTTTCCTCAACAACAACCGCAACAAGCGCTCCATCTCGGTCGACCTGAAGAGTGCGGAAGGCGTCGAGGTGATCAAGCGGCTCGCACGGACCGCCGATGCCATGGTGCAGAACTTTCGTCCCGGCGTCGTCGACCGCCTGGGCGTCGGCTACGAGGCCATCCGGGCGGTGAAACCGGATATCGTCTACGTCTCCATTTCCGGTTTCGGCGAGAACGGGCCCTTCGCGCAGAAGCCCGTCTACGACCCGATCGTGCAGGCGCTGTCCGGCCTCGCCTCGGTCCAGGGCGGCTCGGACCAGCAGCGTCCGCGGCTGATCCGCACCATCGTGCCCGACAAGCTGACGGCGGTGACCGCCAGCCAGGCCATCACGGCGGCGCTGCTGGCGAAGGAGCGGACGGGCCAGGGCCAGCACGTGAAGCTCTCCATGCTGGATTCGGTGCTGGCCTTCCTCTGGGCCTCCGACATGGGCGCGCAGACCTATGTGGGAAAAGAGGTCAGCCAGCAGCGCGCTGCGAGCTTCATCGACCTGATCTACGAGACGAAGGACGGCCACATGTCGGTCGCGGTCATGACCGACCGTCAGTGGCGCGCCTTCTGCGAGACCATGGGCAAGCCCGAATGGCTGGAGGACGAACGGTTCGCCACGACCGAGTTGCGCGACCTCAACATCGATGCGCGCCTGGAGCTGATCCAGTCGGTGCTGCGCGAGCGCAGCACCGACGAACTGATGGGGCTGCTGGAACCCGCCGGCGTGCCCTGTGCGCCGGTGCTGCATCGCAAGGACGTCATCGAACATCCCCAGATCCTGGCCTCCGACATCCTGCGCGAGCACGACCACCCGGTCGCCGGCCGGCTGCGCCAGACGCGTACGGCAGCACGATTCGAGGGCACGACGCCGGAATACCGCCGCGGCGCCCCGGCTCTGGGCGAACACACCGACGAGATCCTGGCCGAGGCGGGCTTCGGCGCGGAGGAGATCGAACGTCTGCGCGGGGCGAAGGCCGTCGGCTGACACTTGGCCTCGCGCTCGATGCGCACCGGGTCTAGGATCGGCGTTGCCCGCCTGGGGAGGATGGGCCGCATGACGGGGGAGGCTTCGATGAGCGCAGTCGCGGAATTCGATCCACAGGCGGACGCGGAATCGCTGCCGCTGGACGCGATCGACATCAGCCTGGCGGAGCGTTTCAGGGACGACACGATCTGGCCCTATCTGGCGCGGCTGCGCCGGGAGGCGCCGGTCCACTACTGCCCCCAGAGCCGCTATGGTCCCTACTGGTCGGTCACGAAGTACAAGGACATCGTCGAAGTCGAACTGGATACGGAGACCTTCTCGTCGGACTCCAGCCATGGCGGCGTCACGATGGCGGACATTTCGCCCGAGTTCACGTCGCCGGCGTTCATAACCATGGACCCGCCGAAGCATACGGGTCAGCGCAGGGCGGTCAGCCCCATGGTGTCGCCGACCAGCCTGAAGACGCTGGAGGACACGATCCGGGAGCGGACCGGGCGGGTGCTGGACAGCCTGCCGCTGGGCAAGACCTTCGACTGGGTCGAGACGGTCTCCGTCGAACTGACCACGCAGATGCTGGCGACGATGTTCGATTTCCCCTGGGAGGACCGGCATCTGCTGACCTGGTGGTCGGACGTGGTCACCGCCGACAGCCGCGCCGGCGGGCCGATCGATTCGCCGGTGAAGCGGCGTCAGGAGCTGCAGAAGTGCTATGACTACTTCAAGCGCCTCTGGGACGAACGCGTCGACGCGGAGCCGCGCTTCGACCTGATTTCCATGCTGGCCCATTCGCCCGACACCCGCGACATGGACGCCGAGGAGTTCCTGGGCAACCTGCAGCTCCTCATCGTTGGCGGCAACGACACGACGCGGAACTCCATGTCCGGCGGCGTCTGGTTCCTGCACAACAACCCCGCCGAATTGGCGAAGGTGCGCGCCAACCCGAAGCTGATCCCCGGCATGGTCTCCGAGATCGTGCGCATGCAGACGCCGATCGTGCATTTCCGCCGCACGGCGACGCGCGACGTCGAATTCCGCGGACAGTCGATCCGCAAGGGCGACAAGGTCGTGCTCTGGTACATTTCCGGCAACCGCGACGAGGAGGTGATCGACGAGCCCGACCGGTTCATCGTCGACCGCCGCCGCCCGCGCCAGCATCTCTCCTACGGCTTCGGCGTCCATCATTGCGTCGGGCGCCGGCTGGCCGACCTGCAGCTCCGCATCCTGTGGGAGGAAGCGCTGCCGCGGTTCAGCGCCATCGAGGCAATGGGCGGGCCGGAGCGCGTCTATTCCAATCTCATTCACGGCATCAGCCGGCTGCCGGTGCGCGTCTCGCGCTGAGCCGGCTTTCCGACGCAACGGGGGGAATCCATGAAAATCGACGGAGCGCTGTTTCCGGGCGTGGACGATCTGAGACTATATGACGGCAATCTGGCGATCGTGCCGGAGCGGATCAGGCTGCTGGAGGAGATGGGCTTCGATGGCGCCTTCACGCTGGAGACCAATGTCGATCCCTTCTTCAACCTGCTGCTGGCGGCCGAGCATTCCAGCCGTATCGAGCTGATCACCGGCGTCGCCATCGCCTTCGCCCGCTCGCCCATGACCACGGCGCTTCAGAGCTGGAACCTGCAGGAATATTCCGGGGGCCGCTTCATCCTGGGCATCGGCTCCCAGGTCCGCGCCCATGTGGAGAAGCGTTTCTCCATGCCCTGGCACGGCCCGGCGAAGCAGATGCGCGAATACGTGCTGGCGCTGCGCGCCATCTGGGACCACTGGCAGAACGGCACGAAGCTGAATTTCCGCGGCGAGTTCTACACCCACGCGGTCACCAACCCGGTCTTCACGCCGGCGCCGCTGGATGGCCCGCCGCCGAAGATCCATGTCGGCGGGCTGGGCCCGCGCATGGTGGAGATGGCCGGGGAGGTCGCCGACGGCCTGTTCGCCCATCCGTTCATCACGCCGAAGTTCCTCCAGGAGGTGCAGGTGCCGGCGCTGGAACGCGGCCTGGCCAAGAGCGGCCGCACCCTGGCGGACTTCGACATGCCGGCGATGATCATCACCATCACCGGCCGCAATGACGAGGCGATCGAGCGGGCCGAGGCCAATGTCCGCCGCCTGCTCGCCTTCTACGGCTCGACGCCGAACTATCACAGCGTGCTGGAAGCCCATGGCTGGAACGATCTGGGGCCGATCCTGAACCGCATGTCGAAGGAAGGCCGTTGGGCCGAGATGCCGAACGAACTGCCCGACGAAATGGTGGAGCAGTTCTGCGTCAAGGGCCGGCCGTCGGAGATCCCGAAGCTGATCGAGGAGCGCGCGGCCGGCATGGTCGACCGCCTCACCCTCTACGCCCCCTACGCCTCCGAACCGGAACTCTGGGGCGACATCGTCACCGGCATCAAGGCGCTGCCGGGGAAGGTGGCGGCCTGAGGGGCTGAGTGCGATCCGGCTATCTGGTCATCCCCGCCGACGCGCCGCGTCCCGCGGGGATCGCGTGAGGCCATGTGCGGGCGTCCTTCTGCCACCCGATCCCCGAGCGTCCCTCCGGGCCGTCGGGGATGACACCAGTTCATTGATGCAAGCGACCGTGCCGCTGCTCGGCCTTACCGTTCCTTGTGCGCCAGCATGTAGGCGCGCAGAACGGCGTTCATGCGGGTCAGATGGCCCTTGCCCTGGGCCTTGAACCATTCGAGCACGTCCGCGTCCAGCCGCACGGTGACGGGCTTCTTGCCCGGCCGTTCCGGAACGACCAGCCTGGCTTTGGCGAAGAACGCGTCATCCAGTTCCGGCGTCTCCGAGAGGTCGATGGCGGAATCGGGGATGTTCTCAATTTCCGCCAAGCGCTTTTTCGAGATAGGCAAAGAACAGTCTCCGTTCCGCTTTCGTGGCCTTTCGGGCCGAGATCATGCGTGTCACGCCGCCCCTCTCCGTGTGAGCAACCGTCACCAACACCTGACCGCCGACAAGGCCGATGCTGACGTCACGGACCTCGCCATAATCGAAACGATCATCAAGCCTCGAGAAGTGTGGCCCCTCGAAGATTTCAACCGCTTCCTCGAAGGCGACGCCATGCTTTCGCAGGTTCGCGGCATTCTTGGCCTCATCCCACTCGAACCCGTCCGCCATCAGCGTTCAAATGTAAATATAATTGTACATACATTCGGGGGCAAGGGCTCACCTTCGAGGCGGTCAGCCCACCCTGAGCCCGCCCTTGTCGATTTCGGTGAACTTTCCGCCGCTGGCCGCCAGGTCCTTCAACGTCTCCGCCGGGGCGAAGCGGTCGTCTTTCGCCGCGATGCGCTCCATGACGTCGAGCACCTTCTTCGCGCCGATGCGGTCGCCATAGTACATCGGCCCGCCCTTGTCGGCCGGCCAGCCATAGCCGTTCAGCCAGATGACGTCGATGTCGGAGGCGCGCTGGGCCTTGCCGTCCTCCAGGATCCGAACGCCCTCGTTGATCATGGGATAGATGCAGGCCTCGATGATCTGCTCGGCGCTCATGGGCCGGCCCGCCTTCGGGTCGGCGCCGGTGATCTCGGCGATCACCTGCTCGGTGACGGTGGAGGGCAGGGGCTGGCGGTCGGTGCCGTAGTCGTAATAGCCCGCGCCCGTCTTCTGGCCGCGCCGATCCATCTCGCAGAGCGCGTCGCGGATCGGGTTCTCGGTCGTCGCGCCCTTCTTCCAGCCGATGTCGAGCCCGGCCAGGTCCGACATCTGGAACGGGCCCATGCGGAAGCCGAACTCGTTCAGCGCCCGGTCCACGTCCCAGGGCATGACGCCCTGGAAGACCAGCCGGTTCGCCTGCACCTGGCGCTGGCGCAGGATGCGGTTGCCGACGAAGCCGGGGCAGACGCCGACCAGGGCGGCTACCTTGCCGATGTCGCGCGCCATCGCCATGGAGGTCGCCACCACGTCGTCGGCGGTCTTCGCCGCGCGCACGATCTCCAGCAGCTTCATGACGTTCGCCGGCGAGAAGAAGTGCAGGCCGATGACGTCGCCGGGCCGGCCGGTCTCGGCGGCGATGGCGTCGATGTCGAGGCCGGAGGTGTTGGTGGCCAGGATCGCGCCGGGCTTCGCGATGCGGTCGAGCTCGGCGAAAATCGACTTCTTCAGCTCCAGATCCTCGAACACCGCCTCGATGATCAGGTCGCAGTCGCCCAGGTCCGCCATCGACAGCGTGCCGGTGATGCGGCCCATCCGCGTGTCGACCTCGTCGGCGGGGAAGCGGCCCCGGTCGGCGGAGCGCTGGTAGTTCTTGCGCACCGTCGCCAGGCCGCGCTCCAGCGCAGCCGTCTTCGTCTCGACGATGGTGACGGGCACGCCCGCGGTGGCGAAGTTCATGGCGATGCCGCCGCCCATGGTCCCCGCGCCGATGATGCCGACGCTGCCCACTGGCCGCACCGCAGTGCCGGGGGCCAGGTCCGGCACCTCCCATGCGGCCTTGGCGGCGGCGGCGATGTAGTCGGCGGTGGCCTGGGTGTCGTCGGTCATGTCCGTCCTGTCCTTGTCCCAATAGACGGCGTTCCCGGGCGTGACCCGGGAACCCGGTCTTTCGGTTTGCTGGGCCCTCGGATCGGGTCCGGGGGCGCCGTCAGTTCTTTCGGCCAGCTGCGGAGATCGGTCAGATATCCGCGTAGCAGTGGGTTTCCGCCTTGCCGCCCGGGTGGGTGACGGCGCCGAGATGGGCCGGACCCACGGTCTGGGCGTATTTCCAGATCGCGCCGGACTGGTAGTCGGTCTCGCGGGGCGTCCATTCCTTGCGCCGGGCCTCCAGCTCCGCGTCGGTCAGGTCGACGTGCAGCGTGCCGGCGTCGGCGTCGATGTGGATCATGTCGCCGTCCTGCAGCAGCCCGATCGGGCCGCCGACCGCCGCTTCCGGGCCCACATGGCCGATGCAGAAGCCGCGCGTGCCGCCGGAGAAGCGCCCGTCGGTGATCAGCGCGATCTTGTCGGAGATGCCCTGGCCGTAGAGCGCAGCGGTGGTCGCCAGCATCTCCCGCATGCCGGGGCCGCCCTTCGGGCCCTCGTAGCGGATGACGAGGACGTCGCCTTCCTTGTACTCGCGGCGTTCGACGGCGGCGAAGCAGTCCTCCTCGCAGTCGAAGACCCGCGCGGGGCCGGAGTGCTGCATGCGGCCGAGACCCGCCACCTTCACGATGGCGCCGTCGGGAGCGAGATTGCCCTTCAGACCGACCACGCCGCCGGTCGCCGTCAGCGGGTTGGAGACGTGATAGATGACGTCCTGATCCTCGGGGAAGACCACGTCCTTGACGTTCTCCGCCAGGGTCTTGCCGGTGACGGTGATGCAGTCGCCCTTCAGATAGCCGGCGTCCAGCAGTTCCTTGATCACGACCGAGATGCCGTTGATCTCGTACATGTCCTTGGCGACGTACTTCCCGCCCGGCTTCAGGTCGGCGATGTAGGGCGTGTGCTTGAAGATCTCGCAGACGTCGTCGAGGGTGAACTCGATGCCGCATTCGTGGGCCAGCGCCGGCAGGTGCAGCCCGGCATTGGTCGATCCGCCGGTGGCGGCGACGACGGTCGCGGCGTTGTGCAGGCTGTCCAGGGTGATGATGTCGCGCGGGCGGATGTTCTGCGCCATCAGGTTCATCACCGCGCGGCCCGAGGCGGTGGCGAAGGTGTCGCGGTTCTCGTAGGGCGCGGGCGCCCCGGCGGAGCCGGGCAGCGCCAGGCCGATGGCTTCCGAGATCATCGCCATGGTGTTGGCGGTGAACTGCCCGCCGCAGGAGCCGGCCGACGGGCAGGCGACGCATTCCAGGCCATGCAGGCGCTCCTCGGTCCAGTTGCCCGCGGCGACCTGGCCCACGCCCTCGAAGACGTCGACCACGGTGACATCCTTGCCCTCGAACCGGCCGGGCAGGATCGAGCCGCCGTACATGAAGACCGACGGCACGTTGAGCCGCGCCATGGCCAGCATCAGGCCGGGCAGGGACTTGTCGCAGCCGGCCAGGCCCACCAGCGCGTCATAGCAGTGGCCGCGGACCGTGAGCTCGGTCGAATCGGCGATGACCTCGCGGCTGACCAGCGAGGCCTTCATGCCCTGGTGGCCCATGGCGATGCCGTCGGTGACGGTGATGGTGGTGAACTCGCGCGGGGTGCCGCCGGCTTCCTCGACGCCGCGCTTGGCCCACTTGGCCTGGCGCGAGAGCGAGATGTTGCAGGGCGCGGCCTCGTTCCAGGTGGTGACCACGCCGACCAGCGGACGGTGGATCTCCTCGTCCGTCATGCCCATGGCGTAGTAGTAGGAGCGGTGGGGCGCGCGCTGATAGCCCTCGGTGACGTGGCGGCTGGGCAGTTTCGCCTTGTCGAAAGTCTTGGTGTCCATTGTGGTGCCTCCCCGGATCGTGCCTTGGCGTCGTGTCTGGTCTATCTGTTAGACCAAATCGGCGCGGGACGGAATGGAGGATGGCGATGACGGAACATGCGCGGGCGACGGCCGACGCCTGTTACATGATCGATACGGGCGCGCAGCGTTTCCGCGCCCATGACACGGCGGACTTCTGGCCGAAGCTGATGGCCGGGGAGATCGAGGGGGAGGCGCTGGTCAGCTTCTTCCGCATGGAGAGCGATTTTCCGCACTGGGAGATGCACCCGGAGGGCGACGAACTGTTCGTGCTGCATTCGGGCGAGATCGAGGTGGTGCTCGAGCAGGACGGCGCCGAAACCGTCTTCCGTCTGAAGGCGCGGCAGACCTGCGTCATCCCGCGCGGCACCTGGCACTTCGCCTACTGCATCGCGCCCGGCGACCTGACCGTCATCACCTTCGGCGAGGGCACGCAGCACCGCGCGGTGGACGGCGCGCCGGGGAGCGCAGCGTGACCATGCGCCGGGCCGCTTGTCTATCGCGGCCGATCGGACCATTTTGAACCCATGCCGAACCCGGAACGCCCCAACAGTCCAGAGAGCCTGCCGGAACGCATTCCGGTCTTCCCGCTGGCCGGGGCGATCCTGCTGCCGGGCGGGCGGCTGCCGCTGAACATCTTCGAGCCGCGCTACCTCGCCATGACCCGCGACGCCATGTCGGGCGCGCGCATGATCGGGATGATCCAGCCCAAGGACGACGAGCGCGGCGACGGCCGCACGCCCGACATCTATTCCGTCGGCTGTCTGGGCCGGGTCGTGGAGTTCTCGGAAACCGGCGACGGCCGCTACCTCATCGCGCTGGCCGGCGTCTGCCGCTTCCGGGTGACCGAGGAGCTGGAGTGCGACACCGCCTACCGCCAGGTGCTGGCCGGCTATGAGGACTTCAAGGACGACTTCGCCGACGGCGACGGTCCGCAGGGGGTCGACCGCGAGCAGCTTCACGAGGCGCTGAAGGGATTTCTCGACCTGCGCGGGCTGAAGGCGGACTGGGACGCCGCCCGGCGCGCCTCCGACACGGTGCTGGTGAACTCGCTGTCGATGATGCTGCCCTTCGGGCCGCCGGAAAAGCAGGCGCTGCTGGAGGCCGGTTCGGTGGCGGCCCGCGCCGAGGTGATGACGGCGCTGATGCGCATGGCCCTGATCGAGGGTGATGACGGCGGCTCGGCGGTGCAGTAGCCTGCCGGCATCTATTCCCGGGCCGGGGCCCGCACACGAAATCGTCCAATGCGAATACCGAAGCTCCTGACCACGCTGCGCACCTATTCGTGGCGGCTGTTCCGCGCGGACCTGTTCGCCGGTCTGACGGTGGCCATGGTCGCCATCCCGCTCAGCATCGCCATCGCCATCGCTTCCGGCGCGACGCCGGCGGCCGGGCTGACCACGGCGATCGTGGCCGGGTTCGCGATTTCGCTGCTCGGCGGCAGCCGCGTCCAGATCGGCGGACCCACCGGCGCCTTCATCGTCGTCGTCTATGGCGTGATCGCCGAGCATGGCTTCGACGGTCTCGTCCTGGCGACCGCCATGGCGGGACTGATTCTGGTGATCGCGGGCATCTTCCGGGCGGGAAGGCTTGTGGCGTTCATCCCCGAGGCCGTGATCAACGGTTTCACGATCGGCATCGCGATCATCATCGCCACCAGTCAGATCAACGATTTCCTGGGGCTCGGGATCAAGGACCTGCCGGCGGATTTCATCGAGAAGGCCCCGGTCATCTGGCATCACGTGGGAGAGACCAGCGTTCACGCCGTCGTCCTGGCGGTGGCCACGATGGCCGGAATCATTCTGTTTCGCCGCCTGGCGCCCCGGTTTCCCGGACTGATCGTTGCGGTCGGACTCGGATCCTGCGCGGTCGCTCTGGCCGGTCTGCCGGTCGATACGGTCGTCTCCCGCTACGGCGAACTGCCCGCCGGGCTGCCCTGGCCCGCGCTGCCCGAAATATCAGCCGCCCGGATTGTCGAACTGTTTCCCTCGGCGGTCGTGATCGCCTTTCTGGCCGCCATCGAATCCCTGCTGTCGGCGATGGTGGCCGACCGGATGATCGACGGCCAGTATCGGCCGAACGCCGAGATCATCGCCCAGGGCGTGGCGAATCTCGGCAGCGCGGCGTTCGCGGGCCTTCCCGCGACGGGCGCGATCGCGCGGACGGCGACCAATGTCCGGGCCGGGGGGCGGACGCCGGTGGCCGGCATCGTCCATGCGGCGGCGATCCTGGCGGCGGTGCTTCTGATCGCCGACATCGCCGGGTATCTGGCGATGCCCTGTCTCGCCGCGCTGCTGGTTCTCACGGCGTGGAACATGAGCGAACCGCACCGCTGGCGCGGATACGCCGCCGCGCCGGTTTCGGACCGTGTGTTGCTTCTGATGACGATGACGCTCACGGTCCTGGTCGACCTGACGGTCGCGATCGGCGTCGGCGTTGCCGTCGGGCTTGCTATTCGGCTCAGGCGGCGCGACATACCGGAGGCGAAGTGGACGCCGCCACGGCGTTAGAAGCGGGGGCGAAGGACCATAGGTATGATGCAGGAAATCGACCGCAAGCTGCTGGAGATCCTCGTTTGTCCCCTGACCAGGGGTACGCTGGAGTACGACCGGGAGGCGCAGGAACTGATCAGCCGTCAGGCGGGGCTCGCCTATCCCATCCGGGACGGCATACCGATCATGCTGGTCGACGAGGCCCGCAAGCTGGACGAGGACGCCCCGGCCCGATGAGCCTCGACGTCTATGAGGAGGCGGGCCGGCCGCAGCCGACCGAAATCCGCCTGAACAGCGCCGAGCGCACGCTCGAGGTGGATTTCGAGAACGGGCGCAGCTTCGCCTTCACCCATGAGTTCCTGCGGGTCGAGAGCCCGTCGGCCGAGGTCAAGGGCCACGGCCCCTCCCAGCGTCAGTACGTGCCCGGCAAGATCGGCGTCGCCATCACGGAGATCGAACCCGTGGGCAACTACGCGGTGCGGCTGAAATTCGACGACGGCCACAATACCGGCATCTATTCCTGGAGCTATCTCTACGAGTGCGGCGACCGCTACGAGGAGATCTGGGACGCCTATTGCGAGGAACTCGACCGGCGGGGGCTGAGCCGGGAGGCGTAGGCGGAAGCGCCGCTCCCTGGCGCAGGCGCGGCAGCGCCGGGCCGAAGCCAGCCGCCTACAGCACTTCCGTCTCGACCTCCCGGCCGCGCTCGACCAGCGTCCAGCCATCGGCTGTCCGGCGGATGATCGTCACCGAGCAGTTGTCGGGACGGAAATGGGTGACCCGATCCTCGCCGGTCAGGTGGCCGACGATGGTGTTGATGGCGACGAAGTGGCTGGAGACGACCGTGTCTTCCTCGATTTCCTCGATCGCCGCGATCAGGTCGCGCCGCCATTCGGCAAGGTCGGCCGCGGATGGGTCGGACCACGTGCCTTCCATGAACCCGGTGAGCCATTCCCGCCGCGCCTTCAGGTCTTCGGTCGGCGAGGGTACTTCCGAAACGCGCGGTTCCACCCGCGCCGGCGATCCCCAGACGTTCTCCAGCGCGGTCGCGGTCTCACGCGTGCGGCGCATCGGGCTGGTGATCAGGGGCATCGGCCCCTTCGGCCCCAGCAGATCGGCCATGGCCAGCGCCTGACGGGAGCCAATCCTGTCCAGCGGCGGATCGTGATCCTCGTCGAAGGCGGCGGCGGCCTTGCCATGGCGAACGAGATAGACCGTGGCCATGCTCTCCTCCCTGATGGATGGTCGGTTCGGGCTATTCGGCGGCGGGGACGGGCGGCACGGCCGGCTGGTCGCCGCCTTCCCGGTCCTCGCGCTCCTGGCGGTTGAGCATCCGTTCGACATGGCCGACCGGCTTCGTGAAGCGCGCCAGCAGCAGGTAGAACTGGGGCACGATGAACAGCGACAGGATGGTCGAGAAACCGATGCCGCCGATGATCACGATGCCGAGCGTGGCGCGGGTCTCGGAGCCGGCCCCCGTCGCCAGCGCCAGCGGCAGGGCGCCGAGCCCGGTCGAGATGGTGGTCATCAGGATCGGCCGCAGCCGGATGGCGGAGGCTTCGATGACCGCCTCGCGGATCTCCTCGCCCTCGTCGCGGAGCTGGTTGGCGAACTCCACGATCAGGATCGCGTTTTTCGCCGTCAGGCCGATCAGCATGATCAGACCGATCTGGCTGTAGACGTTGATCGAGATGCCCGTGGCGAGCATCGTCGCCAGCGCGCCCGTCACCGCCAGCGGCACCGCCGTCAGGATCACGAACGGGTGGATGAAGCTCTCGAACTGCGCCGCCAGCGCCAGGAACACGATCACCAGCGCCAGCGCGAAAGTGAGGTAGAGAGCGCTGGAAGACGATTTGAACTCGTCGGACTCGCCCGCATAGGTCACGCGCGCCTCGGGCGGCAGCTCTTCCGCCGCCACGCGGTCCAGGAAGGCCAGCGCCTCGCCCAGGGTGTAGCCGGGCGCCAGCGAGGCGGTGATGGTTACCGAGCGCAGCCGGTCGGTGCGTTCCAGTTCCCGCGCCGTTACCCCTTCGGAGAGCGTCACCAGGCTTTCCAGGGGGATCAGCTGGCTGCCGCCTTCACCTGAGCGGACATAGATGTTGCGCAGGTCGCGCGGGCTGGAGCGGTCGGATTTCTGCGCCCGGAGGATCACGTCGTACTGCTTGCCGCCCTGCTGGAAGGTGGTGACCCGCCGTTCGCCCAGCATGGTCTCCAAGGTGCGGCCGATGTTGTCGATACGGACGCCCAGATCGGCGGCGCGGTCGCGGTCGATGTCGACGCGCAGCTCCGGCAGGGTCTGGTCGTAGCTCATGTCGGGATTGAGGATGCCCGGGTTCTCACGCGCCTTGTCGAGGATCAGCGTGGCCCACCGTTCCAGCACGTCGTAGTCGGGCCCGCCGATGACGAACTGCACCGGCGTCTGCGAGAACCGCTGGCCCAGCGGCGGTCGGCCGAAGGCGAAGGCCTTCACGCCCGGAACCGCCAGGACCTGCGGGAACAGCCGCCCGATCACCTCCTGCTGGCTGACCTCGCGCTCCTCCCAGGGCACCAGCCTGAGGATACCGAAGCCGACATTGACGTCGCCCGGCCGCCCGCCAAAGCCCGGCGCCAGGATGACCAGCACGCGCGAGCCGATGCCCTCTTCTATCAGCGGCATCAGCTTGTCTTCGACCTCGGCGACGTAGCGGCTGGTGAACTCCAGGCTGGCGCCCTCCGGAGCTGTGGCGCTGACGAAGATGATGCCGCGGTCCTCCTGCGGCGCGAGCTCCTGCGGCAGGGCGAGATAGAACAGATAGGCCATGGCCGAGACCACGCCAGCCAGGGCGATGACCACAATCGGCAGTTTCAGCGCCGAGGTCAGCACCGACTTGTAGCCGTTCGACAGTCCCTTGAAGCCCTTCTCGGTTACCCGGCCGAACCAGCCCGACTGGGAGCTCGGGCGCAGCAGCTTCGAACACAGCATCGGGGTCAGGGTCAGCGCGATGAAGCTGGAGAACATCACCGCCACGGCGACGGCGATGCCGAATTCCCGGAACAGCCGTCCGACATTGCCCTCCAGGAAGGAGATCGGCACGAAGACGGCGATCAGGACGATGGTCGTGGCGATGACGGCGAAGGCGATCTGGCGCGCCCCGCGCAGCGCCGCAAGCAGGGGCTGTTCGCCGTCCTCGATACGGCGGTGGATGTTCTCCAGCACCACGATGGCATCGTCCACGACCAGGCCGATGGCCAGCACCAGCGCCAGCAGGGTCAGCACGTTGACCGAGTAGTCCAGGGCCGACAGGACGATGAAGGCGGCGAGGATCGAGACCGGGATGGCGAGGACGGGGATGATGGTGGCGGTGATCGAACGCAGGAAGACGAAGATCACCAGCACGACCAGACCGAGGGCGATCACCAGGGCGCGATAGACCTCCTCGATCGATTCCTCGATGAAGACGGACTCGTCGTAGGACAGGTCGAGCGTCATGCCCTCGGGCAGGCCGGGCGTGATTTTCGCCAGTTCTTCCCGGACGCCGCGCGCCACTTCCAGGGTGTTGGCCTTGGACTGGCGGATCACGCCGACGCCGACGGTCGTCTGGCCGTTGGAGCGGAACTCGGTGCGCTCGTCCTCCGGGCCCAGCGCCACGTCGGCCACTTCCATCAAGCGGATGACGTAGCCATCCCGCTCGGCAAGGACGATGTTGCGGAATTGCTCCACTGTCTCCAGCGAGGTCTCGGTGCGCACCGAGAGCTCCCGGGTGACCGATTCGATCCGGCCCGAGGGCAGATCGATATTCTGTTCGCGCAGCGCCGCCTCGACGTCGGTGACCGTCAGCCCGCGGGCCGCCAGCTCGTTCTTCTTCAGCCAGATGCGCATGGCGAAGCGCTTGCCGCCGCCGGTGCGGACGCGGCTGACGCCGTCGACCACAGAAAAGCGGTCGATGAGCTGGCGCTCGGCGTAGTCGGTCAGCTCCATGGCGTTCATGCGGTCGCTGGAGAGCACCATCCACATCATCGCCCGGGCGTCTGATTCGCTCTTGGCCACGGTGGGCTGCTCGGCGTCGACCGGCAGGCGGTTGAGGGCGCGGCTGACGCGGTCCCGCACGTCGTTGGCCGCTGCGTCGATGTCGCGGCTGAGGTTGAACTCGACCGAGATCGACGACGATCCCTCGCGGCTGGTCGAGGCGATGCGCTTGACCCCGCCGATGCCGGCCAGCTCGTCCTCGAGCACCTGGGTGATCTGGCTCTCGACGATGTTGGCGCTGGCGCCGCGCCAGATCGTGTTCACCGAGACGATGGGCGGGTCGATGTCCGGGTATTCGCGAACCGACATCTTCTCATAGGAGAACGCACCGAAGATCATCAGCACCAGGCTGATGACGATGGCGAAGACGGGACGCTTGATGGCGGTGTCGGAGAGGACCATCGTCCTAGCCTTTCACGGAGGCGGTCAGCGGATTGCGCACGGTGACGGGCGCGCCGGGCCGGACCTTCTGCACTCCGGCGGTGATGACGGTCTCGCCCGGCTCCACGCCGTCCAGAACCTCGACGAGGCCCGGCCGGCGGCGGCCCAGCTCGACCGGGCGGCGCTCGGCCTTGCCATCCACGACGGTGAAGACGAAGGCGCCGCCGTCGACCACCAGGACGGATTCCTCCGGCACCATCAGCGCATCCTCGGTGCGTCCGTAGACCAGTTCCACGGTCAGGAACATGCCCGGCCGCAACAGGCTGTCGGCGTTGTCGATTTCGGCGCGGACGGTGACGGCGCGTGTCGCGGGATCGATGCGGGTGTCGATGGTCGAGACGACCCCCTCCACCGGCGTGTCGGGATAGGCCGAGGAGCGTGCGTGCACCACCTGGCCGGGATGCAGCGCCGCCAGCACCGTCTCCGGCACGTCGAAGTCCAGCTTGATGACCGATATGTCGTCCAGGGTGACGATGGGCTCGCCGGGCTGCACCAGGGCGCCGACGCTGGCCTGCTTCAGGCCCAGCCGCCCGGAGAATGGCGCGCGCAGGGTGAACTTGCCGATGCGGGCCTCGATGGCGCGGACCTCGGCCTCGGCGGCGGCCAGCCCCTGGGCCAGCTCCTCGGTGCGGGCTTCGGTGATCAGGCCCTTGCGTCGCGTCGCCTCGCCGCGCTCGTAGATCTGCCGGGCCAGGTTGAGCTGCGCTTTCGCACGCTCGAGCTCGGCCCGGATCTCCGCCGTGCCGAACTGCACCAGAAGGTCGCCACGGCTGATCTGCTGGCCTTCGGAAACATTGAGCTCGGCGATGCGGCCGGCGATCTCGCTGGTGATGGTGACCGACTGGTTCGACCGCGTGGTGCCGACCACGCGGACGGTGTCCACGAGCAACTGCGGCGTGACCATCACGGCGTCGACCGGAACGGCGCCGGCGGCCCGCCGCTGACCTTCGGCCGGCGGCGCGAAATAGGCGCCGACGAGCGGCAGGTCCGCGCGGTTCGTCCACGCGAAATAGCCGCCGGCCGCGAGGGCCGCGACGATCAGAAGCTGGATGAGGATGCGCACGCTTGAAGACTCTCCCTTGCCGCGCCAACTGGCGGCGATAAGCTCGGGCCACTGGCCGGGCAGGACAGTACATAATGTCGCCCCCGCGGCAAACTGACTTGTATGGCGGTCCGGGACGCGCGCCCGGCCGGGAGGAAGGAATCGGATTGGCCACGCTGTTCGTCACCCACATGGACTGTCTGATGCACGACACCGGACCGTCCCATCCCGAAAGGCCGGACCGGCTGCGCGCTGTCACCCATGCCCTCAACGAGACCGATTTTCCCGACCTCGTCCGCCGCGAGGCGCCGCTGGCAAGCGACGCTCAGATCGCGCTGGCCCATCCGGCCGACCACGTCGCCGCCGTCTTCGACGCCGTCCCCGGGCAGGGGCGCCGCCATCTCGACGGCGACACCGTGGTCTCGCCGGGCTCGGCGGAGGCCGCCCGGCGCGCCGCCGGCGCGGTGATAGCCGCCATCGACGCGGTCTTCGCCGGTGAGGCCGCCAACGCCTTCTGCGCCGTGCGCCCGCCGGGACATCACGCCGAGCGGCGCACGCCCATGGGATTCTGCCTGTTCAACAACGTCGCCGTCGGCGCCCAGCACGCCCGCATGGCGCACGATATCCGCCGCGTCGCGGTGATCGACTTCGATGTCCATCACGGCAACGGCACCCAGGACCTGTTTCAGGACGATCCGGAGCTGTTCTATGGCTCGACCCACCAGTGGCCGCTCTATCCCGGCACCGGGGCCAGGGAGGAGCGCGGCGTCTCCGGCAATATCGTCAATGCCTGCCTGCCGCCCGCGGCCGGTTCGGCGGAGTTCCGCGCCGCCATGACCGGCGAGGTGCTGCCCCGGCTGAAGGCCTTTCAGCCCGAACTTCTGATCGTTTCCGCCGGCTTCGACGCCCACGAACGCGATCCGCTGGCCAATCTGAACCTGACCGACGACGACTATGCCTGGATCACGGCGGAGTTGATGGCGGTCGCCGACGAATGCTGCGCCGGCAGGGTGGTATCGGTGCTCGAAGGCGGTTATGACCTCGAAGCGCTGCAGACGGCATCCGCGGCGCATGTCCGCGAACTGGAGCGAAAGAAGGGCTGAATGACCGAGATCCCAGACGACATCCGGCAGATGAACTTCGAGACGGCCCTGCAGGAGCTGGAGAAGATCGTCGGCCGGCTGGAATCGGGGGATGTCGACCTGGAGGACTCGATCGACATGTACGCGCGGGGCGTGCACCTGAAGGCGCATTGCGAGGCGAAGCTGAAGGCCGCCGAGGCGCGGGTGGAGAAGCTCGTGATCGGAACCGACGGCCAGCCCGCCGGCTCGGAACCCTTCGAGACCGAGTGAACGGCATGAACGCGGCGTTGGCAGAGGCGCTTCAGGCGAGCGCGGCGGCGGTTGAAGCCGAACTCGACAGGCTCGCCCCGGTTCCCGACGCGCTGGAAGCGCGGGTCTGGGAAGCCATGCGCTATTCGCTGTTCGCCGGGGGCAAGCGGCTGCGGCCGTTCCTGGTCATGGCGACGGGCGACCTTTTCTTCGTGCCGCACGATTCCTCGGTCCGCGCGGCCGCCGCGATCGAGATGATCCACACCTATTCGCTGATCCATGACGACCTGCCCTGCATGGACGACGACGACCTGCGCCGCGGCAAGCCGACCAATCACCGGCAGTTCGACGAGGCGACGGCGGTGCTGGCGGGCGATGCGCTGCAGCCGCTGGCGTTCCGCACTCTGCTGGACCCGGCCACCGATCCCAGCGCCGACATCCGCCTCGATCTGGCTCAGGGGCTGGCGCGCGCAGCCGGCGCCGAGGGCATGGTCGGCGGACAGATGATCGACCTGCAGGCGGAGACGACATCCTACGATCTCGACCAGATCACCAGGCTGCAGAACATGAAGACCGGCGCGCTGATCGCCTGGTCGTGCGAGGCCGGCGCCATACTCGGCCGCGCCACGGCGCGGGAGCGCGAGGCGCTCAAGGTCTATGGCCTCGACCTCGGTCTGGCCTTCCAGATCGCCGACGATCTGCTCGACGCGGCCGGCTCGGCAGAGGAAATGGGCAAGGCCGTCGGCAAGGACGCCGAGGCCGGCAAGGAAACCTTCATCACGCTGATGGGCCCGGAAGGTGCGCGAAAAAGGGCGGAGGAACTGGTTGAACACGCCGTCGCGCGCCTTGATTTGTTTGGTGAAAGGGCCTTTCTATTGAGGGAAGTGGCGCGGTATGTGATCGACCGGCGGTCGTGACCGTCAAGCGCCCGGCCCGCACGGCAGTAGTAAAGGGGTAAGCGGCAGTGGCCGAAACTTCGAAAACACCATTGCTCGACACAGTCAGCAGCCCCGCGGAACTCAGGGGACTGGCGCCGGAGAAGCTCCGCCAGCTGGCGGATGAACTGCGGGCGGAGACGATCGACGCGGTCTCCCAGACAGGCGGGCATCTCGGCGCGGGGCTGGGCGTCGTCGAACTGACGACGGTGCTGCACTACGTCTTCAACACGCCCGACGACAAGCTGATCTTCGACGTCGGCCACCAGTGCTATCCGCACAAGATCCTGACCGAGCGCCGCGATCGTATCCGCACCTTGCGCCAGGGCGGCGGCCTGTCGGGCTTCACCAAGCGCGCGGAAAGCGTCTACGACCCCTTCGGCGCGGCTCATTCCTCGACCTCGATCTCTGCGGGTCTGGGCTTCGATGTCGCCCACCGCATGCAGGGCCAGCCCAACCGCGTGGTCGCCGTCATCGGCGACGGCGCCATGTCGGCCGGCATGGCCTACGAGGCGATGAACAACGCCGGCAGCATGAAAAGCCGGATGATCGTCATCCTCAACGACAACGAGATGTCGATCGCCCCGCCGGTCGGCGGCATGAGCGCCTATCTCTCGCGTCTGATCTCCGGCAAGCCCTATCTGTCGATCCGCGAGGTGGGCAAGAAGCTGGCCGAACGCTTCCCGCGCCAGCTCTCCAAGATGGCCCAGCGCGCCGAGGAGTTCGCCCGCGGCATGCTCACCGGCGGCACCATGTTCGAGGAACTGGGATTCTACTATGTCGGCCCGGTGGACGGTCACAATATCGACCACCTGCTGCCGGTGCTGGAGAATGTCCGCGACGCCGACAGCGGCCCGATCCTGGTCCATGTCGTCACCGAGAAGGGCAAGGGCTATCCGCCCGCGGAGCAGTCGGCGGACAAGTATCACGGCGTCGCCAAGTTCGATGTCGTCACCGGCGCCCAGCAGAAGGGCAAGCCCAACGCGCCGGCCTACACCAAGGTCTTCGCCAACGCGCTGGTCAAGGAAGCGGCGAAGGACGAGCGGATCGTCGCCGTCACCGCGGCCATGCCCTCGGGCACCGGTCTCGACGTCTTCGGCAAGGCCTTCCCGGACCGCACCTTCGACGTCGGCATTGCCGAGCAGCACGGGGTGACCTTCTGCGCCGGCATGGCGGCCGGTGGCCTGAAGCCCTTCGCGGCGATCTATTCGACCTTCCTGCAGCGCGGCTACGATCAGGTTGTCCACGACGTCGCCATCCAGCGGCTGCCGGTGCGCTTCGCCATCGACCGGGCCGGGCTGGTCGGCGCCGACGGTCCCACCCATGCGGGTGCATTCGACGTCACCTATCTGGCGACGCTGCCGGGTTTCGTGGTCATGGCGAGCGCCGACGAGTCGGAACTGGTTCACATGGTCGCCACCGCGGCGGCGATTGACGACCGGCCGTCGGCCTTCCGCTATCCGCGCGGCGAGGGCGTGGGCCTGGAAATGCCGGAGGAAGGCACGCCCCTGGAGATCGGCAAGGGCCGGATCGTGCGCGAGGGCAATGCCGTCGCCATCCTGTCCTTCGGCGGGCGGCTGCAGGAATGCATGAAGGCGGCCGAGGATCTGGCCGCGCGGGGGCTGAGCGCCACCGTGGCCGATGCCCGCTTCGCCAAGCCGCTCGATACCGACCTGATTACCCGGCTCGCACGGGAGCATCCGTTGCTCGTGACCATCGAGGAAGGCGCGGTCGGCGGCTTCGCCAGCCATGTCCTGCACTTCCTGGCGGAGAACGACCTGACCGACGGGCTGAAGGTGCGGCCCATGTGCCTGCCCGACATCTTCATCGATCAGGACAAGCCGGAGAAGATGTACGATGTCGCCGGCCTCAACGCGCAGCATATCGTGGCCACGGTGCTGAGCGCGCTCGACATCGACGCGCGCGACGGGACGGTCAAACCGGCGCGGGCGTGATCTGGACGCCAGATATGGGGTTCGTGCGTCACGAATCGGCAACATGACGGGTCTATAGCGGCGTCACCACAGGATCGGGGGCCGATAGATCGATGACTTCGTCGGATACGGTGCGCTGCCGAACGATCTTCATCTCGGATGTCCATCTGGGCGCGCGCGGCTGCCAGGCGGAACGCCTGCTCTCCTTCATCAAGGCGTTCGAGGCGGACACGATCTACCTTGTCGGCGATATCGTCGACTGCTGGGCGCTGAAACGCGGCTGGTTCTGGCCGCAGAGCCACAACGACGTGGTCCAGAAACTGCTCCGCCAGGCCCGCAAGGGCGTCCGGGTCATCTACATTCCCGGCAATCATGACGAGGCCTTCCGCGACTATTGCGGCACCCATTTCGGCGGCGTCGAAGTGAAGATGGACGACATCCACACCGCGGCCGACGGCAAGCGCTATCTGGTCACCCATGGCGACGCCTTCGACGGCGTCGTGCGCTACGCGAAGTGGCTCGCGGTGCTGGGAGACTGGTCCTACAACATGCTGATCCGGGTCAACACAGTGCTGGCCCGGGTGCGGCAGCGGCTGGGGCTGCAGTACTGGTCGCTGTCGGCCTATCTGAAGTTCAGGGTCAAGAACGCCGTGCAGTTCATCGACAATTACGAGACCACGGTCGCCGACGAGGCGCGCCGGCGCAATGTGGACGGCGTCATCTGCGGCCATATCCACCATGCCGAGATCCGGCAGATCGACGGCATCACCTACGTCAATGACGGCGACTGGGTGGAAAGCTGCACCGCGGTGATCGAGCGCCAGGACGGCAGTCTCGAGATCGTCCGCTGGTCGGACGCCCTGGCCGAAGCCTTCGCCGAGAAGCGGGCCGCCGGCGAACGCTCCCGCATCAGGGCCGCGTGAGGATAGCGCTCGTTACCGACGCCTGGCATCCGCAGGTCAATGGCGTCGTCCGGACCTGGAGCCGCGTGATCGAGGAGTGCGAACCGCTGGGGCACGAGTTTCTCGTCATCGCCCCGCGCGACTTCCGCACCGTGCCCCTGCCGACCTATCCGGAAATCCGTCTCGCCGTCGCGCCCGGCGCGGGGCTTCGGCGGCGGCTCGCCGAATTCCGGCCCCAGGCGGTCCATATTGCCACCGAAGGGCCGCTGGGCCTGGCGGCGCGGCGGTTCTGTCTCCGGCGCGGCTGGCCGTTCACCACCAGCTATCACACGAAGTTTCCCGAATACCTGGCCGCGCGGCTGCCCGTGCCGCTGCGATGGGGCTATGGCGCCATGCGCTGGTTCCACCGACGGTCGGCCGGCGTTCTGGTGGCGACGCGGTCGATCCGCCGCGAACTGGAAGCGCAGGGCTTCGCCAACATCGTCGACTGGAGCCGGGGCGTCGATACGGCGCTGTTCCGCCCCGACGGGCCGAGGGCATGGGAGGGCGGGGAGCCGCTGTTCCTCTATGTCGGCCGGGTGGCGGTGGAGAAGAACATCGCGGCTTTCCTGGCCCTCGACCTGCCGGGGAAGAAGGCCGTCGTCGGCGACGGCCCGCAGCTCGCCGAACTGAAGCAGAATCACCCCGACGCGATCTTCCCGGGCGCGAAGTTCGGCGAGGAACTGGCCGCCTGGTACCGCAGCGCCAGCGTCTTCGTCTTTCCCAGCCGCACCGACACCTTCGGCCTCGTGCTGCTTGAGGCGCTGGCCTCCGGCGTGGCCGTCGCGGCCTATCCGGTGCCGGGGCCGCTGGACGTGATCGGGGCCGACGGACCGGGTGTACTGGACGAGGATCTGGGGCAGGCTGCCCTTGCGGCGCTGAAAGTCGACGCCGCCCGTTGTCGGGGGCACGCCATGCGGTTCTCGTGGGCGGCCTGCGCACGGCTGTTCCTCGACAATCTGGCGCCGATCCCGACAAAGGGGTAGGAAAGGGAAAAGAACACGCGGCAAGGGAGACCCCGTCCATGACCCCCGACCTGAAGGAAATGCGGATCGATCTCGCCTGCGCGCTCCGCTGGGCGGCGCGCCTCGGCCTGCACGAAGGCGTCTGCAACCACTTCTCGCTGGCCGTGCCCGACGCCGATGGCGCGATGCGCGGCAACCGCTTCCTGATCAACCCCTATGGCTGGCACTGGTCGGAGATCACGGCGTCGTCGCTGGTCATGGTGGACGCGAACGGCAACGTGATCGAGGGCGACAACGAGGTGGAGGACACCGCCTTCACCATTCACCGGGGCATCCATGTCGCCGCCCCGCACGCGGTCTGCGTCATGCACACGCACATGCCGCACACCACCGCGCTCACCCTGCTTCGGGACGGCGAACTCAAGATGTGCGAGCAGAACGCGCTCAACTTCCACGACCGCATCGCCTATGACGAGGACTACAACGGTCTGTCGCTCGACATCGCGGAAGGCGACCGGATCGCCTCGAAGCTGGGCAACCGCTCGGTGCTGATGATGGCGAGCCACGGCGTCACCGTGACGGGCCCGAACGTCCGCGAATGCTTCAACGATCTCTACTATCTGGAGCGCGCGGCGACCTTCCAGGTGCTGGCGCGGTCCACGGGCGGCGAATTGCGGACGCTCTCCGACGACGTCGTCGCTCATACCGCGCGCCAGATGGCGGAGGAGCGGCCCAAGCTGGCCGAGCGGCACTTCTCGGCGCTCCGGCGCATCCTGGAGCGGGAAGAGCCGGAGTTTCTGAACTGACCGGTATGCCGGTTGCGCAGGGCAAGACAACTCTCCCCCCTCGATGGGGGGAGACGGCCGCGAAGCGGCCAGAGGGGGGTGTGCATGCCGCTGGCGGTGCACTCCCACCCCGACCCTCCCCCATCAAGGGGGAGGGAGCGAAGTCAGGCGGCACAAGCCTCATGCCATGGTCGTGATGGATCGCCCGCGGCGGCTGCCCGACGGGCGGCTGACGGCGCATCTGCTTTCCGACCGCGCCGGCCCGGCGGGCTACCGGGAACTCATGCCTGTGGCGCTCTCGCTCGGCTGCCATCCACGCGCGCTGCAGGCGCCGGGCACCTACAAGGAGCATTTCGATCTGATGGGAGAGAAGCGGATCGGGGCGGCGCTGGCGCATCCCGATATCGCCACGGTGACCTGGCGCCGGATCGCCGACATCCTGAAGGCGAAGCGCGCTCAGCGGTCCTGATCGCGCTGCTTCCGCGAGTTCGACCCGAAGCCTCGGCCCTCGCCGATCGACGTCTTGCCGTACCGGGCGCGGATCCGGTCGAGCGCGCCCTCGATCTGGCGGCGTTTCGCCCGGTCCTGGTCGAGCAGGTCGGGCGGATCGGCGTCGCGCTCCCCGTCGAGACCGCTCATCCCGACGCCGATGAGCCGGAACCTGCGCCGCCCGTCCGCCTCCCGGCGCAGCAGCGGCTCTGCGGCGTGGTAGATGGTCCCGGCGAGCTGGGTCAGGTGGTCGAGCGTGTGGCTGCGCGTGTGGATGCGGAAATCGGCGGTGCGGAGTTTCAGCGTCACCGTCCGCCCTGCGATCCGCTTCTCCTTCAGCGTCGCCGAGACGTCCTCCGACAGCCGCCAGAGGATTCGCGCCAGTTCGTCGAAACCGGCGATATCGTCATTGAATGTGGTCTCGGTGGAGACGCTCTTGCGTTCCCCGTCCGGGTTCACGGCGCGCGTGTCGCGGCCGTCGGCGAAGGCGCGGAGCCGCTTGCCGATGACGCCGTAGCGGCGCATCAGCTCGGTCTCGTCATGGCGGCGCAGGTCGGCGAAGGTGCGGATGCCGTCGGCCGCCAGCCGGCCCGCGAAGGCCCTGCCGACGCCATAGATGTCGGAGACCGGACGCGGCGCCAGGAACTCGACCGCTTCCGCCCGGCCGATGACCGCGAAGCCGCGCGGCTTGTCGAGGTCGGAGGCCAGCTTGGCGAGAAACTTGTTGTAGGAGAGGCCGACCGAGATGGTGACGCCGATCTCCGTCTCGATGCGTTGCGCCAGGCGGGCCAGGGTGGCGGCCGGACTGGCGTGGTGGACGCGCGCCGTGCCGGTCAGGTCGAGAAAGGCCTCGTCGATGGACAGCGGTTCCACCAGCGGCGTCAGGTCCAGCATCAGGGCCCGGATCTGCCGGCTGACGGCGGCGTATTTCTTCATGTCCGGTTTCCGGACCACCGCATCGGGACAGACCTTCAGCGCCTTGAACATGGGCATGGCCGAGCGAACGCCGTAGATGCGGGCGAGGTAGCAGGCGGTCGAGACGACGCCGCGCCGGCCGCCGCCGATGATCAGCGGCTTGTCGCGCAGGCTCGGATCGTCGCGCTTCTCCACCGAGGCGTAGAAGGCGTCGCAGTCGATATGGGCGATCGAGAGGTCGAGCAGTTCCGCGTGGCCGAGCGTGCGCGGCGACCCGCAGGCGGCGCACAGGTCTCCGGCGATGTCGGTCGAGAAGCAGTCGCGGCAGAGCGCGTTCACGATTCCGGCCAGAGCCATGCCGCGCCACGCACGCCGCTGGCGTCGCCGAACACGGGCTGGCGGATGACGGTTGAGACGTAGTCGGAGAAGACGTGATCGTTCAGCCGGTCGGCGACGGGCTGATAGAGCGCCACGCGGTTCGAAAGGCCGCCGCCCAGGACGATCATGTCGGGATCGATGATATTGATGACGTGCGCCAGGGCCCGCGCCAGGCGGTCGATGTAGTCCGCCCAGATCCCGCTGTCCTCGATCTCGGACGCCGCAACGCGCCGCCCGGTCCTTTCCAGGTGGAGGCGTTCGACGGCCGGGCCGGACAGGAAGGATTCGATGCAGCCATGCTTTCCGCACCAGCAGGCCGGGCCGGGGCGCTCGTCGTCGCGCGGCCAGGGCAGGGGATTGTGGCCCCATTCTCCGGCGATGGCGTTGGGGCCGGTCAGCGCCTTGCGGTCGATCACCAGCCCGGCGCCGACTCCGGTGCCGAGAATGACGCCGAAGACCACTGGCGCACCGGCGGCCGCGCCGTCGATGGCTTCGGAGAGCGCGAAACAGTTGGCGTCGTTGGCCATGCGCACGGGCCGGCGCAGCGCCGCCTCCAGGTCCCGCGCCAGCGGCTGGCCGTTGAGCCAGGTGGAATTGCAGTTCTTCATCAGACCCGTGGCGGGAGAGACGGCGCCGGGCGTGCCGACGCCGACGCGGCCCTGCCGTCCGGTCCGCGCTTCGATCTCGGCTACCAAAGCCACAATGGCGTCGATCGTGGCGTGGTAGTCGTCGCGGGGGGCGGCCACGCGTTGGCGGTACATCTCGCGGCCCCGGTCGTCGATCGCCAGGGCCTCGATCTTGGTGCCGCCGAGATCGATGCCGATGCGCATGGCGCTCAGTCCTCGAAGAGGTGGCGCTCGATGATGCGCCGCGCCTCGGGCCAGGTATCCGCCCGGTGGTGGCTGTCCTCGGCGCGGGGGATCAGCCGCGCCAGCCGCGGGTCGGCGACGAAATGCAGCCGTTGCACCTCCGGCGCGTGTTCGCGGACGGAGCTGTGATTGTGCGGAATGTCGTCGATGAAGATCGCGGGCGCTGCCGCCAGCTCGTGCAGATGCCGCACGGCCGGACCCTTCAGCCCCTCGTTGGCGATCAGCGGATAGTCCATGCCGTGACGCCGCAGTGCCCGCTCGCGGGCCTCGCGCTGGGGCAGCGGCAGGTTGGAAAGCACGATGATCTGCGCCCGCTCCGACAGTTCCGCCAGCGTCTCGGCGGCGTGATCGACCGGATCGAGTTCCTCGGTGTGGCGTTCGAAGAACGTGCCCAGATGGGCCCGTACCGCCTCCCGCTCCAGCGCCTCGCCGTCGGACGTCCGGACATTGCCGGAGATGGCGAAGGAGGAGAAGTCGAAGGTCAGCCCCTCGCCGATCAGGTAGGTCTCGAGGCCGGCCATGAAGGCGAACAGCACCTCGTCCGCGTCGGTGACGATCAGCGGCTGGCCCGGTCGGATCTCCAGTCGTGCAATCTGTTCCTGTACCTGGTCGGCGATCACGGGCGGCGCTTTCTCTGTCTGCGGTCAGTCGAGGCTGTCATACACGCACTTCTCGTAGTCCTGGTAGAGGCGGATCACGCCAGCCTCGACGAACGGGAACATCTGCGTGGCGAAGATTCCCCCGACCCCGCGCGCCGGGTCGATCCAGAAATGACTGTTGGCGAGTCCGGCCCAGGCGAGGCTGCCTGCCGAGCGGCCCGTGGGCGCCGGATCCTCGTTGATCATGAAACTCAGGCCCCAGCTCTTCTCGATGCCGGGAAAGATGTCGACATCGCAGGTCAGTTCGGGCGCCTGGCTCTTCAGTGGGTGCACGCGAAGGCCGCCCATCTGGTTGACCGACATCCGGCGCACCGTCTCTGGCTTCAGGACCTGTTCGCCGCCCGCGCAGCCCTCGTTCAGGATCATCCGGATGAAGCGGACATAATCGTTCATGGTCGAGTAGATGCCGCCGCCGCCGCCTTCCAGTTCGGGCGCGCTCTCGGGCGGGTTGCGATCGACGAAGCCGATGCCGTCTGCGGTCTTCCTGTGCATGCGCGCCAGGCGGCCGCGGCGGCCGGTCGGAACATGAAAGGCGGTGTCCGCCATCCCGAGCGGCTCGAAGAGGTTGGCGGCCATGAAGGCGCCCAGACTCATGCCGCTCGCTTCCTCGACCATGACGCCGGCCCAGTCGATCCCGATGCCGTACTGCCAGTCCGTCCCGGGATCGAAGACCAGCGGCATGCGCAGCGAATCGAGCCTGTCGGAGCCGTCGCGTTCGCGCATTTCGTTGAAGCGCTTCAGGCCAGCGTTCCAGAAGGTGTAGCCGAAGCCGGAACTGTGGGTGAGCAGGTGGCGCAGCGTGATCTCCCGCGCGGGCGGCCGCAGGCGCGGGGCGCCGTCAGCCCCGAAGCCCTCCAGCACCTGCGCCTCGCCAAGCCAGGGCGCGAGTACGCTGGCCGGCGCGTCGAGGTCCAGTTCGCCGCGTTCGACCAGTTGCATCGCCGCGGCCGCCGCCATGGGCTTGGTCATGGACGCGATCCACATCACCGTGTCGGCGGTCATGGGCTCGCCGGAACCCAGCGCCCGTTCGCCGAACTCGCCGGTGTAGAAACTGTTCCGGGCGTCGGTCGCCATCGCCACCACGCCGGGCACGACACCGTCCGCCACCCCTTCCGCCAGCAGGCGATCCGCGTCCCGCTGCAACGCCATGGGCTGTCTCCCCGAAATTCCGCTCAGTAGTCTTCCGTCGCCGCGCCAGGCAGCGCCTGCCGCGCCTTCGCCGGCGTTTCGGGCGAATGGCCGCACGCATCGCAGAACGCCAGCAGCAGCGATTCGTCGGAAAGCACGAAATCCAGCACGCCGGCCTGCGTCTCCGGTTCGCCGGCGGCGCGGCGAAGCTGGTCGGGGCTGACGCCGGCGAACTGGATGAATCGGAGCAGCGCGGCCTCTTCCGCCGCGATGTAGGCCAGCGCTTCAAGCGCCACGACACTAGCCTGATCCTGTTTCACCGCCGCTCCGCCGGTTATTAACGGTTGCTTTACAGCCTGAGCCACATCATTCCGCCCGACGACGGATATCACCAGATACACGTCCGATGGCCGGTCCGTCGACGGTTCCCATCGGCGTGCGCCAGCGCTAGTGTGATCAGCATAGTGGCAGAAGGCCACCAGGGGTAGAGATGACCAAAACCGTCCTCATCGTCGAAGACAACGATCTCAACATGAAACTGTTCCACGATCTGCTCGATGCCCACGGGTATGCGACGGTTCGGACCAAGGACGGCATGGAGGCGTTGAAACTGGCTCGGGAGCATCATCCCGATCTGATTCTCATGGACATCCAGCTTCCCGAGGTTTCGGGGCTGGAAGTGACCAAGTGGATCAAGGAGGATGACGACCTGCAGAGCATCCCGGTCATTGCCGTGACCGCCTTTGCGATGAAGGGCGACGAGGAGAAGATCCGCGAAGGCGGGTGCGAAGCCTATATCTCGAAGCCGATTTCGGTTGGTACCTTCATCGACACCGTCAAGCAGTTCCTCGGATAGGAGGGAAGGCGGATGTCCGCCCGCGTACTGGTCGTCGACGACGTCGCGCCAAATATCCGCATTCTCGAGGCGAAGCTTTCGAGCGAGTACTACAACGTCCTGACCGCGATGAACGGTCCGGAAGCGCTGGAATCGGCCGAGCGTGACAATCCGGACATCATCCTTCTCGATGTCATGATGCCGGAGATGGACGGCTTCGAGGTCTGCCGCCGGCTCAAGGCGAATCCCGACGTCTCCCACATTCCTGTGGTGATGGTCACCGCGCTCTCCGACGTCTCCGACCGGGTGCAGGGCCTGGAGGCCGGGGCCGACGACTTCCTGACCAAGCCCGTCAACGACCTGGCGCTGTTCTCGCGCGTGCGCTCGCTGGTGCGGCTGAAGATGACCATGGACGAACTGAAGCTGCGCCGTCAGACCGGCGAACGCTTCGGCCAGCGCCAGACCGAGGCGGAGATGGAGGTCGATGGCGCGCAGGTTCTGGTCATCGACGACAACGCTTCCGACGCCCGCCTGATCGGCCGCCACATGGGCGAGCGCTTCCACATGACCTACGAGGCCGACCCGGACAAGGCGATGGCCCTGGCGAACTCCAATCCGCCCGAGCTGATCATCCTGTCGCTGGACCATCGCGGCGCCGATCCGCTCAGGCTGACCGCTGGCATCCGCAATCAGCCGAATTCGCGCCAGACTCCGATCCTGCTGGTGGGCGAGGAGAGCGACGTGCAGCGCGTCGCCAAGGCGCTGGAACTGGGCGTCAACGACTACATCCTGCGCCCCATCGACGCCAACGAGTTGCTGGCCCGCGCCAAGACCCAGATCCGCCGCAAGCGCTACCAGGACATGCTGCGCCAGAACGTCGAGGATTCCATCGCCCTGGCGATGACCGATCCGCTGACCGGGCTGCACAACCGGCGCTATTTCGACCAGCACCTCGACACGGCCCTGGAGCGGCAGCGTTCCGCCGCCAAGCCGTTCTCGCTGATCATGCTGGACATCGACCACTTCAAGCACATCAACGACACCCACGGCCATCCGGCCGGCGACCGCATTCTGGAGGAGTTCGCCCGGCGGCTGGAGCGCGATATCCGCGGCTTCGACCTGGCGGCGCGCTATGGCGGCGAGGAATTCGTGGTCATGCTGCCCGACGCCGACGCGCCCCTGGCGGAAAAGGTCGCCGAACGCCTGCGCGGTAATGTCGAGGCCGTGCCGTTCGAGACCGGCGAGGCGGTGGGCAAGGTCGAGATCACCTGTTCGATCGGCGTCACCACGGTCTGCGAGGGCGACGACCGGACCAGCGTGCTCAAACGCGCGGACGAATGTCTCTACAAGGCGAAGGCCGGCGGCCGCAACCGCGTCGTCGTCGCCGCGGCCTGACCGCGGCCGGCGCCACAAACGAAAAGGGCCGGCGCGGCGGCCAGCCCCTTTCCGAACCGTAGTTGCGGCCGGTGCGTCAGGCCGCCAGCAGCTTGTTCAGCCTGTTCTGCGCATCTTCGTGGCCGATCTTCTCGACCGCCGCCAGTTCCCGGATCAGCCGCTCCTTCGCCGCCTCGTAGATCTGGCGTTCGGAATAGGACTGATCGGGCTGATCCTCGTTGCGGTGGAGGTCTCGCACCACCTCGGCGATGGAGACCGGGTCGCCCGAGTTGATCTTGGCCTCGTACTCCTGAGCGCGGCGCGACCACATGGTGCGCTTCACCCGGGCGCGGCCCTTCAGGGTGTCGAGCGCCTGCTTCATGATCTTGTTCGACGCCAGCGGGCGCATGCCCGTCGCTTCGGCCTTGGTGATCGGGACGCGCAGCGTCATTTTCTCGTGCGGGAAGTCGATGACGAACAGCTTCAGCGAGAAGCCGGAGATCTCCTGCTCCTCGATGGCCGTTATCTTGCCCACGCCATGGGACGGATAGACGACATAGTCGTTGGCCGCGTACTCGCTGCGGGCCTTCTTCTTCTTCACAGCGGAATTCGCCTTCTTATCGCTCATCGTGATCTTCACCGTCCTTCGTGTCAGCCCGCCTGGCATGGCGGACGCTCGCCCATCGACGCAGACGACAACGCTCACGCGCGCCCGAACGGGAGCGCCGCCCTCCTCATCGCCGCCTGGCTATGTCCGGATTCCGGGATGACCGTCAAAAGAGGTCGGCGTTTGACACGAAAAGACGGGCCGCATTGCGCCACCCGTCAATCGTGTCGGAGACAGCCGGACCAGTAACAGGCCCTCGTCAACCAGACAGCGATATATATAGCACAAAGATGACGGTTTTCCTACCCGAATCTTCCGACGCGGGCAGGACGGCAGCGGCTCGGCGCGGGATGCGGCGTGGTCAGTTCCCCTTGCCGGGGGTCTCGCTGAAGTGCTTCTCGAACTTGTTCTCGACGTCCCGCCACTCGTCCGCGTCCGCCGGAGACTCGCCCTTGCGGGTGATGTTGGGCCATTTCTCGGAGAAATCCCGGTTGAGCTCCAGCCACTTGTCGGATTCCGGGTCGGTGTCGGGAATGATCGCTTCGATCGGGCATTCGGGCTCGCACACACCGCAATCGATGCACTCGTCCGGATGGATCACCAGCATGTTCTCGCCCTCGTAGAAACAATCCACCGGGCACACTTCGACACAGTCCTGGAACTTGCACATGATGCAGTTTTCCGTGACGACGTAGGGCATCAGCCGTATCTCCCCAACTTGAGCGAATTCACGCGGCGGATGCCGCTTGGCATGACTAGCCGAGCCGCGCCAGCACCCTCTGCCGCGCCTCGCCATTCTCGCGATCGGAAACATAAATGAGGCCTCCGACGCGGCGCAACAGATTGGCTTCATAGGCATGCAGATCGCCGTCCGCAAGCACGACTTCCCACAGCATTTCCATAATCTCGATCCGCTGCGGCGGCGGAAGCTGCTTGATGGCGCGCGTGAAGCGGGAAATCTCGACCGCGTCGCCATGCGCCTGCTCGGCGGCGTCCATCAGCGCGCCGACCTCCTCGTCGGAAAGGTCGAAATGGCGGGCCAGCGCGGCCTCGATCGCATGCCGCTCATCGGGTGAGAAATCCCCGTCCAGATGCGCGGCCTCGACCAGCAGGGCGGCGGCGCCGAGCTGGGTTTCGTCGGGGCCGTCCTCGGGACGGTCTTCCTCGGTCAGCCGGTTGAACCAGCCTGCAATGCGATTGAGCGCCACGGGCTGCGGGTCACATCACCGAGAAGGACGTACCGCAGCCGCAGCTGGCGGTGGCGTTCGGATTGCGCACCTGGAAGGAGGAGCCGATCATCTCCTCCACATAGTCGAATTCCGAGCCCTTGAGGTATTCGATCGAAACGGAATCGACCAGCACGGTCACGCCGTCCTTCTCGATCACCAGATCGTCCTCGGCCACGTCCTGGTCGAAACGGAAGTCGTACTGGAAGCCCGAACAGCCGCCGCCCAGCACCTGGACGCGCAGCTTGAGCGCCGGATTGCCCTCGGACTCGATCAACTGCGCCACCTTGGCGGCGGCGGCGTCGGTCACGGTGAAGGTCGCGTTCTGGTTCATCATGCCCGTCAACGGAATAGGGTTTCGTTGTTGCTTCCTGATGCGCCCGGATTTAGACCGCTGGCCGAGATTGTCAATCGGCCGGCAGGGCGCACGGGCGCCGCCGTTGGCCGCCCGCGCCCGAATTCTATAGTCTGCGGCCCCGTCAGATCGAGCGATTCGCAATGAACATCTTCGAGCAGTTCCGAGAGATGATCCGGGAGGTCGTGCACGCCTGCGGCGCACTGCCCGACGGCATCGACAGCAGCGTCGTCGGCGTCGAGCCGCCGCGTGACGCCGCCCATGGCGATCTGGCGAGCAACGCGGCCATGGCCCTGGCGCGTCAGGCGGGCATGAAGCCCCGCGACATCGCCGAGGCCCTGAAACCCGGCATCGCGGCGCTGGCCGGCGTCGAGAGTGTGGAGATCGCCGGACCCGGCTTCATCAACATCCGCCTCGATCAGGGCTTCTGGCAAGCGCGGCTGCAGGAGATCCTGCGCCGCGGCCAGGCGTTCGGCGACAGCGAGATGGGCGCCGGGCGGGCGATCAATGTGGAATACGTCTCGGCCAATCCGACCGGTCCGCTGCATGTCGGCCATGCCCGCGGAGCGGTGTTCGGCGACGCGCTGGCCGGTCTGCTCGACAAGGCCGGGTTCGACGTCACCCGCGAATACTACATCAATGACGCCGGCAACCAGATCGACGCGCTGGCGCGGTCGCTCCATCACCGCTATCGCGAGGCGCTGGGCGTCGACGCGGGCGAGATGCCGGAGGGCCTCTATCCCGGCGACTATCTGATCGAACCGGCCCGGGAGCTGGCAGAGCGCGACCAGGACCGCTGGCTCGACCTACCCGAAAGCGAGTGGCTGGCCCCGCTGAGGAGCTTCGCCGTCGAGCGGATGATGGCGCTGATCCGCGACGATCTCGCCGCCATCGGCATCAACCAGGAAATCTTCACCTCGGAGCTCAGCCTGCATCGGGACGGCCGTATCCAGGACGTGGTCGACGAGCTGGAGAGCCGCGACCAGGTCTACACGGGCGTGCTGGAACCGCCCAAGGGCAAGACGCCGGAAGACTGGGAGCCCCGGCCGCAACTGCTGTTCCGGGCGACCGACTGGGGCGACGACGTCGACCGGCCGCTCAGGAAGTCGAACGGCGACTGGACCTATTTCGCCGCCGACATCGCCTATCATCTCGACAAGTACCGCCGCGGCTTCGCCGACATGATCGATGTCTTCGGCGCAGATCACGGGGGCTATGTGAAGCGCATGGTGGCGGCGACGCGGGCCGTGACCAACGACCGGGGGCGGCTGACCATCAAGCTCTGCCAGCTGGTCCATCTCTACGAGAACGGCGAACCGGCGAAGATGTCGAAACGCGCGGGAACGTTCATCACGCTGCGCGATGTGGTCGACCGCGTCGGCCGGGACGCCGTGCGCTTCATGCTGCTGACCCGCAAGAACGAAGCGCCGCTGGACTTCGATTTCGCGAAGGTCATGGAGCAGTCGCGGGACAACCCGGTATTCTACGTGCAGTACGCCCACGCGCGCTGCTGCTCGGTGTTCCGCAACGCCGAACAGGAGATCGCCGGCCTCGATCTATCGCGGGAGGCGCTGATCGCCGCCGACCTCGCACCGCTTGCCCATCCCGAGGAACTGGCGCTGATCAGGCTGATGGCGGCGTGGCCGCGCACGATCGAACAGGCCGCGGAAGCCTCGGAGCCCCATCGGCTCGCCTTCTACCTGCATGATCTGGCTTCGGCGTTCCACGGTTACTGGACCAAGGGGCGCGATGCGGACGAACTGCGCTTCATCCAGCCCGGCGATCCCGCGCTGACCCTGGCGCGGCTGGCCATGGTGGAGGGCGTCAGGACGGTGTTGCGTAGCGGTCTCGGGGTGCTTGGCGTGACGCCGGTGGAGGAGATGCGCTGATGGCCCGCCAGGCGGAGGGGCAGGGCCGGTGGCGGCTGATCGCGGGTTTCGTCCTGCTGATCGCTGTCATGGCCTTCGCCCTCGTCGCCTGGTTCGGTTTCCGGGGTGATGAGGACGCGCGGACCGCCGCCGGCGGTCAGGCCGTGCCGATCGTCCGCGCGCCGGACGGTCCTGACCGGGAGAAGCCGGAGGATCCCGGCGGCGTCGATGTTCCGGACCGGGACAAACAGGTCTACGACACCTTCAAGCCTGCGGCGGAGCGCGGCGAAGCGACGGTGGAGCGGCTGCTTCCCGCCGTCGAGGCGCCCCTTGCCGAGCCAGAGCCAGAGCCAGAGCCGGAGCCGCAGCCCGCACCGGTCGCGGAGACGGCTATGGACACGGCGCAGGAGGCCGCGCCTGCCGATGCCGGTCCGGAGAGCGCCGAACCCGCGGTCGTGGTTGAAGAGCGCCCCGCCGCACCCGCGCTGGAGGAGAAGGAAGTTGCCCCCCGTCCGGCGCCGCCGCCGGCCCGGCCCGAACCGGCCGCGAAAGCCGAGCCGAAGCCGGCGCCGCAAGCTGCTGCGGCTGCCCCGGCGGCGGAATCGGACGGCCCCTGGCAGGTGCAGATCGCCGCGTTGCGCGAGGAGGCAGATGCCACGGCCACCTGGCAAAGGGTGCAGCGCCGTCACGAAGCGCTGCTGGGCGACCTGCGGCCCACGGTCACCCGCGTCGATACCGGGGCCAATGGCGTCTTCTACCGCCTGCGCACCGGCGGTTTCGCTTCCAGGGAGGCGGCGCTGGCGTTCTGCGCCCGGCTGAAGGACAGCGGGCAGGACTGCATTGCGGTGAAGCGGTGACGCCTTGATCCCCGCCGTCTTCGGCATTGCCGGAACCGAACTGAACCCGGAGGAGGCGGCCTTTCTGGCCGATCACCGGCCCCTGGGCGTGATCCTGTTCCGCCGCAACGTGGACAATCCCGATCAGGTCCGGCGGCTGACCGATGCGGTGCGCGACGCGCTGGACGCTGAGGGTCCCTGCCTATGGGTGGATCAGGAGGGCGGACGCGTCCAGCGCCTGTCGCCGCCGCACTGGGAGGCGCTGCCTTCGGCCCGCCGGATCGGACAGGCGTTCGACCGCGACCCGCAGGACGGCGAGTACGCGGCCTGGCTGCTGGGCCGGATCATCGCCGACCAGACGGCGGCCGCGGGCTTCGACATCGTCTGCGCGCCGGTGCTCGACCTCGCGCAGACGGACGGACACGACGTCATCGGCGACCGTGCCTTTCACGCGGACCCGGAGGTAGTTGCATTTCTGGGCAGAGCCATGGCCGACGGCCTGGCGGCGGGCGGGATCCTGGCCGTCAGCAAGCACTGGCCGGGGCATGGCCGGGCCTGGGTGGACAGCCATCTGGAACTGCCCGTGGTCGAAACCGAGCCGGTATTGCTTGAAGCCACGGATTTCGCTGCCTTCCGCCGGGCGGCCGACTGTGCGCCGATCGCCATGACCGCCCATATCCGCTATCCGGCGATCGACCCGGACCTGCCGGCCACCCTGTCGACGCAGATCGTCGAAGGGATCATCCGCGGCTGGTGCGGTTTCGACGGCTTTCTCGTCTCCGACGATATCGACATGAAGGCGCTGGACGGCGTGCCGGGCGACCTGGCGCGTGCGGCCCTGTCGGCCGGGTGCGATGCGGTGCTGCAATGCTCCGGCGACTTCGCCGTGATGACCGCCGTGGCTGAGGCGATCGGCGGGTTCTCGCCGGCCGCCGTGGAGCGCTGGAGCCGGCTCTCGGCCGCGCGGCAGGCACCTGAGTCCGTGGACCGTGCGCAATTGCTGGCCGAACTGGGTGAAGCCCTCGTCTGAAGCTGCGATAATGACGTTCCGGCGAATCACACGGACCCGACCGCGATGAACCAGAGCGCAGCCGATTTCGAGGAGGACGCCCCGCGCGAGCCCGCCGGTCAGCGGCTCGTCGTCGATCTGGGCGCCTATGAGGGGCCGCTCGACCTGCTGCTCGATCTGGCCCGCGACCAGAAGGTCGATCTTGCCCGGATCTCCATGCTCGCGCTGGCCGAGCAGTATCTCGACTATGTCGAGAAGGTCCGCGAACTGCGCCTGGAACTCGCGGCGGACTACCTCGTGATGGCGGCCTGGCTGGCCTATCTGAAATCGCGTCTGCTGATCCCGGATCCGGAGCCCGAGGATGAGCCCTCCGCGCAGGAGATGGCGGCCCGGCTCAACTGGCAGCTCCGCCGCCTTCAGGCCATGCGGCAGGTCGCGGCCAGACTGCTGGAGCGTCCGCGCGAGGGCCAGGATTTCCATCGCCGCGGCGCGCCGGAGGGCATCCGGGTGCAGCGCAGTTCGGCATGGACCTGCGACTACTACGATCTGCTGAAAGCCTATTCGGTCCACCTGGAGGCCAGGGGCGACAGCGAGCCGCTGCGGATCCGCCGCGACAAGGTGATCAGCGTGGAGATGGCCCTGGAACGGATGCGCAAACTGCTTGGCGCGCTGCCCGAATGGTCCAGCCTGCAGGCCTTTCTGCCGCCGGCCATCGCCCATCCTTTCACCCGCCGGTCGGCGACTGCGTCGACCCTGCTGGCGGCGCTGGAACTGGCCAAGCAGGGCGACATCGAGATCCGGCAGGGCCGCAGTTTCGGACCCATCTACATCCGGCGCCGGGACAAGGCATGAGCGTCGACCGCGACCATGTCCGCGTGGTCGAGGCGCTGCTCTTCGCCGCCGCGGAGCCACTGGATCTGGCGACCATCCAGCGCCGGTTGCCCGAAGGGGTGGACCCGACCGTGGTGCTCGCCGCGCTGGCCGAGGACTACCGGGGGCGTGGCGTGGAGCCTGTCCAGGTCAACGGCAAGTGGCTGTTCCGCACCGCACCGGACCTTGCCGACGCGCTGGCCGAGCACCGGGTGACGCCAAAGAAGCTCTCCCGCGCCGCCGTGGAGACGCTGGCCATCATCGCCTACCATCAACCCGTCACCCGCGCAGAGATCGAGGAACTGCGCGGCGTCGCGGTCTCCAAGGGCACCATGGACGTACTGATGGAGACCGGCTGGGTGCGCCCGCGCGGCCGGCGGCAGACGCCGGGACGGCCGCTGACCTATGGCACCTCCGACGAGTTCCTGATCCATTTCGGGCTCGCCAGCCTCAACGACCTGCCGGGCATCGACGAACTCAAGGCCACCGGTCTGCTTTCGGCCGAGCCGCGCGATCCCGGCTTGTTCGATGACGGCGGAGACGACGGCGCGGCCTGAAACGCGCGCCGATTGCGCCGCCGACCGAGACGGACTATCACCGCCGCTCGACCCGAACTTCACCCGCAGGGGCCTTTCGCTTGGCCAAGCTCCGCTTCTCCGACGTGACCCACCGGTTCGGCCCGCTGAAGGCCGTCGACGGGCTGTCGCTCGACCTTGCCGAGGGTGAGATACTCTGCCTGCTGGGCCCCTCGGGCTGTGGCAAGACGACCAGCCTGCGGCTGGCCGCCGGCCTGGAAGAACTGCAGGCGGGCCGGATCGAGATCGACGGCCGCGTGGTCGCCGAGCCCGGCCGGGCCTCGCCGCCCGAGCAGCGTCGCGTCGGCATGGTCTTTCAGGATTACGCGCTGTTCCCTCATCTCACCGTCGCGGGCAACGTCGCCTTCGGCCTGAAGCACATGACTGCGGGCGACCGGCAGGAACGGGCGATGGCGATGCTGGCCAGGGTCGGGCTGACCGGCCGCGCGGACGTCTATCCCCACCAGCTCTCGGGCGGCGAGCAGCAGCGGGTCGCCCTGGCGCGCGCGCTGGCGCCGGAACCGCGGCTGATGCTGATGGACGAGCCCTTCGCCAATCTCGACGTCACGCTGCGCAATTCGGTGCGCGACGAGACGCTCTCCCTGCTGAAGGGCCTGGGCTCCACCGTGCTGCTGGTCACGCACGATCCGGAGGAGGCCATGCGCATGGCCGACCGTATCGCGGTGATGCAGGCCGGCCGGCTGGTCCAGGTGGGACCGGCGGAGGATGTCTACCTGCGGCCGGCGGATCCGTTCATGGCGCGCTTCTTCGGGCCGGTCAACGAGGTCCCGGCGAACGTGAAGGACGGCGTCGCGGCGACGCCGCTCGGGTCGTTCCCGGCGGCCGGGGCGGCGGAAGGCCGGGCGCTTGCGGTGATCCGCCCGGAGGCCATGGTTCTCGGCCCGGACGGCGGGGGGGGTGACGGTGTGGAGGCGGCGGTGACCGATATCCGGCTGATCGGCGCCTACTGGCGGGTTGCCCTGGAGACGGAAGCCGGGCTGCAGCTGAGGGCCCGCACAACGGTGCGCCCGCCCGGGACCGGCGAGCGAATTCGCGTCACCGTTGACCCGCAGAGGCTGATTCTTTTTCCTGAAAGGGCCATATAGCTCTATAAGGGACCGAACCCCTTGGTGGCGGCGCGTCCATGACGCCGGCCCGCCGCCGGAACCGCAAGTGATGGAGTTTCATCTATGGGTACTTTCAGCATCTGGCACTGGCTGATCGTTCTGGCCGTGGTGCTGCTGCTGTTCGGCGGTCGAGGCAAGATTTCCAGCATCCTCGGCGACGTCGGCAAGGGCATCAAGAGCTTCAAGAAGGGCATCAGCGAAGAAGAGGCCCAGAACAAGGAAGACGCCACGGCCAACGCCAACGCCAAGGTGACCGAGGACAAGGACAAGGCAACCTCGTCCTGACAACGCGTCCCGGGCGCGCCGCCGTGGCGCGCCAACCGACAGGCTTATCCTGATGCTTGATCTCGGATGGTCCGAGCTTCTGGTGGTCGCCGTTCTGACGGTCCTGATCTTCGGGCCGAAGGAACTGCCGACCGTGCTGCGCACCGTCTCCCAGCTTCTCAGCAAGGCGCGAGGCGTCGCCCGCGATTTCCAGCGGACGATGGACGACATGGCGCGCGAGGCCGAACTGGACAAGCTGAAGAAGGACATCAGCGACAGCACACGGCCGGAGAGCCTGCTGGATCCTTCGGGCAGCGACGACGGCATGTTCGACAGTCCCTTCGCCGAACCGCGGGAGACGCCGAAGAAGCCGGCCGACGGCAAGGATCAGGAAATCTCCGAGGGACAGGGCGAGGCCGCGGCCTCCCAGGAACCGCCGGACGCGCCGGAGACGGCGTCCGAACCCCGGACGGAACCCAAGACCGCCGGAAAGGCCGGCTGATCCATGACCGATGCGGCCAACAGCCCCGACGGCGGCGACGCCTATGACGAGGTATCGGACAACAAGCAGCCGCTGATGCAGCACCTCGTGGAGCTGCGCAACCGGCTGATGTACTCGGTCGCGGCGATCATCGTCGCCTTCATCTTCTGCTTCTACTTCGCCGAAGCGATCTACGCCTTCCTGATGCAGCCGCTGGTCGACCTGGTGGGCGCGGAAAAGGGCCGGCGGATGATCTTCACCGCCCTGCACGAAGCCTTCTTCACCTACATCAAGGTGGCCTTCTGGGCGGCGTTCATGCTCGCCTTCCCGATCATCGCCAGCCAGATCTACATGTTCGTGGCGCCCGGGCTCTACCGCAACGAGAAGAAGGCCTTCGCCCCCTTCCTTGTGGCGACCCCGATCCTGTTCCTGATCGGCGGCTCCATGGTCTACTTCCTAGTCATGCCCATGGCGTGGCAGTTCTTTCTGTCCTTCGAGGCGCCGTCTGGCGATTCGTCGCTGGCGATCCAGCTCGAGCCAAAGGTGGGCGAGTATCTTTCGCTGGTCATGAAGCTGATCTTCGCCTTCGGGCTCTGCTTCCAGCTCCCGGTCCTGCTGACCCTGCTGGCGCGCGTCGGCCTGGCCACGGCGGCGGGGATGCGGGCGAAGCGCAAATACGCCATCGTCGGCGTCTTCGTGGTCGCCGCAATCATCACGCCGCCGGACCCCATCAGCCAGATCACGCTCGCCATTCCGATCATCATTCTGTACGAGCTCTCGATCCTCTGCGCCGTCGTCGTCGAACGGAAACGCGCCCGCGCCGAGGCCGAGGAAGAGGACGGCTGACCGGGTGGACGCCGGCCGGGCCGGGCCCTATAACCCGGCCAGTCTCAACTCCCTGAAACGACAGTCCCGCCATGCATGACATTCGCTGGATTCGCGACAATCCGGAGGCCTTCGACCGCGGCGTTGCCGCGCGCGGCCTCCACATCCGCGCCGCCGATTTGATTGAAATCTACGAGGCCCGCCTCGCGGTCCAGCAGGAGTTGCAGGCCAGGCAGGCCGAGCGCAATGCGGCCGCAAAGCAGATCGGCAAGGCCAAGGGCTCGGGCGACGAGGCGGAGGCCCAGCGGCTGATGCAGGAGACTGCCGACCTGAAGGCGGCGGTCCAGAGGCTGGAAGAGCAGGATCGCGTGCGTGCCGCCGAACTGGACGAGCGCCTGGCCGGCATTCCGAACCTGCCGGCGGCGGACGTGCCCGTCGGCGCCGACGAGGACGCCAACCAGCTCGTGCGGCAGGTCGGCGAACGCCCGGAATTCGGCTTCGAACCGAAGGAGCACTACGAGATCGGCGAGGGGCTCGGCCTGATGGACTTCGACGCCGCGGCCGCCATCTCGGGTTCGCGCTTCGTGGTGCTGCGCGGCCAGCTTGCCCGGCTGGAGCGCGCCATCGCCAATTTCTTCATCGACTGTCAGACGGAGGAATTCGGCTATACCGAGATCAATCCGCCGCTGCTGGTTCGCGACGAAGCGGCCTTCGGCACCGGCCAGCTTCCGAAATTCTCCGAAGACCTGTTCCGGACCGAGAACGGCTTCTGGCTGATTCCGACCGCTGAACTGCCGCTCACCAACCTGGTGCGGGAGCAGATCCTGGCGCCGGAGGAACTGCCGGTCCGTGTCACGGCGCTGACGCCCTGCTTCCGCTCGGAGGCCGGGGCGGCCGGACGCGACACCCGCGGCATGATCCGCCAGCACCAGTTCTCGAAGGTGGAAATGGTCTGCGTTACCGCCGACGACCGCTCCGACGAGGAACTGGAGCGCATGACCGGCTGCGCGGAGCAGCTGCTGCAGCGGCTGGGACTGGCCTATCAGGTGATGCTGCTGTCCAGCGGCGACATGGGCGCGGCGGCGCGCAAGACCTACGACCTGGAAGTCTGGCTGCCCGGACAGGGGCGCTATCGCGAGATTTCGTCGTGCTCCAACTGCGGCGACTACCAGGCCCGGCGGATGAACGCCCGCTATCGCCCCGAGGGCGAGAAGCGGACCCGCTTCGTGCATACGCTGAACGGCTCCGGCCTGGCGGTCGGCCGGACCCTGATCGCGGTGCTGGAGAACTACCAGCAGGAAGACGGGACGGTCCGCGTGCCGGAGGTCCTGAAGCCCTATATGGGCGGCGTCGACGTGATCGGCGGCAAGTGAAGGCGAACCCATGAAGATTCTGCTGACCAATGACGATGGCATCCACGCGCCCGGCCTGAAGACGCTGGAGAATATCGCGCGGGAGCTGACCGACGACATCTGGATCGTCGCGCCGGCGCACGAGCAGAGCGGCGCGGGCCATTCGCTCAGCCTGACCAATCCCCTGCGCATGCAGAAGCTGGACGACCGCCGCTTCGCGGTTGCCGGCACGCCGACCGACTGCGTGATGATGGCGCTTCGCAAGGTGGTCCAGGGCGTGCCCGATCTGGTGCTTTCGGGGGTCAACCGCGGCGCCAATCTGGCCGAGGACGTGACCTATTCGGGCACTGTCGCCGCGGCGATGGAGGCGACGTTGCTGGGCGTGCCGTCGATCGCGCTCAGCCAAGTTGGTTATTTCGGCCAGGACATCCGCTGGCACACGGCGGAACGCCATGCGCCGGACATCATCCGCAAGCTGGTCGACAAGGGCTGGCCGGCCGACGTGCTGATGAACGTCAACTTCCCCGACGTGGAGCCCGACGATGTGAAGGGGGTCCACGTCGTCCCCCATGGCCGGCGCGATCAGTCCGACATCACCATCGACGCCCGCGTCGACGGGCGCAACGTGCCCTACTTCTGGATCGGCCTGCGCCGCCAGCGGCACCTGCCGCAGCCGGGCACGGACATCGGCGTGATCTGGCGCGGCGGCATCTCGGTGACGCCCATCAGCCTCGACCTGACCGATCCCCGGTCCCTGGAAGAGATGGGCCGGGTGTTCGGGGACTGAGCGCCGAACATGGGCGATGCCGACCGCAAGATCAGGCTGATCATGGAACTGCGCCGGGAGGGCATCACGGATGCGGCGGTGCTCGGCGCGGTCGAGAAGGTGCCGCGGGAGAAGTTCATCGATCCCGCCCTGCGCCACCAGGCCTATGACAACATGCCTCTGCCGATCCGTCAGGGACAGACCATCAGCCAGCCCTATGTCGTCGCCTTCATGACCGAGAAGCTGAAGCTGGGGCATCGCATGAAGGTGCTGGAAATCGGGACGGGCTCGGGCTACCAGGCCGCGGTGCTGGCGCAGATCTGCCGGCGCGTCTACACGATCGAACGCCACCGCGGGCTCTATCTCGAGGCGCGCCGGGTGCTGGAGGAACTTGGCCTGCACAATGTCGTCACCCTGCATGGCGACGGCATGAAGGGCTGGCCCGCCCAGGCGCCCTTCGACCGGATTCTGGTCACGGCCGCCGCCTTCGGCGAGCCGCCGAAGGCGCTGATCGATCAGCTCGCGCCCGGTGGCATGATGCTGATCCCGGTGGGCGACAGCTCGACCAGCCAGCAGATCGTGCGCGTGACGAAGGGCGAGAACGGCGAGATCAACCGGGAGAACATTCTGCCGGTGCGTTTCGTGCCGCTGGTCTCGGGCCTGCCGGGCGAGAGCTGAGGGTTTTCTTGTGCGCCGGGTGGGCCGCCCGTACCTTCCGCCCATGGTGATTCGCCTCGGCCTGTTGCTCGCCCTGTTTGCCGCAGCCGCCTGCGGGCCGCGCACCACGCCCGCGCCGGTGCACGACGCCAACAGCAATCTGGGCGGGGTCGTGCTGGTGCGGCAGGGTGACACCGCATGGGGCATTGCCCGGAAGACCGGCGTGCCGGTACGCGACTTGATCGAGGCGAATGGCCTCCAGCCGCCCTATACCCTGCACATCGGCCAGCGCCTGTTCGTGCCCGATCTGCGCCTGCACCGTGTCGCGGCGGGCGAATCGCTCTCGACCATCGCCGAACGCTATGACGTCGGCCGTTACGAACTGGCGCGGCTGAACGAGATCGGCCCGCCGCATCGCGTCCATCCGCGCCAGATCCTGCGGATTCCGGGGGGATCCCGTGTCGAGCCCGCGACCCGCGTCGCGCGCGCCGTCACGCCGCCGCCGCTGCCGCCGCCAAGGCCGCGGGGCTTCGATCCCCGCCCGGCGCGCAGCGTTCAGGTGGCGGAATTGCCGGCGCAGCCGTCCGAGGCGCAGCCCTCGGTCACGACCTCGCCGGCGGCCGGCCGCACGGAGGTCGCCGTGGCCCCGCGCCCGCCCGCCGAGCCGCCGGCCCCGCCGGGTCTCATCTGGCCCGTAAGCGGTCGCGTGATCTCCGGTTTCGGGCCGAAACCGGGCGGCCTCCACAATGACGGCGTCAACATTGCGGCGCCGCGCGGCACGCGCGTGGTCGCGGCCGAAAGCGGCACGGTGGTCTATGCCGGCAACGAACTGCGCGGCTTCGGCAACCTGATCCTGATCCGCCACGGCGACGGTCTGACCACCGCCTACGCCCATCTCGACGACATGCTGGTGGAGCGCGGGCGCAAGGTCTCGCGCGGCGATCCGATCGCCACCGTCGGCACATCGGGCGGGGTCAATCCGGCGCAACTTCATTTCGAGATCCGCAAGGGCCGCAAGGCGCTCGACCCCCGCAAGGAACTGGGATCCCTTCCCGTGGCCGCCTCGGCGTCGTGAATACGACGCTGCGCACTGCCGGCCCCGAGGACCATGCAGCGATCCGGCGTGTCCACCTTGAGGCTTTCCCCACGGCGGCCGAGGCCGATCTGGTCGAGCGGCTGCGGCGGGACGGCGACGCCGCGGTCGAGCTTGTCGCCGACCATGACGGCGCCGCGATCGGTCACGTCATGCTCTCCGCAATGCAGGCGCCTTTCCCCGCGCTGGGTCTCGGCCCTGTGGGGGTGCTGGCGGCGCATCGTGGTCAGGGGGTCGCGGAACGGCTGATCCGGAATGCGCTGCGCAGGGCCCGGGAGGGCGGCTGGCGGGCCGTCTTCGTCCTGGGCGACCCAGCCTATTATCGCCGCTTCGGCTTCCGGGCCGAACACGCCGCCGGCTTCGAGTGCGCCTGGTCGGGCCCCTGTCTGATGGCCCTGCCGCTCGAGGGAACGATGCCGGCCACGAGGGGGCGGATCGACTACGCGCCCGCGTTCGCGGATCTCAGCTAGAAGGCTCGCCATTTTTGGCGATAGCGCCATTATCGATCCGGCGTTGGCAGTTGTGCCACGCCGTTTCCGGAAGTGAGCCGATGGATATCCTCTTCTTCCTCGCCGCGGGGATCTACGCGGCGCTGGGCGGGCTGCACCTGCTCTACGCCCTGAACGACATCGTGCGCGGCCCGAAATACTTCCGCCCCCGGGACCGGGCGCTGCTGGAAGGCATGCAGCAGACGACGACCGCGATCGCGCCGAAGGGGCATGATTTCTGGCGCAACATCCTTGGCTTTCACCTGAGCCACAGCCTGGGCGGAATGTTGTTCGCCCTGTTGATCGTGCTTGCGGCCGGTGGCGCGACGCCGTGGCTCGAATATCTCGCATTGGCGGTCAGCGCGCTCTACACGCTGATCGCCTGGCGCTTCTGGTTCAGCGTGCCGCTGATCGGCTGCGCCCTGGCGACCGCTCTGCTGGCTGCCACTCTGGCGTTCTAGTCGAGCGGCTTGCCCTGGCGGCCGGCCAGATCCTGGATGTACTGCCAGGCGACGCGGCCCGACCGCGCGCCGCGCGTGGTCGCCCATTCGACCGCTTCGGCGCGGAGCGTCTCGTCGTCGATCTCCAGTCCGTAGCTGTCGCAATAGCCGCGGACCATCTCCAGGTAGTCCTGCTGGCTGCAGGAATGAAAGCCGAGCCAGAGACCAAAGCGGTCCGAGAGCGAGACCTTCTCCTCCACCGCCTCGGAGGGGTTGATCGCCGTGGAGCGTTCGTTCTCCACCATGTCGCGCGGCATCAGGTGACGGCGGTTGGAGGTGGCGTAGAAGATCACGTTGGCCGGCCGGCCCTCGATACCGCCTTCCAGCACTGCCTTCAGCGACTTGTAGGCGGTGTCGTCATGGTCGAAGGAGAGATCGTCGCAGAACAGGATGAAGCGACGGTCGGGATGGTCCTTCAGCACGCCGAGCAGGCGGGGCAGGGAGGCGATATCCTCGCGGTGGATCTCGATCAGGACCAGACGGCCGCCGGTCTCCGCATTGACGGCCGCGTGGGCGGCCTTGACGAGCGAACTCTTGCCCATGCCGCGGGCGCCCCAGAGCAGGGCGTTGTTCGCGGGGTGACCGCTGGCGAAGCGGCGGGTGTTGTCAGTCAGGATGTCGCGCACGTGATCGATGCCGCGCAGCAGGCCCATCTCGACATGGTTGACCACCGGCACCGCTTGCAGCGAGGCGCTTTCCGCATGCCAGACGAAGGCCGAGGCCCGGCTCATGTCCGCCGGCTTCAGCGTCGGCGGCGCGATGCGCTCCAGCGCATCGGCGATGCGGGTCAGCAGGGCGGTCAGCTCGGTATCGCTCATCGTCTCGATCTCGTCCCTCAGCGGCTCTGAATGTCGGCGCCCAGCAGGGCGAAATGGTCGGTGAAGGCCGGGTAGCTGGTGGCGATGGTCTCGGCGCCGGTGACGGCAATCGGCTTCGCGCAGGCCAGACCCAGCACCAGGAAGCTCATGGCGATGCGGTGATCGTGACTGGCGTCGATCTCGCAGCCGCCGGCCGGCGGCCGGCCGCCCGTTCCGGTGACGGTCATGCCGTCCTCGTGCTCCTCGACCTCGACGCCGGCCGCGCGCAGGCCGTTGACCATCAGCGCGATGCGGTCGCTCTCCTTGACGCGCAGTTCCTTGATGCCCCGCATCTCCGTCCGGCCTTCGGCCAGCGCCGCCGCGACGCAGAGGATCGGATATTCGTCGATCATCGCCGCCGCATTGGCAGGCGGCGCGACATCGCCCTTCAGCGCCCCGCCCCGGACGCGCAGGTCGCCGACCGGCTCGCCGCCGGCCTCGCGCCGGTCCAGGACCTCGATCTCGCCGCCCATCGCCGTCAGCACCTCGAACAGGCCGGCCCGCAGCGGATTGAGCCCGACATTGCGGATCATGACCTCGCTGCCGGGCAGGATCAGCGCCGCGACCGCCGCGAAGGCGGCCGAGGATGGATCGCCCGGCACGGCGATGTCCTGGGGCGCCAGCTCGGGTTGGCCGTCGACCGTGACCACGTTCATCCCGTCCTCGGTCCGGGTCTCGACGGCCGCACCGAAGCTGCGCAGCATGTTTTCGGTGTGATCGCGGGATGCCGTCGGTTCCCGGACCGTGGTGCGTCCGGCGGCGTTGAGCCCGGCCAGCAGCACCGCGGACTTCACCTGCGCCGAGGCCACCGGACTCCGGTAATCGATCGGCATGACGTCGGCCGGGCCGGTCAGCGTGATGGGCAGGCGGCCGCCCTCGCGGCCATGAAAGACCGCGCCCATGCGGCTGAGCGGCTCGATCACCCGGCTCATCGGCCGCCGCGAGAGCGAGGCGTCGCCGATGAAGGTCGCCGTGATCGGGCAGCCGGCGACCATGCCCATGAGCAGGCGGGCGCCGGTGCCGGAATTGCCCAGGTCGAGCGCGCTTTCGGGTTCGGCCAGTCCACCGACACCGACGCCTTGCACCGTCCAGGCGCCCTCGCCGGTGCGCTCCACTCCGGCGCCGAGCGCGGCGACGGCGCGGGCGGTCGCGCGCACGTCCTCGCCCTCCAGCAGGCCCGTTATCCGGGTCGGGCCGACGGCCAGCGCGCCGAACATCAGCGACCGGTGGGAGATCGACTTGTCGCCCGGCGCTGCGATCTCGCCCTTCAGGGGCGTCTTGCCCATGGGGGCGGCGGTCAGGGTGGTCATGAATCCGGCTCGAAAGGTTGGAAAAGCTCCGCCTCGGCGGCGGATAGCACGCCGCCCGCGGACTGGCCAGCCGCTTGAATGCGAACTGGAACGGCTTAAATTAGGGGATGAACGCCTCGATGAGGGTTCGCGCCGGATCCGGCGCCGATCGGGTCCGGTCTGCTCGCTTATGTGCAAGGAGTAGAACACATGACCAGGATGTCGCTGTTCAACAGCCCCCTGTTGCTCGGCTTCGATCATGTCGAGCGCGTGCTCGACCGGGTCGCCAAGTCCGCCAATGACGGCTATCCACCCTACAACATCGAACAGACGTCGGAGAACGCGCTGCGTATCACGCTGGCCGTCGCCGGCTTCGAGGACGACGACCTCACCGTCACGGTGGAGGAAAACCAGCTCGTCATCCGCGGCCGCCGCCAGGAGGATGATTCCGACCGGATCTTCCTGCATCGCGGCATCGCCACGCGGCAGTTCCAGCGCGCCTTCGTGCTGGCCGAGGGCATCGAGGTCGATGACGCCAGGCTGGACAACGGCCTGCTGCACATCGACCTGAGCCGGCCCGCGGCCGAGACGCTGGTGAAGACGATCAGGATCCGTTCAGCCAAGGCCGCTTCAAAGCCGATGCTGAGGACCGAACCCGAAGAGGAAGTTGGCAATGGCTGAGAACATCGACATCCGTGAACTGACACCCGAGATGCTCGCCGAGATCGGAGCGCCCGCCCTGGCCTATGTCCGGCCCGTGGAGATCGACGGCGGCCAGAGGGCCTTCGGGATCTTCTCCGCGAAGGGGCAGCAGATGGGCGTCGCGCCCTCGCGCGAACTGGCCTTCATCGCCGTCCGACAGCACGAGATGTTCCCCGTCAACGTGCACTGACCGTTGCGACCGGAGGGACGGTGCGCCGCGCCGTCCCTCGAGGCGTCAGCCCGGCGGCGTCCGGGGATGGAAGTAGAGCCCGCCGAGAACCATGTCGATGACCGCGCCGTCGCTCGATAGCGGCAGATTCAGCGTCTCGTAGCTGTAGAAGTTGCGGTCCGGATAGAACGCTTCGCCATGGGTGCGAAGCGGCCGGCGGTTCGCGAAGATCCATTCGAAGCTCCGGTAGATCGAGGCCAGCAGTTCTGGTTCGTAGATCTCGTCATAGTACTTGCCCGTGGAATCGCGGCCCATGAGCCCGGTAATGCGCGTGCCGATGAGGCGATAGCGCAGCCGCGTGGGTTCGTGTTCGATGTCGATGAGGATGAGATTGCCGAGATGGCGGCGCAGCTCCTGCGGGTCGATGTCCGCACGGCCGGGCATCTCGCGCGCGCCGCGCTTGTCGTTCCAGTAATCGAGAAGCTGGAAGAGCGCCGGATCCTCGCAGCGCAGTTCGGCGTCCATGCCGACCCAGAGATCGGGCGTGCGGCAGTTCATCATCATGGTTCGGGCGTTCCAGTCGAGGTTCCGGCGAGGGCCGTTCACTCCACCGATGGCCGGCGCGCATCCTAGCGAACGACGCAGCGCCGTCCAGAATTACGCACACAGGAAATCGTGATCCGGCCGGGCCTGCCTCTCAGGCGCGCATGCGTGCGCCCTGCGGGTCGAACAGTGGCTCTTTCAGCAGTCGCGCCGGCCGGCGTTCGCCGATGATCTCCACGTCGAATGGCGCTTCGGCCCCGTCGGCGAAGGCGGCCTCGACATAGCCCAGCGCCACCGAGGCGTCGGAGGCATGGGCGAAGCCGCCAGACGTGACCCAGCCGCGGACCCGGCCGTCGATCCAGATCGGCTCGTCGCCGATGACATCGGCGTTGCCGGCGTCGACCTTCAGCGCGACCAGCTTGCGCGGCGGTCCTTCCTCGCGTTCGCGGAGCGCGGCATCGCGGCCAGTGAAATCGTTCTTTCGGAAATCGACGAAGCGTGACAGGCGCGCGGCCTCGGGGCCGTAGACCGGGCGGTATTCCCGGGCCCAGGTGCCGAAGTTCTTCTCCAGCCGGAGTCCGTTGAGCGCCCGGGCGCCGAACAGCGTCAGCCCGTGGTCCTCGCCGGCGATCCGCAGCATGTCGTAGAGCTGTACGAGGTATTCGGGTTTCACCCATATCTCGAAACCCAGATCGCCGGTGAAGGTGATCCGGCCCGCCAGCGCCGGGATCATGCCGATGTCGATGCGGCGGAAGTCCATGAAGCGGAAGTTCTCCGCCGAGACGTCATGGTCGGTGACCGCCTGAAGCACCTCGCGCGCCTTCGGCCCGGCGAGCGACAGCCCCGTGAGATCGAGTCCCATAGGCCGGACGGCGACCCGGCCGTCGTCGGGCAGGTGGGCCTGGAACCAGCGCATGTGGTAGTTCTCGGCGATGCCGGAGCCGAAGACGTAGAACCGCTTGTCGCCGGCCCTGGCGACCGTGAAGTCGCCGATCAGCCCGCCGGCGGCATTGAGCATCGGTGAGAGCACGATCCGCCCTGTCTTCGGCATGCGGTTGGCCAGCATGCGGCTGAGCCAGACCTCCGCGCCGGACCCGGTGACCTCGTACTTCGCGAAGCTGGAGATCTCGATCATGCCGACGCCGTCGCGCACGGCGCGGCATTCGCGCGCGACCGGCTCATGGCTGTTGGAGCGCTGGAAGGTGACATCCTCGACCGGCTGTTTGCCCGGTTCCTGGAACCAGAGCGCGTGCTCGAGACCATAGCTGGCGCCGAAGACGGCGTTCTCCGCCTTCAGCCGGCCGTGGATCGGCGTCGTACGCAGCGGCCGCGCGGCGGGCAGTTCCTCGTTGGGGAAGGTGATGGAGAAGCGGCGGGAATAGTTCTCCCGCACCTTGGCCGAGGTGTAGGCCATGGTGGCCCAGTCGCCATAGCGGCTGACATCCATGGCCCAGACGTCGAAGCCCGGATCGCCGTAGACGATCCAGTTCGACAGCGCCAGCCCGACGCCGCCGCCCTGGCTGAAACCCGCCATCACCGCGCAGGCGCACCAGAAGTTCCGCAGTCCCCGGACCGGGCCGACCAGCGGATTGCCGTCCGGGGCGAAGGTGAAGGGGCCGTTGATGATCTGCTTGATGCCGGCGCGCTCGAACGCCGGGAAGTGCTTGAAGCCGACTTCCAGCGACGGCGCGATGCGGTCCAGGTCCGGCTGCAGCAGCTCGTGGCCGAAGTCCCAGGGCGTTGTCTTCGGCGACCAGGGCCGGCCGGCACGCTCGTAGGTGCCCATCAGCATGCCGCCACGCTCCTGGCGCATGTAGATCTCGCCGCCGAAGTCGATGGCGTGGAGCACTTCCTTGCCGGTGACGCGGTTGATCTCGGCCACTTCCGGCATGTCCTCGGTCAGCAGGTACATGTGCTCCATGGCCAGCAGGGGCAGTTCCAGCCCGACCATGCGGCCGACCTCGCGCGCCCAGAGCCCGCCGGCGTTGACGACGTGCTGGGCGTGGACCGTCCCCTGTTCGGTGACCACGCTCCAGGTGCCGTCGGGGCGCTGGTTCAGCTCGACGACCCGGTTGCGCAGCACGATCTCGGCGCCGTTCAACCGCGCCGACTTCGCATAGGCCTGGGTAACGCCGGAGGGGTCGACGTAGCCGTCGACGGGGTCGTACATGGCGCCGACGAAGTACTTCTCCTCCAGCAGGGGGTAGAGCGCCTTGGCCTCGCTGACGCTGATCAGCTCGGTCTCCATGCCGAGATAGCGCCCGCGGGCGTGGGCCATCTTCAGCCACTGCATGCGCTCCGGGCTGTCGGCCAGCAGGACGCCGCCGGTCTGGTGCGCGCCGGTGGCCTGGCCCGACTTTTCCTCGATCTCCTTGTAGAGCTCGATGGTGTAGGCCTGCAGCTTGGCGACGTTCGGGTCGCCGTTCAGCGTGTGCATGCCGCCAGCCGCGTGCCAGGTCGATCCCGAGGTCAGCTCGGAGCGCTCGATGAGCATCACGTCGCGCCAGCCGAGCCTGGTCAGGTGATAGAGCACGCTGGCGCCGACCACCCCGCCGCCGATCACCACCACACGGGCGCTGTCTTTCATCTCTGTCTCCCTGGATTCAGAAATCCGTCGGTGCGCCGCCCTCTTCGGTGCGGCGGGCGACGAAGGCTTCCAGTTCCTCCCGCGCGGCCGGGTCCATCGGCGGCGGCTCGTAGGCGGCGACGAGTTCGCGGTAGATGCGGTTGGCCTTCTCCGGCGCCTGCGGCCGGCCCGCCTCCTCCCAGCTTTCGTAGTTGCGCCAGTCGGATATCAGCGGCTGGTAGAACGCCGTCTTGTAGCGGGCCCGGGTATGGGCGCAGCCGAAGAAGTGCCCGCCGGGGCCCACCTCCCGCATGGCGTCCAGGGCGAGGTCCTCGGGGCTGGTTCCGACAGGGGTCAGGAACCCGGCCACCATCTGCAGCAGGTCGGCGTCCATGACGAACTTCTCGAACGAGGTCTGCAGCCCGCCCTCCATCCAGCCCAGGCCGTGCTTCAGCATGTTCACCCCGCCCATGATCGCGCCCCAGAGCGAGAACACCGCCTCGTAGCCGGCCTGGGCGTCCAGACTGTTGGCGGCGTTCACGTTGGACGAGCGGTAGGGCAGCCGATAAAGCCGGGCGAGCTGCCCGCCGATGATCGCCGCGCGCATGGCCTCGGGCGTGCCGAAGGCGGGGGCGCCGGACTTCATGTCGACATTGGAGGTGAAGCCGCCATAGACGAACGGCGCGCCGGGCTCGACGGCCTGGCACAGGACGTAGCCGGCCAGCACCTCCGCGTTCTGCTGTACCAGCGCGCCGGCAATCGTCACCGGCGCCATGGCGCCGGCCAGGGTGAAGGGCGTCAGCACGACGGGCTGGCGGTGACGGGCGAGCTGGATCACGCCCTCCAGCATCGGCGTGTCCAGCCGGAGCGGGGAGGAGGAATTGATGATGGAGAGGACCGAGGGTTCACGCAGCAGGGTCTCGCGGTCGATGCCCCTGGCGATGCGGGTCATCTCGATGGCGTCGACGATGCGCTCCCGGCCCAGGCTGTAGGCGTGGATCGCCTTGTCTGTCATCACCAGCATGTCCTGCAGCGCTTCGAGATGGCGCACGCCGGGATGGATGTCGATGGGCTCGACCGGGTAGCCGCCGAACATGTGCACGGCGTTGAGCATCTGGCCCAGCTTCAGGAAGTTGCGGTAGTCCGCGCGGTTGCCGGGCCGGCGGCCGCCCTGCAGGTCGAAGGCGTTGGGGGCGCTGGCCGCGGCGCAGAAGGTCACGTGGCCGTCGCCGAAGCGCAGCCTGTGGGCCGGATTGCGGCTGTGCAGGTCAAAGGCCGCCGGCGCCCGCCCGATGGTCTCCTCGACCAGGCCGGGATCGAAGCGGACCCGGTCGCTGCCGGCCTCGACCTCTGCGCCGGCGCGGCGCAGCAGTTCCTTCGCTTCTTCGTGCAGGAAGTCGACGCCGATCTCGGACAGGACCTGCAGCGAGGCGTTGTGGATCGATTCCAGTTCGTCGGCCGAGAGCATTTCGGTGGGCGGGAAGGGCAGCTTCGGCTGGCGGAAAGGCGGCTGCTCGATGACCGCCGCGACGCCCTCGGCCCCCGGGCCGTCCGCCGCTCCGCGCCGCCTGCCGCGCCGCCGGCGTCCGCCGCCCGCGGCCGCAGGTGCTTGCTCGCTCATTCCGGACACCCATGGATCGTGGCGGCGCGGAGATCGCGCCGCCCGTTCCCAAGTCTGTCACCGCGAAACCCCGACGGCCCCCGCCGCTTTGCGCCAAATGATGTCCTGGATGCGACCGGGTCGTGTCGCATCGACCGTGCGGGCGCCGCTGTCGAGGCCGCTCTGGCGCCGGGATCAAGTCCCGGTGCAGGCAGAGCTACATCCGCCCGACGCCGAAACTGTTGGGCTTGAGGGGGCGCGTGTCCGCCTCGCGGCAGATGCCGAGACAGAGGCCCAGAACCTTGCGCGTGTCGCGCGGGTCGATCAGCCCGTCGTCATAGACCAGCGCGGTGTTGTAGAGCGCCTCGCCCTCGCGCTCGAACTGGCTGACGATGCCGTCGAACATCTTCTTGATGCGGTCGTGGTCGGGCTCGACGCCCTTCCGCTTCGCGCCCTGCTCGGCGACGATCTTCAGCACCGTCGCCGCCTGCTCGCCGCCCATCACCGACATCTTGTAGTTCGGCCAGCCGAAGATGAAACGCGGCTCGTAGGCCCGCCCGCACATGGCGTAGTTGCCGGCGCCGAAGCTGGCCCCGATCATCATGGTGATCTTCGGCACCCGCACGTTGGAGGTGGCCTGGATCATCTTGGAGCCGTGCTTGACCATGCCACCGCGTTCCGACTCGGTGCCGACGATGAAGCCCGTGGTGTTGTGCAGGAAGACGATGGGCGTGTCGGACTGGTCGCAGAGCTGCATGAACTGCGCGGCCTTGGTGGCGCCGCCATTGTCGATGGGGCCGTTGTTGCCGATCAGTCCGACGGCCTGGCCCATGATCTCGGCGAAGCCGACCACCGTGCCCGGCCCGTATTCGGCCTTGAAATCGACGAAGTCGGAGCCGTCGACCAGCCGCGCGATCAGTTCGCGGACGTCATAGGGGCGGCGGTAGTCGACCGGGACCAGGCCGCAGATCTCGTCCGGATCGTAGAGCGGCTCGCGGAAGGTCTTCGGCGTCGCAGCCGGCAGCCGGTCGTTCCAGCGCAGCTTGCCCATGATCTCGCGGGCCAGCCGGATACCGTCGGCGTCGTCGATGGCCATGTATTCGGAGACGCCGGAAACCAGCGTGTGCATCTCGGCGCCGCCGAGATCCTCGTCGGTGGCCACTTCGCCGGTCGCGGCGAAGAGCAGCGGCGGGCCGGCGAGAAACACCTTGGCGCGGTCCTTCACCATGATGGTGTAGTCCGACATGCCCGGAATGTAGGCGCCGCCGGCCGTCGACGAGCCATGTACCACCGTGATCTGGGGAATGCCGGCGGCCGAGAGCTTCGCCTGGTTGTAGAAGCCCTTGCCGCCCTCGACGAACAACTCGGCCTGGTACTTCAGGTTGGCGCCGCCCGATTCCACCAGGCTGATGCGGGGTAGCTTGTTCTCCAGCGCGATGTCCTGGGCGCGCAGGCTCTTCTTCGAGCCGAGCGGCGTGATGGTGCCGCCCTTGATGCCGCTGTCGGAGGCGTTGACCATGCAGCGCACGCCCTGGACATAGCCGATCCCGATGATGGCGCCGCCGCCCATGATGTCGTTCTCGCCGTCGTCGTCATGGAAGCCGAGCCCGGCCAGCGTCTGCAGCTCCAGGAAGGGCGAGCCCTTGTCGAGCAGCCTGTCGATCCGCTCGCGGGGCGGGATCTGGCCGCGCGACTTGAAGACGTCGGCCTTGGCGTTGGAGGTGTCGCGCACCTTCTGCTCCAGGCCGCGCACGCGCTCCAGCATCGCCAGCATGTCGGCGCGGTTCTTCCGGAACGCCTCGGAGGCGGGGTTCAGGTTCGATTTCAGCACGGACATGGCTCTGTCTTCCCGGTCAGCTCTTGTCTTTCAGTGTCTTCGGCAGGCGGTAGCGGTGAAAGCCCTGCCAGGAACGGTCCTCCCGCGGCCCCTCCTCGGAGGGGCGGAAACCGCGCTCCAGCGGCGCGCCGCCGTCGACGGCGATGCTCTCGCCCGTGGTGAAGGCCGCGGCGTCCGACAACAGGAAGCAGACGGCGGCCGAGACCTCCGCCTCGGTCCCGTGGCGGCGCATGGGCACGAACTTCGAGCGGCCGGCGATCTCGGCCGCGACCTCTTCGGGGTATTTCTCGTAACCCGAGGAGGCGACCCAGCCCGGCGCCACGGCGTTGACCCGCACGTTCGAATGCGCCCACTCCAGCGCCGCCGTCTTGGTCAGGTTGTCCATGCCTGCGCGCGCGGCGCTTGAATGGCCCATGTCGGGGATGCCGGTATGGAAATCTGCGGTGATGTTGACGATGGCGCCGCCATGGCGCTCCATCCACTGGGTGTAGACTTCCCGCATCATCAGGAAGCCGCCGGTCAGGTTGTTCCGCACGACCGCGTCCCAGCCGCGGACCGAGATGTCCTTCAGCTTTGCGGAGAACTGCCCGCCGGCATTGTTCACCAGCCCGTCGATGCGGCCCAGATCGCGGATGATTTCGCCGATCATCGCGCGGACGCGCTCCTCGTCGCGGATGTCGGCGGTCCAGGCCCGGGCCTTGCCGCCATCCTCGGTGATCTCCGCGACGGTCTGTTCCAGCGTCTCCAGCGTCCGTCCGACGACGGCGACCGTCGCGCCCAGCGCCGCCAGCTCGTGCGCCGTGCACCGCCCCATGCCGGAGCCGCCGCCGGTCACGATCACGACCCGCCCGTCGAATGCGCCGTCCCTGAAGATGGACCGATAGCCCAAGGCGAGCCTCCCCACTTGCCTTCACCCCTCATGCATTAGAGCATCTGAGGCGGGGAGGAAACCGAGATGACCGAAGACGTGTTGAAGATCGACAGACGCGGGGCCGTGGACTGGGTCACGCTAAACCGGCCCGACGCCTACAACAGCCTGAACGATGCGATGATCGACGCGCTGCTGGATTACTTCCAGCGGCTCTATAACGATCACGATACGCGTGTCGTGGTGCTGCGGGGCGCGGGACGCGGCTTCTGCGCCGGGCTGGACCTGAAGGCGCGGGCCGGCAACAACGCCCAGCCCGAATCGCGCAGTTCTGCCGACGGGCGGCGCGCCCAGCGGCGCATCTCCGAGATCGTCATGCGCATGCGGCGCTGCCCGCAGCCGATCGTCTCCCTGATCCACGGCGGTTGCGCTGGCGGCGGCTTCGCCTTCGCGCTGGCCTCCGACATCCGCATCGCCGGGCGCAGCGCGAAGATGAACGCCGCCTTCATCCGCCTCGGCCTGTCCGCCTGCGATATCGGCGTGTCCTACTTCCTGCCCAGGCTGGTCGGCGTCTCGGTGGCCAGCGAACTGATGCTGACCGGGCGGTTCATCGGCGCGCAGCGGGCGCTGATGACCGGCCTCGTTTCGGAGGTGGTGGAGGATGACCGGCTCGAGGAAGCCGCCCAGCCCTTCGTCGAGGACCTGCTCAACGCCACGCCGCTCGGGCTCCGGCTGACCAAGGAGTGCCTCAACATGTCCGTCGACGCGCCGAGCCTGGAATCGGCCATCGCCATGGAGGACCGCAACCAGATCCTCTGCGCCCAGGGGCCGGACTTCCAGGAAGGCATCCGCGCCTTCATGGAGAAGCGCAAGCCGAACTATTCGGGGAGCTGAGGGCCGGCGCGCTCCCTGTTCGTCATTGCCCGGCCTGTCCGGGCAATCCACCGAGCGATCAGCGGCCATGGGCTGCCCGGACAAGCCGGGCAGCGACCGGACGAGAGGTGTTGTCCCTACTTCGCCTTCGGCATCAGTTCGTAGGGCGGGACGAAGCCGTCCATGGCCGCGACGGTTCCGGTCCAGCGCCTGATGTTCGGGAAATCGGGCCAGCCTTCCATGCCGAATTCGTCCGGGTAGTAGAGATAGCCGAGCAGCGAGAAGTCGGCGATGGTCAGCCTGTCGCCCAGGAGGAACTCGCGGTCTCTGAGCCGGCGTTCGACGACCTTCAGCGCCTGGATCATGCGGCCCTTCAGGAATTCGTGCACCGCCGGATCGCCGACCCTGGCGAGGAAGGCCATGAAGCGGTAGGTGGCGATGTTCGACGTGAACTTGTGGTTGTCGAACAGCATCCAGCGCAGGACCTCCCGGCGTTCGTCGTCGTCCTGCGGGCCGAACTTGCCGAGCTTCTCCGCTAGGTAGTCCAGGATCACGCCGGACTGGCTGAGGACCACGTCGCCATGGCGCAGCACGGGCACTTCGCCCATCTCGTTCATGGCGAGATATTCGGGCGCGCGGTGCTCGCCGTTGAAGAAGTCGACGAACTGCGGCTGCCAGTCGGCGCCGGCGATGTTCAGCATCAGCGCCGCCTTGTAGGAATTGCCCGACTGGGCAAAGCAGTAGAGTTCGAATTCGGCCATCATGTCCCCCTCCGGAATCCGGGTGCGAGATTGCGCGCTTGCCGGGCGGGGTCAAGCCGCCATCGTCGTTGCCGCCTACCCCGGTCGCGCCTATGATCGCCTCCGGGGCGTCTGGACGGTACGGGAGTGGCTGCATGGAAGTGTCATCGGATGTCTACGGAGACGCCATCGTCGTCAGGGTAAAGGGCCGGATCGACCAGAATTCGGCGGCGGCGTTCCAGACGGAACTGACGTCACGGGTCGACGCGGCCATCGAGAACCGCCAGCAGATCGTCGTCGATCTCTCCAGGGTCGACTACATTTCCTCGGTCGGTCTGCGCGCGCTGATGATCGCCAACAAGCAGGCGCAGCCCAAGGGGGTGACCATACGCGTCGCCTCCCTGCAGGAAGTGGTGAAGGAGGTCTTCACCATCAGTCATTTCGACAAGGTGTTCCCGACCTTCGACGAGATGCCCAAGGCGCTGCAGGCGGTCTCCGCGCTTTCCGCCGCCGCCTATACGGGCGAATAGCCCGATGCTGGTACGGTTCTGGGGCACCCGCGGTTCGATCCCGACCGCGATGAACAATCACGACATGCGTTCGCGGGTGATGGATGTCGCCCGGCACGTCCTGGATCATGGCGGCGGGGATCTGGAGGCCGCGGTGGACGCCATGCCGTTCCATCTGCGCGGCACCTATGGCGGCGAGAGTTCCTGCGTGCAGATCGACACCGGCGGCGATGAATACGTGGTCTGCGACATGGGCTCGGGCGCGCGGCGCTTTGCGCTGGACTGCCTGGGCCGGCACGGACCTGGGTCGCCGAAGACCTACAACGTGTTCCAGAGTCATGTGCACTGGGACCACATCATGGGCTTCCCCTTCTTCGTGCCGGCCTACATTCCCGGCAACGTGATCCGCATCCATGGCTGCCACGATGTTCTGGAGCAGGCCTATCGCGGGCAGCAGTCCGACCCCTGCTTTCCCGTGCCCTTCGACTTCCTGGGATCGACCATCGAGTTCGTCAGGCTGGAGCCCGACCGGATCTACCAGGTCGCCGGCGTGACGGTGACACCGTTCCGGCAGCTTCACCATGGCGATTCCTACGGCTACCGCTTCGAGAAGGGCGGCAAGACCGTGGTCTATTCCACCGATTCCGAGCACAAGCTGGAAGATCGCGATCACCTCGACTATGTCGTCGGGCACTTCCGCGGCGCTGACGTGGTGGTGTTCGACAGCATGTATTCCCTGGCCGAGTCGACCTCGCTGAAGGAGGACTGGGGCCATTCGTCGAACATGGTCGGGGTCGAGCTCTGTCACCAGGCAGGTGTCGGCGAGCTTTGCCTTTTCCATCACGAGCCGATCTACTCCGACGCGCAGATCGATCAGGTTCTGGCCGAGACCGTCCGCTACGAGGAGATCGCCCGAGGCGAATATCGTCCGCTGAAGGTCACGGCTTCCTATGACGGGCTGGAAGTCACGGCCTGAGCGGGATGGCCGCAAAGAGCAACGATCCGGGCGGCGACGCCGGCGAACTGGCCGCCGAGCTGGGCCCGGCGCAGCGGGTCGTGACCCTCTGGCGTGGCCGCGCGCTCGGCCTTGCGCTCCTTGTACTCAACCTCCTGATTTACGCGTTCCTCGTCACCGACGATGCGGCGCCCCGGCGGTTCCTGTTCGATTTCTACCAGTTCATGGACCCGCGCGAGCCGGTCTCCGCCCTGCCGGCGATCGTCGCCATCGACGAGAAGTCCATTGCCGAACACGGGCAGTGGCCCTGGCCGCGCATCAAGGTGGCCGAACTGATCGACCGCATCGGCGCGGCGGGCGCGCTGGTGATCGGCGTCGACATCCTGTTTCTGGAGCCGGACCGGCAATCGCCGGCGCGGGCGATCCCGGCGCCGCAGGCCCTGCAGCCGGCCGTGCGGGAGTTCCTGGCGACCCTGCCCGACTATGACGAGACGCTGGTCGACGCCATCGCCCGCAACCCGGTGGTTCTGGCGCTGGCGGGCACGCGGCGGGGGGCGGGGCTGAACGGCCCGCCCCGGGTGCCGCCGATCGCCTTCGAGGATGCGGCCCTGCTGGAGCGGCTGCCGCGTTTCCCCGGCGCCGATCAGAGTATCGAGGCCATCAGCGCCGCGGCGCTGGGGCAGGGGCTGGTCAACCCGATCGAGGATGTCGACGCCATCATCCGGCGCGTGCCGCTGGTCGCGAACGTGAACGGCCGGCCCGCCCCGGGCTTTGCCGCCGAGCTGCTGCGCGTCGCCCTGGGCGGCCGTATGCAGGTGCGGGGCGATGCGGACGGCGTCGACGGCGTGATCATCGGCGACTGGTTCGTGCCGAGCCTGAAGGACGGTACGGTCTACGTGCCCTTCTCGCCGCCCTATGCCGACCGCTATGTCTCGGCCCATGACGTGCTGACCGATCCGGCCGCCGCGGCCTCGCTGCAGGGCGCCATCGTGCTTGTCGGCCTGACCGGCCAGGGCCTGGTGGACTTCCCGACCTCGCCGCTGCGCGACCGGATGCCCGGGGTCGAAGTCCACGCCCAGTTGATCGAAGCCATCGACGAGGCCAACTCGATTTCCCGGCCCGACTGGGCGCGGGCCGTCGAGGCGGCGTTGATCGTGCTGGTGGGCGGGCTGTTCATCTTCGCCGTGCCCAGGCTGCGCCCCGGCATCGGTGCGCCGGTCGTCGCCTCGACGCTGATCGCCGTGCTCGCCGGCGGTGCCGTTCTCTACGCCACCACGCGCGTCCTGCTGGACCCGGTCGGCGCGGCGGTGACCGGCGTGGTCGTCGGCATCGCCATGCTGGTCTCCACGCTCACTCTCGCCAACGCCCATCGCCGCGTGCTCGGCGCCAGCCTGCAGCGCGAACGGGAGGAACAGGCCCGGGTGCAGGGTCAGCTCCAGGCCGCCGGCGATATCCAGGCCAACCTGTTGCCCAGGGTGGAGGGCGTGCATCTCAACGACCGGCGATACTCCCTGGCCGCAATGCTGGAACCCGCCTCGAACGTGGGCGGCGATCTCTACGATTTTTTTCGTATCGATGAAGACCGTCTCTTCGTCGCCGTGGGCGACGTCTCCGGCAAGGGCCTGCCGGCGAGCCTCTTCATGGCCATTTCGAAATCCCTCTACAAGAGCGCCGTGCTGCGCGACAAGGGTACGATCGAAGCGATCACCTGCGCCGCCAACGCCGAAATCAGCCGCGAAAACCCGGACATGCTGTTCGTGACGCTGTTCGGCGGCATCCTGGATCTGAATACCGGCGTCCTCCGGTTCTGCAATGCCGGCCACGACCCGCCCATGCTGTTGCGGCCCGGCTCGCCGGAGGTCAGCCAGCTCGAGGGCGGCGGCGGGCCGCCGATCTGCGTCGTCGACGATTTCCCCTACATGGCGGCCGAGGTCGCGCTGGAGCCGGGGCAGGTGGTTCTGCTGACCACGGACGGCATCGGCGAGGCGATGAACGAGGCGGGCGAGCTCTACGGGATGGAGCGGCTTCTGAGTCTGCTTCGTGACCTGCCGACCGACGCCGATGCCGACATGGTGCTGCGGCGTATCTACGACAGTGTGAAAGGTCACGCGGGCGGTGCGGCGCCGTCCGATGACATCACCATTCTCATCCTGCGCTGGGACGGGCCGCCCGCCGGCTGAGCCCCCGGCTTGCCGGCCCCGGCGCATTGGGGGCAAACTGCGCCGCGCTTTCGGAGGGGGAGAAGCCGATGCCGACCACGCGACAGATCGTGCTGAACAGCCGGCCGCAGGGCTGGGTGACGCCGGAGAGCTTCGCCATGCGAGAGGCGGACACGCCCGAACTGGCGCCGGGCGACGTGCTGGTGCGCCATCTCTACATGTCGGTCGATCCCTACATGCGCGGACTGATGAACGAGGGCGGGGTGGCCTACGCGGCCGGCTTCCAGATCGGCGAGCCCCTGTTCGGCCGCGTCATCGGCCAGGTCGCGCAGAGCCGCAACGACAAGTTCCGCGAAGGCGACTGTGTCTACGGCATGCTGGACTGGGCCGAGTGGTCGGTGGCGAAGGGCGGCGAGAGCCTGCGCAAGGTCGATCCGGACCTGGCGCCGCTGTCCTACTACCTCGGCACGCTGGGCTTTCCGGGGCTCACCGCCTATGTCGGGATGACGCTGATCGGCAAGCCCAGGGAGGGTGAGACGGTCTATGTCTCCGCCGCATCCGGCGCCGTGGGGCAGGTCGCCGGCCAGCTTGCCCGGATCGCGGGCGCGCGGGTCGTCGGCTCCGCCGGGACTGACGAGAAGGTCCGATTCATCGTCGGCGAATGCGGCTTCCACGACGGCTTCAACTACCGGCTCTTCTCGATCGCCGAAGCGCTGCGCCTCTACTGCGGCGACGGCATCGACGTCAATTTCGAGAATGTGGGCGGGGCCAACCTGGAGGCCGTGCTGGAGGTCGCCAACGATTTCGCCCGCTTCGCCATGTGCGGCATGATCAGCCAGTACAACCTGACCGAGACCTATCACGTGCGGAACCTGAACGAGATCGTCTCCAAGCGCCTGCACGTCCAGGGCTTTGTCGTCCGTGACCACGCCCACCTGATCGAGCCGTTCATCGAGGAGACGGCCGATCACATCGCCCGGGGCCGCATGTCGGTGGCCGAGGATATCGTGACCGGGCTGGAGAACGCGCCGCAGGCCTTCATCGGCATGCTGCAGGGCGACAATCTCGGCAAGCGCGTGGTCCACATCGCCGACCGGTCGTAGGGCGGGCTGCCCTTTCCGCAGAGCGTCCGTCGCTGCCCGGTTCATCCGGGCAGCCCACCGGGATTGCCCGGACGAGCCGGGCAATGACGTTGTCGCCACAAGAAAAAGGGCGTCCCGGCCGAAGCCGGAACGCCCTTCATCCGTTCGAGGCTCGGGCCTGCAGTCAGGCCGCGTTGTGGCCCTGGATCGCCTTGACCTCGAGATATTCCTCCAGGCCGAACTCGCCCCATTCGCGGCCGTTGCCGGACTGCTTGTAGCCGCCGAAGGGCGCGAAGACGTCGACGTTCGCGCCGTTCACCTGGATGGAGCCGGCGCGGAGCTTCGAGGCGATGCGGTTGGCGTGCTCGGGCTCACCTGAGACATAGCCGGCCAGGCCGTAGTCGGTGTCGTTGGCGATGGCCACCGCGTCGTCATCGTCCTTGTAGCCCAGGATCGACAGCACCGGACCGAAGATCTCCTCGCGGGCGATGGTCATGTCGTTGGTGACGTTGGTGAACACCGTCGGACGGGCGTAGAAGCCCTTGTTGAGGTTCTCGGGACGGCCCGGGCCGCCGGCGGCCAGCTTGGCGCCTTCCTGCATGCCCTTCTCGATCAGGGCCTGTACCTTCTTCCACTGCACGTCCGACGACAGCGGACCCATGGTGGTGTTCTCGTCGGCCGGGTCGCCGACACGCACCTTGGCCGCGGCGGCGGCGGCGATCTCGCCGGCCTCGTCCATGCGGTCCATCGGCACCAGCATGCGGGTCGGTGCGTTGCACGACTGGCCGGTATTGCCGAAGCAGCCCATGGCGCCGCCGAAGACGGCCTTCTGGAAGTCGGCGTCGTCCAGGATGATGTTGGCCGACTTGCCACCCAGTTCCTGCGCCACGCGCTTGACCGTCGGCGCGGCGTTCTGCGCCACCGAGATGCCGGCGCGGGTGGAGCCGGTGAAGGAAACCATGTCGATGCCGGGGTGGCTCGACAGCGCCTCGCCGACGCCTGGGCCGTCGCCGTTGATCATGTTGTAGACGCCGGCCGGCACGCCCGCGGCGTCCAGGATCTCGGTGAAGATCACGCCGCTCATCGGCGCCACCTCGGAGGGCTTCAGGATCATGGTGCAGCCCGCCGCCAGCGCCGGCGCGACCTTGGCCGCGATCTGGTTGACCGGCCAGTTCCACGGCGTGATCAGGCCGCAGACGCCGATCGGCTCCTTGGAGATGCGGGTGGCGCCGCGGTCCTCGTTGAACTCGTAGTTCTGCAGGATCTTGGAAATGGTCTTGAAGTGGCCGATGCCGGTGGCCGCCTGGACCTTCTCGGCCAGGGTCTTCGGCGCGCCCATCTCCAGGCGGATCGCTTCGGCCAGGTCGTTGTAGCGCTTCTTGTATTCCTCGAGGATCTTCGCGATCAGCTCCAGGCGCTCTTCCTTTGTGGTCCGGGAATAGCTCTCGAAGGCGCGGCGCGCGGCCTTGACCGCCTTGTCGACGTCCTGGGCGCTGCCCAGCGAGATCCGCGCGAAGGCTTCTTCGGTGGCCGGATTGATGACGTCCAACGTCTTCGGCTCGGCCGGGTCGACCCACTTGCCGTCGATGTAGAACTGCAGTTTCTCGATCATCGTTCTGTTCTCCTTGATCGGAAGGAGGACGCCCCTCCCCAGGGCCGGTCCCCGCCGGAATTCCGCGGTACGCGATAGCCGCGCGCCGGATGGAGAATGTTTCACAGAAAGCGCCCGTCAAGGCAAGGGGAGGCGGTGCCGCAGCGACAACGGGAGTTGCCGGTTACCGCGCCGCGACCCTCACCGGAACGCCGGGCCGTGGACCCAGGCCGTCATGGAATAGCGGGCGTTCGACGTCATCGGCGTGACCCGGTGCGGCGTGAAGCTGGGGAACAGCGTCGCCGCGCCGAGCTGCCGCGAGACCGCCTTCGGGCATCCGTCGGCGTTCAGCTCCAGGTCGCCGCCCGCATAGCTGTCGCCGTCGCTCAGCTGCACCACCAGCGTCAGCTTGCGGCGGATCGCGAACTGGCCGTCGCCGATGTCGACGTGCCAGTCGAAATGGCCGCCATGGTCCGCATCGTACCAGGCGATCTGCATCTTCTCGTCAAACCCGGTCAGGTCGAAACCGAAGTGCGCCCGGTTCGCCCCGATGACCGTATCGACCAGCCGCTCGAACGCCCATGCCGCTTCGCCGTCCGAGTCCAGCCAGGCCGTTCGCGCGCGGCGGATGTTGTCGTTGATGCCGCCGCGGACCAGCCCGGCGTCGGCGAACAGCCGGCTCTCGACGACGCGGATGATCTCCCCGCATTCGCGCAGGTCGAAGACGTCGTCGATCTGGAAGGGCGTGAGCATCGTGCGAGGGTTTCCGAATGGATCGGCGTGCCTGTACGCCTGCGCCGGGAAAAGTGCTGGAAAATCACGGCGCCACGAAAAGGGCCGCCGCCCGCTGCCGGACGACGGCCCGTTCGGGTTCGTGCTGACGCCGGCGCGTCAGTACATGTGCTGGCCGCCGTTGATGGACATGGTCGAGCCGGTCACGAAGGCGGCGTCGTCGCCCACCAGGAACAGCACGCCGCGGGCGATCTCGTTGGCCTGGCCCAGGCGCCCGATCGGGATCTTGGCGACGATCTTCTCCAGCACGTTGGCCGGCACCGCGGCCACCATGTCGGTGTCGATATAGCCCGGCGCGATGGCGTTCACGGTGATGTTGAAGCGCGCGCCTTCCTGCGCCAGGGCCTTGGTGAAGCCGTGGATGCCGGACTTGGCGGCGGCGTAGTTCACCTGGCCGTACTGGCCGGCCTGGCCGTTGATGGAGCCGATGTTGACGATGCGGCCGAAGCCCCGCTCTTTCATACCGGCGAAACAGGCCTTGGCCATGTTGAAGCAGCCGCCCAGATTGGTGTCGACCACCGCCTGCCAGTCTTCGTGGCTCATGCGCATCAGCGTGCCGTCGCGGGTGATGCCGGCGTTGTTGACCAGCACGTCGATCGGGCCGAGGTCTTCGGCGATCTGGGCGCAGGCCTGCTGGCAGCCATCGTGGTCGGCGACGTCGAACTTGTAGGAGGCGATGCCTGTTTCCTCGGTGAACGCCTTTGCGCGCGCCTCGTTGCCGGCGTAGTTCGCCGCGACCTTGTAGCCCGCGTCGCGAAGTGTTTCGGAGATGGCGCGCCCGATGCCGCGGGTGCCGCCGGTGACGATTGCCACTCGTGCCATGATCGTTTCCTCTGGGGAGTTTCTTTTCTGGGGAGGTTGGGGGAGGGTGCCGTTGCGGCGGTCCCGCCCGGCCAGAGCCGGGCGGATGGGGAGCCCGCCGCGTGGACTAGTAGCGCTCGACGCACATGGCGATGCCCATGCCGCCGCCGATGCACAGCGTCGCGAGGCCCTTCTTGGCGTCGCGCTTCTGCATCTCGAACAGCAGCGTGTTCAGCACCCGCGCGCCTGAGGCGCCGATGGGATGACCGATGGCGATGGCGCCGCCATTGACGTTCAGCTTCTCGGGATCGAAGCCGAGGTCCTTGCCGACCGCGCAGGCCTGGGCGGCGAAGGCTTCGTTGGCCTCGATCAGGTCCAGGTCGTCGACCGTCCAGCCGGCCTTCTCCAGCGCGCGGCGCGTCGCCGGGATCGGCCCGACACCCATGATCGCCGGATCGACGCCGGCCTGGGCCCAGGAGACGATGCGGGCCAGAGGCTCGATGCCGCGGCGATTCGCTTCCTCTTCGGTCATCATCAGCACCGCGGCGGCGCCGTCATTGATGCCCGACGCGTTGCCGGCGGTCACCGAGCCATCCTTGGCGAAGGCCGGGCGCAGCTTCTGCAGGCTTTCGAGCGTCGCACCGTGGCGGATGTACTCGTCGTCCTCGACCACGGTCTCGCCCTTCCGGCCCTTGACGGTGACCGGGACGATCTCGTCCCTGAAGCGGCCGGCCTTCTGGGCGGTCTCGGCCCGCTGCTGGGAGCGCAGTGCGAACTCGTCCTGCGTCTCGCGGGTGATCTGCCACTTCTCGGCGACGTTCTCGGCGGTGTTGCCCATGTGGTAGCCGTTGAAGGCGTCCCACAGGCCGTCCTTCAGCATGGTGTCGACGAACTTCAGGTCGCCCATCTTCTGGCCGTTGCGCAGATAGGCCGCGTGCGGCGCCTGGGACATGCTCTCCTGTCCGCCTGCCACGACCACCGAGCTGTCGCCGTTCTTGATCGCCTGCCAGCCCAGCGCAACCGTGCGCAGGCCGGAGCCGCACAGCATGTTGACGCCCCAGGCAGGGCTTTCCTGCGGCACGCCGGCATTGATGGAGGCCTGGCGGGCCGGGTTCTGGCCCTGACCGGCGGACAGGATCTGGCCCATGATGACTTCCGACACCTCGGCCGGATCGACGGCGGCGCGGTCCAGCACGCCCTTGATCGCGGTGGTGCCCAGATCGTGCGCAGGCACCGAGCCGAAGGCGCCGTTGAAGGAGCCCACCGGCGTACGCGCGGCGGATGCTATTACGATTTCGGTCATTGGTTTCCTCCCGGGATCGGAACGTCCGAGCGACGCCAAACCGCGGCAGGCGATTTTGCATCGCAGCAAATTGGATATTGCGCTGCCGCGATGATGCGCTTCCGCGACGTCACAGTAAACAGGCCCTTGATTCGTGCTTCAATGTGTCGCGAAAAATGCTGCACTGCAGCATCATCATTCCACTGCCGCCAGCCACTGCTCCAGCGGCCGCCAGAGGGCGGTCTCCGCATGGCGTCCGACGACCATGCCGATATGGCCGGCGGGCAGCCGGAGCGTGGTCGCGCGGGGCAGCAGCGCCGCCAGCGCGGCGGCCGAGGCCGGCGGCACGATGCGGTCCTTTTCCGGGATGGCGACGAAGGCCGGGGCGGCGATGCGCGCCGGGTCGATGACCACGCCGTCGATCAGCCAGTGGCCAGTGGCGGCGCGGTTCTGTCCGAACCATCCGTTCAGGGTTTCCTCTGCGACGCGGGCGGTCAGGGGCACGCCGTCGTTCAGCCAGTCTTCCAGGGCGACGAAGCGGCGGGCTTCGGGGCTGTCCATGTCCAGCCGGCTGAAGGCCTCGAACTTGCGCTGCGCCAGGTTGGGGTCCAGGGCGGCGAAAAAGCTCTGCAGCAGATCCACGGGCATTTCGCCGAAGGCTTCCAGCACCGGCCGCCAGAAGCCGGCCGAGCCGGCGTAGACCTTCGCCTGCGGCGACAGGCTGGCGTGGAAGTCCCAGGGCGCGGCCAGCAGGCCGAGCGCGGAAACCCGGTCCGGGTAGAGCTGGGCCGCGGCCGCCGACAGTGTGCCCCCCATACAATAGCCCACAAGCGGCGCCGGTCCCCCGGCCATCGCCGCCACATGCGCCAGGGCGTCGGCCAGCGGTCCGGTGACATAGTCGGCGGTGCCGTAGCCGCGCACCGGACCGGCCGGCGCGCCCCAGTCCATCAGCAGCGGCCGCACCCGGCCCCGGCCGGCGAGCCAGCGCATCAGGCTGGCGCCCTCGTCCAGGTCCAGCACATGGGCCCGGTTGACCAGCGAGGGCGCGAACAGCACCGGACGGCCGCCGCCGCCGAAGTCGAGCAGCCGCGCTGATCCCTGTTCCCATGCGGCCGGCGGCTCGGTCACGCGGCGCGCATAGCCGTGGTTCTGGTAGAGTTCGATCCCCCGCAGCGTGGCCGACAGACGCTCCTGAACCTGCTGCATGACGGCCAGCGTCAGGTCCGTCTCATCGCTTCGGGCGATCTCCGCCGCCAGGGCGTCGGCTTCGGCGGCGAGCGCCGGATGCCACCGGATCAGTCCCCGCCGCGCCAGCGGCAGGGCCGCCGCCGCCCCCGTCAGCGACATCGCCGCCGACATCAGGTGCAGGCCGAGAGGCCTGGGCGAGATGCGGCGGATCGCCGGCGGCTGGGTTGTCGTCTCCGGGGGTGTCATCACTCAGCCGTTCGATCCATTCCCGCGCGGCCCGGCCGATGGCGGGTTCGGCGTTCATCTGCGCGAGCTGTTCCTGCCAGAGCCGGATGAAGCGGACGGCCAGGCGGTCGATGGCGGGCCTTTCGCCAATGCTCATGACGGCACTCTAGTCCCCGCACGGGGTGCGGCCAAGCCGCCCCATCGACTGTGCACTGCGCAAACTTCTTGCGCGTTGCAGCAATTGGGCGCGATAGTGAAGTTTCATGCAGAACTGGTTTCCGCGGGGTTTCATGGCCAAACGCGAGCGTAAAGACGACGGTCCGGTGACGATCAAGAAGTACGCGAACCGGCGTCTCTACAACACGTCGACGTCGTCCTATGTCACGCTCGACCATCTGGCGGAGATGGTGCGCGACGATGTGGATTTCGTCGTCTACGACGCGAAGTCCGGCGAAGACATCACCCGTTCGGTGCTCGCCCAGATCATCTTCGAGGCCGAGGGCAAGGGACAGAGCGTGCTGCCGGTCAACTTCCTGCGTCAGCTCATCAGCTTCTACGGCGACAGCCTGCAGAACGTGCTGCCCGGCTATCTGGAGATGTCGATGGAAGCCTTCGCCCGCAATCGCGAGCAGATGAAGGACCAGTTCGGCGGCGCGCTGGAAATGCCGATCAAGCAGTTCGAGGAAGCGGCGCGGCGCAACATGGAACTCTACGAACAGACGATGGCGATGTTCAATCCGTTCGCCGGCGTCGCGCGCGGGGGCGGCAAGTCCACTGGCGCCGAGGAATCGGGGAACGCCGGCGAGGACGACATCGGCCGGCTCAAGGGCCAGCTCGACGAAATGCAGCGCCAGCTCGACCAGCTCATCAAGACCCGCAAGGACTGAGCCCCCGCCGACCGGGCCCGCGCGCGGGCATCTGGGGGGCTGCCACGGGCGGCCTTTTGTGGTCTTCTATGGCCGGGACCGGGGGCCGTCCGCGACGGCCGATCGAGGGGGATCGTCATGACCGAATATCAGCCGCTGTTTCCGCTGGGCGCGGACACCACCGAATACCGCAAGCTCGACGTCGACGGGGTGAAGACCGAAACCCTCGGCGGCCGCAGCTTCACCGTGATCGAACCGCTTGCGATCAGCCATCTGGCCGAAACCGCCTTCGCCGACATCAGCCATCTGTTCCGCAAGGGGCACCTGGAGCAGCTCCGCTCCATTCTGGATGATCCCGAGGCGTCGGCGAACGACCGGTTCGTCGCCCTGGAGCTTCTGAAGAACGCCAACATCTCGGCCGCGATGGAGTATCCCTCCTGCCAGGACACGGGCACGGCGATCATCTCCGGCAAGAAGGGCCAGTACGTGCTGGTGGAGGGCGACGACGGCGCCGCGCTCTCCGAGGGCGTGCAGCGCACCTGGGCCAGCCGCAACCTGCGCTACAGCCAGATGGCGCCGCTGTCGATGTTCGAGGAGAAGAACACCGGCTCCAACCTGCCGGCCCAGATCGACATCGAAGCGGTGGGCGGCGACGCCTACAAGTTCCTGTTCGTCGCCAAGGGCGGCGGTTCGGCCAACAAGACCTTCCTCTTTCAGCAGACGCGGCGCGTGCTCGATCCGGAGCGGCTGATGGTGTTCTTCGCCGAGGAACTGCCCAAGCTCGGCACCGCCGCCTGCCCGCCCTACCACCTGGCGATCGTCATCGGCGGCATGTCGGCGGAGCAGACCCTGAAGACCGTCAAGATGGCCTCGACCAAGTACTATGACGAGCTGCCGACCGAAGGGTCGATGTCGGGTCACGCCTTCCGCGACATCGGCCTGGAGCAGGAGATCCACAAGCTGACCCAGAATCTGGGCATCGGCGCGCAGTTCGGCGGCAAGTATTTCTGCCACGACGTCCGCGTCATCCGCCTGCCGCGTCACGGCGCCTCGCTGCCGATCGGCATCGGCGTGTCCTGTTCGGCCGACCGTCAGGCCAAGGCCAAGATCACCGGCGAAGGCGTGTTCATGGAGGCGCTGGTGCGCGACCCCTCCGTCTATCTGCCGGAGAAGGAGATCGACATGGGCGACGCCGTCCGCATCGATCTCAACCTGCCCATGAACGAGATCCGTTCGATCCTGACCCGGCTGCCGGTCGAGACGCCGGTGCTGCTCTCGGGCACCATGATCGTGGCGCGCGACATCGTGCATGCCGAGCTGTCGAAGCGCGTGGCCCAGGGGGGCGAACTGCCCGACTACATCAAGAACCATCCGGTCTATTACGCCGGTCCGGCGAAGACCCCGGAAGGCCGCGCCTCCGGCGCCTTCGGTCCGACCACGGCCGCGCGCATGGACCCCTATGTGGCCGAGTTCCAGGCGCTGGGGGGCTCCATGGTCTCCATCGCCAAGGGCAACCGCTCCAAGCAGGTGGTGAATTCCTGCAAGCAGCATGGCGGCTTCTATCTCGGCTCCATCGGCGGCGCCGCCGCGCGTGTCGGCCAGGACGAGATCACCAATGTCGAGGTGCTCGATTTCGAGGAACTGGGCATGGAAGCGGTCTGGAAGATCGACGTGCAGAACTTCCCGGCCTTCGTGGTGATCGACGACAAGGGCAACGATTTCTTCGACTTCAACCGCAAGCGCGAGTCCGACGCCTGAGTCGCGAACCGGCCGCCTGAGCCGGGGCGTCGAGCAGTCCGTGCCGTTCAGTCACGGCCATCATTTCGGCGGGCTGGTCTGGCTTGCCGTGCTCTTCGGCCTGACGCTGCTGGACTACGCCTTCCGCACGCCCTCCGGCATTTCGTGAGGCCGGCCCGGACGATCCGCCGCATGGGGTCCCGCGCCGCAGCCCTCAAATGGCATGTCATGCCGCCGATCGTTGTGTGCAGGAGGCCGCATGACCCGTGACGTTCTGAAGCGCTACAGCCTGTTCATCGCCGGCCTTGTTCTTACCGCCCTGTTTGCAGTGCTGGGCTGGCTTGTCAGCCCGTGGTTCCTGACCGGGCTGATTGTCGCTGCGCCGCTCGCCGCGCTGGGCGTGCGCGACTGGCGGCAGACGCGCTGGACGCTGACGCGCAACTATCCCGTCGCGGCGCGTATCCGCTGGCTGGCGCTGCGCCTCCGGCCCTATCTCAGGGCCTACATCGTCGAAGGCGACCGGGAGGGAAAGCCCTTCGATCTGCGTGCACGGAACCTTGTTCACGCTCGTGCGCGGGGCTTCAATGACACCATTCCCTTCGGCACCGAACTGGACATGGCGTCGGGGGAATATGAATGGCTCGGCCATTCCATGGAACCGGCGAACGATCCGGACCCGGATCCCCGCATCCTGATCGGCGGCCCGCAGTGCGAGCGGACCTACGACGCCTCCGTCTTCAACCTCTCGGCGATGAGCTTCGGTTCCCTGTCGGGCAACGCCATCGAGGCGCTGAACCTGGGTGCGGCGAAGGGCGGCTTCTATCACGACACCGGGGAAGGCGGCATCAGCCCCTACCATCTGAAGTATGGCGGCGATCTCGTCTGGGAACTGGGCACCGGCTATTTCGGCTGCCATGACGGCGAAGGGAATTTCGATCCTGCGCTTTTCGCGGAGAAGGCGCGGAAGGACCAGGTGAAGATGGTCGAGATCAAGCTGAGCCAGGGCGCCAAGCCGGGCCATGGGGGCATGCTGCCGGGCGCAAAGGTGACCGAGGAGATCGCGAAGACCCGCGGTGTGCCGGTCGGTGAAACGGTGATCTCGCCGCGCAGTCACCCGGCCTTCTCGACCCCGGTGGAACTGCTGGAGTTCGCCGCCCGGCTGCGTGATCTCTCCGGCGGCAAGCCCGTTGGCGTCAAGCTCTGCGTCGGCCAGATTCATGAAGTCCTGGCGGTCATGAAGGCGATGCTGAAGACCGGCATCCTGCTGGATTTCATCGTCGTCGACGGTGGCGAGGGCGGTACCGGCGCCGCGCCGAAGGAGCTCTCCGACAGGGTCGGCATGCCGCTCACCGACGGGCTGGTGACCGTACGCAACGCACTGGTCGGCACGGGCCTGCGCGATCATGTGAGCCTCGCCGCCAGCGGCAAGGTCTTTTCCGGCGCGGGGCTGGCGCGCAACTTCGCCATCGGCGCGGACTGGTGCAATGCGGCCCGCGCCTTCATGTTCTCCATCGGCTGCATCCAGGCGCAACGCTGTCACCTCGATACATGTCCGACGGGCGTCACGACGCAGGACAAGGGCCGCCAGCGCGGCCTCGTCGTCGATGTTCAGGGTCCGCGCGCGGCACGGTTCCACGCCAAGACCGTGGAGGCGCTGACCGAGATTCTGGGCGCCGCCGGCCTGACCCATCCGCGCGAACTGAAGCCGCATCACCTGGTCCACCGCATCGGCGAGAGCGACGCCGCATCGATCGATCAGGTCCACGACTTCCTGGCGCTGAACGCGCTGATCGACGCGCCGGAGGAGACGATCTACGCGGACTGGTGGGAGGCTGCCTCGGCGGACAGCTTCAGGGCGCAGATCCCGCTGGATCCGGAGGGTTCCCGCGCGCCGATGAAGGCTGCCGCCGACTGACTGCTATTCCGCGGCCTCGGCCAGCAGCCAGTTGCGGAAGGCGCTGATCCGCGGCTGGTCGGACTTCTCCGGTGTGGTGACGAACCAGTACGACATGGTCAGTGGCTGCTCGGTCTCGAACAGCGGCACCAGCCGCCCGTCGGCGATGTCCTGGGCCGCGATGGAACGGCGCGCAAGAACGATGCCGACGCCATCGATCGCCGCCTGCAGGGCGTGGTCGGCGAAGGAGAAATGCGGGCCCCGGCGCCAGTCCACGATCTCGTCCACGCCCGCGGCGGTCAGCCAGGCCTGCCAGTCCGGCGTCATCGGGTCGAAGCGCAGCGAATCGTCGTGCACCAGCGGCAGACGCGCCAGGTCCGCCGGCGTTTTGATCGGGCCTTCCTGCTCCAGCAAAGCCGGGCTCGCCGCAGGCAGGATGGTATCGTCAAGGATCTTCCAGACCTTCTGGCCCGGATAGATGCCGCGGCCGAAGCGGATGGAACAGTCGATGTGATCGCGGCGGAAATCCGCCATCTCCACGCTCGCCGAGATTCTGACGTCGTAGTCGGGATAGGCGCGGTTGAAACGGTCGAGGCGCGGGATCAGCCACTTCACGGCGAAGGACGGCACCGTCGAGACGGCGATGACATTGGTATCGTCCGGCCCTTCGATCGCCGACAGCGCCTCTACCATCTGGTCGAAGGCGGCCGACAGGCCGGGCATCAGCCGCCGGCCCCGGTCCGTCAGCTCGACGGAGCGGTTCAGGCGCGCGAACAGCTCCACGCCCAGATGGTCTTCCAGGGTGCGGACCTGGTGACCGACGGCGGCAGGCGTCACCGCCAGCTCTTCCGCCGCGGCCTTGAAACTTTCGTGGCGGGCTGCGGCCTCGAAGGCGCGCAGCGCGTTGAGCGGCGGCAGGCGTCTCTTCATCGGTCCCTGATATACTATTGGTATGTCGAGCGTGGAGAATATGTCGTTTGCTGCGCTGCGGTAAAGCACCATTTCACCGTTCAACGGAGATCAGATCGATTTCCACCCGGGCAAAAAAGCCTTTGCCGAACGAAGGAGTTGAACGATGACTGTCCAGAGCTACGACATCCGCCATGGTGACGCCGGCTTCTTCGCCCGTCTGGGCGAGCGCGTCGCTGCCGTCGTCGAGCGCATCGGCGATTTCTATGCCGAGGAAGGCCGCCTCCGCCAGCTCATGGCGCTGGACGACCGCACCCTGAAGGACATCGGCCTGAGCCGTGCGGAGCTCACTTCCGTCGCCCGCCACCCGCTCGACAAGACGCGGGCCCGCTAGAGTGCTCACAATGCTTCGTGAAAACACACAATCCTGTCGCCCTTGGACTTGATCCAAGGGCTCAGCGGACTGAAGGACTGGGTCCTGGGGTCAAGCCCCAGGACTTCAAATAATTCAGTATCTTCGCGGATTGACCGAGTGCTTGACTACTCGGCGGCGACCGTCTCGCCGCCGAGCCAGCCGGCCAGGGCAGCCAGCGCCCGGTCGGAATAGGCCTTGCGCTTCCGCCGCTGCTTGTCGCGGCCCCGGAAACGCTCGCCGAGTTCGGGGAAGAGGCCGAAATTCACGTTCATCGGCTGGAAGGTCCGCGCGTCGGCGCCGCCGGTAATGTGGCTGTGCAGGGCTCCCATGGCCGTCTCCGCAGGCGGCGGGTCGATCAATTCGCCCCGGGCCTCGGCGGCGGCCAGCCGTCCGGCCAGCAGCCCGATCGCGGCGCTTTCCACATAGCCTTCGACGCCGGTGATCTGGCCGGCGAAGCGCAGGCGCGGTTCCGCCTTCAGGCGCAGTTGCGGGTCCAGCAGGCGCGGGCTGTTGATGAAGGTGTTGCGGTGCAGACCGCCGAAGCGCGCGAACTGTGCGTTCTCCAGCCCCGGGATCATCCGGAAGACCCGGCCCTGCTCGCCGTATTTCAGCTTCGTCTGGAAGCCGACGATGTTGTAGAGCGTACCCAGCGCGTTGTCCTGGCGGAGCTGGACGACGGCGTGGGGCGATTGCCCCGTGCGCGGGTCCGTCAGCCCGACCGGTTTCATCGGGCCGAAGCGCAGCGTCTCCCGCCCGCGTGCGGCCATGACCTCGATCGGCAGGCAGCCCTCGAAATAGGGCGTCGATTTCTCCCAGTCGCGGAATTCGGTCTTGTCGCCCTCCAGGATCGCATCGAGGAAGGCGTTGTACTGTTCCTCGTTCAGCGGGCAGTTGACGTAGTCGGCGGTGCCGCCGCCCGGTCCGGGCTTGTCGTAGCGCGACTGGAGCCAGGCGATGTCGAAGTCGATCGACTCCCGGGTCACGATGGGCGCGATGGCGTCGAAGAAGGCCAGCGCGTCCTCGTCGGTGAGCGACAGGATCGCCTCGCTGAGCGCCGGCGAGGTCAGCGGTCCCGTCGCGATGATGACGCTGCGCCATTCGGCCGGCGGCAGGCCCGGCACTTCGCCGCGCTCTATCGTCACCAGCGGTTCCGCCTCGATTGCCGCCTGTACCGCGCCGGAGAAACCGTCGCGGTCGACCGCCAGCGCGCCGCCGGCGGGCAGCTTGTGGCTGTCCGCGGCGGTCATGATCAGGGAATCCGCGCGCCGCATCTCCTCGTGCAGCAGGCCGACGGCGTTCTGTTCGGCATCGTCGGAGCGGAAGGAATTGGAGCACACCAGCTCGGCCAGGCCATCGGTCTGATGGGCGTCGGTGCGGCGCTCCGGGCGCATCTCGTGCAGCACGACGGGCCAGCCGGCGCGCGCGATCTGCCAGGCCGCCTCGGAGCCGGCCAGGCCCCCGCCGACAACGTGGATTGGGTCGCGATCTGTCATGCGCCCCGAAATAGTGCGAAGCGGCCCGCCGCACAAGCGAATGACAGCGCCGCCGCGCGCGCTATAACGCGGAGACGCATGAGGGGAGGGGCCGCATGGGCGCCGTCATCGAGATCGTCCTGCCGGTCTTCGCGCTGATCGCGATCGGCTACGCGCTGGGCCGTTCGCCGTTGCTGGCGGGAGAGGCCGGCATCAAGGCGCTGACCAATTTCGTCTTCTACGCGGCCATTCCGGCGCTGCTGTTCCGGCTGTTCGGCCGCGGCCTGCCCGAGCAGGGGATCGAATGGTCGATCGTGCTGGGCTATTTCGCCGCCGTGCTGACGCTGTTCGCGCTGACCATGGCCATGGGCCGCTTCGTCTTCGCCAACGACAAGCCGGAACTCGGTCTGGCGGGCATGTCGGCGGTCTTCTCGAACACCGTGCTGATGGGCATTCCGCTGATCTACACCGCCTTCGGCGAGGCGGGGATGCTGCCGCTGCTGATGATCGTCACCTTCCACCCGATGATCCTGATCCCGCTGGCGACGCTGCTGGTCGAGGCGCTGCGCGGCGAAGGCGAGGTAAATCCGGGCCGCATCCTGCTCAACGCGTTCCGCAGCCTGGCGGTCCATCCGGTCATCCTGGGCATGGTCGCCGGCATCGCCTTCGGCTTCACCGGCTGGACCCTGCCGTCGGTCCTCGACCGGCTGATCGACATGCTCTCCGCGGCGGCGACGCCGGCCGCGCTCTGCGCCCTCGGCGCATCGCTGACGCAGTTCTCCCTCGCCGGCGACCTGAAGGAGAGCCTGACCCTGGTGGCGCTGAAGCTGGCGGCGCTGCCGCTGCTGGTATGGTTCTTCACCGCCATCGTCTTCCAGAACGACCCGCTCTGGGTCGCCGTGGCGACGATCAACGCCGGCATGCCGGCGGGGGTGAACGTCTTCCTGCTGGCGCGATATTACGGCATCTACACCCAGCGTTCGGCCTCGGCGATCCTGCTCGGCACCGGTCTGTCGCTGTTCACGATCTCGGCACTGATGGCCATCTTCACCCGCTGAGGCGCGCCAGGGCGGCCTGGAAGTTCGCGATCTGCTTCTGGATTTGCGCCGGCGGCCGCTCCAGCAGGGCCTCGCGTCGACGCTTGGCCAGCGGGTCCTCGTTGCTTGCGGTCAGGCTGTCGAACGCCTTCTCGATCTGTTTCAGGGCGAAGCCCATATGGTCGCGTGCGTCCGCAGCTGCCTCGAAGTCCAGCAAGTTGACGAACTTGCCGAAGCCGAGGGCGAAGACGTCGTCGCGTTCCTTCATCTTCGGCCCGAAGATGTCGGTTTCCTTCAGGCCGAGGCCCGGCAGGGCGTCGAATCCCTCCGAACCGCCGCGCAGCGAGATCTTGGAGTCGCTCCGCGCATTGACCCTGAGATATTCGTGGTCGCCCTCGCGCTTGACCTCGACCAGGCCGTCGCGGCCGAGCACGCGGTTCATCTGAAAGGCGACCCAGCGGATCGAATCGTCGGCCTCGATATCGATACGGCGCAGCGGACCGTCGTCGACCGCCATGGAGAAGGACATGCCCGGCCTGACCGCGCTGGTCGAGGTCACGGTCAGCGAACCGATATCGCCGATATTGCCGTGCCCGAGGCCGAGGCGGGTCAGGGCGGAATCGCCTTTCTCGTCGATCACGATGGCGTTGGAATCCACGCGGCCGTTGATGCCGGAGTAGGTCTTCGTGGTCTGCGGCGCGCCATTGGCGTCCATGCGGCTGATGAAGCCGTCGCGGCTGCCGACCAGGTTGTTGCCGTCCAGATCGCCTTCCGTCTCGCCGGTGACGTAGATCTCGCCGGTGGATGCAATGGCGAGACCGCGGATACGGTCGGCCTCGGCAGTGCCCAGATAGGCGCCGAAATCCATGCTCCCGCTGGCTTCGTCGAGCCGGGCCACGAAGCCGTCGGCGCCGCCCGAATGGGTCAGGCGGCCGTCGGTCCCCGCACCGGTGAAAGTGCTGTCCGTGGTGTCGCCGGCGACGAAGATCTTGCCGGCCCCGTCGACTTCGATGGCGGAGATGCGGGTGGTCTCGCCGGCTCCGCCGACAGTGATGGTTCGCGTCGGCCCGGCGGCGAGGTCATTGACGTCATAGACGTTGACGACGCCCTGGCCGTCGTCGTTGACCGCGACATAGGCGAGGCCGTTCGCCACCCGGACCGCGCTGGCCGTCTCGCTGCCGGCATCGCCGAACTGGATCTGGTCGAGCACCGCGCCGTTGCCGGCCGAAAGCCGCTGGACATAGGCGTCCTGCCCGCCCTGGTGGGTCTGGCCGGAAAGGGCGCCGGCGCTGGCGCCCGCCACGACGACATTGCCGTCGGCGTCGAAGTCGACCGCGAAGGCCGCGTCGACCGCCTGCGGGCCCGTGTGGCGGGTCCACTGCGCTTCGCCGCCCGAGTCGTAGAGGGTCACGAAGCTGTTGATGCCGTTGTCGGGGGAGGCTTCGGTCAGGGGCTTGTTGGCGCGGCCTGAAATGGCGACCGAGCCATCGTCGGAGACGGCCAGGCCATAGCCTTCGGCGGTGTCGGTCGAGCCGACGAGCCGCCGCCAGACCTCGTTGCCGGCGGCGTCGTAGCGGGTCAGGAAAACGTCCTTCTCGCCGCCGACGACCTGCCCGCCGATGTCGCCGGAGGTGGTGCCCAGCACGAACAGCTCGCCATTGGGACCGAGAGCGGACGCGGCGATCTGGGAGACACCGTCCTCGACCTCGGTCTTGGCGTCGAAGGCCTGGGTCATCGCACCGTCGAGCTCGGTGAACTTGCGCACGCTGCCCTTGGCGAACTCGCCATTGCCGGAGGTGCCCGCAACATAGACCGCCGCGTCGCCGTCGACCGGGGTCAGCACGACCTCCTCCAGGATGGAGCGCGTGACCTTCAGGCCGAATTTTCCTTCCCCATCGCCATAGGTGAAGAACCGCGTCGTCACCCCGGCGGCTTCCAGTTGCGTATTGATGTGCTCGGAGATGTTGCCGAGCGTCTTCGAGGCGCCGATGTCCGCCAGGTCGATGGCGATGTCGAAGACGGAGCCGTCGCTCTTGGTGACGTTGATGTTGAAGCGCGTATTCGAATCCAGACCCGGAACCGCGTCGCCGACGCTGCTCATCAGCCGCCGACCCTCGTACTCCGAGGACGAGCGGGGGATGCGCGCGTCCGTCTCGGCCTTCGTCTCGAGCGGCCCGGCGATGAGCTTCACGCCCGACAGCTGGGACTTGGCGACGAAATCGAAGATCTCGCTCTCGTAGCGCTCGAACTGCTTCTGGAGCTGGCCGCGCACCAGGTCGGCGCGCTTGTCCTCTGCGGCGAAGGCCGCCAGGGCCTGCATCTTCTTCATCCCCTTCCACATCCGGAAGAGGTTCTCCTGGGTCTTGGTCAGGTCGGAGCGCAGGCCCTCCCCGGTGCCTGCGAAAAGGTTGTTCCGCGACAGGTGCTCGCCCAGTTCGTCCGGCAGATCGAGCAGGCCCGCCGGCTTGTCCCACGGGGCGATGACGTCCGGGCCGCGGCTGCCGGCGGCGGTCGGCGCGACGCCGCGAGCGACCGCGTTCTGCGCCAGCTTGGCGTTGAACGCGCCCTGCAGCAGCGAGCTGTCGATCGAGAACAGCGTGATTGTCCGCGTCTGACTGTCGTTTCCGCCGAATATGCCGACCATGGCCCTTTTCCGGGAGGGAGTTCTCCACCTGTCATTGGGCGCGGCGAGCGCTTAAGGATCGATTAACGCAGGCCGGTTCAGCAGCTGTTAACGGCTTCCGGGCTACACTTTTCCGATGAACCTGAAACAGCCGGATCTCGGGCGGAAACGATGAAGAAACTGATCATTTTCGGTGCGCTCGGCCTGCTGCTGGCCGGCGGCGGCGGTGCGGCCTTCATGATGATGTCGGGCGGCGAGTCGCCCGCCCAGGCGGAGACGGCGGCCATCACGCCGCCGTCGGAGCCCATCTACCTGCGCATGGAGGGTCTGACGGCGCCGATCATCCGCGCGAACCGAATCCGCCACTACATCTTCCTGAACGTGACCATGGAGATGGCGAGCAGCACCGCACGCGATGAGGCCATGACGCTGAAACCGCGATTGCATGACGCCTTCCTGCGGGAGTTCTACGGCCGCTCGGTGACCGACAAGGACGGCTCGGGCCGCATCGACTTCGAATCGGTGAAGAACCGCCTGGTCAAGCAGGCCAACGAGGTGCTGGGCGAAGGGCAGGTGATCGACGTGCTGGTCACGCGCGCCATGCGCGGCGCGGGCTAGGTCAGCCGCGTTTCAGCTCGACCGGCCGCCCGTGAGGCGTGGCGAGATAGGCCTGCCGCCAGGCGTCCCTGCGTTCGTCCAGTTGCGCTGCGCCGGCGAGTCCCTTTTCGGCGCAGAGCCGCTCCAGCGCCGCCAGCCAGTGCCGGTAATAGGTGTCGCCCCGGTCGGCGTCGCCGGCAGTCCTGGCGCGGTCGATCTCCGCCGACAGCGTCGCCGCCCACTCCGCCCAGGTGAAATGACCCTGCTCGTGCAGCCGCACGGTGAGCGCGAAGGCTTCCGCCTCCCAGGGTTCGGCGAAGACGGGGCCGTCGGCGTCGCGCGGCAGGCCGGGCAGGTCCGCGGGCGCGCTCATGCCGTCTCCAGGTGCGGTTCCCAGAGGTCCACCATGACCGCGCCGCCGAAGGCGTCCGGACCCCAGATTTCCTTCGCGTCGAAGCGGACGGTGTAGAGATGCTCGCCCCGGCGCTCGCCATGCGCGTTGGCGTCGGCGAAGACATGGCCGCCATGGTGCAGCACGACCTCGCCGACATGGCCGCGGACGTATCGCGGTGAGCGGGTGTGGCCCGCCGGGTTGATGTTCAGCGCCCGGACCCTGTCGCCAATGGCGAAGGCGGCGGGCCGCCCGGCGTCCAGCGACGCGGGGCCGCCCTTGTCGAAGACCCGGTCCACCGTGCCGGCCTTCAGGAGGCGGTACTCGTCCCGCGCAACCTTCCGCTCCGGGCGGCCGCTGGTCAGTTCCGCTTCGGTGATCAGGCCCTTCTCGACCATCTGCCGGCCGACGGCGTCGAGCCATTTCTCGTAATAGCCGGCGCGGAGGTAGTCGGCGGGGTTCATGCGCTCGCGGGCGTGACGGGCCTCGTCGATGGACCACTCGCCCAGGAAACCGGCGGCAAGCGTCAGGGCGAAGACGCGCCGCTCCCAGGGCTCGTGAAACAGGGGCTCCTCCGCCTCCGGCTCCGGCGCGATGGGCCCGAAGCCCTGCATCCCGCCCATGTCATGGACGCCGTTCATCGCCCCGCCTCTGGGCTTCGCGCCTTCTCGACGCCGATCATGGAGTTCCGCGTGACCAGTTTCTCAAGTTCGTCCGTCCCCCAGCCCTCGGCGCCGGCGGGCCGCTCGGGGATGACGAGATAGCGGACTTCCGAAGTGGAATCCCAGACGTCGATCTCGACGTCGTCGGCCAGTTCCGTTCCGAACTCGGCCAGCACGCCGCGCGGATCGATCACGGCGCGGCTGCGGTAGGGCGATGACTTGTACCAGGCCGGCGGCAGGCCGAGCACCGGCCACGGATAGCAGGAGCAGAGCGTGCAGACGACGAGGTTGTGGCGCTTGGGGCCGTTCCAGACGGCGACCATGTGTTCGCCCTGGCGGCCGGTGAAACCCATCGAGGAAATCGCCGCCGTGGCGTCGTCCCGCAGGGCGTCGGCGAAGGCCGGATCGGTCCAGGCGCGGGCGACGACCTTCGCGCCATTGCGCGGTCCGACGCGGTGCTCGTAGCGCTCGATGATTTCCTCGAGCGCCTGCGGGTCGACAAGTCCCTTCTCGACCAGCAGCGATTCCAGCGCCTTCGTGCGCAGCGCCAGATCGTGCGGCGGATCGGTATGGTCGTCGTCGTGGTGGTGGCCGTCATGCGCCATGGTGGTCTCCCCATCGGACCTGATCGGGACAAGCTTGCCATGCGGCGCCGCCGCTGTCAGCGTCCCGGTCGGTTGCCCGGACAGGTTATACTGGCGGCCTTGCCAGTCTTGAAGGAGCGGCGCGATGGACATTCTCGACCTCTGGCCAAGACTTCGGCGCGACTGGCGCGGTCCGGTCGCCGCACTTGCCGGTGCGGTGCTGGTGCTGGTCTTCGCCGCCCCGGGACTGGGTTTCCTGCTGGCCGTGTTGCTGGCCGGCGCGCTCGCCATGGGGCGCGATCCGGTGCGCGCTGCGCCAGACAGTCCAGCGGCGGTGCTCGCGCCCGTGGACGGGCGGGTGACGGCGGTGGAGCGCGCGGCCCCGCCGGCGTCCATGGGATTTGGCGAGGATGCCCGGCTTTGCGTGACCGTGGCGAGGGGCCCGCTGGATTCGGCGGCGCTGCGCCAGCCGGCGGACGGGTCAGTCCGCCGCGCGGGCGAGTTCGGCTGCATCATCTCCAACGAGGGGCAGGCGGATGTCGGGTTGCTGCTGGCGCCGGCGCAGTGGTCCATGCTGACGCGCCTGCGCACCGGTCGCGTGGGCGCCGCCGGCGACAGCCTGGGCGCGATGGGCCCGTTGGGTCAGGTGAAGGTCTATCTGGAGCCCGGCGTCGAAATCGCGGTCCGCCGCGGCCAGACCGTCATCGCGGGCGAGACGGCGCTGACGCGGTAGGCGGTGAAGCGGCACCGGATTCCTCGGGCTCGACCCGAGGATCCGTGAACCGGAAACGCCACGCCCACAGGCCCTCGGATCAGGTCCGAGGGCATCAGCCGACCGTCCTCACGGTCGCATCCACATCCTAGCCCGGCCCGGCCGGAGGGTCGGCGCGACCATGTTGGTGAACTCGCAGAGCAGCGGCCGCGTCTCGCGGGGATCGACCATTTCCTCGATGGCGAAGGTCTCCGCGGTCCGGAAGGGGCTGCGCAGCTTTTCCAGCCGTTCGTTGATCTCGGCCAGCTTGGCGTCCTCGTCCTCGGCCGCGTCCAGCTCGGCGCGGTAGGCCGCCTCGATGCCGCCGGACAGCGGCAGCGAACCCCACCGGGCCGACAGCCAGGCGAAGCGGTAGTGGAAGCGGCTGGAGGGCGCATGCGCACCGCCGGCGACGCCGAAGGCGCTGCGGACGATCACCGAGCACCAGGGCGTGGTCGTCTGTTCGATGGCCGCCATGGCGCGGACGCCGAGGCGGATGGTGGCGTTGCGCTCGGCCTCCAGGCCGACCTGGAAACCGGGACAATCGCAGAGATAGACCACCGGCAGGTGGAAGGTCTCCGCCAGGTCCACCATGCGTATGACCTTCTGGCAGGCGTCGGAGGTCCAGACGCCGCCGTAATGGAACGGGTCGGAAGCCAGCAGGACGACCGGCCAGCCGTCGAAACGGGCCAGTCCGGCGATCACGGAGCGGCCGAACAGCGGCGCGATCTCGAAGAAGCTGTTCTGATCCGCCACCAGCTCGATGATCTTCCGCATCTTGTAGACCTTGCGGATGTCGCGCGGCACGAGGGAGAACAGCTTCTCCTCGCGGCGGTCGACCGGATCGGCGCATTCGGTCCTGGGTGGCAGCTCGTCAATGGAGTTCGGCATGTAGGACAGGAACTGCCGGGCCTGCTCGAAGGCGTCCTCCTCGTCGTCGGCCGCGTTGTCGACGCCGCCCGCCGGGAGCTGGATCTGCCAGCCGCCGAGCTCCTGCTTGGTCAGGTCCTCGCCGATACCCTTCACCACCGGGGGACCGGCGACGAACATGGCCGACTGCTCCTTGACCATGACCGAGAAATGGGTCGCGGCCAGCCGAGCGGCGCCCAGCCCCGCGACCGAGCCGAGACCCAGGCCGACGGTCGGGATCTCGCCCATGTTGATCATGAGCTGCTCGGAGCCGAAGGACTGGCCCTGGCCGCCGGGCAGGTTGGCGTGGCCCTTGGTCTCGATGGTTTTCACCGAGCCGCCGCCGCCCGAACCCTCGATCAGGCGGATGATCGGGATGCGCAGGTCGCGCGCCATCTCTTCCGGATAGAGCGCCTTCGACTTGTTGGTCGCGTCGGCCGAACCACCGCGCACGGTGAAGTCGTCGCCCGAGATCACGACGGGACGGCCGTTCACCTGGCCGCGGCCCATGACCGAGTTGTTGGGCAGCAGATGCACCAGACGGCCGTTCTCGTCGTACTGGCCGACGCCCGTCAGGCGGCCGATCTCCCGGAAGCTGCCGGGGTCGAGCAGTTTCCCGATGCGCTCCCGGACCGTCAGCCGGCCGCCGGCGTGCTGGCGGGCCACCTTGTCGGGACCGCCCATGCCGCCGGTCATCTCCTCGCGGAGATGGAGTTCGTCGAGTTCCGGCGTCCAGTCCTTCGGCGCCGGCTTGTTGTCGGGGTTCGTCGTGTCAGGCATGTCCACCACGCAGCAGGTTTCCAGGAAGGGGACCGTTCGGGTCCACGGCGTCGGCATTGTCCTGCCGGATTAGGGTGCCGTTGACAATCACGGCGTCGATGCCGTCGGCCTCCGAGATCAGCCGGTCGGCGCCGGCCGGGAAATCCCAGACACGCTGGACGGGTCCGCAGCCCACGGTCTCGGGATCGAAGATCACGATGTCCGCGGGCCGGCCTTCGGCCAGTGTGCCCCGGTCGGTGATGCCGAAGACCTCGGCCGGGCGGCTGGTCAGCATGCGCACGGCTTCCTCGATGGAGAAGACCTTCTTCTCCCGCACCCAGCGGCCGAGCAGGTGCGTCGGCAGGCAGGCGTCGCAGAGCTGGCTGGCGTGCGCCCCGGCGTCGGAGAGGCCGATCACCGTGTTGCCGTCCTTCAGCAGCGGCTCGACCTCGTCCTCGAAATGGTTCGCCACCGGCATGCGGAAGCGCGCCTCCAGGTCGGTCGCCAGCGAGATGTCGAGCATGAAATCGGTCGGATGCTTGCCGGCCTGGGCGGCGGCATCCGCCAGGGTCATCTCCGCCAGCTCGGGATGGCCCGGGACGTCGGCGATGATGGTCATGTCGAAGCTGCGCTGGAAGCCGGGACGGATATTGCCCGACAGCTTGTGGCGGAACGCGTCGCGGAAGTCGGCATCGGCGTAGAGGCGCTTCTTCTCGTCGAAGCTGGCGCCGCGCACCGGCTTGAAGACCGAGACAGGCTCGAAGATGAAGGGCGCCTTCATCTGGATCTCGAACATCAGGGCCCGCGGCGTGACCTGGGGCACGATGTCGAGGCCCTGTTTCTTCAGCTCCCGGGTGCGCTCGAGATGCTCTTCCGCCGTGCCGTCGGCGAGTTGCGTACCCGCCAGCATGGCGGTCCAGGTCACGGGGCGGCCCGTCTGGCGCGCAATCCGCTCGAATTCCGGGATGAACAGCTCACGGCCGATGGTGGCCTGCAGAATGCCCTTGTCCTTTTCGCCCAGCACGCCGGCCAGGGTCTCGATCTCATGCATGGAGGCGAGGCGGCTCGGCACCGGCCGGCCGGCATAGCCCGTATGGGTCACGGCCTTGGAAGTGGCGAAGCCGATGGCGCCGGCGTCCAACGCCTCCTCGACGAGGCGCTTCATTTCGGCCAGTTCGTCGGCGTTGGCTTCGCGTTCCGTCGCTTCCTCGCCCATGACGTAGAGCCGGAGCGGCGTGTGGCCGCAGAAGACGCTGATGTTGATGGCCGTGCCCAGCTTCTCCAGCGCATCAAGATACTCCGGAAAGCTCTCGAAGCCCCAGTCGCCCAGACCGCTTGTCAGCGCGGCCACGCTCATGCCCTCGACGTTCTCCAGCGTGCGCATGATCAGGTCGCGGTGCTCGCGCCGCGTCGGCGCAACGGCGAAGCCGCAATTGCCCATCACGGCCGTGGTGACGCCGTGCCAGGGCGAGATCGACAGCATCCGGTCCCAGACCACCTGCGCGTCGTAGTGGGTGTGGATGTCGACGAAGCCCGGCGCGACGACATGGCCCTTCGCGTCGATGGTGCGCTCGGCGTCGCCGTCGACCTTGCCCATGGCGACGATCCGGCCGTCCTTGACGCCGATATCGCCCTTCCAGCCCTTGGCGCCGGTGCCGTCGACGATGGTTCCGTTGGTGATCTTGAGATCGAGCATCTTCCGCCTCCTACTGGATCGGCAGGTCGTAGAGTTCCCGCACGTTGTCGCGCAGGATGCGTTGCTTTTCGTGATCGGACAGATTGACGGTCTGCTCCGCCAGTATCTCCTGCGACCAGGGCCAGGTGGCGTCCGAATGGGGGAAGTCGTTGGCCCACATCAGGCGGTCGACGTTCAGCAGATCCTTCATCTGGAAGGCCGACCAGTCGTCCTGGAACGTCAGGTAGATGTGCTCCAGGAAATACTCGGACGGCAGGCGCTGCAGCTCGTCGCACTTCATCCAGTAGCGGTGGCGCTTGTAGGCGTGGTCGGCGCGGTACATCCAGTGGGGCGCCCAGCCGGCATCGGCTTCGACGCAGACGATCTTCAGGTCCGGATGCCGGTCGAAGACGCCGCCGAAGATGAAGGTGCCCAGAATGTCCTGGTTGCCGCGGATGATCGACTGGAATGAGTTGATCCGTGGCCCCCGCGTGCGGCCGGCGGCGGCGTTGCTCGACGTCAGGATGTGGAACGACAGCGGCATCTTCAGGTCGACCGCGGCCTCGTAGAACGGGTCGTAGATGGGGTCGTCATAATCGGCGACCGCCGGCTCGCCCGGCATCATGATGCCGCGGAAGCCGCGCCCCTTCAGGTCCCTCAGGTCGGCGATGCCTTCGTCCACGGTGCGCATCGCGATCTGCGGCATGCCGAACAGCCGGCCGGGGGCGAAGTCGCAATACTCCTGCAGCCAGATGTTGTAGGCGTCGAAGCAGGCCTTCTTGTAGTCGAAGTCGGGGTGATTGCAGAGCATCATGCCGACCGAAGGGTAGATGATCTCGCCGTAGACCCCGTCGCGGTCCTGGTCGGCCAGCCGCGCCTTGGGATCGTACCCACCCGGATGCAGGTCGCCGTAGTTCTGGGTGTTGAAGTTGAGATCCTTCGGATCCCGCCCCGCGGCGGCCACGAGCCCCATCGGGATCGGCTTGTCGAAGCCGGGAATGACGAAGACCTCGCCGAACTTCGGATCCTTGACGATATGCGGCGCCTTGTCCCGCCAGGCCTTGTCGATGCGCGCGGAATAGCAGTCCGGCGGCTCGGTGATGTGAGAATCGGCGGAAATCGGCGTGATGCTCATGGCGCAGTCCTCCCCTTGGATCGCATATTCTTCTTTTGGGGCATCCTAGGGGCCGCGTGGGGAGGTGTCAGCACGCTTTGGCACATGCCGCCCCGTCCGTTGACGCAGGGGGCCGACGCGGCGTCAGGCGACCGCGGCGCGGGCGACGTGATCGGGGATGCGGACGACGACCGTGGTGCCTTCGCCGAGGGTGCTGTCGATCTCCAGGCTGCCGCCATGCAGTTCCGCGAAGCGGCGCGCCAGCGGCAGACCGAGTCCGGTGCCTTCGTATTTCCGGCCCAGGGAGCTGTCGATCTGGCGGAAGGCGGTCAGCGCCCCGGGGATGTCTTCGGGCTTCATGCCGATGCCGGTGTCGGCCACCGAAATCTCGGTCAGGCCGCCGCGGCGGACGGCGCTGATCCGGATCGAACCATCGTCGGGCGTGAACTTGGCGGCGTTGGAGATCAGGTTGATCAGTATCTGTTTCAGCTTCTGGGCGTCGGCGATGATCTCGGTGGCGTCCGGATTGATCAGCACCGCCAGTTCGGTCTTCATGCTGCGCGGGCAGGCGATCCTGACGCTGGCGTCGATGATGTCGCGGACCATGACCGCCTGGGGGTAGAGCTCCAGCCGGCCCGCCTCCGCCTTGGAGAGATCCAGGATATTGTTGATCAGCGTCAGCAGGTGGCGGCCGGATTCCAGGATGTCGCCGGCGTATTCGCGGTAGCGGACGCTGCCCAGGGGGCCGAAGCTTTCGGACTGCATCACCTCGGAGAAGCCGATGACGGCGTTCAGCGGCGTGCGCAGTTCATGGCTCATCGCGGCGAGGAACTCGGATTTGGCGCGGTTGGCCGCCTCCGCCTCGTTGCGGGCCGCGGAAAGGTTCTCCGCCAGGTTGGAGAGCGTCTCCTTCTGCTGCAGCAGTTCCGTCTGAACCGTCTCGAGCTGATCGATCTTCGCCGCCAGTTCGGCCTCGTGCGCCTTGTCCTCGGAAATGTCGGTGAAAACCAGAACCGTCCCGTCATCGGCGCTGCGGTTGGCGCTGATGCGGAACCAGCGGTTGTTCGACGACAGGAACTCGCGGCGCATGTGGGCGCTGTCGATCTCCGCCATCACCGAGGCGGTCGCGGTCTTCGGCGACATTTCCGGCACCCTGAGCTGGCGCGTGCGCAGCAGTTCGGTGATCAGGCCGGTCAGCGTGCCGCCCGAACGCAGAAGGTGCCCGGCCGCCGCGAAGTCGTTGGCCAGCTTGCGGTTGCACATGACGAAGTCGCCATTTGCGCTGTAGATCGCCAGGCCTTCCGACGCGCTCTCGATGGCGTCGCGCAGCGTCCGCCGCGCTTCCTCGGCGGTTGCTTCGGCGTGGTATTCCTTGGTGACGTCCGCGGCGACGCCCTGGAAGCCCAGAAAGCGGCCTTCGTCATCGATGTTGGGACGTCCCGCGAAGCGTATCCAGAGCTGACCATGGGGCCCGGCGAGCCGCAGCGGAATGATGATGTCGGAGAAGGAATCCTGCTCCTGCATGTGCTTGAGCAGGGCGCGGATGTCCACCGGCGCCGCGCGGACGTCGGCGATCTCGATCAGGCGGCGCTCCACCAGCTTGCCAACGGGCAGGCGGGTCAGCTTCTCGAAGCGGTCGGAGACGAAGGTGAAGCGGTGCTCGTGATCCGTTTCCCATATCCAGTCGGAAGCGACGTCGGCGAGTTCCGAGAACTTGCGCTCGCTCTCCTGCACGGCCTTCTCGCGTGCGCGGTCGGCGCTGATGTCGTGCGCCAGAAGCAGCGTCGGTCCCAGTGCGGTGCGTGTCTGGGCCAATCGCAGGACCAGTCCGCCGGGACCCTTCAGAACGACGCGCGCCGTCCCGCCAGCCGCGAAACGCGCGGGCGCATCCGGTTCGGTCGAGGGCTTCTCGCTCTCCAGCACGAACGGCGCGGCGGCGAGATTGCCGGCCAGCCATGTCCGGTGTTCGACGCCCGGCAGATCGGCCAGCGCGCCGCCGGCCGGGGCGAGGGCCTGCCCCGAGGGACCGTAGACCGCGACGCCGTCGCAGAGCTGCCGGAGTTCGGCGAAGATGCGGCCGGCGAACTGTCGTCGACGGACCTCTGTGACGATCAGATTGCCGACGAAGCCGGCCATTCCCCCGGCGGCGACCGCCAGGAAGATCACCATCTGGCGGGCCGCCGCGCCGCCGAGGACCAGCACGAGAACCGTGGTCACGGCGGCGACGGAACAGGCCAGCAGCAGCAGGGAAGCCAGGTGAAGCACGCCGCCCGAAGGTGGCGAAGGCCACTCGGCACCGTTGCTGACGTACTTCTCTGAGCCTGGCTGAGACATGTCATGTCCAGCCTAGGTCCACTTCGGTAAACGTAGCCTTAAGCAGATACCGCCACGCCCGCGCGCCGCCGGATCAGAGCGGAGAGCGGTTCGCCTGCTCCGCGTCATAGGCCGCCAGTGCAGCGATCGAGACAAGATCGGACACGGTCGAACCGATCGGGACCACCTGGACGGGCTGGGAAAGACCGATCAGCAGCGGCCCGACAGTGGTGGCGTCGCCCAGCGACTGCAGCAGCTTCCAGGCGATGTTGGCGGATTGCAGGCCCGGCATGATCAGGACGTTGGCAGGCCCCGACAGGCGGCAGAACGGGTAGAGCTCCATCAGTTCCGGATTGAGCGCCACGTCGACCGACATCTCGCCGTCGAACTCGAAATCGAGGTCGCGGGTCTCCAGCAGCGACACCGCCTCGTTGATCCTTTCGGAAGCCTGGTGCGGCGCGTTGCCGAATGTCGAGAAGGCGATCATCGCCACTCGCGGTTCGTGCCCCAGCCGGCGGGCGAAATCGGCCGCCTGGCTGGCGATGTCGGCCAGTTCCACGGAGCTCGGCAGTTCATGGACCGAGGTGTCGGCGATGAAGACCGTACGCCCGCGCGCCAGCATGATCGACAGACCGAAGACGCGCGCCCTCGGCTTGGGATCGATCACGCGGCGGACGTCGTCATAGGCCACCGAGAAGCGCCGCGTGACGCCGGTCACCATGGCGTCGGCGTCGCCATGGGCGACCATGCAGGCGCCGAAGATGTTGCGGTCGGTGTTCACCATCCGCTGGCAGTCGCGGTAGAGCAGGCCGCGGCGCTGCCAGCGCTTGTAGAGATAGTCGTAGTAGATGTCGCGGCGGTCGTAGTCGCGGGCGCTGACGATGGTCAGCTCCTCCGGATCGTGGCCCATGGTCTTCAGGCTCGCCTTTACGCGCTCCGGGTAGCCGATCAGGATCGGTTCGCCATAGCCCTCCTGCTTGAAGGCCAGCGCGGCGCGGATCACCTTCTCCTCCTCGCCCTCGGCGAAGACCACCCGCTTGGGCGCCGCGCGCACCTGGTTGAGGATCATCTGCAGGATGCCCGTCGTCGGATCCAGGCGCGCCTTCAGTTCGTGGGTGTACTGCTCCATGTCCACGATCGGGGTGCGGGCCACGCCGCTCGCCATCGCCGCCTCGGCCACCGCCGGGGGGATGGCGCTGATCAGGCGCGGGTCGAAGGGCGTGGGGATGATGTACTCGGGACCGAACTGTAGCTGGGTGCCGCGATAGGCGCGGGCGACCTCGTCGGGCACATCCTCCCGCGCGAGATCGGCCAGCGCCTCGGATGCGGCGATCTTCATCTGCTCGTTGATGGTCCGGGCGCGGACATCCAGCGCGCCGCGGAAGATGTAGGGAAAGCCCAGGACGTTGTTCACCTGGTTCGGATAGTCGGACCGGCCGGTGGCGATGATCGCGTCATCGCGGATTTCCTGGATATCCTCGGGCGTGATCTCGGGATCCGGGTTGGCCATGGCGAAGATGATCGGCTTGGCGGCCATGGAAGCGACCATCTTCTTGGTCACCGCGCCGGCGACGGACAGGCCGAAGAAGACGTCGGCGCCTTCCATCGCGTCTTCCAGGGTCCGGGCGTCGGTATCGGCGGCGTGAGCCGACTTCCACTGGTTCATGCCGTCTTCGCGGCCCTTGTAGATGACGCCCTTGCTGTCGCACATGATGACATTGTCATGGCCGATGCCCATGGCCTTCACCAGTTCGATGCAGGCGATCGAGGCGGCGCCGGCGCCGTTCACCACCATCTTGCAGTCGGAAAGCTGGCGGCCGGTCAGTTCACAGGCGTTGATCAGGCCCGCGGCGGCGATGATCGCCGTGCCGTGCTGATCGTCGTGGAAGACCGGGATGTCCAGGATCTCGCGCAGGCGCTGCTCGATGATGAAGCACTCCGGCGCCTTGATGTCCTCCAGATTGATGCCGCCATAGGTCGGCGCGATGACGCGGATGGTGTTGATGATCTCGTCGACGTCGGTGGAATCGAGTTCCACATCGATGCCGTCGACGTCGGCGAAGCGCTTGAACAGCACCGCCTTGCCTTCCATCACCGGCTTGGCGCCCAGCGGGCCCAGGTCGCCGAGGCCCAGCACCGCGGTGCCGTTGGAGATCACGGCGACCAGATTGCCCTTGGCGGTGTAGTCGTAGGCCATGTCGGGATTGGCGTGAATCACGCGGCAGGGCTCGGCGACGCCGGGGCTGTAAGCCAGGGACAGGTCGCGCTGCGTCGCCACCGGCTTGGTGGCCACCACCTCGATCTTGCCGGGGCGGCCGGTGGTGTGAAACAGCAGCGCCTCCTGATTGAGGCTCTTGTTGCGTTCGTCGCTCATGTTCGGACCTTGCGGAACTGGGATTTCGTCTTGAGGCAGGGGCGACGAGAATAGACACGTGCCCCCGCCGGCGGGAAGGTGATTTCTGTCGCGGTGTTGGCGCCGGTCAATCCGCAGCCTGGGAACCGGCCTGCTCGACGGCCTCGGGGAAGACCAGCCGGAAGGTCGAACCCTGTCCCGGCGCGCTTTCGAGCTCGATCCGCCCGCCCTGCTGCTCGATCATGGTCTTGACCAGCGCCAGCCCCAGGCCGCTCCCGGTCTTCCGCCGGGTGAAGTCGTTGTCGACCTGGCTGAAGGGATCGAAGATCCGTTCGCGGTCATCCTCGGCGATGCCTATGCCGGTGTCGCGCACGCTGACGCACGGGTGGCCTGCGCGCATTTCCGGAAACAGGCGGACCTCGCCGCCCGAGGGCGTGAACTTCAGGGCGTTGGAGATCAGGTTGAGCAGCATCTGGCGCAGGGTCTGGTCGTCGGTCAGCGCAATGACCGGCGCGCCGCCCGGTTCGGCCGACAACGCAACCCCGGCCGAGGCTGCCTGCTCGCGCATGATGCGGCAGACCTCGGCGATCTTCTCTCCCAGGTCGATCGCTTCGGGATAGAAGTCGCGGTTGCCGCGCTCCAGCCGCGCCAGTTCCAGCAGGTCGTTGACCAGTTCCAGCAGGTGCCGCCCGCTCAGGTTGATGTCCAGAGCGTACTGGCGCAGCCGTTCGCCGTCCAGGCCGTCGACCCCCTCCGCCTTGAGCACGTCCGAGAAGCCGATGATGGCGTTCAGCGGCGTGCGCAGTTCATGGGTCATGTTCGCCAGCATCGCCGACTTGGAGCGGCTGGCCGCCTCGGCGGCGCTGCGCTGCTCGGCCGCCTCCCAGGCCAGTTCCGCCAGTTCCTGCTGCTGCGCCTGGGCCAGCTTTTCGCGCTCCAGCGTGACGCCGACCAGAAGGTGGATGATGAAGGTCGTCGGAAACCCGGTCACGACCGGCAGCACGATCGGCATCACGATCGCGATCGGGTGGCCCAGATAGTCGATCCCGAGAATCTCGTAACAGATCAGGCTGACGACAACGGAGGCAATGGTGAAGCCGGCCGTGGTCAGGACGGCGCTTCGCAGCACGCCGTGGCGTTCCACCAACTGGCGCTGGAACCGGATGATCGGATTGCGGTCCGCGTCCAGCAGATACGATCTCCCGGGGGACCCTTTCATGTCGTTCTCAGGGCAGTGCCAGCAACTCGACCGCACGGTCCAGCGTCACCGGCGCGTCGTCGAGCAGGGCCGCGGCGGCGGCCTGTCCGAAGTCGCCACTCTCCGGCGCCAGCGGATCCTCGGGCAGCAGCCGCTTCTCGATCACCAGCCGCGACAGCAGCATGCGGCGGGCATCGTCGCCGCGCCCGCCCAGCGTCGCGCCCTCCCAGGCCATCAGCGCCGCCGTGGTGGCGTGATAGAGTGCGCTCGCTACCTTGCGCGCCTGGGTTTCGTCGCCGCGGCGCGCGACTTCCTCGGCCATCGCCGTGGCGCGCTCCAGGCAATCCCCGGCCTGCTCGCGAAGCGAGGGCGGCAGGGCGTTGGAGGCGTTGAGCCGCGCGGCCAGGTCGTCGGCCAGCCTCCGGTGTGCACCGACCTTCGCAACGGCGCGGTTGAGCACGTCCAGGCCGTTGATGTTGCTGGTGCCTTCCCACAGCAGGCCGATCTGGGCGTCGCGGATCAGCCGCGCATTGACGAAGTCCTCGATGTAGCCATTGCCGCCGCGGATCTCCATGGAGCCGGTGGCGACCGTCGGATTGTCGCGGCAGGCGCGGAACTTGAACAGGCCGGTGAGGATACGCAGCCGCGTGGCGGCCTCCGCATCGTCGGCCTGCGCCGCACCCATAGCCTCGGCGGTATAGGCGTACATGCTGAGCGCCTGCTCCGTCGGCAACAGGAGCTTCATCAGCTGGCGCTGCGCCAGCGGCATGTCGGCGACGGCCCGGCCGAAGGCGATGCGGCTGCGCGCCGCCGCCAGAGCTTCGTTCCAGCAGCGCCGCATCATCGCCGCGGCGCGCACGCCGTGCGACAGGCGGGACAGGTTGACCTGCTCCATCATCTGCTTCAGGCCGCTGTTGACGTCGCCCAGCGCGAACGCCTCGGCGCCCTCGATCAGTATCTCGCCGGAGGCCATCGAACTGGTGCCCAGCTTGTCCTTTAGGCGCACGATCCGATAGCTGTTGCGTTCGCCGTTGGGCCGGATCTTAGGCATCAGGAACAGACCCAGGCCCTTGGTGCCCGCTTCCCGGCCCTCGGGCCGCGCCAGCAGCAGGGCCACGTCGGCATGGGGGTTGGAGCAGAACCATTTCTCGCCGTAGAGCCGCCAGCCGCCATCCTCCCGGCGCGCCACAGTCTCGACCTGGCCGACGTCGGAGCCGCCCGGCTTCTCGGTCATGAACTGGGACGCCTTGATCAGCGTCGACAGATCCTGGGTAAGCATGCGCTTGACGTAGGTCTCCTGAATGAAGTCGTCGCCATAGCGGCGCATCATGTAGAGGCCGGTGTCCGACAGGCTGATCGGACACATCAGGCCGAATTCCGCCTGTACGAACAGGTAGGTAAAGGCGTACTTGGCGATCGGCGGCACCTTGTCGGGCCAGCCGAGCACGCCGGGCATGTGGCTCATGGCGTGCAGACCGAAACGGCCGAGCGCGATCTCCTCCATCTCCCGGTAGGCGGGATGATGCTCGATCCACTCCTGGTCGCGGCCGAAGCGGTCGCGCGGATGCAGCACGGGCGGATGCTTGTCGGCGATGTCGGCCAGTTCGTCCAGCCTCCCGCCCGCCAGCTCGCCGAGTTCCCGCCAGTGCGGCCACATGTGGTTGCGCAGCTCTTCCGCGCAGTAGAGGGTCAGCAGCGACCGGAGCGAGGCGTCGATTTCGAAGAAGTTGGCGCCGCGGACGTCGTCGGCCAGATTGCCGATCGCGCCGGGCCTCTGCATATGGCCGGACGCGGCCGGGGCCGAGGTATTGGAGGACTGTATGTTCATGGCCGACAGCATCGCCCCCGGCGCGCGACAGATCAAGCGTGCGGCATCGCCGGCGGCCGCAATTCGACGGTCGCGCGTCGGGGCCGCGAAGGGGTTATAGTCCGGGCCATGAAACGGGCTGTGCGGGCGAGATGACCGAGGCTGCCGAAAAGGTGGATACGCGCCGCCTGGGCCGGTTGCGCGCGTGGGTGCTGGGACTCAGACCGGGCCGCGCGGGCGTGTTCACGCTGGCCGCCCTGGCCTTGCTCGCTGGTGCGGCGACCTATGCCGCCCTGTTCGGCTCGCCGGAGCCGCCTTCCAGCCTCCGCGATATCCCGGCCGGGGTGGTCGTCTTCGACATCGTCGTGCTGTTGCTGCTGGTCGTCGCGATCGTGGGACGGGTCGCCCGTATCTGGATCGCCCACCGCGACGGCCGCGCCGGCGCGGGGCTGCACATGCGTCTCGGCGCCCTGTTCGCCGCCGCCGCCGTGATCCCCGCGCTGCTGGTCGCCGGCTTTTCCACGCTGTTCTTCGACCTCAGGATCGAGGGCTGGTTCAGCGACCGCGCCCAGAAGGCGGTTTCGGAATCGGTCGCCGTCGCCCGGTCGCTGATTCAGGAACACCGCGCCACGATCCGCGCCGATGTCCTGGCGATGGCGCAGGATCTGAACCGTGTGGCCCCCGAAGTGCAGGACGACACCGCCCTGCTGACCCGTCTGCTGATCACACAGGCCGGCGCCCGCGGCCTCAGCGAGGCCATCGTCTTCGACCGCTCGGGCCAGGTCCTGGCGCAGACCAGCCTGGCCTCCGACAGCCTCGCGGAGCAGATCCCGATCTCGGCCATCGAGGCCGCTGACGATGGCGCGGTCGTCGCGCTGCCCGCGGACGAGCCGGTGGGCGGGAATATCGACCTGACGGCCAACGACAAGGCCGGCGCGCTGGTTCAGCTTACCGGCTTTCTGGGCACCTATCGCGCCTATCTCTATGTCGCCCGCTTCGTGGAGCCGCGCGTTGCCGAACAGGTGGAACGGGCGCAGCAGGCGGCCACCGACTACGAGCGGCTGGCCGCGCAGCGGTTCAGTTTCGAGCTGACGTTCGTGCTCCTGTTCGGCGTCGTCACCGTGCTGCTGATGCTGGCCGCCGTATGGCTGGCGCTGAACTTCTCGACCCGCCTCTCCACCCGGCTGGGCGACATCGTCGGCGCGGCCGAGAAACTGCGCGAGGGGGACATGCAGGCCCGCGTTGTCACTTCCGACGAGGACGACGAGATCAACATGCTGGGCCGAACCTTCAACCGGATGGCGCGGCAGCTCGAGAGCCAGCAGGCGGCCCTGGTGCAGGCCAACCGGACGCTCGACGAACGCCGGCGGTTCATGGAGACGGTGCTGTCCGGCGTCACCGCGGGTGTGATCGGCACCGATCACAACGGCGTCGTCGACCTGCCCAACCGGTCCGCCCTGCGGCTGCTGTCGCTGAAGCAGGACGATCTGGTGGGGCATCCGCTGGAATCGGCGGTGCCCGAGATGGCGGATCTGCTCGCGGCTGCGCGCGAGCGCCCGCACCGTCTGGCAGAGGGGGAGATCACCATCATCCGGGACGGCAACGCCAAGACCTTCTTCGTCCGCGTCGGTGCGGAGCGCCGTGAGCGGGAGGTTCTGGGCTATGTCGTCACCTTCGATGACATCACCGATCTGGTCGCCGCCCAGCGCATGGCCGTCTGGGCCGACGTCGCGCGGCGCATCGCCCACGAGATCCGCAATCCGCTGACGCCGATCCAGCTTTCGGCCGAGCGGCTGAAGCGCAAGTATCTGAAGCAGATCGAAACCGATCGCGAAATCTTCTTGCAGTGCACCGACACCATCGTGCGTCAGGTCGGCGACATCGGCCGCATGATCGACGAATTTTCAGCCTTCGCCCGCATGCCTGCGCCGGTGATGCGGCCGGAACCGGTCGCCGACCTGGTGCGGCAGGCCGTCTTCGCCGTCGAGGTCGCGAACCCGTCGATCGAGTTCCGCATGGACCTGGAGAGCGGCCTGCCGCCGCTGCCCTGCGACCGCCGCCAGGTCGCCCAGGTGCTGACGAATGTGCTGCTCAATGCCGTGCAGGCGATCGAGGCGCGCGAGACGTGCGACGAATTGGGCGTCGTGGAAGTGAAGCTTTCCTGCAACAGTGACGGTGTGGTGATCACAGTCACGGATAACGGCATCGGGTTGCCGGTTTCGGAGCGGGACCGCTTGACGGAGCCTTACATGACCACGAGAGATAAGGGCACGGGTCTGGGCCTCGCGATCGTGCGGAAGATCATGGAAGATCATTCCGGCTCCCTACATCTGGGCGATCGGGCAACCGGCCCTGGCGCCGCGGTGACACTTGTCTTCCCGCTGGCCGACCAGGGTGAGGAACGGCTCCGTGCCGACGGAGACAGCGGTTAGGAAAGCAATGGCCCTTGACGTCCTGATCGTCGACGACGAAGCCGATATCCGGATGCTGGTCGCCGGCATCCTGTCGGATGAGGGATACGAGACCCGGGTCGCCGGCACCGCCGACGAGGCGCTGGAGGAGGTCGGCGACCGCGCTCCGGCGCTGATCGTTCTGGATGTGTGGCTGCAGGGAAGCCGCCTCGACGGGCTGGAACTGCTCGACATGATGCAGGAACGCGCGCCCGACGTTCCGATCGTGATGATCAGCGGGCACGGCAACATCGAGACCGCGGTCGCCGCCATCCAGCGCGGCGCCTATGATTTCATCGAGAAGCCGTTCCAGACCGACCGCCTCGTGCTCATCGCCGAACGGGCGCTGGAGGCCGCGCGGCTCCGGCGGGAGAACGCGGAGCTGCGGGTCCGCGCCGGCGGCGACGCGGCGCTTATCGGCGCCTCCCAGCCGCTGAGCGCCCTGCGGGCGGCCATCGAGAAGGTGGCGCCGACCAACAGCCGGGTGATGATCAGCGGGCCTTCGGGCTCCGGCAAGGAAGTGGTGGCGCGCCAGATCCACGCCCTGTCGAAGCGCGCCGGCGGGCCATTCGTGGTCGTCAACGCGGCCATGATCGAACCCGAGCGCATGGAACTGGAGCTGTTCGGCGAAGAGGCCCCGGCCGGCGGCCAGGTGCGTTCGCGCAAGATCGGCCTGCTGGAACAGGCCCACGGCGGCACGCTGTTCCTGGACGAGGTTTCCGACATGCCGGAGCAGACGCAGAACAAGATTCTGCGCGTTCTGCTGGATCAGACCTTCGAGCGGGTCGGCGGTGGCCGGCCGGTGCGCGTTGACGTGCGGGTCCTGTCGTCCAGCAGCCGGGACCTGCAGGGGGAAGCCGATGACGGCCGCTTCCGCCGCGACCTGTTCCATCGCCTCAACGTGGTGCCGATCCAGACCCCGCCGCTGCGCCTGATGCGGGAGGATATTCCGGCCATGGCGCGCTATTTCGTACAGCGCAGCGCCGACAGCGCCGGGCTGACGCCGCGCACTATCGACGAGGCGGCGATGGCGGCGCTGCAGGCCTATGACTGGCCGGGCAATGCGCGCCAGCTCCGCAATGTCGTCGAACAGCTGCTCATCATGGCGCCGGGCGAGGCGCGCGCGCCGATCACCGTCGAGATGCTGCCGGTCGAGATCACCAACCCGGCGGCGGCGACGCTCAGGCCGGAGACCAGCCAGGAGATCATGGCCATGCCGCTGAGAGAGGCGCGCGAGGTCTTCGAGCGCGAATATCTGCTGGCCCAGATCGAACGCTTCGGCGGCAACGTCACCAAGACCGCCGCCTTTGTCGGCATGGAGCGTTCGGCCCTGCACCGCAAGCTGAAGCTGCTGGGTGTGGGCGGGGAACGCGGCGCCCGCTGAGCCGGCATTGAAGGGCTGTTCCGCACCCGCGGGAAACAGGCTAACGTCCGCGCCATGAAAGTGATCGTCTGCGGCGCGGGTCAGGTCGGCTCCAACATTGCCCGCCATCTGGCGGAAGAACAGAACGACGTGACCATCATCGACCAGTCACCCGAACTGATCCGCCGGATCAGCGAGGCCTACGACGTGCGCGGCCTGGTGGGTTTCGCCTCCCACCCCGACATGCTCGACCGCGCCGGCGCGGCGGACGCCGAGATGCTGATCGCCGTGACCTTCGCCGACGAGGTCAACATGGTCGCCTGCCAGGTGGCCCATTCGATCTTCAATGTGCCGACCAAGATCGCCCGCATCCGGGCGCAGAACTATCTCCGGCCGTCGTTCAGCCATCTGTTCACGCGCGAACACATGCCGATCGATGCCATCATCTCTCCCGAAGTGGAGGTGGCCCACGCGGTCAACCGCGCGCTGCACATGCCCGGCGCCTTCGACATGCTGCCGTTCGCGGACGACAGGGTGCGCATGATCGGCGTGCGCATCGAGGATGACTGCCCGATTGCTCATCAGCCGCTGCGGCAGCTCACGGAGCTTTTCCCGAATCTCAACATCATCGTCACCGGCATCAATCGTGCGGAGAAGCTGTTCGTGCCGTCGCCGACCGACCAGATGCTGCCGGGAGACGACGTCTATTTCGTGGTCGACACCCAGCATGCGCGCCGCGCCATGCCGCTGTTCGGTCACGAGGAACACGACGCCCACCGCATCGTCATCGTGGGCGGCGGCAATATCGGGCTGGTGCTGGGGCGCGACCTGGAGCAGGAGAAGGATCGGGTCAATCTGAAGGTGATCGAATCGGACCGCAGCCGGGCGGAGTTCGTTGCGGACCGTCTCGAGAGCGCCGTTGTGCTCTGCGGCGACGCCCTGGACGCCGAGATCCTGGAAGAAGCCAACATCTCCAACGCCCACGCGATCGTGGCGCTGACGAACGACGACGAGACAAACATCCTGGTCTCGCTGATGGCCAAGCAGCTCGGCTGCGAGAAGGCGATCGCCCTGGTCAACAACAAGGCCTACGAGGCGCTGGTCGGGTCGCTCGGCATCGACGTGGCCGTCAACCCGCGCGCGACCACCGTCTCGTCGATCCTGCAGCACGTGCGCCGCGGCCGCATCCGGCGCATCTATTCGATCCGCGACGGCGCCGCCGAGGTGATGGAGGCCGAGGCGCTGGAAACCTCGCTGCTGATCGGCAAGCCGCTGCGGGAAGTGGAACTGCCGGCCGGCGTCATCGTCGGCGCGATCGTACGCGGCCCCCAGGTGCTCAAGCCGCGGGGCTCGATGGTGATCCAGCGCAAGGACCGGGTGATCCTGTTCGCGCTTCGCGAGAGCGTGAAGAAGCTGGAGAGCATGTTGTCCGCGGGCCTGCGGTTCTTCTGATGCCCGGGGACTGAGCCATGGCGCTGACCGCGGTGCTGTCGGTTCTCGGCTGGTCGATGGTCATCTTCGCCCTGACCATGATCTTCCCGATCGGAATCGCCCTGTTCCATGGGGAGGTCGGCACCTGGCCGGTCTTCCTCACCACCATCCTGATCACGGGGATGTTCGGCGGCGCGCTGACCCTCGCCTCGCTCGGCGGCAGGCAGCGTGCGGCGGGGCGGCGGGAGGCGTTTCTGCTGGCCTGCCTCATCTGGACCGTGCTGCCCGTGTTCGGTGCGATTCCCTTCGCCAACCTGGTCGGGCCGCTGGACGGCTATCTGGAGGCGATGTCGGGCCTGACCACGACGGGCTACAGCGTCTTCGCCACGCCGGAGCTCTTGCCGCGTTCGATGCTGTTCTGGCGCGCCGAACTGCAGTGGATCGGCGGTCTGGCGACGATCATGCTGGCGGTCGTGCTGCTGGGCCTGTTCGGTCTGGGCGGTCTGGCGGTCTACCGCAGCGCCATCCCTTCCGGCGATGCGAACACGCTGGTCGCGCGGCTGAAGGACACCCTGTCGGCGGTCTGGTGGGTCTACGTCATCATCACCCTGGCCTGCGCGGTGCTGCTCTGGGTTTCGGGCGTGGAGGCCTTCCATGCGGTCTGCTACGCCATGTCCACCGTCTCCACGGGCGGGTTCACCACCAGCACGAACGGCGTCGCGGACCTGTCATCCTTCGCGCAGGGCGTTCTGGTCGTCTTCATGCTCGGCTCGGCGCTGAACTTCACCCTGCACTGGGCGGCGTTCCACGGCCGCTTCAGGGTCTACCGCGAGGATCCGGAGATCCGCGCCTTCGGGCGGCTGTGCGGCATTTCCGCCCTGATGGCGGCGCTGATCATCTGGGGCATGACGGAACTGGATCTCGCCAGCAGCCTTGGCCAGGCGATCTTCGCAGTGGCCGCGGTCGCCTCGACCACCGGCTTCTTCGGGCTGGAGACCGATCAGGGCATCATCACGGGCTCCTGGCCGACGCCGCTGTCGATCCTGTTGCTGATGATCATGATGGTGGGCGGCGCTGCAGGCTCGACCGCCGGCGGTTTCAAGCTGATGCGCTTCGCGCTGCTGATTCGCCAGGGCGGGGCGGAACTCACCCGGCTGTCCTATCCCAATGCGGTCACCATCGTGACCTATGGCGGCTACAGGGTGGAGCCGCCGGTGCTGCGCGCCACATGGAACTTCCTGATGCTGTTCATGCTTTCGGTGGCCATCCTGGCGGTGGTGATCGATCTGGACGGCCATGACCTGGCGACGGCGCTGGCCCTGGCCGTCGGCGCGCTCAGCAACGCCGGCCCCGCCGCCACCTATGTCACCGTCGAAGCGGTGGCCATCGGCGAACTCGATCCGGTGTCGAAAATCGCTATCATTGCGGGCATGCTGGCCGGCCGGCTGGAACTGCTCGCGCTGCTCGGCCTGTTTTCCCCCTCCTTCTGGGGGCGCTGAATTCGATGGATTGCTGACTTGACCAGAACCGCCTTCGTCAACGGCCAGTACGTGCCGCACCAGTCCGCCGCCGTCCACGTGGAGGACCGGGGTTACCAGTTTTCCGACGGCGTCTACGAGGTCATCCCCATCGTCGACGGCCGGCAGATCGATGGCGTCGGCCATGTCGAGCGGCTGGCGCGCAGCCTTCGCGAACTGCGTATCGACCGGCCGATGTCGGACCGGGCGCTGAACCTGGTCATCGAGGAGGTGGTGCGCCGCAACCGCGTGCGCGACGGCTTCGTCTATATCCAGGTCACCCGCGGCGTCGCGGCGCGCGACCACGGTTTTCCCCGGGACGCCCAGCCTGCTGTGGTGATCTATGCCCGGCCCAAGGCGGCCGACGCCCGGCGCAAGGCCGCCGCCGAAGGCGTCGCGGTGATCACAGTGCCGGACCAGCGCTGGGCCCGGCGGGACATCAAGACCGTGTCGCTGCTGCCCAATTGCCTGGCCAAGCAGGCCGCCCGCGAGGCCGGCGCCTACGAGGCCTTCATGGTCGACGGTGACGGCATGATCACGGAAGGCAGTTCGACCAATGCCTGGATCGTCGACCAGTCCGGACGACTGGTCACCCGGCCTGCCTCCAGCGACATCCTGAACGGGATCACCCGGCTGGCGCTGATGAAGCTGGCCCGGGAAACGGATATCGAGATCGAGGAGCGGTCCTTCTCGGTCGAGGAACTGAAAACGGCGCGGGAGGTCTTTCTCACCAGCGCCAGTGGCATGGCGCTGCCCGTGGTCCGCGTTGACGACCGCGTGATCGGCAACGGCCGTCCCGGCAGTGTGTCCTCGCGCGTGGTTGACATGTTCGAACGCTATGTGGCTGGATCGGATACGGAAGCGGCGGCTGGCATGACAGTAGCGTGATGTCGCGTACCTGATGCCGCGACCAGCGCGTTTCGACTTGCTCGGAAACGCGCCGCTCCCCAGATATTCAGTTGTGGGAGTAGCAAATCTGAACACATATCGGCTTCGTATCCGGGCCGAAGGCAATCAACCGCTGGCGCGTTTCTGCCGGCGCAAGAACAATAGGAACGACGCACATGGCAAGCGAACGTCCACAGAACGTGCAGGACGTCTTCCTCAACCACGTTCGAAAGAACAAGATTCCGCTGACCATCTTCCTGGTGAACGGCGTGAAGCTGCAGGGGATCATCACCTGGTTCGACAATTTCTGCGTCCTGCTGCGGCGCGACGCTCACGTGCAGCTGGTCTACAAGCACGCCATCTCGACGGTGATGCCGGCCCATCCGATCGACCTGTTCGAGGGTGTGCCGGGACAGCCGGACTGATCGCGCTCTCCGGCGGGTGCCGGCGATGAGCGCACCCGAAAATGCCGTCGGTGCGCGCACGATGCTTATCGTCCCCTGGACGCCCGCCGACGCGACGCGCGAATCCGAGGCGATGCTGGCGGAGGCCGTGGGCCTCTGCCGGGCCATAGGGCTCGATATCCGCCACAGCGAGACGATCCGCCTCGATCGGCCGCGGCCGGCCACGCTGATCGGCGTCGGCAAGATCGAGGAACTGGCTGCGCTGGCGCAGGCCGAGGACCTGGAACTCGCCGTCTTCGACGCGGCGCTCAGCCCCACGCAGCAACGCAATCTGGAACGCGATCTGAAGGTCAAGGTGATCGACCGCACCGGCTTGATCCTCGAGATCTTCGGGGAGCGGGCGCGGACACGGGAAGGCCGGCTGCAGGTGGAACTCGCGCATCTCCAGTACCAGCGCAGCCGCCTGGTGCGTTCATGGACCCATCTGGAGCGTCAGCGCGGCGGCGCGGGCTTCATGGGCGGTCCCGGCGAGCGTCAGATCGAGATCGACCGGCGCCTGATCGACGAACGCATCGTCCGCCTGAAGCAGGATCTGGAAAAGGTCCGCCGCACCCGCGAACTGCACCGCAAGCCGCGCCGCGCGGTTCCCTATCCGGTGGTCGCGCTGGTCGGCTACACCAATGCCGGCAAGTCGACTCTGTTCAACCGCCTGAGCGGCGCCGATGTGTTCGCCCGGGATCTGCTGTTCGCGACGCTCGATCCGACCATGCGCTCGGTCCAGCTCGCTGACGGCCGTCCGGTGATCCTTTCGGATACGGTGGGGTTCGTGGCCGATCTGCCGACGCAGCTCGTCGCCGCCTTCCGCGCCACTCTGGAGGAAGTCACCGAGGCTGACCTGATCCTGCATGTGCGCGATGCCGCGCAGCCCGATTCCGAAGCGCAGGCGGCCGACGTGCACGGCATCCTGAAGACGCTGGGCATCGAGGTCGCGGACAATCCGAATCTGATCGAAGTCTGGAACAAGGCGGATCTGCTGGGGCCCGACGAACGGGCGCATCTCCGCGCCGAGGCCGCGGCGCTGCCCCATCCGGGCGTGCTCATCTCCGCCGTGACGGGGGAGGGGATGGAAGCCCTCGCCGCGGAGATCGCCCGGCGGATCGCCCGCGACAGGGTCGAGATCAGCGACGTGGTCGATGCAGCCGACGGGCGGGCGCTGGCCTGGCTCTACAGTCATGGCGAAGTGGTCGCGCGGGAGGACGCGGACGATGGCGTTCACGTCACCGTGCGGCTGTCTCCGGCAGATGCCGGCCGCTGGGCCAAGGGCCGGCTGCCGCGCGCCGCCGAATGAGGGCGCTTCCGGCTAGTGAAGGGTGACGATGGCGTCGCAGTGGTTCATGGCCACGGGCTTGATCAGTTCGCCGCCGGCGATGCGGACGGAATGCAGCGGCCCCTCGATCTCCGCTTCCCAGAATTCCAGGAACTGCCGTATCCGCGGATAGTCGGGCGCGAGGTCCATGGTCTGCCAGACGAACGTCTGGAGCAGTCCCGGATGATCGGGCATGTGATAGAGGATTTCGGCGGTGGTCAGCCGGTAACCGGCAAGCTGCATCTCCATGTTCGTCATGGGCAATCTCCTCGATTTCCGATGGCATCGATCTCCATGGTGAGACAAGTTTTCCCGTGGAGGCAATAAAAACATCGTTGAATCAATATGTTAGCAACGGTGTTCCGTGAGTGCTGCCGAGCCGGCGGCGCGGGCTCGATGAAAACCCCGGAATTTTGCGCCGGTCGAGTTGACAGAAGGCTGCGCGGTAGTTATCTCCCGCTCACCTGCCGGCTAGCACTCGAGTAGAGTGAGTGCTAACGAAGGGAACACCAGATAATCCTACCTATGGAGGGTACCAGATGGGCTTTCGGCCTTTGCACGATCGCGTGCTCGTCCGTCGCGTCGAGTCGGAGGAGAAGACCGCGGGCGGCATCATCATTCCCGAGAATGCCAAGGAGAAGCCGAGCGAGGGCGAGATCGTCGCTGCCGGTCCGGGCGCGCGCAACGACCGGGGCGAAACCGTCGCCATGGACGTCAAGGCGGGCGACCGGATCCTGTTCGGCAAGTGGTCGGGCACCGAGGTCAAGATCGATGGTGAGGATCTCCTGATCATGAAGGAATCCGACATCCTCGGCGTGATCGAAGGTTCTGCGCAGGCGAAGGCGGCCTGAGCACCGGGATCGCCCGATCCGTGAAATGAAGCGCAGGCCGGGCCCGCTGCCGGCCGCGAGCTGTATGGGAGATTGACGAAATATGTCCGTGAAAGACGTTAAATTTGGCATCGACGCCCGCACCAAGATGGCGAAGGGCGTCGAGACCCTGGCCGACGCCGTCAAGGTGACCCTGGGCCCCAAGGGCCGCAATGTGGTCATCGAGAAGTCGTTCGGCGCGCCGCGCATCACCAAGGACGGCGTCACCGTCGCCAAGGAGATCGAACTCAAGGACAAGTTCGAGAACATGGGCGCGCAGATGGTCCGCGAGGTCGCTTCGAGGACCAATGACGAAGCCGGCGACGGCACCACCACCGCGACCGTCCTGGCCGCCTCGATCATGCGCGAAGGCCTGAAGTCGGTTGCCGCCGGCATGAACCCGATGGACCTCAAGCGCGGCATCGACCTGGCCGTCGAGAAGGTCGTGGCCGATCTCAAGAAGCGCTCGACCGACATCACCACCAATTCGCAGGTGGCTCAGGTCGGCACGATTTCTGCCAACGGCGAGACCGACATCGGCGACAAGATCGCCGAGGCGATGGAGAAGGTCGGCAAGGAAGGCGTCATCACCGTCGAGGAGTCCAAGGGTCTGGAGACCGAGCTGGACGTCGTCGAGGGCATGCAGTTCGACCGCGGCTACCTCTCGCCGTACTTCGTGACCAACGCCGAGAAGATGGTTGCCGAGCTCGAGAAGCCCTACATCCTGCTGCACGAGAAGAAGCTGTCCAATCTGCAGCCCATGCTGCCGATCCTGGAGGCTGTCGTTCAGTCCCAGCGTCCGCTGCTGATCATCGCCGAGGACGTCGAGGGCGAGGCCCTGGCGACCCTGGTGGTGAACAAGCTGCGTGGCGGCCTGAAGATCGCCGCCGTCAAGGCGCCGGGCTTCGGCGACCGCCGCAAGGCCATGCTGGAGGACATCGCCATCCTGACCGGCGGCGAGGTCATCTCCGAAGATCTGGGCATCAAGCTGGAGAGCGTCACGCTCGACATGCTGGGCCAGGCCGAGCGCGTCACCATCAACAAGGAAGAAACCACCATTGTTGATGGCGCGGGCGAGAAGGAGAACATCCAGGCTCGCTGCGGCCAGATCCGCAAGCAGATCGACGATACCACCTCCGACTACGACCGCGAGAAGCTGCAGGAGCGGCTGGCCAAGCTGGCCGGCGGCGTTGCGGTGATCAAGGTCGGCGGCGCCTCCGAGATCGAGGTGAAGGAGAAGAAGGATCGCGTCGATGACGCCCTCCACTCCACCCGCGCTGCGGTCGAGGAAGGCATCGTTCCGGGCGGCGGCACCGCGCTGCTCTACGCCACGCGGGCGCTTGAAGGCCTCAAGGGCGCCAACAACGACCAGACCGTGGGCGTCGAGATCGTCCGCCGCGCCCTGCAGGCGCCGGCGCGTCAGATCGCCGAGAACGCCGGCGTCGACGGCGCCGTCGTGGCCGGCAAGCTGCTGGACCAGAAGGACGCCAACTACGGCTTCAACGCCGCGACCGAGAAGTACGAGAACCTGGTCAAGGCCGGTGTCATCGATCCGACCAAGGTGGTCCGCACCGCGCTGCAGGACGCCGCGTCCGTGGCCGGCCTGCTGATCACCACCGAGGCCATGGTCGCCGACCGGCCGGACGACAACAAGTCCTCCGGCGGTGGCATGCCCGACATGGGCGGCATGGGCGGCATGGGCGGCATGATGTAACCGGACGGCAAATCCGTCCGGGCGTCATCGCCCGAAAGGCTCGAAGGGGAGGCCGCGTTCCGCAAGGGACGCGGCCTTTCCGCGTTTGGGGCCAGTGAATTGATCCGCCGGCGCCCGTTCTCGCGTATCCTGCCGGTAACGGAACAACCGGAGGATCGGTGCATGCGTATCCGCCTTCACGCCCTCGTGCTGGCGCTCTGTCTCGCCTGGCCGGTGCTCGCCGCGCCTGCTGACGAGATCAGGGCCGTCATCGAGGATCAGATCGCCGCCTTCCGCGCGGGAGACGGCGACCGCGCCTTCGCCCACGCCTCGCCGGCCATACAGGCGAAGTTCGGCTCGCCGGCGAACTTCATGGAAATGGTGCGGACCGGCTATCCGCAGGTCTACCGCCCGCGCGACATGCAGTTCCAGGCGGTCGAGGCGTTCGACCACGTCACCGTCCAGGAAGTGTTTTTCTTCGGTCAGGACGGCTCGGCGGTCGTGGCGCGGTACTTCATGGAGATGAACGAGGCCGGCGAATGGAAGATCGCCGGGGTCGAGCTGCGGCAGGCGCCCGAACTCGGCGTCTGAATGTTGGTTGCCGCGTTTCAGGCGTACACGGGCTCGATCAACTCGGCGTCGTCATTGCGCACATTGCCCACCCGGGCAGAGACACGATAGGCCGTCACGCCATCATTGGGCCTGGCCAGATCGAGCAATGCCTCCCGGCCGGCGTCCGGATCCAGCCAGGCGTCGTGGTCCGCGGCGTCGAGGATGACAGGCATGCGATGATGGATTTCGGCGATTCCGGGTGCGGCGTCCGTCGTCAGGATGGTGTAGCTGTCGATCCTGCCCTCTTCGGGATGCTCCCAGCGTTCCCACAGCCCTGCGAATGCGAAGGGCGACCGGTCCGCCATGACGATGCGCCAGGGCTGCTTGCCGCTTTCCAGCTTCTGCCATTCGTAGAAGCCGTCCGCGGGCACGAGGCAGCGGCGGCGGGCGAAGGCCGCCCGGAAGGCGGGTTTCTCCGCGACGGTTTCCGAACGCGCGTTGATCATGCGGGCGGCCCCCGACATGTCCTTCGCCCAGGAGGGGACGAGACCCCAGCGGAGTTCGTGGCACAGCAGCCGGCCGTCCGGATGGCGGCGCAGCACCGGCGCGGACTGGGTCGGCGCAATGTTGTAGCGGGCCGCAAGGTTCGGCGAGCCCTCGAAGGCGAAGACCCGCCGGAGCGCTTCCAGCGGCGTCGTCAGGCTGTAGCGTCCGCACATCCTGCTTTCCTCGCTTTATGCCCGGATGGGCGAATGCTACATGGCTGTGCATGACTTCTCCAGGCACCCGCACTCTCGACATCCTCGACCGGCTGATCGCCTTCGACACGACCAGCCGGAATTCCAATCTGGACCTGATCCGCTGGGCGGAGTCCTACCTGGCCGAACGCGGGGTGACGTCGGCGCTGCAGTTCGACGAGACCGGCGAAAAGGCCAATCTGTGGGCCACCATCGGTCCCGCCGACGTGCCGGGCGTCATGCTGTCGGGACATTCGGACGTGGTGCCTGTCGATGGCCAGGAATGGGCCTCCGACCCGTTCCGGGCGGAGACGCGGGACGGTCGGATCTATGGCCGTGGCACGGCGGACATGAAGGCCTTCATTGCCATCTGTCTCGCGCATGCCGACGACTTCGCCGCCGCACGGCTGAAGATGCCGGTACACATCGCGCTGTCCTATGACGAGGAGGTCGGCTGCCTCGGCGGGCGCCAGCTCGCGTCCATGCTCTCCGGTCTGGAGGTGAAGCCGCGGCTCTGCGTGGTCGGCGAGCCGACGAACATGGGCGTGGTCATCGGCCACAAGGGCAAATCGAGCTATCGTTGTCACGTGCGCGGCTTCGAGTGCCATTCGTCTCTCACCCATGAAGGCGTCAACGCCGTCGAATACGCCGCGCTCACCATCGCGGCGATCCGCCGCCTCGCCGAGGACAAGCGCGCCAACGGCCCCTTCGACGAAGCCTTCGATCCGCCCTACACCACGGTTCACACCGGCGTCGTCCAGGGCGGCACGGCGCTCAACATCGTGCCCAGGGACTGCGAGTTCCTGTTCGAATTCCGCAATCTGCCCGCGGACGAACCGGAAGACCTGCTGGCGCGTGTCAGGGAGGAGGCGGACCGCCTCTGTGCGGAGATGCGCGCGGTCCGGCCGGAGACCGGTATCGAGTTCGAGCGTGTCGCCTGGTTCGCCGGGCTGGAGACGTCCGAGGACGCAGAGGTCGCCACCCTGGCCAAGTCCTTCGCGCAGACCAACGCCACGTCCAAGGTCAGCTTCGGCACCGAGGCCGGGCACTATCACGGCGCCGGCGTGCCGACCATCGTCTGCGGGCCGGGTGACATCGCCCAGGCGCACAAGCCCGACGAGTTCGTGGCGCTGGATCAGATCGCGGCGTGCGAGGCCTTCTTCGGCCGCCTGCTGGGCTGGATGACGGACTGAGCCTTCAGGCGCGGGCGCGTCTCGGCAGGAAATAGATCACCGAAAGCGCCACCGCGAAGAACATGATCGCGGGATAGGCCAGGATCGGAAACGGCTCCTGATAGACGGCGACCAGCGCACTGCCGATCCCGGCGCCGGCCATCTGCAGGAAACCCATCATGGCGGAGGCCGTTCCCGCCCGGTCCGGGAAGATCTGCAATGCGCTGGCCATCGCCGTGGGCAGGAAGATGCCCAGCCCCGAAACGAAGGCGACGACGGCGCCGATCAGCACGAACTTGTCGATCAGGCCCAGCAGCGGCATGACATAGCCGAAGGCGCAGGCCGCGAGAACCACGGCGAGGCCCAGTTTGCAGATGCCCACTGCGTCCATCCGCCCGGCAAGCGCGCGCACCACCAGGCCGCCGATCACGAAGCCGAGGGAGGCCAGCGGCGGATAGAAGCCGTATTCCGTCGGCGAGACGCCGAGAAAGGTGATGAAGGTGCGCGGCGAGCCGCCGAAGAAGGCGAACATCGCCGCGAAGATGAGCGCGTTGGGGATCGCGAAGCGCCGGAAGGCGGCGTTGCCCATCACCATGGCGTAGCCGCGGATCAGCTCGGCCGCATTCAGTTTGGGCAGACGGCGGGAAAGTGTTTCCGGCAGGCGGGCAACCATCAACGCCGCCACCACCAGGCCCGCCACCCCGGTGACGGCGAATATGGAGCGCCAGCCGGCGAATTCCTGCAGCAGCGCCCCGAACAGCGGCGACAGTCCCGGCACCAGGGCGAACAGGATGGCGATCAGGGCCATGACCTTCTGCAGCGCAGGGCCGTCGAAGCTGTCGCGGACGACCGCGCGCGCCACGACGGTGCAGGCCGCGCCGCCGAAGGCCTGCAGCACACGGCCGGCAATCAGCATGACGATATCCGGCGCCAGCATGCAGGCCACGCTGCCGGCGACGAAGACGGCAAGGCCGAACATCAGCACGATTCGCCGCCCGAACCGGTCCGACACCGGACCGTAGGCGAGCTGGGTCAGGGCGAATGTCGCCAGATAGGCCGTCAGCGTGAGCTGCGCCTCGGCCGCGCCGGCATCCATCTCGGCGGCGATCGACGGCAGCGCCGGCAGGTAGATGTTGGTGGCGAACTGCCCGATCGCCGTGATCGCGGCCAGCAGCGCGATCATGAAGCCCGTCGCCTGGACCTTGCCGATCCTGTGTTCCGCCGCCGTCATCCTGCGCCCCTGTCCCAGTCGGAACGGCGAAAGATGACGCGGAACCCCCCGTGGTCAAGCTGCGCTTGCGCGGCAGCCCGGCTCAGCCGCCGACGCGAACGACCTTGACGCGCCGGCCGGCCCGCAGCCCGTCCTCGCCGCCGAGGTCGTTCAGCACGCGGAAACGCTGCTCGGCGAAACCCTGGGCGTCAGCGGAACTGGACAGGCTGGAAACCGTGTCGTTGCGGTCGACGGTCACGACTTGCAGCCGAAGCGGCTGGAGCTGCCGCGCCTGGCTGGCGCTGAGCCGTTCGAAGCTGCCGGCGGTCCGTTCGAAGATCGAGGAGAGCGCGCGGCTGTCATTGCGCGGCGCCAGGAACACGAAGCGATAGATGCGGTTCTCGTCGAAACGGATGGCGACCAGCCGGGCCGCATAGGGCTGGTTGTTGGCAGTCACCGGCGCCACGGCCGTCGCCGCGGGCATGCCGTCGATGGTGATGCGTTTCAGACCGGAAAGCTGCGCGCCCTCGCCCCAGTGATTGGCGATATAGGCGTCCATGCCGCCCTGCCGGCTGGCCACGCTGCGGTCGGGTTCCTGGTCGAAGATGATCCTGCGGCTGCCGTCGCGCGAACTGGCGACCACCGCCTGGGGCAGGTTGTCCAGGCTGAAGCCCTCCGGCACCTGGAAGGAGAAACGCAGTTCGGGATGGGCGAATGTGTTGCCGCGGGCGAAACCCTGGGACGGGCTGTCGCCATAGATCATGCCATCGATCGCGTCGAGATAGGCGTCGCGGCCGACTTCAGGGTCAGAAACGCTGACGCCGCGGGCCTCGTCGACTGTGGCCGCGATCCGCTCGGGCGTGTGGGGGTGGGTCGAGAAGAAGCTGACCTGCTGCAGTTCGCGCCCGCTCATGGCGGCAATCAGTTCGGAATGACGCTGCAGGGCGCGCAAGCCGCCGGCCATCGCCATCGGGTCGTAGCCGGCGCGCGACAGATAGCGGATGCCCAGGCTGTCGGCCTGGCGTTCGTCGCTGCGCGAATGGCTCGCCATATAGCCCTGGGCGGCGACCTGGCCGACGCGGGCGATGTCGCCGCTGCCCGTCAGGATGGCGGCGCCGAGCACGGCGAGGTTGGCGAACAGCCCCTGCTTCTGCTGCTGGGCGCTGTGACGCGCCGTGACATGGCCGATCTCATGCCCCATCACGCCGGCCAGCTCGGCTTCCGTGTTCAGGATCGCCAGCATTCCGCGCGTGACGTAGACATAGCCCCCCGGCACGGCGAAGGCGTTCACGACCGGCGAATCGAGCAGCGTGAAGGTGAATTGTTCGGCCGGGAGTTCCGCGCCCCGGGCCAGCCGCATGCCGATCTGCCGGACATAGCCCTGCAGTTGGGGATCCTGATACTCACCGCCGAACTGCGCGAGAATCTGGGGATGGGCTTCGCGCCCCATCTCCCGTTCCTGTTCGAGACTGACCGTCGAGAGCTCGGTCTCGCCGGTGGCCGGATTCTCCACCTGCTGGCAGGCGACGAGGGAAGCGATCGCGAGACTCGCCGCAAAGACGCGGAGTTTCTTCAGCATTTTCATTCACCCACGATTTCGATCTGTTCCGGATGCGAGGCCTCGATCATCGGGCCGTTCCGCGACCTGACCCAGCCCCGGACCCTGATTGTCCTGTCCCGCCAGATGGCGGGGGTGGTATCGGGGAACAAGCGCCCGGCGCTGCGGTTGATCGCCACGGTGAAATCCTCGCGCCAGTCGGCGCCGAAGTTCAGGTAGAGCGTACCGCGCACCCTGGCCGCGTCGGCGATCATGCCTTTCACGATCTGGAAGGTGCCGATATCGCCGTCCAGTTCTTCCGGCGCGCGGACGGCATAGAAGGGATGGGACCAGATACCGTACCGCCCCTGTCGCGCCACCTGCTCCAACGCCAGCATTTCAGCGACCACTGAGCGGTTGTCGGGGAAGGAGTAGACGCGCGCCATGCCCAGACGCAGCATTTCGCCCTGCAGCCAGAACCCGTCGGCGGTCACCAGGTGGGCCAGGCTGCGGCCGTGGCGGTCCAGGCGCCGGCCGCCGAAATGCAGGTCGAAACGCCGGCCCGCCACCAGCGATTCCAGCGTGGCCCTAGCCTCGTCGGCCAGGGGCCATTTGCGGAACCCGGCGCGGCCGAGCGGCAGTTTTGGCGCCTGGATGCCGACCAGCCGGACTTCCGTGCCGTCGTCCAGGAACAGCGTGTCACCGTCGACGACCTCCGTGACAGCGCCGCCGACACGGCCCGGCAGGTCGCCGGGATCGCCGGCCAGAGCCGGCAGGGCCGCGAGCAGGCCGATCATGAGAGCGATCATCCGGCGGGGCATTGGCGCTTTACCTCCCTGACGCGCCCCACTATTAGAGAAAAGGAGGGGTCATGAGGGAATTTTCCGAATGCGCTTGCGTTTGATCGGCGGCGTCGCCGCGCTTTGCGCCGGTTTGATCGTCGGCTTGTCCGGGCCGGCCAGGGCGGCCGAACGCTTCACCGATGCGCCGCTGCTGGGTCTGACGCTCGGCTATTTCGATGTCATCGGTCAGGAATTCCCCTCCCTCGAGGGCCGGCTGGAGCTCCGCGCCAACAACGACTGGTGGCTGAAACCCTTCGGCGGCGTAATGGCGAATACCGAACGCGCCGCCCACATCTATGCCGGCGTCTATGCCGAGCTGTTCTGGGGCGAGCATTTCTATGTTTCGCCCAGCTTCGCGCCCGGCATTTACATGAAGGGCAACAGCCGTGATCTCGGCTATCCGCTGGAATTCCGTTCCCAGATCGAGCTGGGCTGGCGCTTCGACAGCGGCATCCGCGCATCGGTCAGCCTGAACCACATCTCCAATGCCGGCCTGGGTCAGAACCCCGGCACAGAATCGGTCGCCTTCTCGGTGCTGCTGCCGCTCAGCTTCTGAGCCCGCGCCCGCCGCGGGGGCGGGCGGCATAGCCGTAGATCAGCCCGGCGGCCAGGCCGCCCAGATGGCCCTGCCACGAGATGCCGGTCCCGCCGGAGAAGGCCATCGCCAGATTGAGGATGACCACGATCCCGACCATCGCGGCCATGGACTGTGCCCGGGGATCGACGTCCCGAAAGCGGTAGAGCAGCACGGCCGCCGCCCCGATCAGACCCGATACCCCGCCCGACGCGCCGATCGTCACGCTGTCATGGGCGAGCACGAAGATGGCCAGGCCGCCGCCGATGATGCTGAGTGCGTAGATGGCCAGGAACGTGCCGCTGCCGACCAGGCGGGCCACGGCCGAGCCGATGGCGAGCGTCATGGCGGCGTTGATCAGGACGTGCAGGAAATCCCCGTGCAGCAGGGCATAGGTCAGCAGCGTCCAGTAGAACGGTTCGCCCTGGTCCCAGAACCGGGGCACGAGAGCGAGGTGCAACTGGATCGAACGGTCGACATCGGCGGGCAGAATGAAACGCACCGCGTGGAACAGGACCAGCCCGGCGCAGAGCCAGACCACGGCCCGGGGGGCGTTGAGCAGCGGCTGACGTTGAGGGCGGTAGGAAATGGCGTGTGTACTCCGGACGCGTACGTGGGGCCGGAAGAGCGCGCTTCCGACGCGCCGAAGCTAGCTTGGCCGGCGGCGGGGCTCAAGCGGCTCCGGGTGACGCAGCGGAAAGGCTGGATTCCCGATGCTACCCGTCGAAAGGCTTGCATTCCTGCCGGTACTTCCGCCAATTTGGGGCCTGCAGATTTCTTGTGGGCGTGAAACTATCCCCATGGATGCTGCACAAGAACCAAGTGATTACACGGAGGGATCCACGTCGATGGAACGTCGCAAATTTCTGAAGGGCGCCGCGATGGCCGGCGTCGGCGCCGCCGCGCTATCCGCGCCGGCGATCGCGCAGGGTGGCAAGACCCTGACCATCGTTTCCACCTGGCCCCGGGACTTCCCGGGCCTTGGCGTTTCCGCTCAGCGGCTGGCTGCGCGGATCGGTGAGCTGTCTCAGGGCCACTTCAAGGTCGAATACTTCGCCGCCGGTGAGCGCGTCGGCGCGTTCGACGTGTTCGACGAAGTCGCGTCGGGCAACTCGCAGGCCTATATCGGCGCCGACTACTACTGGGTCGGCAAGCATCCGGGCCTGGCCTACTTCACCTCCGTGCCGTTCGGCATGACCACGGTGGAGTGGAATGCCTGGATCAAGTTCTCCGGCGGCCAGGAGTTGTGGGACGAACTGTCGGGCGGCTTCGGATCAAGTCCCTGCCCTGCGGCGCAACCGGCACCCAGGCCGGTGGCTGGTTCAACAAGGAAATCCAGTCGCCCGAAGACCTGAAGGGCCTGAAGATGCGTATTCCGGGCCTGGGCGGCTCCGTGATGTCCAAGCTGGGCGTCTCCACCGTCTCTCTGCCCGGCGGCCAGATCTACGAAAATCTGGTGTCCGGCGCGGTCGAAGCGACCGAGTGGGTCGGCCCGTACAACGACTACTTCATGAAGTTCTACGAGGCCGCGAAGTACTATTACACCGGCGGCATGCACGAGCCGGGCGGCGGCCTGGCCTTCGGCATGAACGCCAGCTGGTGGGGCGGCCTGACCGACTGGGAGAAGGCAGTCATCGAGGCGGCTTGCATGGAAGAGCATGCGGCCCAGTTCGAGGAAGCCTGTGCCCGCAACGGCGAATACATGGCCAAGCTGGTCAACGAGCACGGTGTCCAGGTCCGCGCGTTCTCCGACGAGGTCTGGGACGCCTTCGGCGAGGCCGCGGCGGAGGTCTTCGAGGAGGTGCGCGATCACTCGCCGCTGGCGCTGAAGATCGACGACGCGTTCCAGAAGAGCCTGCGCGAGATCGGCGGCACGATGGCTGCCCTGGAGGGCACCTTCGTGAACCAGCGCAACCGCGTCCTGGGCCTGATCTGAGGCCCGGACGGCGACAGGAACAAGGGCGGGGCCGCGGCCCCGCCCTTTTTCTGATTTCCATTCTCCCCCTTGCCCGGTGTGGCGCCGGATCGCCGGCTCGACCGGTCCCTTCGAGAGGCTGAATCAGTAAGCCCATGGCAAGCACCAGCGATAACGCGGGTATTCCGGCATCCGGCCGGCCGGCGCCGATCGTGCGCATCTTCGGCTGGGCCCTGCTGGGTATCCTGGCCGCCTTCCTGATCGAAAACGTCCTGATGGTCGCGTTCGGCTTTCCCGGCATGACCGCCGCATTCGGTGGCGGTGGCGCGCTGGCCTGGATCCAGCTGGCGATCTACGCGGCGACGCTGGCGGCAGTGGTCGCTTACGTCCTGCGTACGCCCAACCGGGCGCTGCGGCGGGAGGCCGATAGCATACACCGCTTCAATCTCTATCTCGTTCGCGCCTGTTTCTGGGCGGTGCTGCTGGTCGGCGTCGTGGACGCAACGATCGCATTCATGCGCGTCGAGAACCTGCTGGACTTCTTCATGGGCGAGGAGTCGGTCCGCGCGCTGGGACGGGCCACCTTCGTCGGCAACTACATCCACATTCCGCTGCTGATCGTCGCCTTGGTCGTTGCCGCGTTCACGCGCACGCTGGGCTTCACCTGGCTGGCGCTGCTGATTGTCGCCGCCGAGCTGATCATCGTGATCTCGCGCTTCGTCTTTTCCTACGAGCAGGCGCTGATGGGCGACCTGGTTCGCTACTGGTACGCCGCGCTGTTCCTCTTCGCGTCGGCCTACACGCTGTTCGATGAAGGCCATGTCCGCGTCGACGTGCTCTATTCGGGTTTCAGCACCCGCACGCGCGGACTGGTGAACGCTGTGGGCTCGCTGCTGCTCGGCGCGACGACCGCCTGGGTGATCATCGATATCGGTTTCGACGGGCCGCGTTCGATCATCAACAGCTCGGTCGCGAACATGGAAATCTCGGCGAGCGGCCCTGTCGGCATGTTCATCAAGTACCACATGGCCGCCTTCCTCGGGATCTTCGCCATTACCATGCTGATCCAGTTCGTCAGCTATTTCTTCGAAGCGGTCGCGGATCGCCGGGATGAGCCCGGCCATCGCGAGCACGAGCCCGTGACCCAGTGAGGCCCTGAACCATGGAGCTCTTCTTCCTCGCCATTCTGGTCCTGACCATGGCCTTCGCGCTGGGTTCGGGCTATCCGGTCGCTTTCGCTCTCCCAGGCGCCGCCATCATCAGCATCGGGCTCGCCGCCGCCACCGGCTATCTGTTCGCCGGCAACATGGACGCCTATTTTCACACGGGCGGCCCCTCGCAATGGCTATCGGCCGGCGTGACGAACCTCCGCGGCGTCTACTGGGAAGTCGAACGCGACACGCTGATAGCGATCCCGCTGTTCATCTTCATGGGCATCATGCTGCAGCGTTCGAAGATCGCCGAGGACCTGCTGGTGACCATGGCGAAGCTCTTCGGCCCCGTACCCGGCGGTCTGGGCATCTCGGTGGTCTTCGTCGGCGCGCTGCTGGCTGCCACCACGGGCATCGTCGGCGCCACCGTTGTCGCCATGGGTCTGATCTCCCTGCCGGCGATGCTGCGCAACAACTATTCACCCTCGCTGGCCACCGGCACCATCGCCGCATCCGGCACGCTGGGCCAGATCATTCCACCCTCGATCGTGCTGATCATTCTGGCCGACCAGCTCGCCTCCGCCACCGACCAGGCGGGCACGATCCGCAAGGAGCTCTACAAGGAAGCGACCGGCGAACTGACCATGCCCACGGTCTTCGGCGTGTCTTCCACCAGCGCCGGCGAGATGTTCCTTGGCGCCTTCATCCCCGGCCTGGTGCTGGTTGGTCTCTACATGGCCTACATCCTGATCTTCGCGGTGCTCCGCCCGAAGAACGCGCCGGCGATTCGCTCCGACGAGAAGTTCGACACGGCTTTCTGGGGGCGGGTCGTATTGACCCTCGTGCCGCCGCTGGCGCTGATCTTCCTCGTGCTGGGCTCCATCATCACCGGCATCGCCACCGTCAACCAGGCCGGCGCCATCGGGGCCGGCGGCGCGCTGATCATGGCGGGTTACCGGCTGACGGAAGGCCGTCTGACCTATGCCCCGGCGCTCCTCGCGCTGGCGGCGCTGGCCGTCATGGGCTTCGCGCTCGGCAATTTCGAGATGAACGTGAAGGCGGTCGACACCGCCGCCGACAGCTTCGGGATCGGACTCGGCGCCGTCGGCGCGGTCATGCTGGTCATCGCGTTGATCTGGAGCGGCGTACGGGTCATGCGGATCGAGAACACGCTGCAGGGCGTGATGCTGGAGACCGCGAAGACCACATCGCTGGTTTTCATCATCCTGCTGGGCGCAGCGATGCTGACCTCCGCTTTCCGCGCCTTCGGCGGCGAGGATCTGGTGCGGGACTTCCTCAACTCGCTGCCGGGCGGCTTCTGGACCCAGTTCGTCATCGTCATGGCGGTTATCTTCATCCTCGGCTTCTTCCTCGATTTCATCGAGATCGCCGTGGTGGTGGTGCCGATCGTCGCCCCCATCCTGCTGGCGGATCCGGAGGCCAACATCACCGCCGTTTGGCTGGGCGTCATGATCGGTCTGAACATCCAGACCTCGTTCCTCACACCGCCCTTCGGCTTCGCGCTGTTCTACCTTCGCGGCGTCGCGCCGGCCGTGGTCAAGACGGTGCAGATGTACAAGGGCGTGATCGCCTTCATCGCGCTGCAGCTCGTCGCTCTGGGCATCGTGGGCGCGTACCCGCAACTCGTGAACTACCTGCCGAACCGGATGAGCTACCTGTCCGAGACCTCGCCGCCGCCGCGCAATCCGAAACTCCAGCTCTGCCTGGAAGAGTACGTGGCCCAGCAGATCGAGAAGGATCCCTCGATGGCGCGCGCGATACAGCGCGCCCAGGGGCTCGACCTGTCGCCCCTGCCGCGGAGCCTTGCGCGTCAACTCGACGGCGCGTTCGACAGTGCCGAGACTGCATTGACCGCGCTCGACGACGCTTTTGCCGCCGCCGAGGCGGTGGACGCCGCCGCCGGCGACTACCGGCCGCAACTCACCCTCGTGCGCCGGATCGAAAAGGACATCCGCAAGGCACAGGCGGAAGCTGACGATATCCAGACCCGGCTGAACCGGCTGCGCGACGACGTCCCTGCCGAGGAGAAGGCGGAACTGGAACAGCGTCTGGCCGGACTGCGGTCCGAGATCGAGCGTCTGCGCGGCGAGATTCCGGAAAGCTGGGACGCGGTTCATACGGAATTTGCCAAACTCACCGGTGCTGAAGACCGCGCGCGGCTGACCTATCGCCGCGCCGCCGACACCGCCTATGAAGATGCTGCCCAGGTGCTCGCGGTTCTCGACGCCAACGAGGCTTTCGGGGCTCTGCGCGATGACCTTGACGGGCTGCGTCCGGTCATCGAGACCGCCGAGCCCGAGGCCGCGATGGCCCAGATCGAGGAGGTCGAACGCGCCTTCCGCGATGTCGCCGGGGCCGATGACGTCAAGGACCTGCTCTACAAGGCCAAGCGCGAACTGCTTGCGCGGCGCGGCAACGAGCCGGATCGTGCGGCAGCCCTGGACCTGCAGCAGCAGGCGGTCGCCGAGTACGAGCAGCAGGCCGGCTGGCGGGAGGCGGCAGGCGCCGCACTCCGCGACGAGATCGCCGCCTATCTGGACGCCATCGAGGAGACACTGGGCGCCCGGGTCCAGACGCGCCTGTCACGCGATCAGGCGCTGTTCATGGCATCCTGCACCGCGACCCACCGCGACTTCTCGCTGAACTTCTGATCCCGGTCCGGTCCGGGGCCGTGGCGCGATCCGCCATGGCCCCGGCGGCGGTCTTGCGCCAGACTGGATGGCAGGCAATGGCCAGGGGAGGCGGCGGCGATGAAACGCGGCGCGATCAGGTTCACGGAGATGGAGCAGGTGCTGTTCGGTTCGCCGGCGGCGGAGGCCGTGGCGGCCGAGGCGGCGCGCCTTGGCAAGCAGAAGGTGTTCATCCTGGCCGGCCGGACGATGAACGAGACCACTGACGAGGTCGACCGCCTGGCCGCGGCGCTGGGCGATTCCTATGCGGGCCGATTCTCAGGGATTCCGCCGCACACGCCGCGGGACGCTGTGGTGGAGGCGGCAAACGCGGCCCGTCAGGCCGGAGCCGATCTGCTGGTCACCTTCGGCGGCGGCTCGGTCACCGACGCCGGCAAGGTCATGCAGGTATGCCTGGAGCACGGCGTCACGGACATGGCCGAACTGGACGACTACTGCATCCGCACCACAGAGGACGGCCGTACGCAGATACCGGAACTGCGCCCGGCGCGCGTGCGCCAGATCAGCGTGCCGACGACACTGTCGGGCGGCGAGTTCAATCCGCTGGGCGGCTGCACGGATCCGCGCATCAAGGTGAAGCAGGGCTACCGCCATCCTTCGCTGGTCCCGGTCTCGGTCGTCCTCGATCCGGCGCCCACGGCGCACACGCCGGAATGGGTCTGGCTCTCGACCGGCATCCGGGCGGTGGATCACGCGGTGGAAGCGCTCTGCAGCCCGAGCACCAACGACTACTGTGACGCCGATGCGCTGCACGCCCTGCGCCTGCTCTCGCGCGGACTGCCGCGGGTGAAGGCCGATCCGGCCGACATGGCGGCACGGCTGGATTGTCTGATCGGCGCCTGGCTGTCCATGACGCCGGTGATCGCCGGCGTGCCCATGGGCGCCAGCCATGCCATCGGTCATATCCTGGGCGGCACCTGCGATGTGCCGCATGGTTATACGAGCTGCATCATGCTGCCAACCGTGCTGCGCTGGAACGCCGAGGCGGAACACGCCGAGCGCCAGAAGATCGTGTCGGAAGCCTTCGGCAATCCGGACGAGCCGGCGGCGGATGTCCTGCATCGCTTCATCGATGGGCTGGGCATGCCGCGCAGCCTTGCTGCGGCGGGTATCGGGCCCGACCAGTTCGAGCTGATCGCCCGCAACAGCCTGCATGACCGCTGGCTGCACACCAATCCGCGCAAGGTGAACGGGGCCGGTGACGTGATCGAGTTGCTGAACATGGCGGCGTGAGTGCAGGCCCTGGGGTATCGTGCGGCCATTGACAATGCGCTAGTGAACAGTACGTTTTCGATATTATCCGATTTCGAACCTTGTTGCATGATGTCCGCCGATCCCCTCGACAGAAATCTCGAATTCCTGGTCAACGATGTCGCCCGCCTGATGCGGCGCGAATATGGCCGGCGCGTCAAGGGCATGAACCTGACGCGTTCCCAGTGGTGGGTGATGGTGCACCTGATCCGCTTCGACGGCTGCAATCAGACTCAGCTCGCCGAGGAACTCGACATTGGCAAGGTTGCGCTGGGCGGGCTGCTCGACCGGCTGGAGAGCCGGGGCTGGATCGAGCGCCGTCCCGACCCCGACGACCGCCGGGCCAAACGCGTCTATCTCACCGAGGCGGGCCGGCCGCTGATCGCGGAGATGCAGGAAAAGGCCCGCGGCGTTCATCGCCTGATCATTTCCGGCATGGACCGGGGCGACCAGGACCGGCTGGTCGACCTGCTGCTGCAGGCCAAGAACAACCTGGTCGAACGCACGTCCTGAGGCGGATTCGCCGCCGTTCGGGACAACGAAGCGGGCATCCGTTGACGGCCGGCACCCGCAACGCGGGAAAATTCACTTATATATATCGTGGACAATGCATGGTTTTTGCAGCGTGAGAGGGTTTGTGGACGCTTGACGCCAGTCTGGTCGCATATTGACACAGCGGCGCAGCGGGATGGTCCAGTCGGAGATCTTGGTGATCGATATCGATCCAAATAAGTCCTATCAGCGGCACAGCCTGGGGCGTCTGCGCTATTTCGCGCCCCTGCTGGCGGTGGCCGGGATCGGCGTGATCATCTGGATCTTCAACGCCGACATCTTTGCCGGTGAGGACGAGATCGTCATCGGCCCGAAGTCCATCGCGGCTCTGGTGATCACGGTCGTGCTGATCATGGGCGTGCTGATCGAGGACGCCCGGCGCAAGTACATGCGCCTGAACGTGCAGGCGAGACGCATGTCCGAGATGGCCGACCGGCTGTCGGAGACGGTCGAGGCGCTGAACGACATGAATGCCACCCTGCGCGCCAACGAGGAGCGCTATCGCGGTCTTGTCGAAACCCAGCGGGACCTGATCCTGCGACTGGACCTGAAGGGCGAGGTCACCTTCGCCAACGAGGCGCTGGCGGACACGTTCGGCGTCCGGCCCGAGGCCGAGGCGCGGCGCTTCACGCCCGAGATCGATGCGGGGGAGGGCTCGGAGCCCTTCGATGTGGAGCGGGTGCTGCGCCCGCCCTACCGCGCCAGCTATGACCAGCGTGTCAGAACCCAGTACGGCTGGCGCTGGATATCCTGGGAGGACGTGGCGCTGCGCGATCCGGACGGCAGGATCAACGAGATCCAGCGTGTCGGCCGAGACGTCACCGACCGGAAGCAGACGGAGCAGGAACTGGCCGAGGCGCGCGACGCCGCGGAGGCGGCGAACCGCGCCAAGTCGGGCTTCCTGGCCACCATGAGCCACGAGATCCGGACGCCGATGAACGGCGTCATCGGCATGACCAGCCTGTTGCTGGATACCCGGCTGACGCCGGAGCAGCGCAACTATGCCGAGGCGGTCCAGGAGTCGGGGCAGTCCCTGCTGACCCTGATCAACGACATTCTGGACTTCTCCAAGATCGAGGCCGGCTTCCTGGAGCTGGAAGAGATCGACGTCGACATTGCCGGCCAGGCGGAAAAGATCGCCGAACTGCTGGCGCCCAAGGCCTTCGAACGCGGTATCGAGATCGCCACCCAGATCGACCCGGAGGTGCCGCGCCACCTGATCGGCGATCCGGGCCGGTTGCGTCAGGCGCTGGTCAACCTGGTCGGCAACGCCGTCAAGTTCACCCATGAGGGCGGCGTCGTCATCGCCATCCGCCTGCTGCGCGATCACGGCTTCAAGGTGACCCTTCGCGCCGAGGTCATCGACAGCGGCATCGGTGTGCCCGCCGAGAAGCAGAAGACCCTGTTCGAGGAGTTCACCCAGGTCGATTCGTCGGTCTCGCGGCGCTATGGCGGCACCGGCCTCGGCCTCGCCATCACGCGCCGTATCGTCGAGAAGATGAATGGCCAGATCGGCATCATTTCCGAGGAGGGCAAGGGCAGCACCTTCTGGTTCGAGATCGATCTGGTGAAGGCGCGGGGGGCCGGCGCGCCGGCGCCGGAGGCCCGCCTTGACGGACTGAAGGTGCTGATCGCCGACGAGAACCACATTTCCCGCTGGGTGCTGAGCGATCACGTCATCGACGCCGGCGGGGCGGCGGATACTGCGCGCACGGGCAAGGAGGCGCTGGCCAAGCTGGAGCAGGCCGCCGCCGACGGCGCGCCCTATGGCGCGGTCCTGTTCGACGGCGGCATGGCCGACCTGGGCGGACGGCCCTTCGTCGAAGCCGTGCGCGCGAACCCGGCGATCGCCGCCACACGGCTGGTCATCGCCGTCCCGGCGTCGCGGCGAGGTGAGACCGACGAGTTCAGATCCTGGGGCTATGACGCCTATCTGATCAAGCCGATCCGCCGCCGTTCGTTGCACCAGTTCCTGCTTGGCGGCGAGCAGGACGCGGCCGCGGGGACGCTTCAGGCCGGCGGCGCGGACGCTCCTGCACATGCCCCTGAAGGCGCCGCGGCGGCCGGACCGCTCAACATTCTTCTGGCCGAGGACAACGAGATCAACCAGATGCTGGCGCTGGCCCTGCTGGGCAAACGCGGCCACAAGGTCCAGGCGGTGGTCAATGGCGCCGAGGCCGTGCAGGCGGTGCGCGACGGCGACTTCGACGTGGTGCTGATGGACATTCACATGCCGGAGGTCGACGGTCTGGAGGCGACGCGCCAGATCCGCACCCTGGATGGCGGACGCGGAATACCGATCATCGCGCTGACCGCCAACGCCATGGCCGAGGACAAGCAGATGTGTCTCGACGCCGGCATGGACGACTATCTCGCCAAGCCGATCAACGAGGCCGTGCTGAACGAGACGCTGAACCACTGGCGCGCGGGGCGCGGAGCCGGTCCCCGCGAATAGCCGGTCCGAAGGCGCGCGCCGGTCGCATTCCCAACCCGGAATGGCCGTGATAAGGACAACGCCGCAACAGTGGGGGAGACGACCTTGCGCGATCTGCAGCAACCCGGACGCTCCGTCGTTCACGCGACCAACGGCGCGGCGGCGACGAGCCATCCTTTCTCGACCCTGGCGGCGATGGAAATTCTCCAGGCGGGCGGCAACGCCATCGATGCGGCCGTGGCGGCGTGCGCGGTGCAGTGCGTGGTCGAGCCCATGTCGACGGGCATCGGCGGCGACTGTTTCGTGCTGTTGCAGAAGGGCGCGCACGGGCCGGTGATCGGCCTGAACGGCTCAGGCCACGCCCCGGAGAAACTGACCGCCGAACACCTGCTGGACCAGGGGATTAGCCAGATCGGCCTGGAAAGCCCGCACGCGGTCACGGTGCCGGGGGCGGTCGACGCCTGGTGCCGCCTGCTGGCGGACCATGGCACCATGGGTATCGACCGGGTGCTGCAGCGGGCGATCCGCTACGCGGAGGAAGGCTTCGCTGTGACACCGCGCATCTCCGTCGACTGGTCGCGCAATGTGGGCCGGCTGTCGGGCAATGAGAATTCCGCAGCGCAGTACCTGAAGGACGGCCGGAGCCCCGTTCCCGGCGATGTCTGGCGCTCGCCGGAGCTTGCGCGGACCCTGAAGGCGATCGCGTCCCGGGGGCGCGACGGCTTCTATGCCGGGCCGGTCGCCGAAGACATCGTGGCGGCGCTGAACGCCCTCGGCGCGGTGCATGACGCCGGCGACTTCGAGGCGCAGCGCTGCGACTATGTGGAACCCATCGCCAGCGACTATGCGGGCCGGCAGGTGCTGGAGATTCCGCCGAACGGCCAGGGCATCACCGCGCTGCTGATGCTGAACATCCTCAAGGGCTTCGATCTGGGCGCCTACGATCCGATGAGCGTGGAGCGTCTGCACATCGAGGCCGAGGCCACGCGGCTGGCCTTCGCCGAGCGCGACAAGCATGTCGCCGACCCGCGTCAGGTCGACGTTCCCGTCGAACACCTGCTTTCCGATGCGCTGGCCGACGAACTACGCGAGAAGATCTCGCTCGGCCGGGCCATGGCGGATCCGGCGAAGGTCACCGGTCCCGTCTACCGCGACACGGTCTATCTCACCGTGGTGGACCGCGATCTCAACGCGGTGTCCTTCATCAACTCGCTCTATTTCTCGTTCGGTTCCTGCATCACGGCGCCACAGTCGGGCGTGCTGCTGCAGAACCGGGGCGCGGGCTTCGTCGTCGATCCCGAGCACCCGAACTGCGTCGCGCCGCGCAAGCGGCCGATGCACACGATCATCCCGGGCATGGTGCTGAACGGCGGCCGCTGCGAACTCAGCTTCGGCGTCATGGGCGGCGGCTATCAGCCGGTCGGCCACGCCCATGTGCTGTCCAACCTCTTCGATTACGGCATGGACGTGCAGGAGGCCATCGACTGCCCGCGCACCTTCCATGTTGCCGGAAAGCTGGATGTCGAGCGTTCGGTCCCCGACGCCGTGCGGCAGGGACTGGCCGATCTCGGCCATGACGTGAACACGCCGGAGATGCCGTGGGGCGGTGCGCAGGCGATCTTCATCGACCACCAGAAAGGCACGCTGGCCGCCGGGTCCGACCCGCGCAAGGACGGCTGCGCCATGGGGTACTGAGCGAAGCGGGGCAAGGGGAGGCCTGGCGATGAACGAACTGACGAAGCTGAAGATTCCGCTGCCGCCCGATGCGGCGCCGGAGCTGGTGGAAGACGTCGATTTCGACGATCCGCGCCAGTGGATGCAGTCGGCCGAGGACGTGCTGACGCGACCGCTGTTCTTCAACGTGCTGCAGGGCATGTGGGTGAACATCGTCCGCGCAAAGGGGCAGGGCGTCGTCAGCCGCCACCGCCACCCGGCGCCCGTGACCGGATACACGCTGGAAGGCACCTGGGGCTATGTGGAGCATGACTGGGTGGCAAAGCCCGGCACCTTCATCTACGAACCCGCGGGCGAGACCCACACCCTCTACTGCAAGGGCGATGCGGGCCACATGACGGTCCTGTTCCACAATTTCGGGCCGCTGATCTACATCGACGAGAACGGCCAGCAGACCGGCTACGAGGACGTCTTCACGCGGCTGGAGAAATACAAGGCGCACTGCCGCGAAGCCGGCCTCGGCGAGGACTTCGTCCGCCGCCTGATCCGCTAGTCGTCCCCGCCGGTCCGCAGCCTATGCCGACCGCGCGGCCAGTCTGCGTGCCAATACCACGATCAGTACCCCTGGTGCGGCGAAGGCGGCCGCCAGCAGGGTGAGCTGGCCATGGCCCATGCCCAGCATGCCCCCGCCCGGCGCCGCCAGCACCAGCCCGCCGATGATCATCAGCACCCGCGCCAGCCAGCCGATCGCGTTTCGCGGCACCGTTCCGGCGAGCATGAGATAGCCCTGCAGCCCGCTCGCCAGCAACAGCACGCCCGTGAAGGCCGTGGCCAGCACGACCAGTATCTCGTTCGTTTCGCCCTGCAGCAGGAGCGCCGGGTTGAAGACGAAGAAGAACGGGATGAAGTAGATGATCGTGCCGAGCCGCATGGCCTCGAAGCCCGTCTGCATCGGCCGGGCGTTGGCCACGGAAGCGGCCGCGAAGGCGGCCAGCGCCACCGGTGGCGTGATGAAGCTCAGCATGCCCCAGTAGAGCATGAACATGTGCACGGGCATGGGGTCCAGCCCGGCGCGGATCAACGCCGGGGCGAGGATGATGGCGAGGAAGATGTAGGCCGCCGTCACCGTCATCCCGATGCCCAGGATGAAGCTGGTCAGCGCGCCCATCAGCAGCAGGATGAAGACATTGTTGCCGGCGATGTAGACGAGGTCGTTGGTCACCGAGCCCGCCATGCCGGTTCCCACCACCGCGCCGACGATCAGGCCGATCGCCGCCAGGATGCCGGCGAGTTCCGCCAGCAGGAAGATGGTGGCCTGCAGGAACTTGTAGAATTTCGTCCAGTCCATGCGGTGCTTGGCGCTGAACTGGTTGAGGATCAGCAGCAGCGCGGTGGCGTAGAAGGGCGCGCGCGCTTCCTGCAGCAGGAAGACCAGCATGAAGACCAGCACGGCGAAGGCGAAGATGTAGTACCAGCCATCCTTCAGCACATTGAGGATGCGGGGCATCTCGTGCTTGGGCAGGCCCTGGATGTTGTTGCGCGCCGCATAGCTGTCGATCTGCACGAACAGGCCGAAATAGTAGAGCAGCGAGGGCACGATCGCCGCGACCGCGACGTCGACATAGCGGACCTGGAGGAAGTCGGCCATCACGAAGGCCGTCGCGCCCATGATCGGCGGCATCAGCACGCCGCCCGTGGAGGCGCAGGCCTCGATGCCGCCGGCGTACTTGGCCGAGAAGCCGATCCTGCGCATGGCCGGAATGGTCAGGGTTCCGGTGGTCAGCACGTTGGTGATCGGGCCGCCCGACATGGAGCCGAACAGGCCTGACGAGAAGATCGCCACCTTCGCCGGGCCGCCGCGGACATGGCCGAGCAGGGCGAAGGCGAAGTTGATGAAGAACAGCCCCGCGCCGGTGTAGACCAGCGCCATGCCGAAGGCGAGGAAGCCGAACACCAGCAGTCCGAAGGCCCGCATCGGAATGCCCAGCAGGCTCTCGATGGAATAGACATGGAAGGCCGCGGTATCCAGGAAGCCCATGGGCGCGCCCTGGATCACCTGCGGCACCTGGTCGGCGACCAGCGGATAGAGCGAGATCAGCAGCACGATGGTGAAGATCGGCCAGCCGCCGGTGCGGCGACCGGCCTCGATGACCAGCGCCCAGACCAGAACGGCCATCCACTGCGCCCATTCGGGGGCGACGTATTCCCAGGCCTGCTCCTGGATCTGCAGCGAGTTGGCCAGCAGGTAGAAGGTGACGCCGAGCGCCAGCAGGGCGGGGATGACGTCGTAGAGCGGCACCCGATCGCGCCGCTGGCTGCCATAGGTCGGGAAGACGATGTAGACCGTCGCCAGCATCAGCCCGACAAGGGCATAGAGATATTCGTTGACCAGCAGCGTGTAGCCGATCTTGCCCTCGCCGCCGAGGAACTGCCAGATATCGTTCAGCCGCGAGTCCAGCTTGAAGATCTGGTAGATCGACAGGAAGATCGCCAAGCTGCCGATGATGGTGACGACCACCTGCCAGAACGGGTTCAGCGTCCGGGTCCGCTTCAGGTCGACATCGGGAATGTCGTCTTCCTTGACTGCCATCTTCTGGTCGCTCATCGGGCGGACTCCGGGCGTGCGATCACCGTTCGGGTCGTGCCGCGCATCGCGGCGGCAGGGCGATCGGTCGCGAATTCAATGATCTGTCGTGAAACCGGCGCCGGTCCCCGCGCCGTGACGGCGGGAACCGGCGTTCGGCGTTCAGGCGGTCACCACTCGTAGAAGATGACCGTCATGCCGGCGGCCTCCAGCGCGTCGGCGCGCGCCTTCATCCAGCCCTTGTTGAAGGCCTCGTCATCCTCCGGTGCGTCCTTGACATAGGTTGCCCACGCGGTCCGGAGCACGTCCTGACGCTTCAGGCTGCCCGCCTGGATCTCGTCCTGACCCTCCGGCCACACGCCGACCTCCTTGAAGTACTTGATCGCGCCCTCGTGGTACGGCAGCAGCTTGTGGAACTGCTGGTTCTCCATGGCCCAGCCGGCGGCGCCCGGCGCGGTGTCCTTGAAGGTGTCGAAGTGCGTGTCCATCGCCTTGACGATGCTGTAGGAGGTCTCGGCCTCGACGTCCGGGTTGGAAACAAGGATCGGGTAGGGGGTATTGGCCATCCACTGGCCGCCCTCGGCCATGCCGGTGCCCACGGTGGCGAAGGTCGGCAGGTACCAGGGGACGACCGCGTTCAGGCGCTCCCAGCACTGCGGATCGTTCGGCACCACCGGATAGTGGATGCCGCGCGGGCTGGCTTCGATCTTCTTGTTCAGCGCCGAGAAGGTGGCGTTGTTCAGCGCGTCGACCTCGTCGTTGATGAAGCCGTCGACCGCCGGCCCGTGACCGCCGAACTCGACCTTTTCGACGTCGTCCCAGCCGACGCCGAAGCAGGCCATCATGGCCTCGACCGCCTTGTTCAGCGCCGGCGCGCCGCGGATCCAGGCGACGCGCTTGCCCTTGATCTGGTCCATGGTCCCGATCGACTTGTCGCCGGGCGTGACCATGCCGACCGCGGCGCCATTGCCGATCGCCAGCAGGTGCATGCGCAGCGGCTGCGGCCCCCAGTCGCGCGTGCCGAAGGTGAAGACGCCTTCCTGCGCGTAGACGGAATCCGAACCCGTCGCGGTGAACTGCGCGCGGCCCGCCTTGACGGGGCCGAGGCGGGAGACGTCGTTCTTGCCCGGCAGGACGCGGACATTGGTGCCGTAGTTGTTCTTCAGGATCGAGCCGAGGCCGACCATCTGGCTGTAGCCCGACGAGCCGACGTCATAGGCCGTGACCACCAGCGTGCCCGGCAGCTTGATGTCGTCCGCCGTGGCCGCCGATGTGGCGAACCCGGCGGCCGCCAGGGCGCCGGCGGCCCAGGCGCAGTTTCTCATAAAGGACATGTCATCCTCCCCTTTTCCCTGTTGCGGTGCGTTGTTTGTTTCTGATGCCCGCTGAAGGGAATGTTAGATGACGCCGGGGCAATCGGACAACTGGGAATAGACGAAATCGCTCAGTGCTCGTCCAACCGCTTCTCGAAACGCCAGACACGCAGCGGAAAGTGGCTCTCGCCTGCGCCGGTTTCGACCTGTTCGATTTCGGTTCGGGCCACATGCCAGCCGTGCTTTCGGTAGAAGGCGGCCGCGCGTTCGTTGCCTACTGCGCAGGCCAGCCAGGCCGTTCTCACGCCTGCACGCCGCAGGCCGGTCTCCCCGTCGGCCAGCAAGGCCGCCGCCGCGCCGCTTCCCCGCGCATCGGCCCGGACGAAGATCTGGTGCAGTTCGTCGTCCTTCAGCGTGCGGAAACCGACCGGGTCGACGCACGCGCAGGCGACCCGGGTATCCGCCAGCATCCGGGCGATCCGCGACTGGAAACTCTCCAGGCTGCGAAGCCGGGTCAGCTCCGCCGGCACGCACGAGGCATGGCTTTCGTGCCAGGCGTCGTGCCAGAGAAGGCCGAGAAGGCCCGTTTCGTCGGGTCGGGCGTCACGAATCGTGTGCATGGGCGCTCCATCAAGCTTTCAGGGCGTCGCCGGGAATCCGATGTTAGGGTGTCCCGGCGAACGGGGAGGATCAATGCCATGACTCTGGCCCAACATGTCGAATTCGAACCGGACCAGCCCGAGATCCGGCCGGTCACGCCGGGCGTCGGCGCGGAAGTGCGCGGTGTCGACCTGGGCGCTGACCTTGCGGAGGCGACCGTCGCGCGGCTGCGCGCCGCGCTGATCGAGCACGGGGTCCTGTTCTTCCGGGATCAGCCGATCACGCCCGATCGGCAGGTCGCGTTCGCGCGCCGCTTCGGTCACGTGCCGCGCGTTCCGGATTCCATGTTCCTGGTGCATGAGGCGAACCCGTATGTCTCGGTACTGGCGAACGACGCTGACCGTCCGCCCACGGTCAACAACTGGCATTCCGACTATTCCTTCGCGGCCGAGCCCGACTTCGCCTCGGTGCTGCGTTCGGTCGTGGTGCCCGATTGCGGCGGTGACACCGTCTGGGCAGGCATGTTCGCCGCGTGGGAGGGGCTGCCGGACCGGATGCAGCGCCACCTGGAGGGGCTGACCGCCACCCACGATTTCATGAAGCTCTACGAACGGCCGGTGAAGAAGCGCCTCTGGGACGGAGAGCGCGGGCGGCTGATGGAAGCGGCGCGGCGGCAGTTCCCGCCGGTCAGCCATCCCGTGGCCCGGGCCCATCCCGAGAGCGGGCGCAAGGCGCTGTTCGTCAACGAAAGCTTCACCCGCCACATCGACGGCATGTCGGAGAGCGAGAGCCGGCATCTGCTGGCCTACCTGTTCGAGCACTGCAAGGCGCCCGAGTTCCAGGTGCGTTTCCGCTGGAGTCCGGACTGTGTCGCCATGTGGGACAACCGCTCCACGATCCACTATGCCGTCGCCGACTTCCATCCGGCGCGCCGGCTGATGCATCGCGTCACCGTGCTGGAGCGTCCGCGCGCCGGCGATCAGGACTGACAGGGGGAAATCGGGGCGGTGAGGGGGAAGGCGACGGCCATCGGTCTGCTGTGCGTCGCCGAGATCGCGGCGCTGAGCGTGTGGTTCACGGGAGCGGCGACGCTGCCGGCGATCCGCGCCGAAACACAGATCAGCGATCTGCAGGCCTCGCTCTATTCCTCCATGCTCTCGGTCGGCTTCGTCGTCGGCACGCTGACCAGCGCGATCCTGGGCCTCGCCGACCGCTGGCGGCCCCAGTATTTCTTCTGCGGCGCAGCGCTGCTTGCCGGCGCCGCCAACGCGGCCGTCGCCTTCCTCGACCCGGCCTCGCCGCTGGTGCCGGTCCTGCGGCTGACGATCGGGGCGAGCCTCGCCGGCTGCTATCCCGTCGGCATGAAGATGGTTTCGACCTGGGCGAAGGGCGACATGGGCCTGCTGGTCGGCATCCTGGTGGGCGCATTGACGCTAGGCTCGGGCGCGCCGCACCTCAGCCAGGCCTTCCTGCAGGGCCTGGACTGGCGGGTGACCCTCTATGTCAGTTCCGCCGCCTGTGTGCTTGCCGCCGCCCTCGTGCTGCTGGTGCGGCTGGGGCCGAACGCGCTGCCTGCGGCGGCGTTCCGGCCTGCCGCAGTGCTGGAGGGCTGGCGCAGCCGGGCGCTCAGGCTCGCCAATTTCGGCTATTTCGGACACATGTGGGAACTCTACGCCGTCTGGGGCTGGATCGCGGTCTTCCTGCATGCCTCCTTCAGCGCCTGGTATGGCGAGGGCGATCCGCGCGCGGGCTACCATGCTTCCCTGACGGCATTCGGCGTGCTCGGCGCCGGCGCCATCGGGGCCATCGGCGCGGGCCTCGTCGCCGACCGGATCGGCCGCACCACGGTGACCATCGCCGCCATGGCGATGAGCGCCGCCTGCTGCATGACCGTCGGCTTCCTGTTCGGCGGTCCGCCCGGCCCTCTGATCGCGCTATGCCTGTTCTGGGGCGTGGTGGTGATCGCCGATTCAGCCCAGTTTTCCTCGGCGGTGATGGAACTGGCCGACCGGGAGCGTGTCGGCACCATGGTCACGGCCCAGACGTCGCTCGGCTTCCTGCTGACGCTGGCGCCGCTGCACCTGCTGCCGGAGGCGGCCGAACTCATGGGCTGGGAATGGGCGTTCTGGATCATCGCCGCGGGGCCGCTGCTCGGCTGCGTTGCGATGGCGCGGTTGCGCGCGCACCCCGATGCTGTGAGGATCGCGGGCGGGCGGCGATAGGCGTGGGACGTGTCCCGGATACACGCGCTCTGGAAATGACGCCGCCAAAGATGCAGAGTGTGTCAGGGGTACAAAGGGAGATAACACCATGAAACGAATGCTTCCGCTTGTTTTCGCCGCCGTAATGGCCAGTGGCGCGGCGCTCGCCGACGACGTCAAGGTCGGCATGCTGCAGGGCTTCACCGGCCCGACGGAGTCGCTCGTCAAGCCCATGGCGATGGGCGGCGAACTTGCCATTCAGGAAGTTTCCGACAGCGGGATGTTCCTGGGCGGCCGCAAGGTCGTCTCCGTCCGCGGCGACAGCACCTGCATCGACGCCGCCGCCGCGACGGCCGCGGCCGAACGCCTGATCACCTCGGAAGGCGTGGTCGGCATTGTCGGCGCGACCTGTTCCGGCGCCACCACGGCGGTGCTGAACAACGTCGTGCGCGCCAACGGCATCGTCATGATCTCGCCGTCGGCGACGTCGCCGGCGCTGTCGACGATCGAGGATGACGGCTACTTCTTCCGCACCGCGCCGTCCGATGCGCGTCAGGGTGAGATCATCGCCAAGATCCTGACCGAAAAGGGCATCAAGAACGCGGCCCTGACCTACACCAACAACGACTACGGCAAGGGCCTGGCGGATGCGATCCAGTCCGGCTTCGAGAGCATGGGCGGCAACATCACCGCCGTCGCCTCGCACGAGGACGGCAAGGCCGACTACTCGGCCGAGGTCGCGACGCTGGCGTCCGCGGGCGGCGAACTGCTGATCGTCGCCGGCTATCTGGACCAGGGTGGCAAGGGCATGATCCAGGCCGCGCTGGACACGGGCGCCTTCGATACCTTCATGCTGCCTGACGGCATGGTCGGCGAATCGCTCACCGACAATTTCGGCGCGTCCATCGACGGCTCCATCGGCACCAACCCCGGCACCGACAGCCCGGGCGCCGACATGCTGGCGAAGATGAGCGAGGGCAAGGGCTTCAAGGGCGACGACCCCTATGTGCCGGAAGCCTACGACGCCTCGGCGATCCTGCTGCTGGCGATGCAGTCGGCGGGCTCCACCGACAGCGCGGTCTACAAGGACCACGTCACGAAGGTCGCCAACGCGCCGGGTGAGAAGATCTATCCGGGCGAACTGAAGAAGGCCCTGCAGATCCTGGCCGACGGCGGTGACATCGACTATGTCGGCGCCGGCGCGGTCGAACTGATCGGCCCCGGCGAGGCGGCCGGCAGCTTCCGCGAGTCGGTCGTCAAGGACGGCGAGTTCACCACGGTCAAGTACCACTGATCCGCCAACACCCGAACGGGACGGGGAAGCGGCCGGGACAATCCCGGCCGCTTCTTTCCCGGCTTCAGAACCCATGATCACCGTCAGGAACGTCACCAAGCACTTCGGCGGCATTCACGCCGTCGACGGCGTGACGCTGGATATCGCCCGGGGCTCGATCACCGGCCTCATCGGTCCGAACGGCGCGGGCAAGACCACGCTGTTCAACATCATCGCCGGCGTATTCCCGCCCTCCTCGGGCCAGATCCTGCTGGACGGCGAGGACGTGACCGAACTGCAGTCGCACGAACTGTTCCACAAGGGCCTGCTGCGCACCTTCCAGATCGCGCACGAGTTCGCCACCCTGACGGTGCTGGAGAACCTGATGGTCGTGCCGGACCAGCAGCCCGGCGAACAGCTTCGCCACGCCTGGTTCGACTACCGCCGCGTCCGCGAGGTCGAGGCGCGCGTCGCCGACCGCGCCCGCGAAGTGCTCGACTTCCTGCAGATCTCGCATCTGGAAAACGAACTCGCGGGCAACCTTTCGGGCGGCCAGAAGAAGCTGCTGGAACTGGGCCGCACGATGATGGTCGACGCCAAGATCGTGCTCCTCGACGAAGTCGGCGCCGGCGTCAACCGAACGCTGCTGAACACCATCGCCACCTCGATCCAGCGCCTGAACGAGGAGCGCGGCTATACGTTCTGCATGATCGAACACGACATGGACTTCATCGCCCGGCTCTGCGATCCGGTGATCGTCATGGCGGAGGGGCGGCTGCTGATGCAGGGCACGATCGACGAGGTGAAGAACGACGAGGAGGTCATCGAGGCCTATCTCGGCACCGGCCGCAAGCACGAGCGGCAGGCGACGTCATGAGCTTCCTTTCCGCGACCGGCATGACCGGCGGATACGGCAGCGGCCCCGACATCATCGAGGACTGCGACATCATCGTCGACAAGGGCGAGATCGCTGTCGTGGTCGGTCCGAACGGCGCCGGCAAGTCGACGGCCATGAAGGCGATCTTCGGCATGCTGAACCTGCGCAAGGGCGCGGTGGTGCTCGATGGCCAGGACATCACGCGGATGGCGCCGCAGGAGCGTGTGCGCCAAGGGATGGGCTTCGTGCCCCAGAACCGCAATGTCTTCGTCTCCATGACGGTCGAGGAGAACCTGGAGATGGGGGCCTTCATCCGCGACGACGAATACGGCGAGACCATGGAACGGGTCTACGAGCTGTTCCCGGTGCTTCGCGAGAAGCGGAACCAGCCCGCCGGCGAACTCTCCGGCGGCCAGCGCCAGCAGGTCGCGGTGGGCCGGGCGCTGATGACCGCACCGAAACTGCTGATGCTCGACGAACCGACGGCGGGCGTCTCCCCCATCGTCATGGACGAACTGTTCGACCGTATCCTCGAGATCGCCCGGACCGGCATCGCCATCCTGATGGTGGAACAGAATGCCCGCCAGGCGCTGGAGATCGCCGACCACGGCTTCGTGCTGGTGCAGGGCCAGAACCGTTTCACGGACACCGGCGAGGCGCTGCTCGCCAACGAGGAAGTCCGTCGTTCGTTCCTGGGGGGCTGAATGGACATTCTCAACGCCCTCGCGCTGATCACCAATTTCGTCCTGGTGCCGGCCATCGCCTATGGCGCGCAGCTTTCGCTCGGCGCGCTCGGCGTGACGCTGATCTTCGGCATTCTGCGCTTCGCCAACTTCTCCCATGGCGAGATGATGTCCTGGGGGGCCATGTCGACCATTCTGGCCACCTGGTGGATGCAGGCGCAGGGGATCGGCATCGCGCCCTTTCCCACGGCGCTGCTGGCCCTGCCCATCGGCATCGCCAGCACGATCCTGATGGCGCTGGCCGCCAACCGCTTCGTGTTCCGCTTCTATCATCGCCAGCATTCCAATCCGATCGTCTTCGCCATCGTCTCGGTCGGCGTGATGTTCGTGCTGGCCGGTCTGATCCGCATCATCATCGGCCCCGACGACCAGACCTTCACCGACGGCGCGCGTTTCATCTTCACCGCAGGCGATTTCCGGGAGGTCACCGGCCTCAGGGAAGGCATCGCGCTGAAGCAGACGCAGGTGCTGACGGTCGTGGTCGCCGTCGCGGTGATGGCCGCGCTGTTCTGGTTCCTGCAGAAGACCCGGGCCGGCAAGGCCATGCGGGCCTATTCCGACGACGAGGATCTGGCACTGCTGTCAGGCGTGGATCCGGACCGCGTGGTCATGATCGCCTGGATCATCACCGCGACCCTCGCGGCGATCGCCGGCACCCTCTACGGCCTGGACAAGACCTACAAGCCGTTCATCTTCCTGCAGATCCTGCTGCCGATCTTCGCCGCCACCATCCTGGGCGGCATCGGCCAGCCGGTGGGCGCCATCCTCGGCGGCTTCGTCGTCGCCTTCTCCGAGGTCATGGTCACCTACGCCTTCAAGAAGTTCCTGGGCTATCTCGGCCCCGAGGAATGGGCGCCGGAGGGCCTCGTGCAGCTCCTGTCGACGGAGTACAAGTTCGCCGTCTCCTTCATCATCCTCGTGGCGGTGCTGTTGATCCGGCCGACCGGAATCATCCGCGGGAAGGTGATCCAATGATGTCCCGGAAGCTCTTTCTCTTCGGCGCGATGGCGCTGCTGCTGATCTTCGTCGGCTTCTATCAGAGCTGGAACGTCGCGCTGGGCATCGTGAACCTGTGCCTGATCTCGTCGATCATGGCGCTCGGTGTGAACATGCAGTGGGGCTATGCCGGCCTGTTCAACGTCGGCATCATGGGCTTCACGGCGCTGGGCGGTCTGACCGCGGTTCTGGTATCCATGCCGCCGGTCGACGCCGCCTGGGCGGCGGGCGGGACCGATATCCTGCTCGCGGCCCTCAGCCTGGCCGCCACGGTGGTCGCCATCATCGTTGCCCGGCGCCTGACGCCACGGACGATGCGGCTGCCGGTGACCATCGTGCTGATGATTGCCGGCTATTTCCTGATCTCGGAGTTCTTCGTGCCGGCGGCGCGGCAGATCGAGGCCGTCGATTCGGCCCAGACCGGCTATCTCGGCGGCATGGGGCTGCCGATCGTGCTGGCCTGGCCGCTGGGCGGGCTGGTCGCGGCCGGCGCGGCCTGGTTCATCGGCAAGATCGCGCTCGGCCTCAGGGCCGACTATCTCGCCATCGCCACGCTGGGCATTTCAGAGATCATCATCGCCGTCATCAAGTACGAGGAATGGCTGACCCGGGGCGTGAAGAACGTCACCGGCCTGCCGCGCCCGGTGCCCTACGAGGTCGTGCTGGTGCAGCAGGACTGGTTCATCGGTCTCGCCGACACGCTGGGAGCCCCGGATCTCTCCGATCTCGCAGGCCTGTTCGTCAAACTGTGCTACGCGGCGTTGTTCCTCCTGGTGCTGGCGATCGTCATGTGGTTCGCGGAGCGTGCGCTGCGATCGCCCTGGGGGCGGATGATGCGGGCGATCCGCGACAACCGCGAAGCCGCCTCGGCGATGGGCAAGGACGTCACCGGCCGCCATCTGCAGGTCTTCGTCCTGGGCTGCGCCACCTGCGGCATCGCCGGCGCCATGCTGACCACGCTGGACGGGCAGCTCACGCCGACCAGCTACATCCCGCTGCGCTTCACCTTCCTGATCTGGGTGATGGTCATTCTCGGCGGGTCGGGCAACAACTGGGGCGCTGTCCTCGGCGGTTTCGTGATCTGGTTCCTGTGGGTCGAGGCGGAGCCGCTCGGCAACTGGTTCATGCAGACCATTACCCTGCCCATGGCCGACGATTCCTTCCTGTCGCAGCACCTGGTCGCCGGCGCCGCCTACACGCGCTACCTGCTGATGGGAGCCATCCTGCTGCTGGTGATGCGATTCGCGCCAAAGGGGCTGATACCGGAGCGGCACTGAGGCGGGCCGCCCGGCGAAGGGGCGGGGCTACTTCCTGCCGAGGCCGATGCGGCGGGCGAACTCCGACCGCTGCCGCGCGTAGTTCGGCGCCACCATGGGATAGTCGGGCGGCAGGTTCCACCTGGCGCGATAATCGTCCGGCGTCATGTCGTATCTGGCCCGAAGATAGCGCTTCAGCATCTTCAGCTTCTTGCCGTCTTCCAGACACACCAGATGGTCGGGCGTGACGGAACGCTTGATCGGCACCGCCGGTTCCGGAGGTGCAATATTCCGGTCGTCGGCAGGCCGCATCAATGCGCTGAGCGCAGACCGGACGGTCACAATCACCGTGTGCACATCGCCCGGCGCTACCTGATTATTGGCCAGATAGGCGGCCGAGACGCTGGACGTCATGCGAAGCAGGTTCCGGGCCTCCGTCTGTTCGTCGCTTTCTGCTCGGTCCACGGTCATTTCCCCACTCTGTTCCGGTTGATCTTGGTACATTTTCATGACGGTAAGATAGCGTTCCGGGTTGATCAATCGCTTTATACGCTAACTGGCCATGCGCTCGGCTATCGGCGCGAGTGGCGTTCCGGCGGCCCGGAATGGCCGGTCAATGCGTCGCATCGGCGTGAGCGGCCGCGCGTGCCGCTTCGCATTTCTCCACAAGATGTGGTATGCCCCCGGCCTTGTTCCCGGAAACGGATGGAAGGCGCATGGTTACCGTCGTCATGGCAGCGGATCACGCCGGCTTCGAGATGAAGGAGGCGCTGAAGACGGACGTCGAGGCGCTCGGGCACACGGTGCTCGACGTCGGAACCGACAGCGCCGATTCCGTCGACTATCCGGATTTCGGATGGCGGCTGGCGGCCGCCATCCGCGATGGCCGGGCCGAACGCGGCATTCTGGTCTGCGGCACCGGCATCGGCATATCCATGGCCGCCAACCGCGAGCCGAAGGTCCGCGCCGCCGCAGTCAGCGACGCGACGTCAGCCCGGCTCACGCGGCTGCACAATGACGCCAACGTGCTCGCGCTCGGCGCGCGGGTCATCGGCATAGAAACGGCCCGGGATTGCGTGCGCATCTTCTTCGAGACGGAGTTCGAGGGCGGACGGCATCAGCGCCGGGTCGACAAACTGGGCCTCGCGGCCCAAGGCGATGAGGACAGGTAGAATGAGCATGGCTGAAGCAACCGACGCGGTGCGTGATTTCTGGTCGGCGGACCTGGAGCGCGACGATCCCGAACTGTTCGAGTCCTTCCGGCTGGAGATGGACCGTCAGCAGAACCAGATCGAACTCATCGCCTCCGAGAACATTGCCAGCCCCGCGGTCATCAAGGCGATGGCGACGGTGTTCCAGAACAAGTACGCCGAAGGCTATCCGGGCCGGCGTTACTATGGCGGTTGCGAGTTCGTGGACATCGCCGAGCGGCTGGCGATCGAGCGGGCCTGCAAGCTGTTCGACTGCAGCTTCGCCAACGTTCAGCCCCATTCGGGCGCTCAGGCCAACCAGGCCGTCTTCATGGCGCTGCTGCAGCCGGGCGACACGGTCATGGGCATGTCGCTGGACGCCGGCGGGCACCTGACTCACGGCGCCGCACCGAACCAGTCCGGCAAGTGGTTCAAGGCCGTTCAGTACGGCGTCCGGCGCGAGGATGCCCTGATCGACTTCGATCAGGTGGAGAAGCTGGCGAAGGAATACAGGCCGAAGCTGATCATCGCCGGCGGATCGGCCTATCCGCGCATCATCGACTTCAAGCGTTTCAGGGAGATCGCCGACGAGGTCGGCGCCTGGCTGATGGTCGACATGGCGCATTTCGCCGGTCTGGTCGCCGGCGGGGTGCACCCGAACCCGCTGGACCATGCGCAGATCGTCACTTCGACGACCCACAAGACCCTGCGCTGCGCCCGCGGCGGGCTGATCCTCAGCCGCGACGAGGCGCTGGGCAAGAAGATCAACTCGGCCGTTTTCCCCGGACTTCAGGGCGGGCCGCTGATGCACGCCATCGCTGCCAAGGCGGCCGGCTTCGGCGAGGCGCTGAAGCCCGAGTTCCACGCCTACAGCCGCCAGGTCGTGGCCAATGCGAAGGCGCTTGCCGGGGCGCTGATGGAGCGGGGCTTCGACATCGTCTCGGGCGGTACCGACACGCACCTGATGCTGGTCGATCTGCGCTCCAAGGGCGTCACCGGCCGTGACGCCGAACGGACGATGGAAAACGCCTACATGACCTGCAACAAGAATGGCGTGCCATTCGACCCGGAGAAGCCCATGGTTACGTCTGGCGTCCGGCTCGGCACGCCGGCGGGAACGACCCGCGGCTTCGGCGAAGCGGAGTTCCAGAAGGTCGGGCATCTGATCGCCGACGTGCTGGAGGCCTACGCCCAGTCCAATGGCGACAACGGGGCCGCGGAGGCGAAGGCGCGCGAAGAGGTCAAGCAGCTCTGCGGCCGGTTCCCGATCTATACGCAAGGCCTTTGACCGCGGCCTGACCAGGGGGGATTGGGCATGCGCTGTCCGTACTGTCACAACGCCGACACGCAGGTGAAGGATTCACGTCCGACCGAGGACAACACGGCGATCCGGCGCCGGCGCTTCTGTCCCAACTGCGGCGGCCGGTTCACCACATTCGAGCGGATCCAGCTCCGCGAACTGACCGTGGTGAAGAAGAACGGCCAGCGCGTGCCCTTCGACCGCGACAAGGTCGCCCGCTCGATCGATATCGCCATCCGCAAGCGGCCGGTCGACCCCGAGCGGGTCGAGCGGACCATCAACGCCATCGTGCGCCAGCTCGAGAGCTCCGGCGAATCGGAGATCCAGTCACAGACCATCGGCGAACTGATCATGCGGGCGCTGGCGAACCTGGACCAGGTCGCCTATGTCCGCTTCGCTTCGGTCTACAGGAACTTCCGCGAGGCCTCCGACTTCGAGGACTTCATCGGACGCGAACTTGGCCAGCGCGACGAAGTCCCCGACTGAGGCCGACCGCCGCCACATGGCCCACGCGCTGATGCTGGCGCGGCGCGGACTGGGGCAGGTGGCGCCCAATCCGGCCGTCGGCTGCGTAGTGGTGGCGGATGGCCGCGTGATCGGCCGGGGCTGGACCCAGCCCGGCGGCCGCCCGCACGCCGAAACGGAAGCGCTCGCCCGCGCCGGCGGCGCCGTCCGCGGTTCGACCGCCTATGTCACGCTGGAACCCTGCAGCCATCACGGCGTCACGCCGCCCTGTGCGGAGGCGCTGGCCGCGGCCGGCGTCGCCCGGGTCGTGGTCGCCATGACCGACCCCGATGAGCGGGTGAATGGCCGTGGCGTGCAGATGCTGCGTGAAGCGGGCGTCGAGGTGGTCACGGGCGTTCTGTCCGATCAGGCCGCCGCGCTCAACCGCGGCTTCGTCCTTCACCGGACGGCAAACCGCCCGATGGTCACACTGAAGCTGGCGACGACGCTGGACGGGCGCATCGCCACCCGTGCATCGGACGCGAAATGGATCACCGCGGGCGCTGCGCGGGAGCGGGGGCACCTGCTGCGCGCCAGTCACGATGCGATCCTGATCGGCGCCGGCACCGCCCTGGCCGATGATCCGGAACTGACCTGCCGGCTTCCCGGCCTGGCGCACCGCAGCCCGGTGCGGGTAGTGCTCGATTCGCGGCTGTCGATCCCGCCGTCGGGCCGGCTGGCGGACACCGCGGCGCAGACGCCGCTTCTTGTCTTCTGCGGCATGGAAGCGGATCCGGCACGCGCCGCGGCGCTGGAAGCCCGGGGGGCGCGCGTGTTCCGCTGCGATATTTCGGCCACCGGGGTACCCGCGCCGGGCGACGTTCTGCGGTCGCTGGCGGAGGCGGGGATCACGCGCCTGCTGATCGAGGGCGGGGCGCGGGTCGCCGCCGCCTTCGTGGGCGCCGACCTGGTCGACGAACTGGCGTGGTTCCGCGCCGCGACGCTGATCGGGGGCGACGGTCTGCCGGCGATCGGGGGCTTCGGGCTGGAGAAGCTGGCCGACGTTCCCAGGTTCCGCAGGGCGGCCATCGCGCATTTCGGTGAGGACGTGCTGGAAACCTATCTGCGGGAACCGTAAAAGGACGCCATGTTCACCGGCATCATCACCGACATCGGCCGCATCGTCTCCGTCGAGGCGCGCGGCGACATGCGCATCCGGATCGCCACGGCCTATGATACGGCCAGCATCGACATGGGCGCGTCCATCGCCTGTCACGGCGTCTGCCTGACGGTCGTCGACAAGGGGCCGCGCTGGTTCGATGTCGACGTCTCCCAGGAGACGCTGGACCGTACGGCCATCGGTTCGCTGGGCGAGGGCGCACGGATCAATCTGGAACGATCCCTGCGCGTGGGCGACGAGCTGGGCGGGCACATCGTCACGGGTCACGTCGACGGTCTGTCGCGGGTCCGGGAAATCGAGCCGGTGGGCGACAGCCGGCGCTTCGTCTTCGAACTGCCGAAGGAACTCGCCCGCCATGTCGCCGAGAAGGGTTCGGTGGCGCTCAACGGCGCGTCGCTGACGGTGAATGCGGTCGGCGGCGACAGCTTCGAGATCAACATCATTCCGCACACACAGGAGCGGACGACCTTTGGCGAAATCCGGGTCGGCGACCCTGTGAACATGGAAATCGACATCCTGTCGCGCTATGTGGCGCGGCTCAGGGACACCGACGGCTAGGGATCTGAATGACTTCGGAATTCACACGTTACCTTTCGTCCATCGAGGACGTGGTCGAGGACGCCCGCAACGGCAAGATGGTCATCCTGGTCGACGACGAGGACCGGGAGAACGAGGGGGATCTCTACATTCCCGCCCAGTTCGCGACGCCGCAGGCGATCAACTTCATGGCCAAGTACGGCCGCGGCCTGATCTGTCTGTCCATGAACCAGGAACGGATCGAGCAGCTCGGCCTTGACCTGATGAGCAAGAACAATCAGGCGCGCCACCAGACGGCCTTCACGGTCTCCATCGAGGCGCGCGAAGGCATCTCGACAGGCATCTCGGCCCAGGACCGCGCGCATACCATCCAGACCGCGATCGACCTGACAAAGGGGCCGGAGGATATCGTCACGCCCGGCCACGTCTTCCCGCTGGTCGCCAAGAGCGGCGGCGTCCTGCAGCGCGCCGGCCATACGGAAGCCGCGGTCGACATCGCGCGGATGGCCGGACTGCGCCAGGCCGGCGTGATCTGCGAGATCATGAACGACGACGGCACCATGGCCCGCATGCCGGATCTGGTGAAGTTCGCCCAGTTCCACAATCTCAAGATCGCCACCATCGCCGACCTGATCGCCTACCGGCGGCGCTTCGACAAGCTGGTCGCGCGTTCCCACGAGTCCGTGGTCAAGAGCGAACTGGGCGGCGAGTTCCGGCTGGTGGTGTTCGATTCGGAGGTCTCGTACGCGGAGAGCCTGGCGCTCATCAAGGGCGACATCTCCGGCGACGAGCCGGTGCTGGTGCGCATGCACGGCTACGATCCATTGCCAGACCTGTTCCATGAAACCGGGGGCAAGGCCGGCCGGCTGCAGCAGGCCATGCGGCAGATTGCGAAGGAAGGCCGCGGGGTTCTGGTCTTCCTGCGCCAGGCGCGGGAGATGCGGATCTCGGAGTTCCTGCAGGCCCAGGAGCAGAACAACCTCGAAAAGCTGATGGATCTCCGCGACTACGGCATCGGCGCCCAGATTCTCACGGACCTCGGCGTACGCAAGATGGTCCTGCTGACCAATTCGCCCAAGCACGTCATCGGCCTGGAAGGCTACAATCTGGAAATCGTGGGCACCCGCCCGCTTCAGGAGGACTGAGGGCATGGCGCGCGCGCAAATCCTGCTGGTCGAAGCCCGGTACTACGAAGACATCTCCGACGGCCTGGCCGAGGGCGCGATCGCCGCGCTCGAGAAGGCCGGCGCCGCCTATGACCGCATCGTCGTGCCCGGCGCGCTGGAAGTGCCCGGCGCCATCGCCATGGCCGAGGACGCGGTTCAACAGGGCACGCGCTCCTATGACGGTTACGTGGCGCTGGGCTGCGTCATCCGGGGCGAGACCTCGCACTACGACATCGTGGCCGGCGAATCGGCCAGGGCGCTGATGGATCTGACCGTCTATGATGGCGTTTCCATCGGCAACGGCATCCTGACGGTCGAGAATCACGATCAGGCCTGGGCGCGGGCCGATCCGAAGGGCAAGGACAAGGGCGGGGACGCCGCCCGGGCCGTGCTGCGGATGATCGAACTCGGCCAGCAGTTCGCGGAAGAGGAATGACCCGGCGCAAGCCCAGCGGCGGCAGTCAGGCGCGGCGTCAGCGCAGCGCCGCCCGCATGCACGCCGTGCAGGCGACCTATCAGCTCGACCTCAACGAGGACGATGCGGCGACCGTCATTGCCGAGTTCCAGGCGCATCGTCTGGGTCACGACCTGGACGGCGAGCCCCTGGTCAGCGCAGACCGGGATTTCTTCCAGGACCTCGTGGCCGGCAGCCACGACCGCCGGCTGGAACTGGACCGGCTGATCGAAGGCGCGCTCAGCCTGGACTACGATCTCGATCGGCTGGAGACGCTGCTCAGGGCGCTGCTCAGGGTTGCCGGCTATGAGCTTCTGGCCCGCATCGATGTACCCGCGCGGGTGGTCATCGACGAGTATGTGGACCTTTCCCACGCCTTCTTCAGCGGCGCCGAGCCGTCCCTGGTCAACGCGGTGCTGGATCGTCTGGCGCGGCGGATCAGGCGGGATGAACTGGCCGCCGGCCGGGGCGGATGAGCCGAAGCGGCGAATTCGAGATCATCGAGCGGCTGCTCGCCCCCCTGGCCGGCGAGGGCGCCTTCTCTCTCTCCGACGACGGCGCCGTTCTCCCGAAGCTCTCGCATGGCGAAGCCTGGGTCGCGACGAAGGACGCCATGGTCGCCGGCGTCCACTTCCTGGCCGACGATCCGCCCGACCTGATCGCCCGCAAGCTGGTGCGGGTCAATCTCTCCGATCTGGCAGCGATGGGCGCGACGCCAATGGGCTATCTGCTCGCCTTCGCTCTCTCGCCCGATTGCGATGACGACTGGCTGGCGGCCTTCGTCGCCGGTCTGGCCGAGGATCAGAAGATCTTCGGCATCGCGCTCTACGGCGGCGATACGGTCTCCACACCGGGTCCGCTGACGCTCTCGCTGACGGCGCTGGGGCGGGTCGAACGTGGACGTGAACTGCGCCGCAACGGCGCCCGGGCCGGTGAGGCGGTCTACGTCTCCGGCAGCGTCGGCGACGCCGCGCTTGGACTGAAATGCCTCCGGGACGGGCTGGCCGTGCGCGCCGAGTACCGGAAGAGCCTGATCGACCGCTATCGGGTGCCGGAGGCGCGCGTCTGGCTGGGGCCGGCGCTGGTCGGCATCGCCACGGCCTGTCAGGACGTCTCCGACGGCCTTGCTGCCGATCTGGGCCACATCGCCCGCCGGTCCGGCGTCGGCATGGAGATCGACGCCGATCTGGTGCCGGTTTCCGAGGCGGCGCGGGCGGCGATCGCCGCCGGCAGCGACTTGGAGACCCTGCCTTTCACCGGCGGGGACGACTATGAGCTGGTCTTCACCGCGCCGGTCGAAGCGGTGCTGCCGGACGTCGGTGTTCCCCTGACGCGCATTGGCCGTGTCGTAGCCGGCGATGGTGTAAGATTTCTGTCCCGTGAGCGTGAGATATCGTTGAAGCAGGCGGGCTGGCGGCATTTCTGATCCCATGGTCGACAACATTCTGGAATCGGAGCGCCCCGAAGGGCTGAGCCGGCAATGGGTGGGCGCCGCACTGATCGCGATCGCGATCGCGGTCATCGCTGCCGCGCTGTTCGTAGGGCTCCGCGGCATTGCGGTCAGCCAACAGTTCTCGCTTACCGACGCCGAACGGCAGGAGGGACGTCTCTTCTTGCACCGCCTGGAGGTCGGTTCCTGGGAGCGCCCGCCGCTGCATGTTCTCGACGCGGCGCGCTACGGCTCGTCGGGGACGGCCACCGAGTTCTACATCAACGGCCGGCGCGTCGCCGATGGGCGGGTCAGCAAGGGACCGCTCAGTGAGGGCGCGCGGCCGGGCTATCTGCATACCGGCGTCCAGAACTTCTATTTCACCCTGGGCCCCGAGCCGCCCGCCGACCCGCTGCTGGAGGCCCGGTTTCTCGTCCGGCTGGACCGGGAGGTGATGATCGCGATGGTTGCGGCGGCGGCGCTGTTGCTGGCGGGCGGGCTGCTGTTGCTGGCGCCCGGTTCCCGAGCGGCCCGCCGAGGCGTGGATGTCGTGCTGCTCGCGCTGGCCGTCGTCGCGGGCGCCACGGCCTGGCTGGCGCTGGAGGGCACGCGCTACCGGGAATCGATCGATCCCGCCGCCGTCCGGGCTCTCGCCCCGGTCGGCTATCTCTATCCCATCGAGCAGCCCTGGCCGCTGCATGTCCCCTGGTCCGACAGGGGGAAAGGGTTTGTCGCCGGCCAGCTGCTGGAGGACGGCCGGCCTATCGGCAATCCCTTCGCCGGCACCGACGAGATCCGTGGGCAGGGCGGCGGCGCGCACTTCGTCGGCGGCGGTCTGTTGCGTTTCTCCACACCCGACAACAGCGATCCGACCGCGAACGGGCGGCGCTACGAGGTCGAGCTGACGGCGTTGCTCAGTCCCTATGTACCCGCGGCCTTCGCCGCGGCGCTGCTGTTGCTGTCGCTCGCCGCCTACGCGGTCGGCCATGGAGGGATCGCCCGGCGACTTGCGGCGCCCAGGCCGCGCACCGTCGCGATCGTCCTGCCTGCGGCGATCATGGCCGTCGTCGTCGGTTATCTGGGCTGGCTGGCGCGGATCGATCCGCTGCACATGTTCGCGCCGCCGGCGGCGCGGGACTACTTCGTCCCCGACGAGCAGTACCGGATGGCGGGCCTGGTGCGAACCTGGCCCTACGAGGCGATCATCGTCGGCACCTCGATCAGCCAGAACTTCTACATCGACGAGGCCGGCGAGGTACTCGGTCTGCCGACGCTGAACGCGACCATCGCCGGCTCCTACCCGGCCGAGCAGAGCGAACTGTTGCGCGCCGCACTGCGTGACCACGGCGCCGAGCGGGTGCTGTGGGAATACGAACTGGCGCGCTTCAACCTGGAGCCGGGGCGACTGCGCGACGGGACCTTTCCGTTCCATCTCTATGACGGCAACCCGCTGACCGATCTGGAGTACGCCTTCACCCTGCAGGCCTGGCTGGATGCCAATGCGGCCCGCAATGCGCGCCGGACGGGTGACGTCCAGGCGCTGGACGGCATCAACAAGTGGGGGGAGCGGCGCGAGTTCGGCCCCCATCTGGTCGGCGAGGAATACTGCGCGCGGCAGGACCAGTCCGCGGGCGATATCGACGCGGTCGATTTCCGCCGGAACATCCGGCTGTCCGTCCGGCCGCTGGTCGAGGACTTCCCCGGCACGGCGTTCGACTTCTTCATCCCGGCCTATTCGGCGCTGATGCACGCCAATCCGGGCGGGCGGCTGGCCGATACCGAGTTCGCCGCCCGCATCCTCCATGAGGAGCTGGCGGGCCTGTCCAATTACCGGCTGTTCGATTTCCAGGGCATCGTCCGCTTCGCCGGCGACCCGGAGCTCTACCGTGATGCCTCGCACTACCACCCGAAGGTCAACCGCTACATTCTGGAGGCGATCGCAGCCGGCAGGCATGCCGTCCCGCCAGAAGCGCTCGATATCCACGAGGCCGATCTGCGGGAGCGGCTGAAACGATCGATCGACGCCTTCCGCGCCGTGATGGACCCCTACTGCGACCGGCAGGCGACGCGATGATCTTCAGTTCCGACCTGTTCCTGTTCGCGTTCCTGCCGCTGGCGTTGATCGGCGTGGTGCTTTCGCGGCGGCTGTTCGGGGCCCAGCTCTACTGGATCGTCGCGGCGTCGCTGTTCTTCTACGGCTTCTGGAAGCCGGTCTACTTGCCGCTGATCGTCGCCTCGATCCTGGTGAACTTCGCCCTCGGGCGGGCCATCGAACGCACCCGCTCGAAGGGTCTGACGGCGTTCGGCGTGGCGCTCAATCTGGCCGCGCTGGGCTGGTTCAAGTACGCCAACTTCATCGAGGAGAACATCGAATGGCTGAGCGGTGCGGACATTCCGCTGCCGGAGATCGTCCTGCCGCTTGCCATCTCGTTCTTCACTTTCCAGCAGATCTCCTACCTGGTGGACGCGCGCAACGGGCGTACGCACCACCACGACTTCATCCAGTATGCCGCCTTCGTCTCCTTCTTCCCGCAGCTCATTGCCGGGCCGATCCTGCAGCAGAAGCGGACGATGCAGGAGTTCGCGGCGCCGAAGGCCTTCCGGATCACGGCGGAGGGATTTTCATGGGGTCTGATGATCTTCATCGCCGGCATGGCCAAGAAGCTGCTGATCGCCGATCCCATGGGCACTGTGGCGACGCCGCTGTTCGACCAGGCGCTGACCCAGCCGCTGGCGCTGGAACAGGCATGGACGGCGGCGCTGGCCTACAGCTTCCAGCTCTATTTCGACTTCTCCGGCTATTCCGACATGGCCATCGGCATCGGGCTGATGGTCAGCATCCGTCTGCCGTTCAACTTCAACTCGCCCTACCGGGCGGTCAGCATCGCCGACTTCTGGCGGCGCTGGCACATCACCCTGTCGTCCTTCCTGCGCGACTATCTCTACGTGCCGCTGGGCGGCAACCGGATCGGACCGTGGCGGACCTATCTCAACCTGTTCATCGTCATGCTGCTGGGCGGCATCTGGCACGGGGCGGGCTGGACCTTCGTCATCTGGGGGGCGATGCACGGGGCCTGCCTGCTGCTCCACCGCGCCTGGGGCGACGCAATGCGGCCACTGTTACCTGAACTGCCGGCGCTCAGGCCCCTGGGGCTTGCGGCCGGCTGGACGCTGACGATGGTCTTCGTCGTCGCCGCCTGGGTCGTGTTCCGCGCTGATAACCTGACCGCCGCCATCCATGTCTGGCAGGGCATGGCGGGGCTGCATGGCCTCGACATTCCGGTCGCGGGCGCGGACTTCCTGGCCGGCTGGCGCTGGCAGATATTCGCCGCGCTGACGCTCTTCTGCCTGGCGCTGCCGAACCTGCCGCAGGTGGCCGGCATGGTCGAGCCCGGCGGACGGCTCCGGCGGCTCGCCGCGCATCTCTACCGTCCCCACCTGGTCGGCATGCTGCTCGCCTTCGCCGCCTTCGCGGCCTGTTTCGCCATGCTGCGCGCCAACTCGGCCGTGGTGCCGGAGTTCCTTTACTGGGACTTCTGAGCGCGGGTCACCGTTTCGGGTAGCCCAGGTCCTCCAGCGAGACGCGGATTTCGTCCAGGATCGCCGGATCGTCGATCGTCGCCGGCGTCTTGAATTCCTCCCCGTCGGCGATCTTCTGCATGGTCGCGCGCAGCACCTTGCCCGAGCGAGTCTTGGGCAGGCGCTTGACCGGCGTCACCAGCCGGAAAGCGGCCACCGCGCCGATCTGGTTGCGGATCATCTGGATGCAGTCGTTGCGGATCTCGTCGACATCGCGCTCGACGCCCGCCTTGAGCACGATCATGCCGAGCGGCAACTGCCCCTTCATCTGATCGGCGACGCCGAAGACCGCACACTCGGCCACGTCGGGATGCTGGGACAGCACCTCTTCCATGGCGCCGGTGGAGAGGCGGTGACCGGCGACGTTGATGATGTCGTCGGTGCGGGCCATGACGTAGAGATAGCCATCCTCGTCCATATAGCCGGCGTCGGCGGTCTTGTAGTAGCCGGGATAGTCGGTGAGATAGGCGTCGCGGAAGCGCTGGTCGGCGTTCCACAGCGTCGGCAGCGCGCCCGGCGGCAGCGGCAGCTTCACCACGATCGCGCCCATGTCGCCGCGTTTCACTTCCTCGTTCTGTTCGGAGACGATGCGGATGTCATAGCCTGGCACCGGCTTGCCCGGACTGCCGTACCTCACCGGCAGGGCCTCCATGCCCATCGGGTTGATCGCCATGGGCCAGCCGGTCTCGGTCTGCCACCAGTGATCGATCACCGGCACCTCGAGCTGCTTTTCGGCCCACTGGATGGTGTCGGAATCCGCGCGCTCCCCGGCCAGGAACAGGATGCGGAACTTCGACAGGTCGTACTTGCCGATGAACTCGCCCTTCGGATCCTGCTGCTTGATGGCCCGGAAGGCGGTCGGCGCGGTGAACATCACCTGCACGTCGTGGTCGGCGATGACGCGCCAGAAGGTGCCGGGGTCCGGAGTGCCGACGGGCTTGCCCTCGAACAGGATGGCCGTGGCCCCGTGCAGCAGCGGCGCGTAGACGATGTAGCTGTGGCCCACCACCCAGCCGACGTCGGAGGCCGCCCAGAAGGTCGTGCCCGGATCGACGTCGTAGAGGTTCTTCATGGACCATTTCAACGCCACGGCGTGGCCGCCATTGTCGCGCACCACGCCCTTGGGCTGGCCCGTCGTGCCGGAGGTGTAGAGGACGTAGAGCGGATCCGTCGCCTTCACGGTAACGCATTCGGCCGGCTCCGCGTCCTTCAGCGCGTCGTCCCAGAGCATGTCGCCGGCGCGCATGTCGAACGCCGGGACTTCGGGGCGCGCGTAGACGATGGTGCCGTCCGGCTTGTGCTTCGACAGGTCGATCGCCTTGTGGATCAGCGGCATGTATTCGATCACCCGGCCCGGTTCCAGGCCGCAGGTCGCGGCGATGATCAGCTTCGGCTTTGCGTCGTCGATGCGGGTGGCGAGCTCGTTGGGAGCGAAGCCGCCGAAGACCACCGAATGCACTGCGCCGATCCGCGCGCAGGCCAGCATGGCCACTGCCGTCTCCGGAATCATCGGCATGTAGATGATCACGCGGTCGCCCTTGCCCACGCCGCGGGCGCACAGCGCGCCGGCGAACAGCGCCACCCGGTCGCGCAGATCGCGATAGGTCAGCCGCTCGACATTTCCCGTCATCGGGCTGTCGTAGATGATCGCCGCCTGGTCGGCGCGGCCGCCCTCGACATGGCGATCCAGGCAGTTGTAGGCGGTGTTCAGTTCGCCGCCGGCGAACCAGCGGTAGAACGGCGGGTTGGTATCGTCCAGTACCCTGTCCCAGGGTTTGACCCAGTCGATTTCCTTCGCGGCCTCGGCCCAGAAGCTTTCCGGATCCTTGCGCCAGGCGTTGTAGACGTCGTCATAACGGCCCATCGGTTCACCCTCCCCGGTGCGTCTTCGTGCTTTCCCGTTAGCTATCACAAGGCCGCCGCGGGCGGAATGCGGGAAAGGCGCGCAACCAGGAACGGGTGGACGCGCGCCTCAGTCCAGGCGGGCGACGGCAAAGGTGCCGCGGGCGATGTCATAGCGCCAGGCGCCCTGCAGGGTGGTCCTGTCCACGTCCAGGCCAGCGCCGCGCCGTTCGCCGAATTCCGCCGCCGTCAGGGGAAAGAAGCCGGCGAGGTTGCGGCTGACGATCCCGCCGTCGCCCAGCATGGGCAATGCCAGGCCCTGAACCGTCCAGTGCTTGCCGTTGTCGCGATAGAACTGGCGCAGGGTGACAAAGCCGCTGCGGCCGGTCAGCGCCTCGGTCTGGATCTGCCGGAGGCGCTCCGCCTCCCGCCGGCCGATGCGCGCGAAGATGCTCTCGCCGGTCAGTTCCTCGCCGAAGGCCTCGCGCTGGGCGGTGCCGAGCAGCGAAATCCTGAAATCGCCGTCATCGGTCGGCCGCACCATCAGGATTTCGGGCAGCAGGTCGGGGACGGCGGCGGGATCGAAATCGCGCCGGCGCGGCGGCTGGCCGGGCGGGGCCAGGGACAGCCAGTACTCGAACAGCGTCCGGGCCTTCTCCGATACGAATATCTCCGGCTGCAGATGCATGTGTCTCCGCTGCTACCCCTGTCGACGGAAGGGATGCGCAGGATAGACGCCAAGTTCCTTCACGCTGGTCGAGAAGAAACGGACCTCCTCCAGCGCGCGGTCGACCTCGCGCGCGGCGGGGTGGCCTTCGATCTCGGCGTAGAACTGCGCCACCGTGAAGCTCATGTCGACGATATAGCTCTCCAGCTTGACCACGTTGACGCCGTTGGTCGCGAAGCCGCCCAGCGCCTTGTAGAGCGCGGCCGGGACGCTGCGCACCTGGAACAGCAGGCTGGTGATCGCCGGGTCGGTCGGCGGCGGGTCCATGCGCTGGCGCGCCATGACGATGAAGCGGGTGGTGTTGCCGATCTTGTCCTCGATGCGGCTGCGCAGCGGCTCGAGGCCGTAGATCTCGGCGGCGAGGCTGGAGGCGATGGCCGCCTCTTCCGGGTCGCCGCGCTCGGCGACTTCCTGCGCGGAGCCGGCGGTATCGGCATGCACCACCGCTTCCAGACCCAGATTGGCGATCAGGTCCCGGCACTGGGCCAGCGCCTGCTCGTGGCTGTAGACGCGCTTCAGGCCTTCCAGCGTCGCGCCCTTCGGCGCCAGCAACATGTGCTCGACCTTCTGGAAGTGCTCGCCGACCATGTAGAGGCCGGATTTCGGGATCAGCGAATGGATGTCCGCGACCCGCCCGCCCAGCGAGTTCTCGATCGGGATCATGCCGACATCGGTGTCGCCGTTGCGCACCGCCTCGAAGGCGGCCTCGAAGGTCTTGCACGGCACCGCCTCCGCCTCCGGAAAGACCTCCCGGCAGGCCAGGTTCGAATAGGCGCCTGGGACGCCCTGGAAGGCGACGGTCCTGGGGGAGGGGATCATGTTCATGGTCGTGCTTGTCCACAGAAGGCTTCGGGCCGGGGGAAATGGGCAGAAAACGCCGGTCATTTCAAGCCGCTTGGGCCACGCCCGTGAGCCCGTGCGGGCGGGTCCACGATCAAAGCAGTCGCCGCCGGTGCGGTATTCTGGCAGGATCGCGGCACGAACCGGACGACCCAACCCCTGGAGGCGAGAGATGAACGACATCGGCAATTCGCCGTCCGCGCGCGACATCGAAAGCATCATCCATCCCTACACCAATCTCGACGTGCACCGGACCAAGGGTCCGATGATCATCGACCGTGGCAAGGGCGTGATGGTCTGGGACGACGAGGGCAACGAATACATTGAGGGCATGGCCGGCCTCTGGTGCGCCAGCTTCGGCTTCGGCGAGGAAGCCCTGATCGACGCGGCGGTCGAACAGATGCGCAAGCTGCCCTTCTACCACCAGTTCGGTCACAAGAGCTCGATGCCTTCCATCGAACTGGCCGAGAAGCTGCTGGCGATTGCGCCGAAGGGCATGTCGAAGGTCTTCTTCGCCAATTCCGGCTCCGAGGCCAACGACAGCCAGGTCAAGCTGCAGTGGTACGTCAACAACGCCCTCGGCCGGCCGGAGAAGAAGAAGATCCTCTCCCGCATCAAGGGCTATCACGGCGTCACGATCGCGTCGGCTTCGCTGACGGGACTGCCGGCCAACCATGCCGAGTTCGACCTGCCCATCGCCAATATCGGCCATGTCGACATGGCCTATCCCTATCGCGGCATGGAGCCGGGCGAGACCGAGGAGGAATATTCGACCCGCCTTGCGGAACAGCTCGAACAGCGCATCCTCCAGGAAGGGCCGGAGACGGTCGCCGCCTTCATCGCCGAGCCGGTCTGCGGCGCGGGCGGCGTGCTGGTGCCGCCGGCCGGCTATTTCCCGAAGATCCAGGCGGTGCTGAAGAAGTACGACATCATGATGATCGCCGACGAGGTGATCTGCGGCTTCGGCCGGACGGGTAACATGTGGGGCTGCGAGACCTACGACATCGAGCCGGATTCCGTCTCCTGTGCCAAGCAACTCTCCTCGGCCTATCTCCCGATCTCCGGTGTGATGGTCAACGACCGCATCCACGACGCCATGATCGAACAGTCGAAGAAGATCGGCACCTTCGCCCACGGCTTCACCTATTCGGCCCATCCGGTCTGCGCGGCGGTCGCCGTGCGCACGCTGGAACTGATGGAGGAACGCCGCATCCTGGAACATGTCCGCGAGGTCATGCCGGTGATGCAGCGGCGCCTGCGCAAGCTGGGCGATCATCCGCTGGTCGGCGACGTCCGCGGCGTCGGCCTCGTCGGCGCGGTGGAACTGGTCGCCGACAAGACCACGAAGCGGGCCTTCGACCCGAAGAAGATGGTGGGCGCCAATTGCGCCGAGTTCGCGGTCAAGCACGGCCTCATCACCCGGGCGATGACAGATTCGCTGGGCTTCTGCCCGCCGCTGGTCATCACCGAAGCGGAGATCAACGAGATGTTCGACCGCTTCGAGAAGGCTCTCGACGACACCGAACACTGGGTGACGAAGGAGGGGCTGCGCAAGGCCGCCTGACTCTTCGATCTTGATTTGTTCGCGTGCATGTGATTGCCTGAAGCCATCCAGGGTTGCAGGAGGGCGGAGCGATGCGGGCGATTGTTCTGGGCGTGGCGGCAGGAATCGCGGTCTTCGGTCTTGCAGGCATCGGCCCGTCGGACGCGAAGGAAATAGCGCTTGGAGCGGCCGATTTTCATGAACGCTGCGGTAGCGACGAGCCCGACATCCGGTTGAAGCGGGCCTGGTGTGCGGTAGCGGATGTGTTGTCGCCCGACGCCGAGGGTACGTTTGATACGATGGGCCTGCTGTACCACTGCGCCTATGATGCCGAACCCGTACTCGAATGGGGCCTTCAGATCGCCTTTTGCGACATTCTTGCCGCGTGGAGCGAGGAGGCCGCGGTACGGGCTGACGCCCGTTACTGGTCAGCCTACGCCCTCGATGAAATCGGCCGCTACGACGAAGCCATCGCAGATCTCGACTACGCCCTTCAGTTGCAGCCGGACTTTTACAATGCCCTGCTGAACCGAGGCCTGGCGAAGCGGAAAAACGGCGATCTCGGCGGTGCGGTCGACGACTACGACGCCGCAATCGAACTCGAACCCGCACGAATGGACGCTTACAACAACCGGGGCACCGTCTTCCTGCGTCTGGAGCGTTACGACCGGGCCATCGCAGATTTCCAGAAGGCTCTCGATCTGCAGCCCGGCAACAGCCTGACGCGATTCAACCTGGGTCTCGCCCTGCAGCGCGAAGGCCGGCTCCGGGCGGCGCTCGCCAACTACGAGGCGCTCGCAGCAGCCGGAGATGCAATCGGTGAGGTCGTGGATATCGCGTTTCTCCACGGCCAGAGGGCAGAAGCCTATGCGGATCTGAACGATGGCGCCGCCGCCGTCGCGGCCTATGAGGACGTCGTCAGCCACGATCCATCGGTATCGGCGGCCCATTTCATGCTGGCGCAGTTCCGCGCGTTCGGGCCGGACGAGGTCCGCGATTTCGACAAGGCCTTGTTCCATGCGGAAGAGAACCTCAGACTCGATCCGGCGGACGGGGTTGGCGTCTACGTGCTCGCGCGCATCCACGCGGCGAAGGGCGATATCGAGTCGGCGGTCGCGACACACAGGCGGCTCGCCGACAACCACTGGGTCTACAAGTCCCTCTACATCAGCGTGCTGAAGCAGAAGGGCTATCTGGACGGGGACGCGCCGGAGGACGAATGGAGCGAGGCCGCGCAGGCGGCCTTGACAGAGTGTGCGCGCGAGAACTGCACGATCCTGAACGAATAGACGCGACGCCGGCGACAGCGGCCTTCTACATCTCCAGGGTCGCGACCTCGGCGTTGTTGAGGAAGCGGCCGGTCAGCATCCAGAAGAAGGTGCCGTGGCCGACCACCGCGATGTGGCGCTCGGGCCGGCTGGCGAGCCAGCCCTTGAAGCGGTGGACGCGGTCCATGACGTGATCCTGCGGCTCCTCCGAGAAGGGACCGTCATGGTCGTGGCGGTGATACCACCAGGGATCGTTCAGGTGATCGAAGTCGAGTTCCGGGAAATCGCGGGCCAGAATGGCGGGCGAGCGGCCGACGTCGCAGCTTGCCGCCAGATGCTCGCGGTGCATCGCCTCCACCACCAGGGGCAGGCCGCGCTGACCGAAGGCGCCGAGGCTGGTCTGGATCGCGCGGGTGAAGGGCGTGGTCACCACCAGGTCCACGGGCCGGGCCGACATCGCCTCGCGCAGGGTCTCGACCTGCAGTTCGCCCTTCGGGCTGAGCGGCGCGTCGAAGGTCATCGGGTCCACGCCCGTCAGCGACATGTGGGCGTTGAAGGTGGACTGGCCATGGCGGATCAGGTGAACGGTCTTCGGCATCAGGTGTAGAATACCACGAGATAGAGGCCCAGCATGGCGGTGAGCCAGAGCACGGCCGTGCCCGGCGTGACCGCGCGGCCGAGCGGCCCGTCCGGCCCGGCCAGGCGGCGGCTGGTCAGCATGATCGCCTGGACCCAGCCGTGCAGGCCGCTGCGGCCGGCGCGGCCGATCTCGCCGCCCCATTCGACGGTCTTCCGCCAGACGTCCTGCAGCCCCCGCCGATAGAACCAGTCGGCGTCCAGCAATGTGGCCGGGGCCGCGGGCCGTGACATCAGGCCCGAGCGGACCAGCCAGACGAAGCCCAGCGCGGCGAAGGCGACGAGCTGGAGCTGGGTCAGCACGTGGCTGGCCGAATAGACCTCGTAGTCGGAGGCGTTGGGCATCCAGCCGTAATAGAGACCCGGGACAAGGCCGATGGCGATGCAGAGGGCGGCCGTTCCGGCCATCGCGGCGTACATGTTCGCGGGCGCCGTCTGCCGGATCTCCACGGGGGCCTCTCTCCGGCCCGCGAAGATCAGCCAGGGCAGGCGCAGACCTGTATGGGCGATGGCGCCGACCGCGCCGAGCAGCAACAGGCTCCAGGCCAGCCAGCCGCTTTCGGATCCGGCAGCGGTCAGGATCGGCGATTTGGAGACGAAGGCGCCGGTCAGCGGCAGGGCGGAGATCGTCGCCGCGGCCACCAGCGTGGCGGCGAGCGTCCAGGGCATGCGCGTGGCCAGCCCGCCGAGTGCGCTGGCCTCCGAGCGGCCGGTGCGGTGGAGTACGACGCCGGCGGCCATGAACAGCAGCGCAGTGTAGAGGATGGAGACCACGGCGTGGGCGGCGACGCCGTCGAGCGCCAGCGGCGTGCCGATGCCGACGCCTGCGACCATGATGCCGAGCTGACTGTTCAGGCTGTAGGCCAGGATGCGGCGGATGTCGGTCGCCTTCAGCGACAGCAGCGCCAGCAGAACGCCCATGGCCGCGCCGATCCAGACCAGCAGTTCGGTGCCCGGAAAGCCGCGGGCCAGCGCATAGACCGCGAGCTTGGTGGTGAAGGCCGAGAGGAAGACCGCGCCGGTGATGCTGGCGCGCGGATAGGCGTCGGCGATCCAGCCATGCAGCAGCGGGAAGCCGCACTTGATGCCGAAGGCGAGGAAGATCATCACCGCGCCGGCCGAGTCCAGGCCGATGTCGTCGAAGGCGACCGAGCCGGTCGCGCGCCAGTGCAGCACCAGCCCGCCCATCAGCAGCACGCCCGAGGTGATCTGGACCAGCAGATAGCGGATGCCGGCGCGGTAGGCGGCGTCGGTGCGGCCGGCGAAGACCAGGAAGACGGAGGCGATGGCCGTCAACTCCCAGTAGACGAACAGCGTCGCCAGGTCGCCGGCGAACACCGCGCCCACCGCCGCGCCGGCATAGGCCATGGCCGCGACATCCTGCATGCGGTCGCGGACATGCAGGTGAAAGACGGCGGCGAGGAAGGCGGCGGCGTAGAAGATCGCCCCGAAAACGAGGGCGAGGCCGTCGACGCGGCTGCCGATCAGGTCCATGCCGAACACCGTGCCGAGCACGTGGACGCCCTCCGGCAGCGCGGCGAGATGCAGCATTCCGGCGAGCGGCAGGACGAGCGTCAGTGCCTTGCGCAACGCATGCGGCAACACGGCGGCGAGGACACCGCCCAGAATCAGCACCAGGCCCGGCGGCAGGTCAGCCCACGTCATCGTCGTAGTAGCCCTCCCCGCGCGTCAGTGCGTTGCCGATCCGCTCCGCCAGCAGCGCCAGCAGCACGCCGCCGACGAGACCGTAGAAGCCGTAGAAGTTCGGGATCTCCTCGATCGCGAATTTGGGATGATGGTGAATGACGTGCAGCGCCAGGTTGGCCACGTCGACCAGCAGCAGCACGGCGCACAGCGCGAGCAGCATGCGGTAGAGGGTGCGGCCGCTCATAGCCGGCCTCCCCCGGGTTCGGTGATCGGCAGCAGCATGTCGTAGATCTCGCCCGCGCCGAAGAACAGCACGATGCACAGCGCCGAGGTGATGACGATGGCGATCAGGCAGGGCAGGGGCGCCTCCCTGACCTTGACCGGGCCATCGCCCGCATCGGGTGGGCGGAACATGAAGCCGCGCAGCGGCACGGGCATCAGATAGGCGACGTTGAGCAGGGAACTCAGGATCAGCACGCCGATCATGATCTGGAAGCCGGCGTCCGCCGCGCCGACCATGATCAGCATCTTCGACCACGATCCGCCGAGGGGCGGCAGGCCGATCACCGACAGCGCTCCGATCATGAAGCAGAAGGTCGTCACCGGCATCACCCGGCCGATTCCCTTCATGTCGGAAAGCTCGCTCTTGTGCGCGGCGACGTAGATCGCGCCGGCGCAGAAGAACAGCGTGATCTTGCCTGCCGCGTGCATGGCGATGTGCATGCCGCCGCCGACCACGCCCATGGCCGTGCCCAGCGCCCCCGCCAGGATGACGTAGGAAAGCTGGCTGACGGTGGAATAGGCCAGCCGTCGTTTCAGGTTGTCCTGCTGCATGGCGATCAGGCTGGCCAGCGTCAGCGTGATGGCGGCGGCGTAGATCAGCCAGTTGGTCGCGGGCTCCGACGACATCAGGTCGAGACCGAAGACGTAGACGATCACCTTCAGCACCGTGAAGACGCCGGCCTTGACCACGGCCACGGCATGCAGCAGCGCCGAGACCGGCGTCGGCGCCACCATCGCGGCCGGCAGCCAGCGATGGACCGGCATCAGCGCCGCCTTGCCGATGCCGTACATGTAGAGCGCCAGCAGCAGGCCGGCGGAAACCCCCTGCACCTTGCCCGCGAGCGTCCCGCCAGGAACGAAATCCAGCGTGCCCGTCAGGTGCCAGGTCCAGATGATCGCGGGAAGCTGCAGACCGATGGAAGTGGCGATCAGGATGCCGAGATATGTGCGCCCGCCCCGGCGCGCTTCCTCGGTTTCCTTGTGGATCACCAGCGGGTAGGTGGAGAGCGTCAGCACCTCGTAGAAGATGAACAGCGTCAGCAGGTTGCCCGCGAAGGCGACACCCATGGCCCCGCCGATGGCCAGGGCGAAGCAGGCGTAGAAGCGGGTCTGGCGGACCTCGTTGTTGCCGCGCATGTAGCCGATCGAATAGATCGAATTGACGATCCAGAGCGTCGCCGCGACCGCCGCGAACATCATGCCGAGCGGCTCCGCCTCGAACTTCAGCGGCAGGCCGGGCAGGATCTCGATCACGCTGACCGCGGGCCGCCCGCCTTCCAGCACGACCGGCAGGATGGTCCAGACGTTGACCGCATTGACCGTGGCCGTCAGCAGCGTCACGCCCTCGCGCAGGTTCGGCCAGCGTCCGGCAAGCGCGATGCCCACCATGCCGATCAGCGGCACGGCGACTGTCAGCAGTATCTGCATATCCACCGTCACTGGCCCGGCCCCATGAGCTGGATCGCGGCGTCGCGGGCGATGCCGACGGTGAAGCTGCTGTCGATGCCGAACCAGAAGCAGGCGACGACCAGCAGCCACATGGGCGCGAGCACCGACAGCGGCGCCTCGTGGCGCGGCGCATCGGGTTCGGGATCGCGCAGATAGGCGACCTCGACCACGCGCCAGACATAGATGACGGCCATCAGGGAACTCGCCAGGATCAGGCCGGCAATGACATAGCCGCCGGGTCCGGTCTGCAGTGCGGCGAGCACCAGATACCACTTGGAAACGAAACCGACGGTCAGCGGCACGCCAATCAGGCTCAGCCCCGCCAGCACGAAGGCGAACATGGTCAGCGGCATGCGCCGGCCCATGCCCGCGAAGTTGGCGAGCTGCACGCCGCCGGCCCGCATGAAGACCGCGCCGGCGGCCATGAAGAGCGCCGCCTTCATCAGTGCGTGGTTGAACAGGTGCACGATGCCGGCCGTCACGCCGTCGACCGAACCGAGGCCGAGGCCGGCGATCATGTAGCCGATCTGCGCCACCGACGAATAGGCGAGCAGCCGCTTGACGTCGCTCTGGAAGATCGCCGAGACGGATCCGAGGACGAAGGCGGCGACGGCGAAAGGCAGCAGTAGGTTGGCGAAGCTGAAATCCCCCACCGCATCGACGTCGCCGAAGACCGTGAGTTCGAAACGCAGCAGCAGGTAGATCGAGACCTTGGTCGCCGTCGCCGAGAGCAGGACCGAGACCGCATTGGGGCTGAAGGCGTAACCGTTGGGCAGCCAGAAATGCGCCGGGAACAGCGCGGCCTTGAGCGCGATGCCCACGGTCAGGAAGCCGGCCGCCGCCCGGACCGGAGCCGTGTGGGCGATCGCCGGGATCCGGTCGGCGAGGTCCATCATGTTGAGGGTGCCGGTCATGATGTAGAGCAGGCCGACGCCGATCAGGATGAAGGTCGCGCCCAGCGTGCCGAGGATCAGGTACTGGAACGACGCCGTCAGCGCCCTGGGGTCGCGCCCGGCGGCGATCAGCACGTAGCTCGACAGGGACGATATCTCCAGGAAGACGAAAACGTTGAAGGCGTCGCCGGTGATCGCGATGCCCAGCAGGCCGGTGATGCAGAGCAGCCACGCGGCGTAGAACAGGTGATGCTTGTCCGCCGGCACCTCCCGCTCCACCGTCGCCTTGGCGAAGGGCAGGGTGATCAGCGAGATCATGGCCACGATCAGAATGACGAAGGCGTTGACCCGGTCGACGCGGTACTCGATGCCGATAGGCGGCGGCCATCCGCCCATGTGATAGGAGATGACGCCGTCGGCGAGCACCTGCTGCAGCAGCAGCCAGGACATCCAGAACACCGCGGCGCTGACCAGCAGCGCGAAGGCCCAGGCGCCGTTGCGGAAGCGCAGGAAGGTGCAGATCGGAGCCGCAATCAACGGCACGGCGACCTGCAGCGCCGGCAGGTTGTCCATCAGGGTCAGTGCGCCCCCTGTGGCGCTCATGACTTCCCGGCCTCCTGACGCATCTCCGCCTCGAAGGCGGCCTCGGCGGCCAGCACGTCATCCTCCTCGATCGTGCCGTAGGCTTCCTTGATGCGGACCACCAGCGCCAGGCCAATGGCCGTGGTCGCCACGCCGACGACGATGGCGGTCAGGATCAGCACGTGCGGCAGGGGATTGGCGTAGGTCGCGTCGGTTCCCTCCATCAGGATCGGCGCGGTACCGCCCCAGATCTTGCCGGAGCTGATGTAGAGCAGGAAGCCGCTGGCCTGGAAGATGTTCAGGCCGACGACCTTCTTGACCAGATTTCCCCGGCTGATGGCGATATAGATGCCGATCGTCAGCAGGATCGCGAAGATCCAGTAATTGTACTGTTCCAGACCGGTCATCGGACGTCCTCGTCGTCGCCGTGCATCTGTTCCAGGTCGCGGATCAGCTTCAGCCGGTCGGCGAACTTGAAGAAGATCGTCAGCATCACCGCGGCGACGGTGACACCGACGCCGAATTCGATGATCAGGATGCCCATGTGCTGGCCGTGCACGGGGTCGTGGCTGTCGAGGGCGTTGTAGTTCAGGAACTCCGCGCCCAGCGCCATGGTGGCGACACCGACGCCGGCATACAGCAGCAGGCCCAGCGCCATGATCACGCCGATCACGCCGGGTGAAATCACGGTCTCGGCGGCGTCGAGGCCGTAGATCAGCGCGTAGAGGATGATCCCGGCGGCGACGATCACGCCGGCCTGGAAGCCGCCTCCCGGACCGAAGTCGCCATGGAACTGCACGTAGAACCCGAACAGGACGATGAACGGGATCAGCAGCTTCGAGAGGACGCGTGGAATCAGGTGATGGATCATTCTCCGTCACCCTCCTTGCGCCGCCGTGGCCGCGCGCCGATCGCCGGCAGGGTGCCGAGCAGGAACATGACGCCGACGCCGGCGGTAAAGATCACGGCCACCTCGCCCAGCGTGTCGAAACCGCGGTAGCTGGCGAGCACGGCGGTGACGAGATTGGGGACGTCGATCTCCTGCGGGGCCTGGTGGATGTAGTAGGGCGCCACGTGCTGCTGCGCCGGCGTGTCCGGGGCGCCCACCGGCGGCAGGCCGCCCATCGCCCACAGCAGGGCCGCGCCGGTCGCCACCGAGACCAGCAGGGGCGTGAAGCGTAGCCTGGAGGGCACCTTTTCCCGGCGGTTGTCGATCAGGGCCAGCGTCGACAGCGCCAGGATCGTGGAAATGCCGGCGCCAACCGCCGCCTCGGTGAAGGCCACGTCGACGGCGTCGAGAACCGTGAAGACCGAGGCCATGATCAGGCTGAAGATGCCCGAGAGCATGACCACGGCGAACAGATTGCGCAGGCGCAGGATGCCGAGCGTGATCACCACCAGCAGCGCCAGCAGGACGATGTTGATGATGGCTTCCCAGTTCATGCGCTCCCCTCCCTGTCCTCGGTCAGGTCATGGTCGAGAACGGGCTTGTCGCCATCGAAGAAGGCCGCATGCGCCAGTGCGTAGGACGCCATCGGACTGGTGAACCAGAGGAAGACCAGAATGAAGAACAGCTTGATCGCGATCAGCCAGTCGCCCGCGAGCAGCACCGGCACGGCGCAGCCGGCCAGGATGAGGAACGTCGCCAGCGTGTCGGTGACGCTGGCCGCATGCATGCGCGTGTAGAGGTCGGGCAGGCGCACGACGCCCCAGGCGCCGACCACCGTGAAGAAGGCCCCCGATCCCACCAGAATCCAGACAAGGATTTCCGCCCAGAGACTCATTCGCCGTACCTCGATTGCCCGAGATCGCGGTAGCGGACGTATTTCAGCACCGCGATGGTGCCGATGAAGTTCATCAGCGCGTAGAGCAGCGCAAGGTCGAGGAAATCCGGCCGGCCGGCGAGAAATCCGAGCACGGCGATCAACAGCACCGTCTTGGTCCCGAACATGTTCACGGCCATGATCCGGTCATAGATCGTCGGGCCCAGCAGGGCGCGCGTGATGGCCAGCGCCATGGCGGCCAGCAGGCCAAGCGCTGCGGCGGCGAACATGGTCATTTCACGCCCGCCTTGCGGTGCAGACGAGTGCTCTCCAGGCGTTCGCAGCGGCGGTTCATGTCGTCCGACAGCACGCCTTCGGCGCCTTCGCGCGACAGCGCATGGACGAGAATGCCGTGCTCGTGGTCGATGTCGATCGAGAAGGTGCCGGGCGTGAGCGTTATCGAGTTGGCGTAGGTCACTTTCGCCAGATCGGTCTTCTGCAGCGGCATGGAGCGGATCAGGGTCGGCGAGATGGCGGGGTTCGGGCGCATCAGCCGGCCGATGACGTCAAAATTGGCCTTGACGATCTCGACGAACAGCCAGGGCCAGTAGACCAGGATGCGCCAGCCCAGGTCGAAGGGCACGCCTTCATGATCGACCACATCCATCCGGGCGGCCAGCAACACGCAGGCGATGACCGAGGCGGCGCCAAGCCAGTAGAGCAGGGCATAGTCGTAAATGCCGGAGAGCAGCAGCCATGTCGCGGCAAGCACCACCAGCAAACCCAGAGCGCGCGACATTCCGACTGCCATCCCCCTTGGCGTTCCATCCGGCGGTCGCCGGAGCCTCGCCAATGCTTATCCCGGCGGCGGACCCCGATGCAACTGCGTATGACCAGCGAAACTTACACGTTTCGGGGGTGAAGACGGATCACCCGGCGCAGGGCGCGCTCGACATTGTGGACGCGGCGGACGTTGCGCGCCGCCGCCTCCGCTGTCTCCCGCCGCAGCGCCGCATCGCCGAGCCAGCGCGTCGTTTCCCGGGCCGCGGCGTCCGGTTCGGACGTGGCGAGGGCCATGGCAGCGCCGTCGGAGCCGGCGAGATCCTCCAGATCCGGGGAATCGGCCAGCAGCACCGGTACGCCCATGATCACATGTTGCAGGACGGTCAGGCGATGGCGCTCGGTGGCGTTCCAGGCGATGGCCAGCCGGGCGTGACCCAGGAAAGGGGCCGGCTCGATCGGCCAGCGCCGCCGCCTCAGGGCCATGCCGGCCGACCCGCCCAGGCCGGTGAGGGCCGCCGGGCCGGGGGCGTGGCGCCAGACCACGATGCGTGGCGGCAGAGCATCTGCGTCCAGGCGCTCGAGCAGTTCCGCCAGTCCGGCCTCTTCGGTCAACGCGCCGAAGACCGAAAGGAAATCCGCGCCCTCGCCGAGTTCCAGCAGTTCGGCAGCGCGCCGCCGTTCCCGCCCGCCGGAGCGCCGCCGCAGATCCCGGCTGTCGACGGCGGTGGGGATCTGCAACGGTCGGCGGGCGCCTTCCGGCGCATATGCTCTCAGCGCCTCGCCGCTCGCATCGGACGCAGCCACGATCCGGACCCGGGGCCGGCGCGCCAGATAGGCGAACGCCGAGCGGAAGGCCCGGCTGCCCTGCGGGCCGTCGCTCAGCCAGTCCGCGCCCGCGTGCAGGAACAGGCGCGGGACGCCTGCCATCACCGCGCCGAGTCCGCCAGCCATCATCATATCTGCGCTGGCGAGATGGACCGTGGCCGGCCGTCTTTCGGCGATGGCGTGCTGCAGCGCGCCGGTTTCGGCGGCCAGCGCGGGCGTGAGATAGCCGAGCGCGGAATCCTCCGCAGGCGACGCCTCGGCGGGGTCGATGACGACATAGTCGGCGATGCCGGCGAGCGCGCCGGCGAGCCGCGCCGCATCTGCGGCGGCCGCGGTGTCGATCCCGGGCGGCGCGCGCTGGATGACCGAGACCTTCATGCCATGCCGCTCGGCGGCCAGCTTCGCCACTTCCATGATACCACGCTGGCGGCCGGTCCAGCCTTCGCGGTCGAGAAGCACGACGAGACCGTCTGCGGCCACGGACGTTCCGCGCGGCGGACCGGGGAGGCCGTGCGCCAGGGCATCCGCCGGCATCTTGCCACTTCCGGCCTCGAGCAAATCCGCCGTCGCCGCGATGTTCGCGCGGGCAACAGTCAGCGCCGGGTGTCCCTGCAGGGATGGGGCCGCGGCGAGCAGCCGGCCGGTCTCGCGCCAGTCTCCCAGCCGGTAGTGCACCAGCGCCAGCGCGACCCGGGCGTCCTCGCGTCCGCTCGCCGCTCCGGCCTGCAGCGCATCGAGCAGGACGCCGCACATTCGGGCATGACGTGGCGCCGCAAGCATGTGCGCCATGTCGGCGAGATGCTCGGGCATCGTTGCGAAGGTCAGGAGCGCCGAACCGATTGCGGCGGCGGCGGCGTCCGCCTCGCCCGATTCGGCCAGTGCGCGCGCCCGGCGGCCACAGGCGGCGCCCGATGGCATCCTTTCGATCAGTTCTCCGAGGATGCGTCCGGCTTCCTCCGGGGCGCCGGCCAGTTCGGCGTAGTGTGCGGCGAGCAGGGCGCTTCCCGCCGGCGCCTCCCGCGCGGCCATGGCCGCACGGGCCGCCTCCAGCGCCATGCCGTGATCGCCCATGCAGCCGAACAGGAAGGCAAGCGCCGTTGACAGCCGGGCCGAAGGTCGCCGCTCGCCGCGAAGCATGCGTTCCGCCTGTACCCGGACCTGGCCGATCATGCCGTGACGGGCGCAGAACTCCAGCACGCCGATCCGAAGCTCGTCATCGTCGGGCCGCCGCGCCATGATCCGTTTCAGCCAGACCATGCCCTCGGCGGCATCGCCGTCCTGAAACAGCATCTCGGCGAATCGGAAGGCGGCGCCGGCGTGGTCGGGGCGCGTGACCAGCGCCTTGCGCAGCGCCTGGCGTGCGCCGTCCCTGTCGCCGTCGAGACGCAGCGCCTCGGCGTGGCGCCAGCGCAGTTCCGCGTCGTCCGGATGGCGGCGAACCAGGTTCAGCCAATGGCGCGCGGCTGTCGCAAACAGACCAGCCGCCTCCGCCTCGAGGGCGGGTTGTGCGGCGTCCAGCCAGTCCCCGGCGCTCTGTTTCATTTCTTTGACGTCGTAACCCGGCGGTAATAAGGTATTTCCGATACCAAAGCGGGTATCAATATGGATGAGCTATTCATATTTGCGCTTTCGTATCGACACTTGATTATGTTACTCTAACGCGTTGCGTAGGCTATGGTGCCAGTACACGAGACCGGAGTGAGGAGGGGCATGGCTCACGAGGTCGCTGAAAAGCAGACATTCGAAGTTGGCGGTCGCCTCAAGTGGTTCAACTACGTCAAGGGCTACGGGTTCGTGACCACCCCGGACGGCTCCGATGTCTTCCTGCATTTGTCGTGTTTGCGCAAGGCCGGGCTCTCCTTCATCGAGGAAGGTTCGGAAATCTGGTGCGAGGTCAGCGACGGCCCCCGTGGTTTGCAAGCGGTTTCGGTGCTTCAGGTGCGGCCCGCCACGGCGAACGAGGCAGCGGTCGCGCAATCCGCAGCGCGACAGCCTGCCGGCGAACCCGGCCAGCCGGCCCCCGAGACGGTATCGGGCGATCTGGAATCGATCACCGCCACGGTGAAGTGGTTCAACCGCATCCGTGGATATGGCTTCCTCTCGGTGGGCGAGAACACGCCCGACATCTTCCTGCACATCGAGGTGCTGCGCCGCGCTGGTCTGACCAGCGTGCAGCCCGGCCAGCAGGTTCAGGCCCTGGTCGAGGAAGGTGACAAGGGCCTGATGGCCCGTCAGGTCGACCTGATATCCGCCGGAGAACCGGACAGCGGCTTCCAGTCCGGCTGACCTCCGTTCAGGGCGCGAGGCCCGTCCCACCATATAACCAGGCGATGCTGTCGTAATGCTGCTCGCGGTCGCGGCCGCCCAGCATCTGGTTGCGGACCAGCCGGACCGGACCGGCGGCATGGTAGACATAGTCGCCGATCAGCCGCGACGAGAGTTGGACCCGGGCCGTGCGTGCGACACGCATGTCGCGATAGGCCAGCAGGGCCTTCCCGGCGTCGGGCTGGCTGTCCAGCAAGTGCGACAGGCAGACCGCGTCTTCCAGCGCCATGCAGGCCCCCTGCGCCATGTACTGCAGCATCGGATGCGCCGCATCGCCCAGCAGAGCCACGCGCCCGTCGACCCAGTTCCCGTCCGGGTCGCGGTCGCAGAGCACCCACATCCGCCAGTCGTCGGCCAGATCGATGATGGCGCGGGGGCGGTCGGCGATGTGGTCGAATCCCTTGCGTACGAAATCCTTGTCCACCGGAACCCCGGTCACCGGTTCCGAAGCATCCGAATGGAAAGTGACCACCAGGTTGAACAGTTTCCAGCCGCTGAGCGGGTAGTGGACGATATGGCATTTCGGCCCGGCCCAGAGCGTCGCCGCGTTCCAGCGCAGTTCCTCCGGCATCCGTTCGACCGGAATGACGGATCGGTAGGTTGTGTGACCGGAGACCCGAGGCTCGCCGTCGCCGACGAGCTGCGCGCGCACGGCCGAGCGGAGGCCGTCGGCGCCGATCAGGATATCGCCGCGATGCTTTCCGCCCGCGGCGGTGCGCACCGTGACCGTATCTCCGTCCTGCGCGTAGTCCGTGATCCGCTGATCGGTAAGCAGCGCCACATTCGGCCGCGCGGCGCAGGCGTCCAGCAGCACCTTGTGGAGGTCCGCCCGGTGGCAGACGGCATAGGGATTGCCGAAACGCTCGCGGAAGGGCGCGTCGACCGGTATCCGGCAGATCTCCTCGTCGGACAGGCTGTCCATCAACACCAGCCCGTCGATGTAGACGGCCGTCGCCCGCGCGCCCTCGCCGACGCCGAGCCAGTCGAAGGCATGGAAGGCGTTGGGGCCGAGCTGGATGCCGGCGCCGATCTCGCCGAAGGCGGGGGCCTGCTCCAGCACCGTGACGCGGAAGCCCTTCGACGACAGCCCCAGCGCCGCCGCAAGGCCGCCGATGCCGCCGCCCGTGACGAGGATGTGTTCCGACCGCGCCATTGAATTCTCCCTCCCGGAACCGGCGCATTCTTAGGCGCTCAGCCGTGGCGGAGCAATGCAGCCCGCCGGCCCTTGCTCTATAGTCTCCGCAAACAGGGGGAGAATGCAGATGGCGCAACATCCGGGGATGATCACCGTTCGGCGGCCTGCGGACGCCACGCGGTCGCTGGAGGCCGATCTCTGCGTCGTGGGATCCGGCGCGGCCGGGCTGTCCGCGGCGCTCGAGGCCCGCTCCCTGGGTCAGAGCGTGATCGTCGTCGACGCCTCGCCGCAGCTCGGCGGTCAGGCGATCGGCAGCGCGATCGGCACGATCTGCGGCCTCTACGCCAATGGCGAGGGGCCGCACCGCGTCACCTACGGGGTCATGGACGAGATGCTGGCGGCGCTGACGGCCAACGGCGACGCCGCCGCGCGTCGCGCCCGCAACACCCTGATCCTGGACTACTCGATCAACGCCTGGATGCGCTGGGCCGAGGACGCCGTGGCGGACCGCGGGGTGACGCCGCTCACCGGGGCAGTCCTCAGGGAAGTCACGGTCGAGGACGGACGTATCCGGGTCCTGCATCTGACTACGCGCTGGGGCGACTACGAGGTCCGCGCCAACGCCTTCGTCGATGCTTCCGGCGACGCCGTCCTGTCCTGGCTCGCGGGTCTTGAGCTGAACCAGGCGGATCAGGACATCTACGGCACCATCATGGCCGTCTTCGAGGACGTCGACACTGACCTCTGCGGATCCTGGCCCCGGGACACCTTCCACGAGGCGATGCGCCGCCGCGGCGACGAATTCGGACTGGTGCGCCATGACGGTTTCATCTTTCCCGTCGCCCGGGGCGGCCGCGTTCTGCTCAACATGACCCATATCGAGACGCCGCAGGAAGCCGTCGGCCTGGCGCTGTCGGGCATCGCGGGCCGGCGGCAGATCGACGGCCTGCTGGCGCTGTTCCGCGACGAGTTTCCCGACGCCTTCGGCAAGGTCCGGGTGGCGCTCTACGGCCAGCCGGGCATCCGCCAGACGCGGACAATCCGGGGCCGGAGCCGCATCACAGTTGATGACGTGCGCCAGGGTCGGAAGCCCGACGACGCCGTGGTCCGCTGCAGCTGGCCGATCGAGCTGCACACGGAGATGGCGGATACCCACTGGGAGGTCTTCGACGCCGATCACATGCACTACGTCCCCTTCGGCGCGATGGTGCCGAAGGGCCTGGACAACGTGGTGACGGCAGGCCGCTGCATCGACGCCGAACCCGCCGCGCTCGCCAGCGTCCGGGTGATGGGCCCGTGCTTCGCCATGGGCCGCGCAGCAGCTGCAGCGGCGGCCCGGCTGGGCGGCGGTTCCTTTCATCAGATCGATATCGCCGGCCTGCAGCGGGACGTGGCCGACAATCTGAGCCGCGCCGACCACGATCCCTGGACGCGGGACTTTGTTGCCGAGTCGGGCCGCGAGGCGGACGGCGCCTAGCGCCGGACGGCAACGCCGAAGCGGGCGGCCAGCGTCGAGAAGACGGACGCGCCCAGGCAATAGAGCGCTGACCAGACGGCGATGGTCTCCATCGTGGTGCCGCCATCGATGGCGTAGCCCATGACGAAAGGCGCGAGCCCGGTGGAGAACACCATCATTGCCGTGGCGAAGGCGCGGATCGAACCGATGTGGCGCGTGCCGTAGAGTTCGGCCCAGAGCGCGCCGAGCAGGACCTGGGTGAGGCCGGCGCCGAAGCCCATCAGGCCGAGGAAGACCGGTGCGGTCGCCGGATCGTCGCCGGCCCAGAGCACGAGGGCGGAAGCCGCCAGCGGCGTCAGGAAGACGCTGACCAGCCGCCGCGCGCCCAGCCAGTCGACCAGCGCGCCGCCGACCAGCAGCCCCGCCACGGTGGTCGCCGCGAAAGCCGAGAAGGAGAACGCCATGGTCTCGATGTCCCAGCCCTTGGCGCCGGCGAGGTGGACCTGGTGGAAGAAGAAGCCCGTCGAGATGAAGGCCGGGGCCAGCAGCGCCGGCATGCGCAGCCACAGGCCCGGATCGCGCAGCGCGTCCGACAGGCTGTAGTCGCCCGAACGCCGGCGGTCTTCCGCGCTCGCCGCCGGGCCGCTGTCTCTCTCCGGCCGCTGCCAGCCCGTCCGGCGCAGCAGCATCGGCACGACCGGAATCAGCGCGAGGACCAGCACCGCGGTGGCGAACCAGGCGTTGCGCCAGCCGAGCCAGGCCACCAGGAAGATGACGAAGGGCGGGGATGCGGCGACGCCGATGGCGTGACCCAGCGAGGCGATGGAGATCGCGCGGCCCCGGAACCCCTCGAAATGCCGCGCCATTGCTGTGATTCCGACATGGGTCGACATGCCCTGCCCGAACAGCCTGAGGCCGAAGATCGCGACGGTCAGTGCGACGGCCGACCATGCCAGCCCGGCGAAGGCGGCCACCCCCGCCAGGCCGAGCAGCACGACGAAGGAGCTGCCGGCCAGCGACAGGTGATCGACGATACGCCCGAACAGGATCAACGTCGCGCCGCTGGCGATGGTGCCGATCATGTAGACCAGCCCGAATTCGCCGTGGCTGAGGCCGAAATCGGCGCGGATCTCGCCGCCGAACAGCGAGATGAAATAGGTCTGGCCGACACTGGACAGCAGGCACATGAAGGCGCCGAAGACGATCAGCGCGATGTTGCGGCCGAGCGGCCGCTCCGCCTCCGCGCTCATGCCGCCGCGCGCTCGGCGATCAGCCGCGAGGCGATGGCGTCCAGCAGCAGCCGTCCTGCCGGCAGGATCCGGAGCCGTTCGGTGTCCAGTTCGATCAGGCCCTGCGCGGCCAGTTGCGCTGCGGCATCGGTATCGACGAACGCCTCCAGGGGCCGGCCGGTTTCCCGCCGCAGCGCTGCGATGTCGACGCCTTCGGCGAGGCGAAGCCCCATCAGCATCGCTTCCTCGGCCTGTTCGTCCGGGTCGAGCTTCCGGTACTCGTCCGCGCCCCGGCCTTCGCGTCCGACCGCTTCGAGCCATCTCTCGGGCTTCTTCCAGTTGGCGGTGGCGAAGCGTGCGCCGTCGGCGCCCAGCGGGCGGCCATGAGCGCCCGGCCCGACGCCGATCCACGAGCCGTAGCGCCAGTAGGCGAGGTTGTGGCGGCTCTCATGGCCCGGCGCGGCGTGGTTCGAGGTCTCGTAGGCGGGCATGCCGGCCGCTTCGCAGATATCCTGCGTCATCTCGTAGAGGTCGGCTGCCGGATCGTCGTCCATCGGCGACCAGGCGCCGCGGCGGACGGCGCCGGCGAAGCCCGTATTGGCCTCGATGGTGAGCTGGTAGAGCGAAAGGTGCCCGGCCGAGAGGCCTATGGCCTGCTCCAGCTCGGCGCGCCAGCGCGCCGCGTCCTGGCCGGGCAGGGCGTAGATCAGGTCGAAGGAGAAGCGGTCGAAGCTCTGCCGCGCGGTCTCGATGGCGGCGAGCGCCTGGCCCGCGTCATGGGCGCGTCCGAGGAAGTTCAGCGCGTCATTGTCGAAGCTCTGTACGCCCAGGCTGAGGCGGTTGACGCCGGCGGCCCGGAAATCCCGGAACCGTCCCGCCTCGACCGAGGAGGGGTTGGCCTCCAGCGTGATCTCGCAGTCCGGGGCCAGACCGAAGGCGCCGTCGATGTTCCGGAGAATTCCGTCGACCAGCCAGGCCGGCATCAGCGAGGGCGTGCCGCCGCCGAAGAAGACCGATGTCGCCCGGCCGTCGAAGCGCTCGCCCCACCAGGCAATCTCCCGGCCCATCGCCTGCGCCCAGGCGGCCTCGTCGACGGTCTCGCGGACATGGCTGTTGAAGTCGCAATAGGGGCACTTGGAGATGCAGAACGGCCAGTGGACGTAGATCGCGTGTCCGGTCAAAGGCAGGATTCCAGAAGCTGTCGGAAGGCGTCCGCACGGTGGCTGATGGCGTGCTTCTCGTCGGGCGGCATCTCGCCGAAGGTCACGTCGTGCCCGTCGGGCAGGAAGATGGGGTCATAGCCGAAGCCGTGCTCGCCCCGCGGCGGCCAGACCAGTTGCCCTTCCACCGTGCCTTCGAAGACGGCCTCGCCGCCGTCCGGCCAGGCCAGCGCGAGGGCGCAGACGAAGCGCGCGGAGCGGTCGGAGGCGCCCTGTTCGCGCAAGGCGTTCTCGACCTTCTCCATGGCCAGCGCGAAGTCCTTGTCCGGGCCGGCCCAGCGCGCCGAGTAGATCCCCGGCGCGCCGTCGAGCAGCGCCACCGCAAGCCCCGAATCGTCGGCCAGCGCCGGCATGTCCGCCGCCTTCGCCGCCGCCCGCGCCTTCAGCAGCGCATTGCCGGTGAAGCTGTCCTCGGTTTCCTCCGGCTCCGGCAGATCGAGGTCGGCGGCGGCGACGGTCTCGATGCCGTGCGGCTGCACCAGATCGGCGATCTCGCGGACCTTGCCCCTGTTGTGGCTGGCGACGACGATCCGCTTCTCGGTCAGCTTGCGCGTCATGATCAGCCTCCGATGGCCCGCCGCTGATGTTCGCAGAGCTCCGCGCAGCCCTTCTTCGCCAAGCGCAGCAGCTCCAGGAACTCCGTGTCCGTGAAGGGCGTGCCCTCGGCGGTGGCCTGGATCTCGCAGAGCGTGCCGCCGTCGGTGATGACGAAGTTGCCGTCCGTTTCCGCGTTCGAATCCTCGGCGTAGTCCAGGTCCAGCACCGGCGCGCCGCCGAAGATGCCGCAGGAGATCGCGGCCACATGGCCGATCAGCGGGATGGCGGGAATGGCCTGCTTCTCGACCAGCTTCTCGAACGCGAGATGCAGCGCGATCCACGCCCCGGTGATGGAGGCGGTGCGGGTGCCGCCGTCAGCCTGGATGACGTCGCAGTCGACGCGGATCTGGCGTTCGCCGAAGCCTTCCAGATTGGTCACCGCGCGCAGCGAACGGCCGATCAGGCGCTGGATCTCCTGCGTGCGGCCGGACTGCTTGCCGCGCGCCGCCTCGCGGTCGGTGCGCGTGTGCGTCGAGCGCGGCAGCATGCCGTACTCGGCCGTGACCCAGCCGCGGCCCGAGTTCCTGAGCCATGGCGGCACACGCTCCTCGATCGAGGCGGCGCAGAGGACATGCGTGTCGCCGAAGCGGATCAGGCAGGAGCCTTCCGCGTACTTGGCGAAGCCTGGCTCGATCGTGACCTGTCGCATCTCGTCGGCGGCGCGGCCCGAAGGTCGTGGCATTTCGTTTCTCCTTGTCTTCGGAACGTGCTTCTAGGCCATATGAGGGGCGGGGGGAACCGGGTCGAGAACGTTGACCCCGGACCGGGGCGTCCCTAACTTCCGCACCACATCCGTTTTTCGGTAACATGGGAAGATGCACGACAAGGCCGTCATTCAGTCACTGGACGAACGCAGCCGCGAGATCTTCCGACATATCGTTGAGGGCTATCTGGAGACGGGGGCGCCGGTCGGTTCGCGTACGATCTCCCGCCGGCTCCATACCGCGCTTTCGCCAGCGTCCGTCCGCAACACGATGTCCGACCTGGAAGAGCTTGGGCTGCTTTACTCGCCGCACACTTCGGCCGGCCGCATGCCGACGGAAGTGGGCTTGAGGCTGTTCATCGACGGATTCCTCGAAATCGGCGATCTGACCGATGACGAGCGGGCCTCGATCGAGGGGCATTGCGTCGCTGTCGGCCGCAACTATACGGACATGCTTACCCAGGCCAGCGACATGCTGTCGACGCTGTCGGGCTACGCCGGGCTGGTCACGGTGCCCAAGAACGATCAGCCCCTCAAGCATCTGGAGTTTGTCAGCCTGGCGCCCGACAAGGCGCTGGTGGTCATGGTCACGGTCGGCGGCGTGGTCGAGAACCGGCTGATCGCGCTGCCGCCCGGGCTGCCGCCCTCGTCGCTGGAGGAGGCGGGAAACTACCTCTCGGAGCGGCTGCGGGGCAGCACGATCACCGAGGCCAGGGACGCGATCCTGAAGGAGATCGAGGAACATCAGGCGCAGCTCGACGCGCTGGCGTCCCAGGTGGTGGAGGCGGGCCTCGCCGACTGGGCCGGCGGCGACGGCTCCAGCCGCCTGATCATCCGCGGCAGCGGACGGTTGCTGGAGGATGTGCAGGCGATCGAGGATCTGGAGCGGGTGCGGCGCCTGTTCAACGATCTCGAGACGAAAAGCGACCTGGTGAACATGCTCGACCTCACCGGCGAGGGCGAGGGCGTGCGCATCTTCATCGGCTCCGAGAGCAAGCTGTTCAGCCTTTCGGGCAGTTCGATGATTGTCGCGCCCTTCTCCGACAGCAATCAGCAGATCGTCGGCTCGATCGGCGTGATCGGCCCGACGCGCTTGAATTACGCGCGCATCATTCCCATGGTGGACTACACCGCGCGCGTGATCGGAAAGCTGATCGGCTGAGCCTCGGCCCACGATGCGCCCTCCAGAATTCAGGACCGAACGATGATGCAGGAAGACGGCAAGAAGTTGCCCGAGGACAAGGTCGACGAGAGCCGGCCGACCGAGGAAATCGCCGACAGCGAGGATGCGGCGGCGGAGGCGGCTGAGCAGGCGGCGAACGACATGGACCAGGAGCCCGACGCGCCGGCCGCGCCGCCCGAGAACGAGGTCGCCGGCGAGCCGGACGAACTGGCGGTGCTGACCGAGGAGAACGCATCGCTGAAGGACCGGCTGGTGCGCACGCTGGCGGAGCTGGAGAACACCCGCAAGCGCGCGCAGCGCGACCGCGAGGACGCCCAGAAGTTCGCCGTCCAGAAGTTCGCGCGCGACATGTGCGAGGTCGCCGACAACCTGCAGCGGGCCATTGACGCCGCGCCGGAGGAGGGGGCGGACGAGAACACCATGGCGGTGCTGGAGGGTGTGAAGATCACCCGGGCCGCGCTGCAGCAGATCTTCGAACGTCATGGCATCCGGGTGATCGAGGCCAGGGACCAGAAGTTCGACCCCAACCTGCACGAGGCCATGACCGAGATCGACGTGCCCGGCGCGCCGCCGGGGATCTGCATCGAGGTGATCGAGACCGGATACACCCTGAACGGTCGTCTGCTGCGTCCCGCACGCGTGGTGGTGACGAAGGCGCAGAGCCGTTCCGCCGGCCAGAGGGTGGACACACAGGCCTGAGGCCGGCGGCCGGAGCGCGGCGCGTGCCGATCCGAAATGACGAGCGGCTTCTGGTCGAGGCGGTGGTCGACTACGCCGAGCGCCGCGGCCTCGCCCTGACGCGGCTGTCGCATGACTGGATCCTGGTGCTCGAGGCCGAGGACCGGCGGCACGTCGTCTTCGGCTACGACGTCGGGCTCAATGGCGCCGGCTGTCTCAGGGTCGCCAACGACAAGGCCGCCAGCTTCGAGGTGTTGCGCGCTGCGGGCGTGACCATGATCGAGCATCGGCTGTTCCTGGAGCCGATCATGCATCGCTTCACCGGGCAGCCCGGCAACTGGCAGGCCTTGCTGAAGACCTTCGCGGACTTCGGCGGCGATGTGGTGGTCAAGGCCAACGAGGGCACCAGCGGCAACGATGTCCACCGTGTGGATTCGGTGGCCGAACTGGAGCGCGTCGTCCACATGCTGCTGCAGGGGTGCCGTTCCATCGCGCTCTCGCCCTTCGTCGAGATCGCCGCCGAACAACGCTTCGTCATCCTGGACGGCGAAATCGTGCTCGCCTACGACAAGACCCGGCCCGCCGTGGTGGGCGACGGAGAGCGCACCCTGCGCCAGCTTGCCGCCGCGGTCATGACACCGGAGATGGCAGAGGCCTTCGGCGAATGGCTGGCCGCCCGCACGCCGCGGGAACTGGACCGGGCGCCGGACAGGGGCGAGATCGTCACTGTCGGCTGGCGGCACAATCTGGGTCATGGCGCGCGGCCGAAGGAACTGGAATCGAGCCATCCCACCGTCGCCGCCAACGGCGAGATTGCCTTGCGCGCGGCCGAGGCGGTCGGCCTGCGGTTCGGCAGCGTCGACATTGCAGAGGCGGTCGACGGCGTGCCCGCGGTGATGGAGATCAACGCCGGCGTCATGCTGGAGCATTTCGCCCGCGCCGGCGCAGAGCGGCGCGCACGGGCGGTCGAAATCTACCAGGCGGCGCTGGCGCGGGCCTTCGACGCATAGGCATTTGGCCCGGACCGGGCGATGCTCTAGGTAGTACGCGGATAACAGCCGTTTGGGAGGAGCGCATCATGGGTGACACGTTCAGAGCCATCGTCGCCAACAAGACCGACGCCGGCTACGAGGCGAAGATGGAGGAGATCGGTCTCGACCAGCTATCCGAAGGCGATGTGGTCGTCGACGTGGCCTATTCGACCCTGAACTACAAGGACGGCCTCGCGGTCACGGGCAAGGGCAAGATCTGCGAGAGCTTTCCCATGGTCTGCGGCATCGACTTCTCCGGCACCGTGGCGTCGTCGGAAACCGACGCCTTCAAGCCCGGCGACCGGGTGGTCGTGAACGGCTACGGCCTCAGCCAGGACAAGAGCGGCGGCTATGCCCAGAAGGCGCGGGTGAAGAGCGACATTCTGGTGCGTCTGCCTGACGGTCTCGACCTGAAGCAGGCGATGGCCATCGGCACGGCCGGCTATACGGCGATGCTCTGCGTGCTGGCGCTGGAGAAACATGGCGTGGCGCCCGGATCGGGCGACGTGCTGGTCACCGGCGCGGCCGGCGGCGTCGGCTCGGTCGCGGTCGCGGTGCTGGCCAAGCTCGGCTACTCGGTTACCGCCTCGACCGGCCGCGAGGAGACCCACGGCTATCTGAAGGATCTCGGTGCGGCGAACATCATCGACCGCGCCGAACTCTCCGAACAGGGCAAGCCCTTCCAGAAACCGCGCTGGGCGGGCGTGGTCGACACCGTCGGCTCCCACACTCTGGCCAACGCGCTGGCCCAGACCGCCTATGGCGGCTGCGTCGCGGCCTGCGGCCTGGCCGGCGGGCCGGATCTGCCCACCACGGTGCTGCCCTTCATCCTGCGCGGGGTGAATCTGGCTGGCGTCGATTCCGTCTACGCGCCCATGCCGGCGCGGCAGGAAGCCTGGTCCCGGCTGGCCGTCGACCTGCCGCTCGACAAGCTGGACGCCATGTCGGAGATGGCGCCGCTGCAGAAGGTGCTGGAGCTGGCGCCCGAGATCCTGAAGGGCCAGGTGCGCGGCCGCGTTATCGTCGACGTCAACGCCTGAGGCGTCTGCCCCGGTCCCGTTCCGGGCAGGCCTTGAGCCCGGGCTGGGTCCCGGGGTCAAGCCCCGGGACGGGGATGAATTGAAAGTGCCACCGGCTTTTGCCCGCTCCGGGACTCGATCCCGGAGCCCAGTCGGCCATCATAGCCTGGGCAGGGGCGCATCGCCCTACTTCAGATCGGCGCAGGCCTTCTGGATCCGCGTGCAGGCTTCCTTCAGCGCCTCGGTCGAGGTCGCGTAGGAGATGCGGAAATGCGGACTCAGCCCGAAGGCCTCGCCCTGCACGCAGGCCACGCCGACGCTTTCCAGCAGGTAGGTGACGAAGTCGGTGTCGTTGCCGATCTTCTTGCCGTCGGGCGTCGTCTTGCCGATGCAGCCGGCGCACGACGGATAGACGTAGAACGCGCCTTCCGGCGTCGAGCAATGCAGCCCCTCGGCATCGTTCAGCATGGCGACCACCAGATCGCGCCGTTCCTGAAAGACCTTGTTGCGCTCGGCGATGTAGTCGTTCGGGCCGGTCAGCGCCTCGACGGCCGCCGCCTGGCTGATGGAGGAGGGGTTGGAGGTCGACTGCGACTGGATCTTGGCCATCGCCGCCACCAGCGTCACCGGCCCGCCGGCATAGCCGATGCGCCAGCCGGTCATCGCATAGGCCTTGGAGACGCCGTTGACCGTCAGCGTGCGGTCGTAGAGGAACGGGCAGACCTCGGCGATGGTCGAGTACTCGAAGTCGTCATAGACGAGGTGTTCGTACATGTCGTCGGTCATGACCCAGACATGTTCGTGGCGTTTCAGCACCTCGCCCAGCGCCGCCAGCTCCTCGCGGGTATAGGCCGCGCCGGAGGGGTTCGACGGGCTGTTGAGGATCAGCCACTTGGTCTTCTTCGTGATCGCCTTGTCCAGTTCCTCGGGCACCAGCTTGAAGCCCTGGTTGGCGCCGGCCTCGATGAAGGTCGGCGTGCCGCCGGCCAGCAGCACCATGTCCGGATAGGACACCCAGTAGGGAGCGGGGATCAGAACCTCGTCGCCCGGGTTCAGCGTCGCCATCAGCGCGTTGTAGAGCACCTGTTTGCCGCCGGTGCCGACCGTGATCTGTTCGGGCGCGTAGTCCAGGTTGTTCTCGCGCTTGAACTTCTGGCTCACCGCGGCCTTCAGCTCCGGCGTACCGTCCACGTTGGTGTACTTGGTCTCGCCGTGGCGGATGGCCTTGATCGCCGCTTCCTTGATGTTGTCGGGCGTATCGAAGTCCGGCTCGCCGGCGCCCAGTCCGATGACGTCCTTGCCCATGGCGCGCAGCTCGCGGGCTTTGGCCGTGACCGCGATGGTCGGCGACGGCTTGATGCGGCTCAGCGATTCGGCAAGGATCGACATGGTTCCTGCTCCGGAATGATGTTTTGCGTGAGGCCCCTGCGACGGGCCGGCGGGAAACTACGCCCGGCGCGGAGGCAATTCAAGAAGGGCGAGGCCCTGCGCCGGCTGCCGCGTGCGCCTGGGCGGAGGCGGCCCGGAACGCGATCAGGCCGGCCAGGGTCAGCGCGCCGATCACCATGATCGCGAAGTCGTAGCCGCCGGCGGCCCAGAGCAGCGTGCCGAGGAACGGCGCCAGGGCGAAGGCCAGCATGGTCGGCAGGGCCAGCGAGCCGTAGATCGCGCCGAAATTCTTCTCCCCCAGCAGATCGCGGGTCATCACCGGTTTCATGATGGAAAAGATGCCGATGCCGCTGCCCTGTAGGACGACGAAGGCGAAGATCAGCAGCGGCCAGAACGACGCCGTGAAGAGACAGACCGTTGCCAGCAACAGCGCGCCGAAGCAGTAGGTGGTGATGACATGGTTCGACAGGTGCCGCTCCGACAGCATCATGGCGACACGGCCGGCGACCTGCATCGGCCCCATCAGCGAGGCCGCCAGCACCGCCTGCTCCGGCGAGACGCCCCGGTCGTCCAGGATCGGCAGGATATGGTTGATGATCACGGCGTGATTCAGCGAGAGCAGCGCGAAGGCCAGCGCCAGCAACAGGAAGACGGGGCTGCGCAGCACCTGGGCGACGGTGCGCTCCGCGGCTGCGGCAATGCCGCCGTGAGCGGTCTCGGCGGGCGCCGCTGCGCCCGCGGCGCCGTGCGCGCGTTCCAGCGTCCGCGCGCCGAACAGCAGCAGCGGCGCGCCCGCGAACGCTATCAGGCCGGCGAAGACGAAGGCGGCGGTCTGCCAGTTCGCTTCGCGGGAGACGTAATGGCTGAGGGGGAAGCTCACCGTGCTGGCGAAGCCGGCCACCAGCGTCACCATGGTGATGGCGCGCCGCGCCGCCGCGCCGCGGGTCCGCGTGATCAGGGCGAAACAGGGCTCGTAGAGACAGCCGCCCATGCAGACGCCGATCGCCAGCCACAGGGCGGCGAAGACCCAGATATTCGGTGCGAAGGGCAGCAGCGCCACCAGTCCCGCGGCAACGAAGGCGAGGCCTGCGATGGTCTGTGGCCCGCGGCCGCGGTCGATCAGGCGGCCGGCCAGCGGGGAAACCAGCGCCGTCAGCACCAGGGCGGCGGCGAAGGCGGCGGTCAGCGTCGTCTTGGGCCAGCCTTCCACCGTTTCCCAGCGCAGCAGCATGGCGGGAAAGAAATAGTAGGTGCCCGCCCAGACGATGGTCTGGCCGATGGCGAGAGCGGCGATGGCGAGCCGGACGGTCACGGCCGACCCCGGTCAGGCGGATGCATTCGGGGTCTGGTCCTGGTCCTTCAGCAGCCGGATCTCCCGCTGCGGGAACGGGATCTCGATGCCGTGCGCCTTCAGCGTCGACCAGATCATCAGCAGCAGATCGCCGCCGACGCGGTTGTCGCCATCATCGATCCCCTCCATCCAGAACTCGACCAGGATCGTGATGCCCGAATCGGCGAACTCCTGGATTTCCGCATCTGGACGCTCGGCGATGGGAATGTGCTCGCCGCTGAGCACCTTCGGATGGCTGGCGACGACGTCGCGGATGATGGGGAACATCGCTTCCAGGTCGGTGTCGTAGGCGACCTGGAAGTTGAGCGCGTAGCGCTGCTTCTGGTTGTGATGCGTCCAGTTGGTGAAGGCCGTGGTGATGAACTGCTCGTTCGGCACCATGATGTCCTTGCCGTCGAAGGTCTCCAGGATGGCGTAGCGCATGTTGAGTTCGCGCAGCCGGCCCGCGCGGCCGTCCTCCAGCTGGATGTAGTCGTCGATGGTGATCGAACGGTCCAGCAGGATGATGATGCCGGAGATGAAGTTCGCCGCGATCTGCTGCAGACCGAAGCCGAGGCCGACGCCGATGGCGCCGCCGAAGACCACCAGGGTGGTCACGTCGATGCCCATGATCTGCAGCAGCAGGATGAAGATCAGCACGAACAGCGCGATCTGGAACAGCTTGGCGGCCACTTCCTTCGTGGAGGTGTCGAGCTGCTTCTGGCTGCGGATGACCTTCTGGCCGGTGCGGTTGGAGATGCGCCCCAGCCAGAACAGCACCGCGCCGAAGATCAGCGTGCGCACGATCGTGTAGGCCGAGAAATGGATATTGCCGATCTCGAAGCTGATTTCCTCGAGCTCGCTGGTCACCGTGTCGAGCCAGCCGAAGACGTAGAGCAGCGCGATCGGCAGGCCGATGAAGGTCAGGATGCGGTTGATCGCCTGGTTGCGGATCAGGTGCGTGCCGAGGCGGTAGATGAGCTGAACCACCGAGACGCCCTGGGCGATGCGGATCAGCCAGTTCTCCCCGAACGCGGTCTCGCCGAAGACCGAGAGAGCGCCGAAGACGACGACGCAGGTGAAGGGGAAGACCAGCGTGCGGGCGCGGAAGAAGGCCCATCTGATCTCGTAGCCCTCGGACGCCTTCGGCTCCCGGCTGAACCAGAAGAAGCGGCGCTGGATCAGGGTGGAGAGCAGCCAGGATGCGGCGAGCGCGGCCGCGATGGCGCCGAGCTGATAGTAGAACGCGGTCCCGCTCAGCGTGGTTTCAACCAGCGCCAGGTTGCGTTCCAACCAGATTTCCAGCCGTTCCATGATCACGCAGACCCGATTTCCATTGTGCGGCTGCACACGATCTTGGCCAAGGGGGGCGGCCGCGTCTGCAACAATCTTGCTGACCGCCCCGGCGGAGGGTTCCGGTCAGGCCGCCGCCCCGGTCAGGTCCACGCCCTTGCGCGCGGCCGTGGCGACTATATCGGCCCAGGCTTCCGGCGCCAGCGGCAGGCCGCTCGCCAGCCGTTCCGCCATCACCTGGCGCTCCTTCTCGCCGGGGATCAGCACCTCGCCGCCGGGCGCCGTGGGCCGCGCCGACTTCACGAAGGCGGCGTAGGCGGTGATCTCCTCGAACAGGCCGTTGCCCATCTCCCGTGGCGCGGCGGCCAGCGCCGACGGGTCGATGTAGATCGACAGCATGCCGTTGCAGAATCGCCGCCGTTCGTCCTCGCCCAGAGCGCCGGCGGTGCCGGAGCCGGTCAGCGCACCCGCCAGCATCTCCATCATGAAATTCATGCCGAAGCCCTTGTGTTCGCCGAAGGCGCGCAGCGCGCCGGGCCCTTTGGCCGGGTCGGGAAAGGCGCCGTCGGAGACGTCGCCATAGAGCGGGCGGGGATCGCCGGTGATATTGCCTTCGCCGTCGACGATGGCGTCGGGCGGCAGGGGCTTGCCGCCCTTCAGCGCCACCAGCGCCTTGCCCTCCGCCACCAGGGAAGTGGCGAAGTCGAGCACGATGGGCTCGTCGCCGTCTCGCGGCACGCCGATGCAGAAGGGATTGGTGCTGCTGCGCCGGTCGATGCCGCCGAAGGGCGCGACCAGCAGGGAACCGCGGACATTGACCATGTGCATGGAGACCAGCCCGGCCTCGGCCGCACGCTCCGCCCAGTCGCCGATGCGGCCCAGATGGCCCGAGTTCCTGAGCGCGGTCAGCGAGACGCCGTTTTCCTTCGCCTTGGCGATGCCGATGTCGACAGCCTGCTCGCCGATGGTCTGGCCGAAGCCGAAGCGGCCGTCGATCACCGCGAAGACCGGTTGGTCGACCATCAGCGCGATCGTCTGGCCGGGAATCTGGACGCCGTCCTCGGCCCACTGCACATAGCGCGGTATGCGGATCACGCCGTGGCTGTCGTGACCACGCAGGTTGGCGCCGGCGAGCCGGGTGATGATGCGCCGCGCTTCCTCGGGCGCGCAGCCCGCCGCCTCGAAAGTGGCCGCGCCGACGCGGTGCATGGTCTCGACCGGCACGAAGACCTGGCCGTCGCGTTCGCGAATCTCGTTCATGATTCCCTCTTCTTCCGCCGGCGTCAGCCGATCTCCCGGACCTTGCCGCTGGCGTACATGTCCTCGATATAGGCCGGCACGCCAAGCCCGCCCTCGACCTTCGCCAGCATCTCCGCCTCGGCGCGGCGCACGTCGTGCAGCTTTGCGATCACCGCGTCGATACGGGCATGGGGCACGACCACCACACCGTCGACGTCGCCGACCACGATGTCGCCCGCGGCGACCGTCAGCCCGGCCAGCACGACTGGCTCGTTGACCACGCCAGGGCCATTCTTGGCCGGGGAGTTGGGCGTGACCGCAGTCGCGAAACAGGGGAGACCGACATGGCGGATGCCCGGCGTGTCGCGTACCGCGCCGTCGGTCACCAGAGCCGCGGCGCCCCGGTTCTTCGCCATCTGCAGCACCAGATCGCCGACCACGGCGGTCTGGACATAGCCGTCGGTCGCGACCACCGCCACATCGCCCGGCTGCAGCAGCGGCAGGGCGGCGAGCAGGGCCAGATTGTCCGCCGGCCCGGTATGGCAGGTCACCGCCACGCCGCAGAAATCCGACTGACCGGCAATGACGGGCTTGACCGCGGGTCCCATGGCGCCGCGCCCGCCCAGCGCGTCGACGACGAATCCCGTCGGCGCCCCGGCGATCGCGGCGACCTGTTCGGCGCTCGGCCGCGGCGTGTTCCGCCGCACCGTCACCAGCGGCGCGTCTTCGAGCATTCCAGTTCCTCCCTCGGTCCCGTTGGGGGATCGTTCTCCGCAGCCTAGCGCGCGGCGGTCGCCGGCACACCCCGATATGAGCCTCCCGGCTGCGAACGGGCGCAGAGGGAGGTGAACGCAAATTTAACGCGGGCCGGTCATGGTTCGGCAGGAGCCGGACAACCTGCAAAGAGAAGATCCGTGGACGGACGGCGGAGCATTCTGCACCAGGCGCGCAAGGTCATCGACGCCATGGCGCGGCGGCCGGTCGTGTCCGTCGCCTTCTTTGCCGCCGCCGGTCTGGGCCTGATCGCCGTACTCGCTGCGATGGTGCTGGACGACCTGCGCTACCGTACCGCGCTGGAGAGCGCACGGTCCTATTCGGCAACCCTCACCGCCGTCCGCGAATACTACACCTCCGTGGTCGTGCCCCGGGCCCGTATCGGCGGTCTGGAAGTTGCCCGCGATTACCATCAGCGCGAACGCGCGATTCCCACGCCGGCGACCATGTCGATCGAACTGGGAATCTGGATCAACGACCTGGTCCGTCCCGCCGAATTCCGCTTTTTCAGTGGTCACCCGTTCGACTACCGGGATGACGGCGGGCCGCGAAACGCCTTCGAGGCGGAGGCGCTGGAGCGGCTGGTGAACAACCGGGAGCCGGCTTTCAGCCGGGTCGTCCGTGATGGCGACGGGCTGCGCCTGCGCCACGCCGAGCCCGTGGTCATGGGCGCCGGCTGCGCGGCCTGCCACAACACCCATCCCGATTCGCCGCGAGACGACTGGAAGGCCGGCGACGTGCGCGGCGTTCAGGCGGTCAGTATCGCGCTGCCGCCGCTGTTCCCCTCGTTGAGCCGCGTGATCGATCCGTCCAATCCGACCTTCTGGCCGATGCTGGCCCTGCTGGCCGGTCTGGCCGCGATCTGCGCCGTCTTTCTGGTGCTGATGCGTCGGCTGCGGCGCGCGCTCGATTATGCCCGCCAGCGCAATCGCCAGCTCGCTCAGGCGCGCATTCACGCCGAAGCGGCCTCCGAGGCCAAGTCACGCATCATGGCCAATGTCAGTCACGAACTGCGCACGCCGCTCAACGCCATCATCGGCTTTTCCGAACTGATGGGCAGCGAGGCCTTTGGTCCGATGAACAACCCGAAATACCTGGACTATGCGCGCGACATCAAGCTGAGCGGCGAGCGGCTGATGAGCTTCGTCGAAAACCTGATCGGCTTCTCCGAAATCGAATCCGGCGCGATGGAACTGCGCCGCGAGGCGGTCAATCTGGATCAGGAGGTGCGCCGCGTGGTCGGCCTCTACGAGCCCGTGGCTTCCGAGCACGGGGTATTCGTGCGTGTCGAGCCCACCTCGGCAGCGCCGGTGCTCAGTGTCGACCGGCGCGCATTCCGCCAGATCGTCGGCAATCTGGTCGCCAACGCGGTGCAGTACGCCGGGCCGCGCGCCATTGTGTCGATCCGCATCTTCGGCGATGCGATGGAAGCGGGCGTGATCATCGCCGACGATGGCGTCGGCATCGCGAAGGCCGAGCTCCGCCGGCTACTGCAACCCTTCGAGCGGGCTGGCGACCCGCGCTTCGCCAATGTCGACGGCATCGGTCTCGGTCTGCCCATCGCGCGTGAACTGGCCGCCATGCATGGCGGCTCGATCTGGATCGACAGCGCGCCGGGCAAGGGGTTGACGGCGCGCGTGACCTTTCCGCCCGACTGCATCATCGGCCACGCAGCCGACGATGGAGAGGCGCGAACCCGGCGCGGTCGGCGGTCCGTCAGCTAGTTGAAGCGGACATACTCGAAGTCGACGGGCCTGCCGTTGATGCCGCGCCGCGGCGGGGCGATCCAGGCCGCGAACTTGCCGGGCTCGTAGACCGGCTTCATCAGCGATTCGACGTACTTCTGATCCTCGTCGGTCGGCAGCCATTCATGGCAGCGCGCATTCCACTCCTCGGCGGAGATCAGCTTGCCTTCCGGCGTGCAGTGGACGCTGGCGAACTGTCCGATCTGGCGATGGAAGGCCCGGTGCGGCAGCTTCAGCCGGAAGTCGATGCCCGCCTTGGCGATCGCCTTGTTCCAGCGGTCCACGCCGCGCTGACAATCGAGGACGTAGTCGTCGCGGAGCGCCTCGTTGAGCGCTTGAAGCGCGGGATCATCGCGCATGACGAAGCGGCTGTCCTCCAGGTGCATGACCTCGTGGCTGGCGTCCTTCAACAGGTGATCGTCGTCCTTCCGCGTCTCCTCGAACCGGCCCTTGAGGCCCATCGTGTAGTAGTTCGCGGCGTTGGTGGAGAGTTCCGAACCGAACAGATCCACCGATACCGAGAAGTGGAAGTTCAGGTATTTCTGCAGCAGCGAGAGGTTCACGCCGCCGAAGGGGCTGATGTCGTCGGTGTCGTGCTCCTTCATCAGCTCCAGCGTCCGGTCGATGACGCGGCCGATGCCGGTCTCGCCGACGAACATGTGATGGGCTTCCTCGGTCAGCATGAAGCGGCAGGTGCGCGAAAGCGGATCGAAGCCGGACTCCGCCAGGCTGGCGAGCTGGTACTTGCCGTCGCGGTCAGTGAAGTAGGTGAACATGAAGAAGCTGAGCCAGTCCGGCGTCTTCTCGTTGAAGGCGCCCAGGATACGCGGCTTGTCCTCGTCGCCGGAGCGGCGCTCCAGCAGGGCCTCGGCCTCCTCGCGGCCGTCGCGGCCGAAATGGGCGTGCAGCAGATAGACCATGGCCCACAGATGCCGGCCTTCCTCGACATTGACCTGGAAGAGGTTGCGCAGGTCATAGAGCGAGGGCGCCGTGGCGCCCAGCAGACGCTGCTGTTCGACTGAGGCGGGCTCGGTGTCGCCCTGGGTGACGATCAGACGGCGCAGCACGCCGCGGTACTCGCCCGGCACTTCCTGCCAGGCGGGTTCGCCCTTGTGGTCGCCGAAATTGATCTGCCTGTCGGGATTGCGGTCGGCGAGGAAGATGCCCCAACGGTAGTCCGGCATCTTCACATAGTCGAAATGGGCCCAGCCCTTGGCGTCGACCGAGGTCGCAGTGCGCAGGTAGACGTCCTTCTGCTGGAATCCCAGGGGACCGATGTCGTCCCACCAGCTCAGGAAATTCGGCTGCCAGGCCTCCAGCGCGCGCTGCAGGCGGCGATTGTCGGACAGGTCCACATTGTTCGGGATCTTGTTGACGTAGTCGATCGCCATCAGGCTCTCCTCTGGTCGAATTCGGTGCGCTCGCCGGAACCGTACAGCGGCAGCGCGCCCTTCTCGCCGGTGGCGTTGGGGCGCTGGAATATCCAGTTCTGCCAGGCGGACAGGCGGGCAAATATCTTGGTTTCCAGGGTCTCGGGACCGGCGAAGCGGAGCGAGGCTTCCATGCCCGTCAGCGCGTCCGGCGAGAATGCGGCGCGCTCCTCCAGCGCGATGCGGACCTCGTCCTCCCAGTCGATATCGTCGGGCGCGAAGGTGACGAGGCCAAGTTCCTCGGCTTCCAATGCCTCCACGTCTTCGCCGTCGCGTTCCAACGCCGCGGCGAGCGCCGCCTCATCGCCGAGGAAACGGCTCTGCAGGCGGGTGAGGCCATTGCCCATCGGATAGGCCCCACGGTTGGCGACGGTCAGTCTCAGGGCCGCCGGCGGCCGGTTGTCGCCCTCGAACTGGCCGTCGAGCATGTAGGAGCGGTCGGCGGCCAGGGCGAGTTCCAGCAGGACGCCGGTGAAACAGCTCCCGGGCTCGATGAAGGCGAACAGCGACCGCGCCGAAACGTCGACGCGCTTCAGCACCCGGCGAAGGTAGAGCGCGACCTCGCGCACGAACCAGTTGTCCATGCTGTCGGCCAGCAGCGCGTCATGGCCGGCCACGCGTTCGCCGTCGCCCTCGGTGCGGAAGACCCAGGCGCCGATGGTCTCCTCGTTGATGCGCAGATGCAGGATGGCGTCGTCCAGTTCCCGCGCCAGACGCAACGGCCAGAAGCCGGCGCCTTCGGTTTCGGCGGCCGCGGCGTCCGCCGGCGCGTCTGCCTGTGGACCCAGCACCGTGATCTCGGCGGCGCGGGCTTCCCGGTCGATCTCGACACGGAGGGTGGAATAGCGGATGACGTCGCCGTCGATCTTCCGTTCCAGCGGCGTGAGCTCGACGCCCTTCGCATCCGCGGGCCGGTCGGAAGTGGCGGCGAATTCGTGCGCGCGCTTCTCCGCGGCTTCCATCAGCTTGCTGCGCGGCACGGTCTCGTCGACCAGCTTCCAGTCGACGGCGCGCTTGCCGCGGACGCCTTCCTCGGTGGTGCAGAAGAAGTCGGCCCGGTCGCGGCGCACCCGGCGCTTGTCGACCAGCCGCGTCAGTCCGCCGGTGCCGGGCAGCACGGCCAGCAGCGGTACCTCGGGCAGGGACACCGAGGAAGAGCCGTCGTCGGCCAGCATGATCCAGTCACAGGCCAGCGCCAGTTCGTAGCCGCCCCCGGCGCAGGAGCCGGTCACCGCGCAGATGTAGCGCTGGCCGGAATTCTCGGTCGCGTCCTCCATGTACAGACGCGTCTCGTTGGTGAACTTGCAGAAGTTGACCTTGTGGCTGTGCGTCGCGCTGGCCAGCATGCGGATATTGGCGCCGGCGCAGAACACCCGGTCATGGGCCGAGGTCAGGATCACGGCCCGTACTTCGGGGTGCTCGAAACGCAGGCGCTGAATGCAGTCGTAGAGTTCGATGTCGACGCTGAGATCGTAGGAGTTGAGCTTCAGCTCGACATCGTCGCGCAGACCGCCCTTTTCGTCGACGTCCATGCGCACCCAGGCGATCTCGCCGTCGATGTCCAGGCGCCAGTGGCGGTAGCTGTCGGGATGTCTCTCGAAGTCGATCATCGGGGCGCGGCTCTCCCATGTACTCAACATGCACTATAATGCATGCAAGGGGAGCCAACAACCCGAAATGAGAGACGCCCGCCATGTGCTGGCGGGCGTCTCCAACGCTATCGGAATCGGTGGTCGGGTCGGTTCAGGAGCCTTCGTACTTGGGCGCCAGCTTCTCGGCGCGGCGCTGGCCAGCGGCAACCTGGCCGGGGCGCAGATCGGCGCTCAGCTTGTCGCGCACCTGGGCGGCCTCGGGGTCGCCCTTCTGCGCCGCGATTTCCAGCAGCGCGTAAGCCTGTACCTTGTCCTCGTCGACGCCGCGGCCCGCGGCGAACATTTCCGCCAGCGACTTCAGCGCGGTCACGTGACCGGCGCGCGCCGCAGCCTGGTACCAGGCGGCGGCCTTGTCGAGGCGGGGCTCGCCGGTGCCCTCGCCGCGCTCGAACATCTGCGCGGCGCGGAACGTGGCTTCCACGTCGCCGGTGCCGCCGGTGTTCACATATTCCTGCAGCGCGCCCTTGTGATCGCCGGCGGCGTAGAGCTGCTCGGCTTCCTTGAGGCCCGCCTGCGCCGTGCCGACGCCAAGAGCGACCAGCATGGAGATGGAGGTAATGGTTGTCCTGATGAACATGTCTCGATCCTTCCTTCCCGGGATTCCGATACGCAACAAACTGGTCCGTACGAAATGGAACCTGACGCAACCCTCTTCGTGCGCTTCCGCGTCCAGTACAAGCAATTCACGGGCCAACTCCGAAATCCGGATGCGGGCAGCCGTCGACCGGGCCAGATGCCGAGAATCCGTGCCAACAACCCCGCCTTGATTCGCGCCTGTCGGAAATTCGCGTCGTCATGTTCCATGCCCCCTTGAGAAGGCCGGCGCGGCGAAGTCACATGTCGTGTCCGGTTTTGTCGCTTCGTCTCAATGCGGCACCGCATATGGATGGCGGGCATTGCATTTTGCGACGACGGTCACTTGACGCCAGCCGCTCAGGCTGCGCGGACAGCTGGCCAGCAGCGCAGGACACGTTCGGCCACCGCATCGGGCGCCAGACCGGAGGTGTCGACGATCGCGTCTGCCTGCGCGTAGAGCGCTTCCCGGTTCCGCAGGATGCGCTCCAGGTCCTCCATCGCCTGCCGGTTGCCCGCCATCGGCCGCTGGTCGCCTTGGGCCACGACACGCGACATGTGCGCCTGCGGGTCCGCTCGCAGCCAGATCGTGTAGCAACCACCGAGCAGCATCTGGAACGTCGCCGGGTTCGAGACGATGCCGCCGCCCGTCGCCAGCACGGCCTGGCGGCGGTCGCCGAGCAGGCGCCGCAGCGCCTCGCCTTCGAAACGGCGATAGCCGGCCTGACCCGAGAACTCGAAGATCTCGTCCAGACCGAGCCCGGCAACCCGTTCGACTTCTTCGGCCAGTTCGACGAACTCGCTGCCGCGCCGTGCCGCGACCAGCCGGCCGACGGTCGACTTGCCGGCGCCGCGCAATCCGATCAGCGCGAGACGGCCATTGCGCTCGCTGCTGCGGACGAAACGCTGTTCCAGCAGCCGGCGCGCCTCGGCGATCTGTTCCGTCCCCAACTGATCCAGCATGCCGGCGAGCAGCCTGTGATCGGGCGATCGGTCGGGGCCGTCGTCGAGCAGTTCCGACAGCGGCGTCGCCAGCGCGCCGGCTACCTGCCGCAGCAGGACGATGGAGATATTGCCCTTGCCCGCCTCGAGCTGGGCCAGATGCCGCTCCGAGACCCCGGAATGCTTGGCGAGATCCCTGCGCGTCATGCCGTGACGGGCGCGTGCGTCGCGCACCCGCGTGCCCACCCCCTGGAGAAAGGCGGCGGTCGGATCCATCTGGTCTCGGGCAGGCGGCTCGCGCATCGTCATGCCTGCAGTATAATGCATTTGATCTGGCGGCGCATCCGCTTATGGGCTATAGGGGCGGGCGCGCGGCGGAACCGCAACTGGGAGCGTGGACCCATGGCCGATCCGATCAAGATACTCGTCGGCACCATGACCGGCACGGCCGAGATGGTCGCCGAGGACATGCAGGCGGCGATCGAGGCGGAAACCGAGCGGGAGACCGAAATCCTGCTGATGGACGATCTCGACGAGACGGTCTTCGACGACGTCGATGCCGTCTACCTGATCGTCACGTCCACCTATGGGCAGGGCGACGTGCCCGACAACGCGCTCGATTTCTACGAGGCCCTGGAAGAGAAGGCGCCGGACCTGAGCGGCATTCGCTTCGGCATCTTCGGCCTGGGCGATTCGACCTACGCCGACACGTTCAACCACGGCGGCGAGCGGTTCGAGAAGGTGTTGCGGGAACGCGGGGCGCGCCAGATCGGCGAACGCTTCGCGCACAATGCCAGCGGCGGCGACCTGCCGGAAGATGCAGGCGTCGAATGGGTCAGGCAATGGCTCGGGGAACTGAACCGCAGCCAGGAGGCCGCATGATGGGGGGATCACATGAACCTTTCGCGCTTCACCGAGGTCGACTGGGGCGCCAGCCCGCCTGAGATCCGGGTCCCGCGGGCCTACAACGCCGCGGCCGACTTCATCGACCGTCATATCGCCGAGGGCCGCGGCGAGCGGGTCGCCTTCATCGATGACCGCGAACAGGTTACCTATGGCGAGCTTGCCGAGCGCGTGAACCGCGCGGGCAATGCGCTGAAGGCGCTGGGGCTGCAGCCCGAGGACCGCATCATGATGGTGATGCTGGACACCATCGATTTCCCGGCGCTGTTCTTTGGCGCGATCAAGGCCGGCATCGTGCCCGTGCCCGTCAACACGCTGCTGACGGCCGACGATTACGCCTACATGCTCAGGGATTCGCGGGCCAGGGCGGTCTTCGTCTCCGACGCCCTCTATCCCGTCATCGAGGGCGCGCTGGAAGATCAGCCCTTCGTGCGGGACGTCGTCGTCTCCGGCGAGGCGGCCGGGGGGCGGCCGCGGCTTGCCGACCTCATGGCCCGCGCCGACGCCGATCTCGCGCCGGCGGAGACCCTGGCGGACGAAACCTGCTTCTGGCTCTACAGCTCCGGTTCGACGGGCCGGCCGAAGGGCGCGGTCCACATCCACTCCGACATGGTCAATACAGCGGTCCTCTACGGCCAGCAGATCCTCGGACTGAGCCAGAACGACACCGTGTTCTCTGCGGCCAAGCTGTTCTTCGCCTACGGGCTGGGCAATGCGATGACCTTTCCGCTCTATGTCGGCGGCAAGGCAGTGCTGATGGCGGAGCGGCCGACGCCGGAAAGCGTCCTGAAGCGCCTGAACGATCACAACCCGACCGTGTTCTACGCGGTGCCGACGCTCTACGCCGGCATGCTGGCCGATCCGGCGCTCAAGCCGGGGCGTGAGGACGCGGACCTGCGCCTCTGCGTTTCCGCAGGCGAAGCGCTGCCGCGGGACGTGGGCGAACGCTGGCGGCAGCGTTTCGGCGTCGACATCATCGACGGCATCGGCTCCACGGAAATGCTGCACATCTTCCTGTCCAACCGTCCCGGCGAGGTCCGCTACGGCACCACCGGCAAGCCGGTTCCCGGCTACGAGGCGAAGCTGACCACCGAAGACGGACAGGCCGTGCCGCAGGGCGAGATCGGCGATCTGTGGATCAGCGGACCGTCCTCGGCCGTGGCCTACTGGAACAATCGCGCCCGGAGCCTGGAGACCTTCCACGGGCCGTGGACGCGCACCGGCGACAAGTACCTGATCGACGAGAACGGCTGCTATGTCTACCAGGGGCGGTCCGACGACATGCTCAAGGTCGGCGGCATCTGGGTCTCGCCCTTCGAGGTGGAATCGGCCCTGGGCGAGCATGAGGCCGTACTGGAGGCCGCCGTCGTCGGCCGCGCGGACCATGATGGCCTGGTCAAGCCGGAGGCGTTCGTGACCCTGGCGGAGGGCCGCACCGGCGATGACGCGCTGGCCGGGGAACTGCAGGCCTTCGTGAAGGATCGGCTGGCGAAGTACAAGTATCCGCGCTGGATCAACTTCGTCGATGAACTGCCGAAGACCGCGACCGGCAAGACGCAGCGTTTCAAGCTGAGGGACTGAGGGGTCTTGGCCGGATCCGATTTCGTGGAAGTGGCCGGCGGCCGGATCGAGTACCGCTGGTATGGCCGGCCGGTCTCCGGCGCCGACGAACCGGTGGTGGTGTTGCTGCACGAGGGTCTGGGCTGCGTCGACCTCTGGCGCGATTTCCCCGATCGCCTCGCCGCGGCGCTGGACCTCCGCGTGCTGGCCTACAGCCGCTATGGCTATGGCCGCTCGGCCCCGTGCCGATTACCCCGGCCCATCAGCTACATGCATGACGAGGGCCGGACGGTGCTGCCGGAACTGCTCTCGGCGCTGAAGATCGGCCCGCACCTGCTGGTGGGTCATTCGGACGGCGGCTCCATCGCGCTTGCCTACGCCGCGCTGGCAGCCCGGCCCGGTCTCGTCGGCGTCGTCACCATGGCCGCTCACATCTTCGCCGAAACGGTCAGCATCGAATCCATCGCCCGGGCCCGCGAGGCCTATGAACGCGGCAGTCTGCGCGCGGCGCTGGCCCGCCATCACGGCGACAATGTCGACTGCGCCTTCCGCGGCTGGGCCGATGCCTGGCTGAGCGGCGCGTTCGACGCGTGGAGCCTGGTGGACCTGCTGCCGCGAATCGAGGCGCCGTGCCTGGTCATCCAGGGGGAGGGCGACGAGTACGGCACGGAGAAGCAGGTCGACGGCATCGCCCGGGGTGTCGCCGGTCCGGTCGAGACCCTGATGCTGCCGGACTGCGGTCACAGCCCGCACCGCGACCGGCCCGAGGCGGTCCTGCCAGCCATCCGCCGCTTTTCGGCCTCACTGGCTTGAGCTACCATCCCGGAATGGGGCGAGGGGGCGACAACGACAGAATTGACGACGCGCCTTCGGCCGCACAGCTCAGCTATCTGAGGCGCGGGTTGGTTCAACCCGGGGGCAAGCTGCCGTTGTTCGACGAGGATGGACAGGCTGTGTCCGCGCGGACAATCAGGATCTGCATCGAGAAGGGCTGGGCCGAGCCATGGTTCGACAATCCGATCAAGCCGGACTGGCTGGTCTGCCGGCTGACGGACGCCGGCCGCCACGCCGCCGAGGGAGCATGATCCGGGTCGCCGTCATGGCGGCCGCCGTCGTGCTTCTGGCCGCGGTAGCCGCGGCCGCCGATGACCGCACGCCCCAGGAATTGTGGGATGCGGCGCGCGGCGGGGAGGTCGAGGCGCAGGTCGCGCTCGGCGACTACTACAGCGACCCGGAAGGGCCGGAGCCGAATCCCGAGACGGCCGTCTACTGGTACGGCGAGGCGATGAACAACGGCTCCAGCGAGGCCGCGGCCCGTCTCGGCGCCATGTTGCTTGACGGAGACGGCGTCGAGCCGGATTTCGGCCGCGCCATGGAGGCGCTCGAAATGGCCGCCTCGGCCGGCGACGCGATGGCGCAGTATCGTCTGGGCACGGTCCACGCCAACGGCTTCGGCATCGCGGCGCCGGACGCGGCGCGGGCGCGGGGCCTGTTCGAATTGTCGGCGGCGCAAGGCTATCCGGCCGCGCAGGCAACGCTGGGGGTGTTCTATCAGCAGGGCATCGCGGGCGCCCAGTCGAACGAACGCGCGATCGAGCTGTTCCGCGCCGCAGCTGCGGCTGGCCACCCACTCGGCCAGTATCACCTCGGCGTCCTGCACCTGACCGATTTGCTGGGCGAGCCCGACGCGGCCGCCGCGAAGTCGTGGTTCGAGCGTGCCGCGGCCCAGGGTCTGCCACAGGCCGACCTCGCCCTGGCGCAGCTCTACATGTCGGGCAGGGGCGTGAACCCCTCATCCCAGAAGGCTTTCGAACTGGTCCTGCGCGCGGCCCGGGCGGGACTGCCTGACGCCCAGTTCCAGCTCGGCGTCTGGAGCGCTCACGGCGCTTTCGGTGAGCCGGACCAGTCGGAAGCCGTGCTCTGGTATCAACGCGCCGCCGAGCAGGGCCATCCGGACGCGCAGTACCTGATGGGCAATCATCTGGCGACGGGACGGGGCGTCCGGAAGGACATGGACATGGCGCTGGAATGGCTGGCGGCGGCGGCGCGGGCGGGGCATCCTCAGGCCCGGCAGCGCCTGGAAACCTACAGGGCCATGCAGGACGGCGAAGCCGGGAAACAGGAGTAGTGAAACATGCCTGTGGGTGAGTTCTGGCATCTGGTTCTGGCGACCGCGGTCTTTCTGGCGATCCATGTGATCCCCTCCAGCGTGCTGCGGAGCAGACTGACCGGAGCGCTGGGGGAGGCCGGCTACGCCATCGCCTTCTCGATCCTCTCGATCGCCGCGCTGCTCTGGATGGTGCTCGCCTTCAACGCCGCGCCGACGGGGCCGGTGCTGTGGATGAACCACGGCGTCGCGCAATACGTCACCCTCGTCCTCATGTTCGTCGCCCTTCTGATCGGCGTCGGCGGCCTGATCGGGCGCAGCCCGACGGCGGTAGGCGGCGGCGGCGTGGCCAGGGAAGGCGACCCGGCGACGGGCTTCCTGCGCATCACGCGCCATCCCTTCCTCACCGGCGTCGTGCTCTGGTCCGTGGCTCATCTGATCGTGCGCGGCGACCTGCGGGCCATCGTCTTCTTCGGCGGCCTCGGCCTGCTCGCCGCGGCCGGCACGGTGCTGATCGACCGCAAGTCGCACCGCCGTCTGGCGGGGTGGGAGCGCTTTTCCGCCGTCACGTCGATCGTGCCGTTTCTGGCCATCATTCAGGGCCGCAACCGGCTGGTGTTCGGCGAACTGCGGTTGTGGCGCCTGGCCATCGGCTTCGTGGTTTTCATGGCGATTCTGCACGCCCATCCCTATCTGATGGGGACCTATCCGCTACCCGGCTAGCTGAATCCAGGGCTTGAAGGCGCGCCCGCGGTCCATACATTAACTATATGGTTAATAGTGAACCGAACCTCGACCGCGTCTTCGGCGCTCTGGCCGATCCGACGCGCCGGGCCATCCTGACAAGACTGAACCGGGGGGAGGCGACGGTCGGCGAACTGGCCGAACCCTTCGACATGTCGATGCCGGCCATCACCAAGCATCTCAACGTGCTGGAGCAGGCCGGCCTGATACGCCGCCGCCGGGATGGCCGGATGAAACGCTGCAGCCTGAACCCGGAAGGCGTCGAAGCCGCGCGGACCTGGCTGGAGGCGCAGGCGGCATTCTGGAACGACAGCCTGGACCGGCTGGAACGATTCCTCGGAGACGAAAAGGCGAGGAGCGATGGCTGAACCGTCGACGCAGACTGTGGAGGCCGACGGCGATGTCTGGCGGCTGGTTCTGCACCGACATTTCTCCGCGCCCCTGTCCCAGGTCTGGCGCGCCTTCGCGGATCCGGCGCGGCTGGCGCGATGGTTCCACCCTGAGGGCATGGAGACGGATATCGAGATTTTCCGCTTCGAGCCGGGCGGCGGCTATTCGCTCACCATGCGCGGCGCCGACGGCGCGCGTCATCCGCTGCGCGGGCGCATTCTGGAGATCGACGAGGGGCGGCGATTGAAGATGACCTGGCTCTGGACGGGCGAGAACGATAGTGGCGTCGAGACGGTCGTGACCTTCGAGTTCGCCGTCGCCGGCGACGGCACCGAACTGCGGTTGACCCACGAGCGGTTCGCCGACGCCGATACCGCCGCATCCCATTCCGGCGGCTGGGAGAGCAGCCTGAACGTCCTCGCCGACTATCTTGTTGAAAGCGACGCGGCCCGGCGGCCATAAAGGCCGTCATGAACAAGGCCGAACGCGAGGAATTCTTCGCCCGGCTCAGGGCGGCGAATCCTGAGCCCCAAGGCGAACTGGTCTACCACAACGCCTACACCCTGCTGGTCGCGGTGGTGCTGTCGGCGCAGGCGACCGACATCGGCGTCAACAAGGCCACGGGCCCGCTCTTCCGGCTCGCCGACACGCCGGAGAAGATGCTGGATCTGGGCGAGGATCGGGTTCGCGACCTGATCAAGACGATCGGCCTCTACAGGAACAAGGCGAAGAACGTCATCCGTCTCAGCGAGCAGCTCATCGCCGAGCATGGCGGCGAGGTGCCCGGCGACCGCGACGAGCTGGTCAAACTGGCCGGCGTGGGGCGCAAGACCGCCAACGTGGTGCTCAACACCTGGTTCGAACAGCCGACGATCGCGGTGGACACCCATCTGTTCCGGGTCTCCAACCGCACCGGACTGGCCAAGGGAAAGACGCCTGACGAGGTGGAGGACAAACTGTTGAAGCGCGTGCCGGAGCCCTATCGGCGGCACGCCCATCACTGGCTGATCCTGCACGGGCGCTATGTCTGCAAGGCGCGCAAGCCGGACTGTCCGAACTGCGTGGTCAACGATCTCTGCCGCTACAAGGCGAAGACGACGGCCGCCTGAGACGCTTCCGCGCTACTCCGGCTTGACCGGCTTGTCGGCGTGCTTGTCGAGCTGATGCGGGTTCATCATGCCCATGACATTGTAGCCGGAATCCACGTGGTGGACCTCCCCGGTGACGCCCGATGACAGGTCGGAGAGCAGGTAGAGCCCCGCGCCGCCGACATCGTCCTGGGTGATCGCGCGCATCAGCGGCGCGTGGTCACGCGTGTAGCCGAAGACATAGCGCGCGTCGCCCACGGCGGCGCCGGAAACGGTGCGCATGGGTCCGGCCGAAATGGCGTTGACGCGGATCATCTGGGCGCCGAGGTCGACGGCGATGTAGCGCACGCTGGCCTCCAGCGCCGCCTTGGCCACGCCCATGACATTGTAGCTCGGCATCCAGCGCTCGGCGCCGGAGAAGGAGAGCGTGAGCAGACTGCCGCCCGATTTCATCAGCGGCGACGCGAGGCGGGCCGTTTCGGTGAAGGAGTAGCAGCTGATCTCCATCGTGCGCTGGAAGTTCGCCGGGCTGGTATCGACATAGCGGCCCTTCAGCTCGCCCTTGTCGGAGAAGGCGATGGCGTGGACGACGAAGTCCAGGTTGTCCCACTGCTGACCCAGCTTCTCGAAGACCCGGGCCTGATCGCCCGGCTGGCCGACATCGCAGGGTTCAAGGAAGGTCGCGCCGACGGACTCCGCCAACGGCTTCACCCGCTTCAGCATGGCGTCGCCCTGGTAGGTGAAGGCCAGGTTCGCGCCTGCCGCATGCGCTGCCCTGGCGATCGCCCAGGCGATGGAATGATCGTTGGCGACCCCCATGATAAGTCCGCGGCGGCCGGTCAGGATGCCCTCTGTCTTCATCGATCAGTCCGCCAGCCGCTTGAACACGAGGCTGGCGTTGGTGCCGCCGAAGCCGAAGCTGTTCGACATCACGCAGTTGAGGCCGGCATTGTCGATCCGTTCCCGCACCAGCGGATAATCGCCCACACCGTCGTCGGCATTGTCGATGTTGACCGACTTGGCGAGGAAGTCGTTCTCCAGCATGAGCAGGGAGTAGATCGATTCGTGCACGCCGGCGGCGCCCTGGCTGTGGCCGGTCAGGCTCTTGGTCGAGCTCACTTTCGGGAGGTTCTCGCCGAAGACCTCGCGGATCGCATTCAGTTCGATGATGTCGCCGACCGGGGTCGCGGTGCCATGGGCGTTGATGTAGTCGACCGGCGTGTCGCCGACGGTCCCCAGCGCCAGGCCCATGCAGCGTTTCGCCCCCTCGCCGGAGGGCGCGACCATGTCCACGCCGTCGGAAGTGGCGCCGTAGCCGATGACCTCGGCATAGATCTTCGCGCCGCGAGCGCGGGCATGCTCCAGTTCCTCCAGAACGACCATGCCGCCGCCGCCGGCAATGACGAACCCGTCGCGGTCGCGGTCATAGGCGCGGCTGGCCTCAGTGGGCCGGTCATTGAACTTGCTCGACATGGCGCCCATGGCGTCGAACAGCATCGACAGCGACCAGTGCAGCTCTTCGCCGCCGCCGGCGAAGACGATGTCCTGCTTGCCGAGCTGGATCGATTCGTAGCCGTTGCCGATGCAGTGGGCGCTGGTGGAGCAGGCGGACGAGATGGAGTAGCTCATCCCCTTGATCTTGAACGCCGTCGAAAGGTTGGCGGAGTTGGTCGAGCACATGCATCGCGGGACCATGAACGGACCGATCCGCTTCACGCCCTTCTCACGGGCGATGTCGGCCGCCTGCACCTGGTTGGAGGTGGAAGGCCCGCCGGAGCCGGCGATCAGACCGGTGCGCGGGTTCGAGACGTCGTTCTCCTCCAGTCCCGCGTCGGCGATCGCCTCCTTCATGGCGATGTAGTTGTAGGCGGCGCCGGGTCCCATGAAACGCAGCACACGCTTGTCGATGTGGTCCGCCGGATCGAGCTTGATCGAGCCGTGGATCTGGCTGCGCATGCCGAGCTCGGCGTATTCATCCGCGAAGACGATGCCTGAACGGCCTTCTCTGAGGCTGGCCGTCACCTCTTCCTTGTCGTTGCCGATGGAAGAGACGATGCCGATGCCCGTGACGACTACTCTTTTCAAGGCGCAGCCCTCAATTGTTGGCGGTGGTGAACAGTCCGACCCTCAGATCGTTGGCGCGGTAGACCTCCTCGCCGTCGACCTTGACCACGCCATCGGCGATGCCGAGGACGAGCCGGCGCGCAATGGTGCGCTTGATCGACAGGTGATAGGTGACCAGCTTGGCCGTGTTCAGGATCTGGCCGCCAAGCTTGACCTCGCCCACGCCCAGCGCGCGGCCCTTGCCCGGCAGGCCGAGCCAGCCCAGGAAGAAGCCGACCGACTGCCACAGCGCGTCGAGGCCGAGACAGCCGGGCATGACCGGATCATTCTCGAAATGACACTTGAAGAACCAGAGGTCGGGCTTGACGTCGAGTTCGGCTTCCAGTTCGCCCTTGCCGTACTCGCCGCCGTCCTGATTGATCTTCGTTATGCGGTCAAACATCAGCATCGGCGGCAACGGCAGCTTCGCATTGCCCTCTCCGAACAGCCGCCCGTGGCCGCATTCAAGCAGTTCTTCGTATGTGTAGCTCGACTGACGTTCGCTCAAAAGGTCGCCTCGATAGGTGCTCGGCCGGACATGGCGGTCCGGCGGTGGTTGGTGCGGAACTCCGCGGCGACTATAACCGTAACATCTTGGCCGCAAAACCCGAATGTCCCGGGCGACGGGACCTCCGCCGGTCCCGCGGCGAGAGGGGTTCCGTTCGCCTGTTCCCCTCGCTATATAAGCGATATGTCGGAAACCAAAACATCGAAGCTCGTCGATCGTCTCCGCGCGGCCCGTCTCAGGCCGACGCGCCAGCGCGTCGCGCTGGCGGAACTGATCTTCGACGGCGGCGATCGTCACCTCACGGCGGAGCAGCTCTTCGACGAGGCCCTGAGGGCCGGCGTCGCCGTGTCGCTCGCGACCGTCTACAATTGCCTGCACCAGTTCCGCAAGGCGGGGCTGGTGCGTGAGGTCGTGGTGGATCCGGGGCGATCCTATTTCGACACCAATGTCAGCGATCACCACCATTTCTACCATTCCCGCACCGGCGAGCTGATCGACATTCCCGGCGCGGCGATCGCGCTGGGCGACCTGCCGTCGGCGCCGAAGGGCATGCGCGTCGAGAGCGCCGAGGTGATCATCCGCCTGTCCGACGAATAGCTGCCGGCGAAAAATACTTGCAATCGCGTCGCATCTGCATTAGTTTAGAATTATTCTAATCTGGTTGACGCTTCCTCCATGCTTGGCTAGAAATACTGCGAGCGCTGCGAAGGCGCCGCGCAATGCCAAGCATCACCTGGAGGAGAGCACCATGCAGCTCAAGGGAAGCAAGACCGAACAGTCCCTGAAGGAAGCCTTTGCGGGCGAATCCCAGGCCAATCGCCGCTATCTCTATTTCGCGCAGAAGGCGGACGTCGAAGGCTTCAACGACGTCTCGTCGGTCTTCCGCTCGACCGCCGAGGGCGAGACCGGCCACGCGCACGGCCATCTGAAGTTCCTGGAGGAGGTCGGCGATCCGGCTACGGGCGAGCCGATCGGCTCCACCCAGGAGAACCTGAAGGCCGCCATCGCGGGCGAGACCCACGAATACACCGACATGTACCCGGGCATGGCGAAGACCGCGCGCGACGAGGGCTTCGACGAGATCGCCGACTGGTTCGAAACCCTGGCCAAGGCCGAGAAAAGCCACGCCGGCCGCTTCCAGAAGGCGCTGGATACGATGGGCTGAGCAGCCCTGCCGACGATTGGGCGGTCCCGTACGGGGCCGCCCGCTCGTCCGACTGCAAGATCATTTCCCGTTACGTCATTTTTCAGGAGCCATCGACATGAGCGAAGGTGGTCTGGAGGCGCCCCAGCGCATTCCGCTCAACTGGCAGGATCCCGAATTCCATGATGCCGAGGCCATCGACGCCGAGTTGCGCCGGGTCTTCGACATCTGTCATGGCTGCCGGCTCTGCTTCAATCTCTGCGACAGCTTTCCGCGGCTGTTCGACCTGATCGACGAGAGCGAGTCGGGCGAACTCGACAGCGTTTCCTCGGACGGCTTCAAGCCCGTCGTCGACGCCTGCACGCTGTGCGACATGTGCTTCATGTCGACCTGCCCCTATACGCCACCGCATGAGTTCATGCTCGATTTCCCGCATCTGATGCTCCGCTACCGCGCCGCCGAGCACCAGGCGAAGGGCAAGGGCTTCTGGGACGATCAGCTTACCCGCACCGATCGCAACGGGCGCCTGGCCGGCATGGCCGCGCCGCTGGCGAACTGGGCGACGAAGACCGGCAACGGTCTGACGCGTCCGATCCTGGAGGACGTGGCCGGCGTCGACCGCAAGGCCGAGCTGCCGAAGTTCCATTCGAAGAGCTTCGCCTCCCGCGCCGCGCACGGCCCCGAGGTGAACCGCGAGGCGCCGGCCGCCGGGCGCAAGGCGGTGCTCTACGCGACCTGTTTCGTGAACTACAACAACCCCGGCATCGGCGAGGCGACCCAGGCCATCCTGGCGGCCAATGGTGTCGAGACCGTGGTCGAGTATCCCGAATGCTGCGGCATGCCGCAGCTCGAGCATGGCGATCTGGAGGACGTCGCCGGCCGGGCCCGGCGCGTGGCCGCGGCGATGAAGCCCTGGCTGGACGATGGCTATGACGTCATAGCCCTGGTGCCGTCCTGCGCGCTGATGCTGAAGTTCGAATGGCCCCTGCTGCTGCCCGACGACTCGGCGGTGAGGCGTCTGGCGGAAGCCACGCGCGACGTCGCCCAGTACATCGTCGAGATCGCCAAAGGCGAGGGACTGGCCGTGGAGCCGAAGCCGCTGGACGGCGGCGTCAGTCTGCATCTGGCCTGTCACGCGCGGGCCCAGAACATCGGCCAGAAGGCGGCCGAGATGCTGCGCCTGATCCCCGACAGCGATCTCAAGATCATCGAGCGCTGCTCGGGCCACGGCGGCAGCTGGGGCATCAAGAAGGAGAACTTCGAGACCGCCCTGAAGGTGGGCAAGAACGCCGCCCGGGCGGCCGGCCGCGAAGGCAAGGAATACGTGGCGTCGGAGTGCCCGCTCGCCGGGGTGCACATGCTCCAGGGCATGGAGATCCTCAACGAGGAGAACCCGGACAACTTCAATGCGCCGCCGAAGACATCACATCACCCGGTAGAGCTGTTCGCCAGGGCCTGTGGCCTGATCTGAACGATGTCCGCAGCGCCGGCGCCGGTCCGTGCCGGGACGGTGTCCGCCCGCCGGGCGGTGCAGCCAATCTGATGGAGACGGTAGAATGCAGATCGAGAGCAAGACCGAGCTGAAGCCCGAGGACATCATTCCGGTCGAGGCGTTCGAGGCGCGCCGCAAGGAGCTTCAGGCCGAACTCCGCGCCCACAAGAAGCACCGGCGCGTCGATGTCGGCCCCTTCTGCTCGTTCTATTTCGAGAGCTATTTCACCATGTGGTGGCAGGTGCAGGAGATGCTCCGGGTGGAGCGCGGCGGCGACGCGCAACTTGCCGACGAGATCACGGCCTACGCGCCGCTGATCCCCGGCGGCCGCAACCTGACCGCGACCATGATGATCGAGATCGAGGACCCGGTGCGCCGTCATCGCGAGCTTTCGACACTGGGCGGCATCGAGGAGACGGTGGCCCTGGTCATCGGCGGCGAGACGGCGAAGGGCGTGGCCGACGACGATGTCGACCGCACGACCGCCGACGGCAAGGCGTCGTCGGTGCATTTCTTCAGCTTTCCGCTGAACGAGGCGCAGGCGGCGGCGCTGAAGAAGGGCGGCGCAGAGGTGCAGCTCCGCATCGGGCACCGCAACTACAACCACATCGCGATCCTCTCTCCCGACCAGGTGGCTTCGCTGGCCGGCGACCTCGCCTGAGCGTCGCCGTTGCCGGGCCTTCGCGATTGGCGTATTGAGAATGACGACAAGATCAATAAGCCACAGGGAGGCATGATCATGAAATTCCTAGCTGCTACCGCCGCTGCCGCGGCGCTGGTTCTCGCCGCTGGCGCTGCCCATGCCGACTGCCAGGACGGCGAGACCGTCATCAAGTTCAGCCACGTCACCAACACCGACAAGCACCCCAAGGGCATCGCCGCCAGCCTGCTGGCCGAGCGCGTCAACAAGGAGATGGACGGCAAGGCCTGCATGCAGGTCTTCCCGAGTTCCCAGCTCTACAATGACGACCAGGTGCTGGAGGCGCTGCTGGCCGGCGACGTCCAGCTCGCCGCGCCGTCGCTGTCGAAGTTCGAGAAGTTCACCAAGAAGTTCCGTATCTTCGATCTGCCCTTCGTGTTCACCGATGTCGACGCCGTCGACCGCTTCCAGAACTCGCCCGACGGGCAGAAGCTGAAGACGTCGATGGAGCGCCGCGGCCTGACCGGCCTCGCCTTCTGGCACAACGGCATGAAGCAGATGTCGGCCAACAAGCCGCTGATCCACCCGTCCGACGCGGATGGCCTCAAGTTCCGCATCCAGCAGTCGGACGTGCTGCAGGCGCAGTTCGAAGCGATCGGCGCCAATCCGCAGAAGATGGCCTTCTCCGAGGTCTACGGCGCGCTGCAGACGGGCGTGGTCGACGGTCAGGAGAACACCTGGTCGAACATCTACGGCCAGAAGTTCTTCGAGGTTCAGGACGGCGTGACCGAGACCAACCACGGCATTATCGACTATCTGGTGGTGACATCCACCGACTGGTGGAACGGCCTTGACGCCGACGTGCGCGATCAGTTCTCGACCATCCTCGCCGAAGTGACCCAGACCCGGAACGCCGAATCCACCTCGGTCAACGAGCACAACAAGCAGCTCATCATCGCCGCGGGCAGCCCCGTGCGCACCCTGTCGCCGGAACAGCGCCAGGCGTGGGTCGATGCGATGAAGCCTGTCTGGGATCAGTTCAAGGACGACATCGGTCAGGACCTGATCGACGCCGCCGTCTCCTACAACGTCTCCAACTGACAGGCGCCGCGGGCCGTCGCCTCAGTGCGGCGGCCCGACCGGCCGCCCGTGCGGCCGGGCCGGGGGGACCTCAGGGTGAATGCCGAGCCGAAATCCGGCGCAGGCCGGATCGTCGACCAGATCGAGGAGACGCTGATCGCGCTCCTGCTCGGCCTGATGACGCTGGTGACCTTCGCCAACGTCATCGCCCGCTACGTTTTCAACGACAACATTCTCTGGGCGCTCGAGACCACGGTGTTCCTCTTCGCCTGGCTGGTCCTGCTGGGCGCGTCCTATTGCGTGAAGATCACGGCGCATCTGGGGGTGGATGCCGTGATCGGCCTCGCTTCGCCACCGGTGCGCAGGGTCCTGGTCCTGACGTCGGTGGTCTGCTGCCTCGCCTTCTCGATCCTGCTGCTGATCGGCGCCTGGCAGTACTGGTCGCCGTTCTTCGGCCGGCAGGTCTGGTACGAGGTCAACGACATTCCGATGCCGGCCTTCCTGCAGTTCCTCTCCGACTGGCTGAACGAGGGCGAGCGCTATGAGAAGATGCCGCGCTTCATCCCCTATTTCGCCCTGCCGCTGGGGATGGCGCTGCTCACCTTCCGCTTCCTGCAGGCCGGCTGGCGCGTCCTGAAGGGCGAGCAGGAAACGCTGATCGCGGCCCACGAGGCCGAGATCGACAGCGCCGGCGTGGCGCCGGTCGACCGGGTCAACGACCTGCCGGAACCGGGGGAGCGGCGCTAGATCATGGAAGTCGCGCTTCTCTTCGCCATGGTGATCGGGTTGTTGCTGATCGGCGTGCCCATCGCCGTCAGCCTCGGCCTGTCGTCGATCGGCTTCCTGCTGATCTTTTCCGACAGCTCGCTCGGCTCCATCGCGCAGACGCTGTTCAACGCCTTCGCCGGGCACTACACGCTGCTTGCGATTCCGTTCTTCATTCTCGCCTCCGCCTTCATGTCGACGGGCGGCGTGGCCCAGCGCATCATCCGCTTCGCCATCGCCTGCGTCGGCCATCTGCGTGGCGGGCTGGCCATCGCCGGCGTCTTCGCCTGCATGCTGTTCGCGGCGCTCTCCGGCTCGTCTCCCGCAACCGTGGTCGCCATCGGCACCATCGTCATCGCCGGCATGATCAAGGTCGGTTACAGCCGCGAGTTCGCCGCCGGCGTGATCTGCAACGCCGGCACGCTGGGCATCCTGATCCCGCCCTCCATCGTCATGGTGGTCTATGCCTCCGCGGTGGACGTCTCGGTCGGGCGCATGTTCCTGGCCGGCGTCATCCCCGGCCTCGTCGCCGGCGTCATGCTGATGATCGGCATCTACATCGCCGCCCGCATCAAGGGCCTGCCGGCGCAGCCCTGGGCGGGCTTTCGGGAGATCCTGGAATCGGCGATGGATGCGGCCTGGGGCCTGTTCCTGATCGTCATCATTCTGGGCGGCATCTATGGCGGCATCTTCACGCCCACCGAAGCGGCGGCGGTGGCCGCGGTCTACGCCTTCCTGATCGCCAACTTCGTCTACAAGGACATGGGCCCTCTGAAAGGCGGCAAGAAGCTGTGGCGCAACCCGGCGGCGCTGCTGACGGCCTTCGTCCACCCGGACACCAAGGCGACGCTGTTCGAGGCCGGCAAGCTGACCATCCTGCTGCTGTTCATCATCGCCAACGCGCTGATCCTGAAGCATGTGCTGACCGACGAACAGATCCCGCAGTCCATCGCCAGCGCCATGCTGGAGGCCGGATTCGGGCCGATCATGTTCCTGATCGTGGTCAACGTGATCCTGCTGATCGGCGGTCAGTTCATGGAGCCGTCGGGCCTGATCGTCATCGTCGCGCCGCTGGTCTTTCCCATCGCCATCGAGCTCGGCATCGACCCGATCCATCTCGGCATCATCATGGTGGTGAACATGGAGATCGGCATGATCACGCCGCCCGTCGGGCTCAACCTGTTCGTGACCTCCGGCGTCGCCGGCATGCCGATGATGGCCGTGGTCCGGGCGGCGCTGCCCTGGCTCGGGATCCTGTTCCTGTTCCTGATCCTGGTGACCTACGTGCCCTGGCTGTCGACGTTCCTGCCGACGGCTTTCATGGGCCCGGAGATCATCACGCAGTAGGGTCGGGCCATTCGCGCAAAGAAAAAGAGCCGGATCCTTCGATCGCGGCTCTTTTCGTTGTCGCCTTCGCTGGACCGGCGGCGCGCATCTGTCGGCGGCGCTCGACCGGCTTCCTCCCGAGACTTGGGCGTCGAGGTTTCAGGGTATGGCCGGAGATACCGTTACGCAAGCACAATGCTTAACGAACAGGCGTCATGCCGCCATTTTGTCCAGCTCCTGGATCAGGGCGTCGGTCATCGTCGCCGTCGAGACGGCGGCCATGCCCTTGGCCATGATGTCGGGGGTGCGCAGGCCCTTGGCGAGGACGTTGTTCACCGCCTGCTCGATCAGGTCCGCGTCCTCCGGCAGGTCGAAGGTGTAGCGCAGCGACATGGCGTAGCTGAGCAGCGTCGCCAGCGGATTGGCCTTGCCCTGGCCGGCGATGTCGGGCGCGGAGCCGTGAACCGGCTCGTAGAGCGACTTGCGCCGTCCGCTCTCGTCGACGTCGCCCAGCGAGGCGGAAGGCAGCATGCCGAGCGAGCCGGTCAGCATCGCCGCGGCATCGGAAAGCATGTCGCCGAACAGGTTGTCGGTGACGATGACGTCGAACTGCTTGGGCGCGCGGACGAGCTGCATGGCGCAGTTGTCGGCGTACATGTGGCTGAGCTCGACGTCGGAGAACTGTTCCCCGTGGAGCTTCGTCACCTCCTCGCGCCAGAGCACGCCGGACTCCATCACGTTCGCCTTCTCCACCGAGCAGACCCGGTTGGAACGCTTGCGGGCGAGATCGAAGGCGACCGCCGCGACGCGCCGGATTTCGGACGTGGTGTAGACCTGCGTATTGACGCCGCGGCGCTCCCCGTTGGGCAGGGTCTCGATGCCGCGCGGCTCACCGAAATAGACGCCGCCGGTCAGCTCGCGGATGATCATGATGTCCAGGCCGGCGATGATCTCCGGCTTCAGCGTCGAGGCCTCGACCAGGGAATCGAAGCACAGCGCGGGGCGGAGATTGGCGTACAGGCCGAGATCCTTGCGCAGGCGCAGCAGGCCGCGCTCCGGCTTCTGCTCGAAGGGCAGGTCGTCCCACTTCGGTCCGCCGACGGCGCCCAGCAGCACCGCGTCGCAGTTCATGGCCTTGTCGACCGTTGCATCGGTCACGGGTGCGCCGTGCTTGTCGATGGCGGCGCCGCCCACCAGATCCTCGTCCACATCGAAGGACACCGCGCGGCGCCTGTCCATCCAGTCGATCACCTTGCGGACGGTGCCCATCACCTCCGGTCCGATGCCGTCGCCCGGCAGGATCAGCAGTTTGCGGTTCGAAGCCATTTCGTGTTTTCCCCTCGTGCAGTCATCTCAGTTGTCATCCCCGATCGGTCCGGGACCGCCGGACGGCTCGGGGATCGGGAGCCGATCTGGTTCAAGCCACCGCCCGGTCCCCGCGCATCGCTACGCGACGGCGGGGATGACAGGAATGTGGATCAGGCGCGATACAGCCAGGGCTGCGCGTTCTTCTGGCCGCTCTCGAAGCTGTCGATGGCGGGCGCGGACTGCATGGTCAGGCCGATATCGTCCAGGCCGTTCAGCAGGCAGTGCTTGCGGAAGGGGTCGATCTCGAACTCGAAGACCTTGCCGTTGGAGGCCTTCACCGTCTGCGTCTCCAGGTCGACCTCCAGCTCCAGACCCTCGGCGGCGTCGGCCAGCAGGTAGTCGACCGCCTCCTTGGGCAGGGAGACCGCCAGGATGCCGTTCTTGGCGCAATTGTTGTAGAAGATGTCGGCGAAGCTCTCGGCGATGACGCAGTGGATGCCGAAGTCGAGCAGCGCCCAGGGCGCGTGCTCGCGGCTGGAACCGCAGCCGAAGTTCTTCCCCGCGACCAGGATCTTCGCGCCGCGATAGGGCTCCCGGTTGAGCACGAAATCCGGGAGCTCCGCGCCGTCGTCGGCATAGCGCGCCTCATCGAACAGATGCACGCCCAGGCCTTCCCGCTTGATCGTCTTCAGGAACTGCTTGGGGATGATCATGTCCGTGTCGATGTTGTTGACCTTCATCGGCGCGGCGATGGCCTTCAGCCGGTCGAATTTCTGCATGTCTGCCTCACTCCCTCGGGACGCGTGCGCATTGTCATAGCGCCGGGCGGCGCATAGTTAAAGTACAAGCCGATCCACGGCGACGGAGATCAGACGCATGCCCTCGGACGCCCGCTTCCCCGAACCGCAGGACGAGACCGCCTCGGCGCGCTATCAAGCCAATGCCAAGTCGATCGTCATCACCTATCTGCTCTGGTTCTTTCTCGGCTGGCTGGCGCTGCACCGCTTCTATCTCGGCCGCTGGGTTTCGGGGCTGATCATGCTGGTGATGTGGGCCGCCGGAAGCGGCCTGGCCTTCATCCTGATCGGCTATTTCCTGCTGATCCCCTGGGCGATCTGGTGGTTCCTCGACCTGTTCCTCATCCCCGGCATGGTGCGGGCGGAGAACAACGCCGTGGTCGACCGGATCGAACGCGGGTACTGACCGGTCAGCCCTGATAGTCGCGGACGTCGGCCAGCTTGCCGGCGATGGCGGCCGCCGTGGCCATGGCCGGGCTGACCAGATGGGTGCGCCCGCCGCGGCCCTGCCGGCCCTCGAAGTTCCGGTTGGACGTCGACGCGCAGCGCTCTCCCGGCTCCAGCCGGTCGGCGTTCATCGCCAGGCACATGGAGCAGCCGGGCTCGCGCCAGTCGAAGCCGGCCTCGACGAAGATCCGGTCCAGGCCCTCCTGCTCGGCCTGCTCCTTCACCAGGCCGGAACCGGGCACGATCATGGCGTAGACATTGCCGGCGACCTTGCGGCCCTTCGCGATCGCCGCGGCGGCGCGCAGATCTTCGATCCGGCCGTTGGTGCAGGAGCCGATGAAGACCTTGTCGATGGCGACGTCGGTCAGCTTCACGCCGGGCTTCAGGTCCATGTAGGTCAGCGATCGCTCCATGGAGCTGCGCTGGATCTCGTCGTCGATCTCCGCCGGGTCCGGCACGCGGCCGGTGATCGGGGCCACGTCCTGCGGGCTGGTGCCCCACGTGACGTGGGGCGCGATGTCGGCGGCGGCGAGCTCGATTTCCTTGTCGTAGCGGGCGCCGGGATCGGAGGCGTAGGACTTCCAGTACTGCACCGCCTGTTCCCAGGCGCCGGCCTTCGGCGCCATGGGGCGGCCCTTGAGATATTCGAAGGTCACGTCGTCCGGCGCGATCAGGCCGGCGCGGGCGCCCGCCTCGATCGACATGTTGCAGACGGTCATGCGGCCTTCCATGGACAGGCTGCGCATGGCCGAGCCCGCATATTCGATGACGTGGCCGGTGCCGCCGGCGGTGCCGGTACGGCCGATGATGGCCAGGATCAGGTCCTTCGCCGTGACGCCGACGGGCAGGTCGCCCTCGACAGTGATGCGCATGTTCTTCGACTTGCCCTGCAACAGGCACTGGGTCGCCAGCACGTGCTCGACCTCGGAGGTGCCGATGCCGAAGGCCAGCGCGCCGAAGGCGCCGTGGGTGGCGGTATGGCTGTCGCCGCAGACGATGGTCATGCCCGGCTGGGTGAAGCCCTGCTCCGGGCCGATGATGTGGACGATGCCCTGGCGGATGTCGTCCATGCCGAAATAGGGCACGCCGAAATCGGCGCAGTTCTTCTCCAGCGTCTCGACCTGGATGCGGCTTTCCTCGTCGGTGATGCCGACGCTGCGGTCCGTTGTGGGGACGTTGTGGTCGGCGACGGCGAGGGTGGCGTCGGGACGGCGCACCTGACGCCCGGCCGTGCGCAGGCCCTCGAAGGCCTGCGGGCTGGTCACCTCGTGAACCAGATGCCGGTCGATATAGAGGATGGCGGTCCCGTCCTCGCGGTTCTCGACGAGATGGGAGTCCCAGATCTTGTCAAACAGGGTCCTTGGCGCGGTCATGATCGGCAGTCTCTTCCCCGGTCAGGCTTGGCATGAATTGCGCTATTCCCTAGGCCCCGGCGGGCGTCAGGTCAATCGCAATGGCGGGGAAGGGGGCCGGGGTTCAGGGGGCGCGCTGGCGCATGGCGCGGCGCAGGCCGATCTCGTCGAGGCGGAGCTGCTCGCGGCGGTCGGCGGCCTTGCGGCGTTCCAGCCGCCGGCGTTCGAGGACGATCTCGTAGCGCTTCTTCTCCTGGAACGCTTCCGTCACCTGCTCGCGGGCGAAGTCGAGCTGCCGGTCGACCTCGGCCAGCGACTCGCGCAGGCGCACCTGGCGGTCCCGCGCCGTCTGGATGAAGCGGCCGAGGCCGTCCGTCAGCAAGGGATCGGTCCGGGCCGAATGCATCTCGTGGGCGATCTCGTTGTCGATGGTGATGATGCGGTCGGCGAAGCCCTGCCGCATCGCCTCCAGGTCGTTCACCGTGCGGCGCTTCTGCTCCAGGTCCAGCCGGACCATCTCCACCAGGCGTTCCAGGGTCTTCATGCTGCGGCCCTCTCGGCCCGGACGATGTCTGCCAGGTCAGCGAAGCCTTCGTCCAGCGGCGCCTTCTCGTTCATGTCCTGCGTCAGGAAGGCCTCGAGCTGCGGGTTGTAGGCGATGGCCTCGTCGATGCGGGGATCGGCGCCCTTGCGGTAGGCGCCGATGCGGATCATCTCGCCCATCTCCTCGAAGGTCGCCAGCAGTTCGCGTCCCCGGCGCACCACCTGGCGCTGCTCGGGCGTCTGGCAGCCGGGCATGGTCCGCGAGATGGACTTCAGGATGTCGATGGCGGGGTAGCGGCCGCGCTCGGCGATCGAGCGGTCGAGAACGATGTGGCCGTCCAGGATGCCGCGCACCGCGTCGGCCACGGGCTCGTCATGGTCGCCGCCCTCCACCAGAACGGTGAACAGGCCGGTAATGGCGCAGCCGTTGGCGCCCGGGCCGGCGCGTTCCAGCAGCTGCGGCAATTCGGCGAAGACCGAAGGCGTGTAGCCCTTGGAGGCAGGCGGCTCCCCGGCGGAGAGGCCGATCTCGCGCTGGGCCATGGCGAAGCGCGTGACGGAATCCATCATGCACATGACCTCTTGGCCCTCGTCGCGGAAGAACTCGGCCAGCGTCAGGGTCAGATGCGCGGCCTGGCGGCGCATCAGCGGCGGCTCGTCTGAGGTCGAGACCACGACGATGGACCGGGCCAGTCCCTCGGGGCCCAGATAATCCTCGACGAACTCCTTCACCTCGCGGCCGCGTTCGCCGATCAGGCCGATCACGGCGACGTCGGACTCGGTGTACTTGGCGAACATCGAAAGCAGCACCGACTTGCCCACGCCCGAGCCCGCGAAGATGCCCATGCGCTGGCCGCGGCAGGTGGTCAGGAACGTGTTCACGGCGCGGACGCCGGTATCCAGCGGCTCGCCCACGCGGTCGCGGAGATGCGCCGACGGCGGGCGGGCACGCAACAGGCAGGTACGGGGGCCGGCGATGAGCGGCGGGCCGCCGTCGATGGGCTCGCCCAGAGCGTTGACCACCCGGCCGAGCCAGGAAACGTCGGGACGGATTTCCGGCTGGTCCGACTTGACGGCGGCCTTGCAGCCGATGCCGACGCCATCCAGCGCGCCGAAGGGCAGGGCGAGCGCCTGATCGCCGCGGAAGCCGACGATCTCGGCCTCTACCGGGCGGCCGTCGCGGGCCGCCAGCTCCACGCGCGCACCGACGCTGAGGCGCCAGGCGATGCCGGCGATTTCGACCATCAGTCCCTGGACGGCGGAAACCCGTCCGTAGTGGCTGCGGGACGAGATCCGATCAAGTTCAGCCAGCAAAGTCCGCAACGCGCCGATCCCCTATCTCCGGTCCCGATGACTGGAGCGATGATTCTCCGGTCAGGCTTAATTCCGGGTAAACGCGATACAGGTCACGGTTATCCCGGCGTTCAGAATTGTTAACGGCGTTAACCCTCGGTTAAGATTAATCGCGCAGATTGCTTAACCAAGGTCGTTGTCTTTGCGAGGAACCTCAGGATGCGTGTGCTGTTGATTGAAGACGACATGGCGATGTCGCGCGGCATCGAGACGATGCTGGCTTCGGACGGGTTCAACGTCTATGCGACGGATCTGGGCGAGGAAGGCCTCGATCTGGGCAAGCTGTACGACTACGACATCATCCTGCTGGACCTGAACCTGCCCGACATGCACGGCTACGATGTGCTGAAGCGTCTTCGGGTTTCCAAGGTCGATACCCCGGTTCTGATCCTCTCCGGCATGGGCGACGTGGGCGATATCGTGAAGGGGCTCGGCTTCGGCGCTGACGACTACATCACCAAGCCGTTCCGCCGCGAGGAACTGGTCGCCCGCATTCATGCGATCGTGCGCCGCTCCAAGGGTCACGCCCAGTCGGTCATCCGCACCGGCAAGCTGACGGTCAACCTGGACACCAAGTCCGTCGAGGTCGAGGCCCAGCGCATCCATCTGACCGGCAAGGAATACGCGATGCTGGAGCTGCTTTCGCTCCGCAAGGGCACGACGCTGACAAAGGAGATGTTCCTCAACCATCTCTATGGCGGCCTCGACGAGCCGGAGCTGAAGATCATCGACGTCTTCATCTGCAAGCTGCGCAAGAAGCTTGCCTCGGCCACCGGCGGCGACCACTACATCGAGACGGTGTGGGGCCGCGGCTACGTGCTGCGCGATCCGGAGGCGGCCGAAGCCGCCGCCTGACGGCGCACCGTTCTTATCCGCTGAATTCGGGAACGCTCCGGCCTTCGGGCCGGGGCGTTTCTCATTTCGGGCGGCGCCAGGCCTTCAGATCTTTCGCCAGCAGGCGCCGCGCGTCCGGCGGCAGGGTCTGGAGCCAGCGCCGGAAGCCGTTGCGGATGTCGGCTTCGTCGATCTCCTCGTGATGGGCGTGGACCAGGACATCCCTGTAGTCCTCGATGTCCTCGATGCCCCACTCGTTGTCCTTCGGATCGAAGGCTTCGAGCTTCGCCCGGATGGCGGGCCGCGCCAGGACGGCGGCGGCCAGAAGTTCATCCTCCAGCTCGTAGCCGGCCCATTCGCGCCACCAGATCGTGCTCTGCGGGCGATCCAGCAGATAGGCATAGGTCAGGGCCGCCTCGACGGGTACAGCCCGCGCCCGCGCCACGGCTTCCAGTTTCTGGTTGCTGCGCGTCTCGTCCACCTCGATGACGGCGAACTTGAACTGGGTCAGCCCGTCGTCCCGCCAGACGGTCAGCGCGTCCTTCGGGACGATGAGGTCGTCGCCGCGGCCGCGGCCACGCGCGCCGGGCGCCCCGTGCCGGGCGCCTGTAGGGGCGCGCCGGGGACCGGACGGGCCCTGCCGCCGCTCGCCGCCGCTGTGGTTCTTCTTCGGACCGTTCGCCAAGGGATGTCTCCCGCAAATGAAAGGGGCGGCCTCCATATAGGAGAACCGCCCCTCCGGCGAAAGGTGAATGCCGTGGTTCAGGCCGCGGCGGCGCTGTTCTTGCGGCGCACTTCGGCGTCATAGTCGGCGATGAGCTGCTCGCAGATCGTCCCCGGCTGGAAGCTGTAGGGCCCGATCTCGCGCACCGGCGTCACCTCGGCGGCGGTGCCGGTCAGGAAGCATTCCTCGAAATCGGCCATCTCCTCGGGCATGATCGGCCGCTCGACCACCTTGATGCCGCGCCGGCCGGCGAGTTCGATCGCCGTGCGGCGGGTGATGCCGTCCAGGAAGCAGTCCGGCGTCGGCGTGTGCAGCACGCCGGCCTTGGAGAAGAAGATGTTGGCGCCGGTCGCCTCGGCCACCCGGCCGCGCCAGTCCAGCATCAGCGCGTCCTGATAGCCTTCCGATTCCGCCCGGTGCTTCGACAGGGTGCAGATCATGTAGAGGCCGGCGGCCTTGGAGTCCGTGGGCGCCGTGGCCGGGTCGGGCCGGCGCCATTTGGAGATCTGCAGCCTGATGCCGCGCAGACGTTCCTCCGGCGCGAAGTAGCTCGGCCACTCCCAGACGGCGATGGCGAGGTTGATGCGATTGGCCTGGGCGGAGACGCCCATCATCTCGCTGCCGCGCCAGGCCACGGGCCGGACATAGCCGTCGACGATGCTGTTGGCCTCGACCGTCTGACGGCAGGCCGCGTCGATCTCCTCCACCGAGTAGGGGATCTCGAAGTCCAGCAGTTCGGCGGATCGGACCAGGCGCTGGCTGTGCTCCGTCAGCTTGAAGATCTCGCCGCCATAAACCCGTTCACCCTCGAATACGCAACTGGCATAGTGCAGGCCATGCGTCAGCACGTGCACATTGGCGTCCTGCCACGGAACGAGTTCTCCGTTGTACCAGATCAGACCGTCCAGGTCGGCGAAGTTGCTCATTTTCGGCCTCGTTTGTACGAATGTGTCTCCAAAGGCATGCGTTTCGTAACATTGTGAGGAATATATGTCAACATGGTTGACTTAAATAAGTTGAGCTCGGCCAGCCTGGCGCCGGAGGAGCCCGCGGTGCGTCAGGCGATCGAACTCCTGTTCTTCGCCTACCGCGATTTCACGTCCGGCCCCGACGAGGTCCTCGCCGATTTCGGCTATGGGCGCGCGCACCATCGCGTGATCCATTTCGTGGGCCGGAATCCGGGGATCACGGTGCAACAGCTGCTGCGGATCCTGCGGATAACCAAGCAGTCGCTCTCGCGTGTGCTGGGCGCGCTGATCCACGACGGCTACATCGAACAGGTCAAGGGCCGGCGCGACAAGCGGCTGCGGCACCTGCACCTGACCGATCGCGGACGGGAGCTGGAGGCGGCCTGCTCGGCGCCGCAACGCCGCCTGGTCGCCGAGGCTTTCGCCGAAGCCGGCATCGACGCCGTGCACGGCTATACCGCTGTACTCAAGGCGTTGATCGATCCGGGCGACCGGGCCGATGTGCTGGCCATGATCGAAAAGGACTGACCGGATTGGAGGACGCGGCCCACATCCTGATCGTCGATGACGACAGCCGGCTGCGCGATCTGCTGAAACGCTATCTCGGCGCCAACGGCTACCGCGTTTCCGAGGCGCCGGACACCGCCGACGCCGAAGGCCGGCTTCGGGGCATCGTCTTCGATCTGCTGATCCTCGACGTCATGCTGCCCGGCGAGGACGGGCGTAGTTTCGCACAGCGGCTGAGGAAGCTGGGCCATGACGTGCCGATCCTGATGCTGACCGCGCTGGGGGAGGCCGCCGACCGCATCTCCGGGCTCGAGGCCGGCGTCGACGACTACATGCCGAAGCCGTTCGAGCCGAAGGAACTGCTGCTCAGGGTCCAGGCCATCCTGCGCCGCGAGCGGCGTCTCAGAACGGAGCGCGTCATCCGCTTCGGCGTCTACAGCTTCGACCGCAGCTCGAAGCGCCTGTCGCGGGAGGGCGAGCCGGTGCGGCTGACCTCCGGCGAGGCCGCGCTGCTGTTCCTGCTCTCTGCCCGGCCCGGCGAGACGCTCAGCCGGGAGGCCCTGGCTGGCAATATCGGCAATGACGGCGACGCCTCGGGACGCGCCATAGACGTGCAGATCACCCGGCTCAGGCGCAAGCTGGAGCGCGACCCGCGCAATCCCGTGCATCTGCAGACCGTTCGCGGCGAAGGCTACGTCCTGCACGCGGAGCCGGCGGACCAGGCCTGATGCGCATCCCCTTTCCGTTCGATCTGGGCCTCCGGCGCGCGCTGCCCAAGCGGCTGTTTCCCAGAGCGCTGCTGATCATCATCATGCCCATGATCGTGCTGCAGGCGATCGTCGCCTGGCTGTTCTACGAACGGCACTGGAAGTCCGTCTCCGCCCACATGGCCTATGGCGTGGCCGGCGAGATCGTGATGATCATCGAGCAGATCCGGCGCGATCCGGACCCGGAGTCGCGCGAATACATCTTCAACGTCGCCGCGCGCAGCCTCGGCCTGCGGGTGCAGTACTTCCCCGGCGACACGCTGGACAACCCGGTCACGCCGACGACCTACGACGAATCCGAGTTCTCGCTGAAGGACCGGATGCTGGCGCGCTTTCTGGTGCAGCGGTTGCAGCGGCCGTTCCTGATCGACACGGAAACCGAGCCGCGCAACTTCATCGTCTCCGTCGAGATGGCCGACGGCGTGCTGCGCATGACCACCCGCGACACCCGGCTCTATACGCTGACCCTGGAGGTGGTGATCGTCGGCATGTTGCTGACCTCCGTGGTGGCGCTGATCATCGCCATCCTGTTCCTGCGCAACCAGGTGCGCCCGATCCGCTGGCTGGCCTCGGCGGCGGAGAAGTTCGGCAAGGGACAGGAGGCGCCGGACTTCCGGCCCAGCGGCGCGGCGGAGGTGCGCCAGGCGGCGCGCAACCTGCTGGAGATGAAGAACCGCCTGACCCGCCAGATCGAGCAGCGCAGCGAGATGCTGGCAGGAGTCAGCCACGACCTGCGCGCGCCGCTCACGCGGATGAAGCTGCAGCTCGCCATGCTGGGGGAATCGCCGGAGATCGAGGCGCTGCGCAGCGACGTCGCCGACATGCAGCGCATGGTCGACGACTATCTCGCCTTCGCCCGCGGCCAGGATCAGGAGCCGGCGGAGCCGCTCGACCTGCGCGACCTGATCGCCGCGGTCGAGGCCGACATGCTGCGCCAGGGCGTCGGCATCGAGACGCGCGTGACGGGCGACATGCAGATGATGGGGCGGCCGAACGCGCTGAAACGGTGTCTGGTCAACCTGCTCGACAACAGCCGGCGCTTCGCCACCTCCATCGTGCTTCAGGCGGAGCGGCGGGCGAACCAGATTCTCATCCGCATCGACGACAACGGGCCGGGCATTCCCGCCAACCAGCGCGTCGAGGTCTTCCGGCCCTTCCGCCGCCTCGACAATGCCCGCGGTCCCGACCAGAGCGGCGCCGGGCTGGGCCTGACCATCGCGCGCGACGTTGTGCGCCGCCATGGCGGCGACATCCGCCTGCTCGACGCTCCGGGCGGCGGCCTGCGCGTCGAGATGCGGATACCGGTCTGAGGACTACTCGGCGGCCCGGGTCTCGCGCAGGCGGCGGGCCGCGGATCAGGAGAGGCGGGTCAGCGTTCCTTCGGCCTCTGTGACCAGTTCGGCGACCACGTTCGCCACGGACTTGCGTTCCCGGCTGTAGGCGATGGACTGGCCGGCCGGGTGGTGCATCAGAGGCTCGACGCCGTGCTCGTCGATGGCGCCCAGCAGATCGCCGACCAGAATATCCTGATAGGGCATCTTCAGCGGCGCCGGGGCATCCGGCGCGGCCCATTCCTCTGACCAGGCGGAGCGGATCTGGCGCAGTGTCTTGCCGGAATCGGCGCGGCTGATGACGGTGTCGTCGCTGCCCGCGGCGAGCAGCTTCCCGACCAGGACGTCTTGCAGCGCATGTTCGTGGGTGGTCAGCCAGGCCGTGCCGAGCCAGACGCCCTGTGCGCCGAGCGCGTAGGATGCGGCGATATGGCGGCCCGTGGCGACGCCGCCGGCGGCCAGCACGGGGATGTCGCCACAGGCGTCGACCACCTGCGGTATGAGCGAGAAGGTGCCGATCTGTCCGGTATGGGCGCCGGCGTCATAGCCCTGGGCCACGATGATCTCCGCGCCGTTGCGGATTGCGGCCTCGGCATGGCGGGCGCTGCCGACCAACGCGAGGGTGGTCTTGCCGTCGGATTTCGCATGGGCGACCGCCTCCGCCGGCGCGCCGATACCGCAGGCGAACAGGTCGACGTCGGAGGCCAGTACGGCGGCGATCTGCGCCTCGGCGACCTCGTCGGAGCGCAGGAACCGCGAGCGCATGCCGGGCTTCGTCGCCGCCGGCACGCCGTACTTCTCGTAGATACCCTTCACGAAGGCCTTGTGGTCTTCGGGCAGTTCCGCCTCGATGGCGGCCTTGTCGGCAGTCTTCGGCATTCCCCGCGGCAGCACCAGGTCGATGCCGAAGGGACGGCCGCCGACGCGGCGGCGGATCTCGGCCAGGCCACGCTCGATCTCCTCCGGCGTCTCCCGCGTCGCCCCCCAGACGCCCATGCAGCCGGCCTCCGCCAGCGCGCAGACGACGTCGATGGAGTGGGCAAAACCGAAGATCGGATATTTGAGGCCGAAGCGCTCGCCGATCGGTGTCTGCAGGGAAGAGGTCATTTCAGGCGTCCTTCAACTCGATCACGGCGTCGAGCGCCATGGCGCCCTGGCCGGCCGGCAGCACGACGAAGGGATTGACGTCGACCGAGGTCAGCCGGTCGCGGTGAGCGGCGGCGAAGCGCGACATTGCCGCCAGCGCTTCGGCCAGCGCGTCGATGTCCGCGGGCGGGGCGCCGCGCACGCCGTCCAGCATGGCGCGGCCCCTGATCCCGTCGATCATGCGCCGCGCTTCCGCGGCGTCGAAAGGCGCGACGCGGAAGGTCACGTCCTTCAGCACTTCGACGAAGACGCCGCCCAGGCCGAACATCACCGCCGGCCCGAAGATCGGATCGACATGGACGCCCATGATCGTTTCGACGCCGCCGGAAATCATCGGAGCGAGCAGCACGCCTTCCAGCTTCGCTTTCGGCGCCCTGGCCGCGACGGCCGTCATCATCTCCTCGAAGGCCGCGCGGACTTCCTCCGCCGAACCGACGCTCAGACGCACGCCGCCGACGTCGGTCTTGTGAACGATATCGGGTGAGACGATCTTCATCACCACGGGAAAGCCAAGCGCCTCAGCCGCTGCAGCCGCCGCCTCGGCGCTGCCGGCGAGCCGGGTCGGCATGACCGGAACCCCGGCGGCGGCCAGCGTCTCCAGGGCCTTCGCCTCGGTATAGGGGCCTGCGGCCAGCGGCGCCGCTTTCCCGACTTCCGGGTTCCAGGCGAAGTCCGTGGCGAATGCCCGGCTGAAATAGGCCCCGGCGGCGACGTAGCGGGTCGCGTGGGTGGCTTCCCGGAAGGCCGGCACGCCCGCGCCCTCGAACAGATGCTGGGCATCGTCGGACATCAGGCTCGAGACGGCGAAGGTCTTGTCCGGGTAGTCGGCCTTCAGCGAGCGCCACATCTGCAGGCTGGGCTCGACGTTCTCCGGGACCGACAGCGTCGCGCCCTGGAAGCCCACGACCGAATCGTAGTCGCCTTCGTCCAGCACCAGTCGCATCGCCTTTTCGAACAGGTCGGGCTGGTTGATGATCTGGCCGGTCACGTCCAGCGGGTTGTTGACGCCCGCATACGGCACGATTTCCTTGAATTTGGCCTGGGTGGGAGCGGGCAGCTCGGCAACGTCGAGGCCGCGCGCCGCGGCGTCGTCGGCCATCAGAACACCGACGCCGCCAGAGACGGTGACCAGCGCCGTGCGGTCGCCTGGCGGGCGGCCGCCGACGGCGATCGACGCGCCGAGGTCGAAGAATTCCTCGATCGAGCTGACCCGGTGAACGCCGAACTGGTGGAACACGGCGTCGTAGATCGCGTCCGCACCGGCCAGCGCCGACGTGTGCGACTGGGCGGCGCGCGCGCCGGCGTCGGTGCGGCCGAGCTTGACTGCGACGACCGGCTTCTGCGCCTTCCGCGCGCGGGCGAGGGCGTCGAGGAAGGCCGGCCCGTCGCGCACGCCCTCGATATAGAGCAGGATGACCTCGGTGCCCGGATCGTCGACCAGGTAGTCGAGGCAGTCGGCGACGCCGACGTCGCCCTCATTGCCCGTCGTCAGCACGTGGCGGAAGCCGACGCCGCGGTCCATCGCCATGATGGCCGACAGTCCCCCGAACGCGCCGGACTGGCTGACCAGGCCGATGCGGCCTTCCGGCATCGGCCGCGCGAAGGCGGGATGGAAACTGGCCGGCATGTTCAGCGCGAAGTTGGCGAAGCCCATGCAGTTCGGGCCGATGATGCGCATATCCGCTTCACGGCCGATCGCGGCCAGCCGGGCCTGCGCCTCGACGCCTTCGCCGCCGACCTCGGCGAAGCCCCCGGCGAAGACGATGACGCCGGCGACGCCCCTGGCGGCGCATTGTTTCAGCACGTCCTCGACCAGCGCGCCGGGCACAGCGCAGATGGCCAGATCGACGGCGCCGGGCACTTCGGCGATCGACGGATAGGCCTTCAGGCCCTGCACTTCGTCGCGATTGGGGTTGATCGGGTGAAGCTCGCCCCGGTAGCCCATGGACTTCAGCATGGCGACCGGCCGGCCGCCGATCCGCGTGGCGTCGCCCGAGGCGCCGATCACGGCGATCGAGCGCGCCTCGAACATGCGCTTCAGGTTCTGTTTTCTCGACATGGATGCGTACTCGTCAATGAAAGGCACAAAAAAGGGGGCGCGGACGGACCGCACCCCCCAAAGGTGGTCGTGACTATTTCGCCTCGGGCGGGATCTGGTCCTCGGGCACGTCGAAGCCGGCTTCCTTGTAATAGCGGTAGGCGCCGATATGCAGCGGGATGTTGCTTTCGCGGAAGATGTTGTCCTTGTTGATGATCTTCATCCACTCGGCGGTGCCGTAGAGCTCCTCGATATTCTCCCAGAGCGTCCTGGTGATGTTGTAGACCGTCTCTTCGTCCATCCACTTGTGCGTGCCGAGCCCGACCCATGATTCGACGGTCTTCACAGCGGATTCGTTGACCTGGTTCTCGTAGACCTTGGGCGGAATCTCGGAGATCGTGCGGCCCGGAGGGGCAAGGGCGGCCTGCAGAGAAGGCTTGTCCCAGGCGTCGTCCGGCACGCCGAGAATGCGGATCTTCGACACCAGCGCGAACTGCTGGATGGACGGACTTGGCACCGTAGTCGGACCGATATAGACGTCCATCTGGCGGTCGAGGAAGGCCGTTTCGGCGGACTGCCAGTCATAGCGCATGACCTCGAAATCCTCACCGGGCACGAGGTCGGTCGCCGCCTCCATGATCTGGGTCGCGATCTTGGTCGCCGCGCCGGCGGGCGGGCCCAGGAAGACCTTCTTGCCCTTGAAGTCGTTGAGCGACTTGATGCCGGAATCCTCGTAGACGACGATATGATACGGGCCGAGCGGATAGTTCAGGATATTGCGCAGGTTGCTGTTCAGCTCCGGCGCATTCTCGACCTTGGCGAACATCGCCGTCTTGGTCTGCATGAACTGGTTGATCGATGGCGCCGTGAGGAACAGGTCGACCTTCTGCTGCGACGCGTCCACCGCCGACTTGGTGGCCGGCTTGCCCACCGACACCTGAATTTCGATCGGCAGGTGCTTCTGCACGATCTGGGTGAAGGCGATGCTGAACTGTCCCGGCGTCGATCCTGCCGGGAAGCTGTCCATCGTGATGAACTTCTTGTCCTGGGCCTGGGCGCCGCTCAGCGCCAGGGCCGTGGTCATGACCGCCGCAGCGGCAAGGAATGTCCGTCGCTTCATTCTTTGGGTTCCTCCCTGTTGAAGACGGTTGGTCGTGCGGGGGTCAGTCGTCGCCGCCCCCCTGCTGGGCGGCCAGCCGCCGGCGCACGGCAAAGGTCTCGGCGGCGATGAGAACGGCCCCGAGCGCAATGCCGGCGAACTGGAGTTGGGTGTAGTCGACGATCAGCAGGAAGCCGGCCGCCAGCCGGGCGGCGCGCGCCCAGAGGGGCAGCCGGTCGATCTCGCAGCCGATCAGCGCCGTCGAGAGCAGCCATATGGCGAACAACAGCCGCGCCATGACCCAGATGAAGGCGACCGGATCGAACTCCACCACTACCAGCAGGATCGTCGGTTCGTAGATGAATACGAACGGAATGATGAAGCCCACCAGCGAGAGTTTCAGCGCGTCGATCCCGGTTCTGACCGGTTCGGCGTCGGCAATTGGCGCGGCGGCCACGGCGGCGAGCGCCACTGGTGGCGTTACTGCGGACAGGACGCCGAAGTAGAACACGAACAGGTGGATCGAGAGGTCCGGCACGCCCAGCTTCTTCATCGCCAGGCCGAGCACCAGGACGATGATCAGATAGGCCGGAAGTGTCGGCATGCCCATGCCGAGGATCAGGCACGACCCGGCCGCCAGCAGCAGCGCGATGAACAGCGACTGGTCGCCCAGCAGCGCCACCTGGGTGGCGAACTTGAGCCCCAGGCCGGTCAGGTTGAAGACACCGATCAGGACGCCGATGGTGCCGACCGCCATCATGATCCGCGCGCCGGCGACGCCGCCCTTGGCGAGCGCGGTCAGCAGCCGCGCCGGATCGCGCCGGAGCGCGGCGTTGAGCACGAAGCCGGCCACGATGGTTGCGACCACGGCCCAGAAACCGGCCATCGACGGCGAGCGGCCGGCCGCGAGCGTGCCGATGATCGCGCCGATGGGTATGAAGAACATCAACGACTTCAGCCAGTCGTTGGCGGTGATCTTCAGCCGTTCGGCCTTGGGCGTCGGCTTCAGGCCGAGGCGGCGGGCCTCCAGACCGACCGAGACGAACAGGTTGCCGTAGTACAGCAGCGCCGGAATCAGTGCGGCGATGCAGATGGTCTGATAGGGGACGCCGGCCAGACTGACCATCAGGAAGGCGGCGGCGCCCATCACCGGCGGCATGATCTGGCCGCCTGTCGAGGCGGCGGCCTCCACCGCGCCGGCGAAGGATCCCTTGAAGCCGCGGCGCTTGATCAGCGGTATGGTGACCACGCCCGTGCCGACGACGTTCGCCACCACCGAACCCGACGACATGCCGAAGATGGAGGAGGCGATGATTGCGGAGTGCGCAGGCCCGCCGCGCGTGCCCGCGGTCGCGGCCAGCGCCATTCTGATCATGACGTTGCCCGCGCCGGTGCCCTCCAACAGGGCGCCGAAGACGATGAAGATGAAGATCAGCAGCACGACGATGCCCACGGGATCGCCGAAGATGCCCTGCACGCCGAACCAGATGATCTCCATGGTCAGTTCCAGGCTGAAGCCCGAATGGCGGAATATCCAGGGCAGGTCCTGGCCGAACAGGCAGTAGAGCAGGGTGATCAGCCCGACGCTGGCCAGCACGATGCCGAAGGCGCGGCGGGTCAGTTCCAGCAGGGTCAGCACCGCAAGCAGCGCCGTCGCCTGATCGAAGGCCGAGAAGGAAACGACGAGATTCTCAATGTCGTCGATCTTGTCGAGGAAGTTCCAGCACGCGAAGCCCAGATTGGCGAGCAGCACGAGGTCCACGGCCCAGAGCAGGATCACCATTGGCGCCGCCGTGACCTTCAGGTTGGCCGCCAGCGGCGAGGTGAAGACGACGATGGCGGCGCAGATGAACAGGGCGCCGGCCCGGATCAGTTCCGGACTGACATACTGACCGACAAAGGCGACGTAGATCGCGTGAACGGCGATCAGCGCCGCCAGCGTCAGGCCGACGAACCGGAAAGCTCGGGAGATCGGGTCGGCCGGCGGCGGGATCGCCCCGTCGTCAGGCAACGGCTGATCGGGCTCCAGGTCGGAACGTGTGCTCATTTTCGCCTCAGAAAGGACGGTCGCCGTTGACGGTGACGCGGTGCATCTCGCGGGTGGCGTCGCCATAGTCGGCGATGGCGTAGTGCTGGGTGCAGCGGTTGTCCCAGAAGGCGACCGAGCCTTTCCGCCAGCGGAAGCGGCAGGTGAACTCCGGCTTCTTCAGATGGTCGAACAGGTAGTCGAGGATCGCCCGGGATTCCTTGCTGGAGACGCCGGCGATCTTTTGGGTGAAGATCGAATTGACGTAGAGCGCCTTGCGTCCGGTCACCGGATGGGTGCGGACGATGGGGTGCTCGACGCCGCCTTCCGACATGCGGCCGGCCTTGATTTCGGCCTGCTCTTCCTTCGAAAGGTTGTCATAGGCCTTCTCGAAGCTGGCCCGGCCGGCGGTGTTCAGGGCCTTCATTCCCTCGAGGTAGCGCTTCATCGGCGCCGACAGTGTCTCGTAGGCGTCGTACATGTTGGCCCACATCGTGTCGCCGCCGGTCTCCGGGACCTCCCGCGCCAGCAGGATCGAGCCCAGCGGCGGTTCTTCCTGGAAGGTCACGTCCGAATGCCAGGCGTTAGCCGCGCTGCGATTGGCCTTTGACGACTTCAGGATCAGCACCTCCGGATGGTCGGGATGGCTCGGCGCATAGGGGTGCACGTGCAGTGTTCCGAACTGGCGCGCGAAGGCGACATGGTCGCCCGGCGTGATGTCCTGATCGCGGAAGAAGATGACCTGATGCGCCATCAGCGCGTCATGCACCTCCTTGAAGGCCTGGTTGCCGAGCGGCTTCGACATGTCGATGCCCTCGATCTCGGCGCCGAGCGCGCCGGCGATCGGCTTCACGTCGATAAGGTCGTAGGTCACGATGTCTCCTCCCCAATTACGCAGCGGCCGTTCGTCTGGCGGCTTCCTTCTTCTGCAGCGATTCGAGCGTCTCCTCGCTCACCGGCGCGGACACCGCGCCGACCCAGATGTCGACCAGGTTGTTGATGGCCTGGTCCAGATCGAGATCGCGTCCCGCCGCCTGCTGCCGCTGGCGGGTCGCGTGAATATCGGCGATGGCGTAGCTGCCGGCGTGCATGATCAGCGGCAGGCGCTGGCGCAGGATCGCGGCCGGCATCTCGCCCAGGTTCTTCTCGATCATGCGGAAGGCGCGGCCGACGCCATGGTTCAGGCGGCCCTCGACCATCTTCGCGATATCGAAATCGGGCGTCAGGAACATCTCGGTGAGGAAACGGACGTAGTTGGCGCCCTCTTCCTCATGGGCCATGACTTCCGCCAGCGGCCAGACGATTGTCTCGGCAATGGCGCGCAGATCGTCCGTGCGGCCCTCGGCTTCGATGCGGTCGAGCATCTCCATCCGGCGCTTCTCGATCGCGCGCATGCGCTTGTCGAAGATCGCGTCGATCAGCCCTTCGCGGGAGCCGAAATGGTAATGCAGGGCAGAGGCGTTGCGCTGGCCGGCGGCGCGCACGATCTCGCGCAGGGAAACCCCGTTGATTCCCCGTTGGCCGAACAGCTTCTCCGCTGTCAGCAGCAATCGTTCGCGGGTGTCCAACCGTCCGCTCCCCGTCATCTCGTTCGGATGTCCGCGATCTCGCGCCGCTTGCCCACCAGATTAATGCGACTGAATTATACACGCAAGCGGGATTTTCATTTCATCATCGGTGCATATGGGGCTCTAATCCGATTGCATTAATACAACCGGCAGCCTGAGGGGAGGAACGATGGATTTCGAAGCCGATGCCATGACGCAGGAAATCGCTGACCGGGTGGAGACGATCTTCCGCGCCGAGATCCTGCCGCGACGGGCCGACTATGACCGTGCCGTCGACGTCGACGGTGACCTGGAGCCCGAGTTCCTGAAGGCCCTCAAGCGCCGCGCCTTCGCGGAGGGGCTGTGGAACATGGCGCTGCCGCGGCTGGCGGATGACGAGCCGGGCACGCGGCTCACCAACCTGCAGTTCGCGCCCATCGCCGAGATACTGGGGCGCGTCGGCTGGGCGTCGGAGGTCTTCAACTGTCACGCACCCGACGTGCCCAACATGGAGATCCTGCAGATGTTCGCCACGCCCGAGCAGAAGGCGCGCTACCTGGCGCCGCTCCTGCTTGGCGAGACGCGCTCCTCCTTCGCCATGACCGAGCCGGACGTGGCGTCTTCGGACGCCAACAACATCGCCACACGGATCGAGCGCCGCGGCGACCGTTATGTCGTCAACGGCCGCAAGTGGTTCGCCACCGGCGCGGCCAATCCGAAGTGCAGCTTCCTGATCGTCGTCGGCGTCACCGATCCGGGCGCGCCGCGGGGGCGCACGCACTCCATGGTGTTGGTGCCCAAGGATGCGCCAGGCGTCACTGTGGTCCGCAAGATTCCGGTGATGAACCATGTCGAGCACGTCACCCCGCACACGGAACTGCTGCTGGCAGACGTCGAGGTGCCCGTCGAGAACCGCCTGGGCGATGAGGGGGCGGGCTTCCTGATCGGCCAGGCGCGGCTGGGCCCGGCCCGCGTGCACCACTGCATGCGCGCCATCGGCCGCTGCGAGGTGCTGATCCGCCTGATGGTGGAGCGCGCGGCGAGCCGCCGGACCTTCGGCACGGACCTGCGGGACTACAGTTCCGTGCAGGACGCCATTGCCGACTCGCGTCTCGCTCTGGAGCAGGCCCGCCTGCTGGTACAGCGCACCGCCTGGCGGCTCGACCGGGAAGGCAACAAGCTGGCGCGCAAGGATATCTCGCTCATCAAGATCGCCGTTGCCCGCGCTTATCACGACATCTGCCAGCGCGGCATCCAGATCTTCGGGGCCATGGGCCTGACCGACGAGACGCCCTTCGCCGAGTCGCTCTCCCAGGCGCGGGCCTTCCGCATCTATGACGGTCCCGACGAAGTGCACCTGCGCACCGTCTTCCGCCTTGAAGAGAAGGAGGGGGATGGGCTCAACTGTTCGAAGGACTACCTGGGGAGGGCCTGAGATGAAGGCGCAGCAGATCATCGAGTGGGGCGAGCCCCTGCAGGAGCGGGACTACGAGACCCCGGAGCCGCAGGGCGGCGAGATCCTGATCCGGATCACCGCCTGCGGCGTCTGCCACAGCGACCTTCACCTCCACGAGGGCGGCTTCAACATGGGGCAGGGCAATTTCGCACGCCTCGCCGACATGGGCGTCGAACTGCCCATGACCATGGGCCACGAGATCGGCGGCGTGGTCGAGGCGGTCGGTCCCGACGTCGAGGGCGTGGAAGTCGGCAAATCGTACGTCGTCTATCCCTGGATCGGCTGCGGCGACTGCGAACATTGCCGGAAGGGCCGCGATATCGATTGCCTGACGACGCGGCCGCTGGGTACGCGCCGCGACGGCGGCTACGCCAGCCACGTGATCTGTCCCGACAAGCGCTACCTTTTCGATCATGGCGACGCGCCGATCGACCTTGCCTGCACCTACGCCTGCTCGGGGCTGACCGCCTACAGCGCGCTGAAGAAGCTCGACTACCTGACCGAGAACGATCATCTCGTGATCATCGGGGCGGGCGGTGTCGGCCTTTCGGGCGTGATGCTGGCGAAGCACGTGACGAAGGCGAAGGTGATCGTCGCCGACACCGACCCGGAAAAGCGCTCTGTCGCGCGCCAGGCCGGGGCCTTCGACACCTTCGACAACGGCCAGCCGGACGCGGCGGAAAAGCTGAAAGCGAAATGCGGCGGTGGCCTGCGCGGCGTCATCGACTTCGTCGGCCGTCCGGAGACCGCCGGCTTCGGCCTCGACTGCCTCGGCAAGACCGGCAAGCTGGTTCTGGTCGGGCTCTATGGCGAGGCCCTGCCGCTGGCGCTGCCGCGCATGCCGATCTTCCAGCTCACCGTCCAGGGCTCCTATGTCGGCGACCTGCAGGACATGACGGAACTGATGGAATTGGTCCGGGCGGGCAAGGTGCCGCCGATCCCGGTGAAGCCACGGCCACTGGCCGAGGCCAACCAGGCGCTGCAGGATCTGATCGACGGCCGGGTGAGCGGGCGGCAGGTCCTGAAGCCATGACAGGGCGCGCCTTCGACGGGCGGGTGCTGGAGGCCACGATCGATCCCGAGCAACTGCCGCTGATGCCGGACGTCTCGGGCAACGCGATCAATGGCCTCGGCGAGAGCGAGATGCGGCAGCCGACGCCGATCTACTGGCACAATCCGCGCGAACTCGCCTGGGGCGCGCTTCAGAGCTGGATGCTGAAGAAGACCGCCGATGAGGTCCCCGAGACCCGGGCGCTGGACCACAATCTGGGCGGCCGCGGCGCGAAGGAGCGCGCGCCGCTCGCCGACGAGCCGGTCAGGAAATCCGCCGAGGAATTCACCGAGGCCGCGAAAGCCTTCGCCCTGGCGCACGAAGCTGACCAGGCGGGCGTCGCGCGGCTGCGGACGGAGTGGTTCTTCGAAGGCATGGAGGAGGACCTGCCCTGGATCGTCGTCATGGCGGTGCGCATGGACCATGCGGATCTTGCCGCGGCGCCCGATCCGCCCTCGATCATCGAGGTCATGCGCCAGTACAATCGCGGCACCCGCGCCGCCCGGGCGCTGGCGGACTGGATCCGGGGGCAGGGCTACCGGGCCGAGCCTCATGGCGGCCCGACGGCGGGACCGTTGACGCTGATTCCGCCCGCGATCGCCGCGGGCTTCGGCGAACTGGGCAAGCACGGCTCCATCATCAACCGCGAGTTCGGCGCCTCGTTCCGGCTCGCCGGCGTGCTGACCGACATGCCGCTGGTCGCGGACAGTCCCGACAGCTTCGGCGTCGACGACTTCTGCATGAACTGCCGGATCTGCGAGCAGGCCTGCCCGCCGGACGCCATCGCGCCCGCCAAGCAGACGGTGCGCGGCGTCGAAAAGTGGTATGTCGATTTCGACCGCTGCGTGCCCTACTTCAACCAGACCTATGGCTGCGGCATCTGCATCGCCGTCTGCCCCTGGAGCCGGCCGGAGGTCGGACCGAAGCTGCTGCAGAAGATGCTCCGGCGGCTTCAGCGGGCGTAGAGCAAATGCGCCATCCTGAAACGGCGCCCTTGGGCATGACCCAGGGGCCCAGCAAGCCGAAGGACTGGGTCCTCGGGTCAAGCCCGAGGACACCGAAGTGATCGTTCAAGCTGCGTCCGGCTGGTTCCCCGGCGCGGCGTCGGCGAAGGCGGGGATTTCCTGGCACGCCGCATCGATCCGCAGCACCGTCGGGTAGGCGGAGAGATCGAGGTCGAAGCGCCGGGCGAAGAAAACCTGCGGCGCCAGGCAGATGTCGGCCAGGCTGGGCTGGTCTCCGTGGCAGAAGCGACCGGTCGCCGGTTCGGCAGACAGCCGCGCCTCCAGCCCTTCCAGACCCACATGGCACCAGTGGGCGAGCCATTTCATGCGGCCCTCCTTGCCCGCGCCCAGATCGTTCTCGACGAAGTTGAGGACTCTGAGATTGTTCAGCGGGTGGATGTCGGCGGCGATGGCCAGCGCCAGCCCCTGGACCCGCGCCCGGCCGGCCGGGTCTGCGGGCAGCACCGGCGGCTCGGGATGGAGGTCGTCGAGGTAGTCGATGATCGCCAGCGACTGGTAGATGCGTTGTCCGTCGTGTTCGAGCACGGGCACGAGGCCCGCGGGGCTGACCGAGCGGAACTCGGGATTGGCCTGCTCGCCGCGGAACAGGTTCACGTAGGACCGTTCCGCCTGAACCCCCTTCAGGTTCATGGCGATGCGGACCCGGTAGGCCGCCGAGGAGCGGAAATAGTCGTAGAGATGCAGGCTCATCCGACCATGCGCCTCTCGGGTGGCCAGACGACGGGGAATGTATCGCTGTCCATTGGATCGCCGGGCTTCAGCGTGACCTCTTCGAATGGCGGCGACATGCGACCCTCGCGCCGCGCGAAACGGGCGTCGTCGCCGGTCCAGCGATAGGCCACCGCGCGGCGGCGGTGCTGGCCGCGGTTGCCGGGCGCGGCGTGCAGTGTGCGCGCGTGGAAGACGACGCAGTCGCCGGGCTCGAGGTCCCAGTTGAGAATGCGGTAGGCCGCGCGGTTGCCGTCGATATCCGGCGCCGAGGGGCCGTGATGGTCCTCGAAATCGCGCTGATCGATGAAATAGCGGGGATTGTAATGGGTGCCGTCCAGGTGTGAGCCGGCGACGAACTCCATGCCGACGTCGGCCGGCACCGGGTCGAGCGCGATCCAGGTCGAGAGAACCTGATCGCCGTCGACGACCCAGTAGGGCTGGTCGTGGTGCCACGGCGTCGGGTTCTCGGTGCCCGGATCCTTCACCAGTACGTGCTCGTGGAACAGGTTGACCTTCGACGAGCCCATCAGAGCCGCCACCGCTTCGGCGATGCCGCTTTCGACCGCGAAGTCGAGATAGCCGGAGAAACGGTTCCAGTTGCAGTAGTCGCCGAAGTAGAAGCCCGCCTCGCCCGGTTGCGTGTAGATCTTCCCGAACGGGCCGGGGTCGGCGATGTTGGCCTCCAGCGCGCCGCGCAGGCGTTCGAGCCAGCCGGCGTCGGCCACCCCGCGCAGCGCCACGGCGCCGTCGCGGCGGAAATCCTCGATCAGCCTGTCGTCCGGAATCATGGCTTTCGTCCCCACAAATGCGTGCACGACAGTTTGCCAGCGAAATCGCGGGCCGCAAGGCATGTGGCGTCGCTTCAGGGCTGCGGATTGGCGGGCGGACGCGCCCTCGCGAGTCGCGACTCCCGGCGTGTCGTGTAGACCGTCGCCGCGAAGATCACCGCCGCGCCGGCCCACATCCACGGGTCGGGCACTTCGGAGAAGGCCCACCAGGCGCCGATGACGGCCAGCGGCAGGCGCACGAAGTCGAAGACCTGGCTCAGGCTGGCGTCGCCGGCGGAGATGGCGCGCTGGATGCCGTACATGTTCATGTTGGCGGCGACGCCGAGGGCGGCGAGAAGCCACCACTCGTTGCCCGACGGCATGTCCCAGACGAAGGACGCGGGCACCGCCGAGACCGGGATGTTCCAGATCGCCAGCATCAGGATCACCAGTTCCGGGCTTTCGCTCGCTGCTAGTTGCTTGCCCATGATGACGACGAAGGCGAAGACCACCGAGGCGCCGATGGCCATGGCCGCGCCGAGACCGACGGCCTCCACGCCGGGCCGGAGCATGATCAGGACGCCGCAGAATCCGACCGCCAGCGCCATCGCCCGCCGCCAGCCGACCTGCTCCTTCAGCAGCAGCGCCGCAAGCAGGGTGGTGAACAGGGGCGCGGTGAAGGTGATCGCCGTCGCCTCCCCGATCGGCATCAGCACCGCCGAGTAGAACAGCATGATCGATGACGTGACCATGATCAGGGAGCGGAGCGCGAAGAGCGGCATCCGCTTCGTTCTGAGGCCCGCGGTCCCGACGCGGAAGACCCAGGGCAGGAAGATCGCCACCGCGAAGATGTTGCGCCAGAAGTTGAGGACGAAGACGTGCAGGTCCTGTGACAGCTCGCGCACGATCACCAGGATCGCTGCGAAGCCGACCGCGCCGAAGAACATCCAGAAGGCGACGATGACAGGCGTGGGCATGATCTCGGTCCGTCAGCCCCAGAGGTCGCGGCCGGCGGGCCGCACGGTGGAGCCGTCGAAGACGAGACCGGGCACGCGGTCCCGCTTCAGCATCAGCGGCCCGTCGACATCCACGAAGTCCGCGCCCTGCGCCACCAGCAGGGCCGGCGCCATGGCCAGGCTGGTGGCGACCATGCAGCCGACCATCACCTGAAAGCCCGCTTCGCGGGCCGCGGTGCGCAGGCGCAGGGCCTCGGTCAGACCGCCGGTCTTGTCGAGCTTGATGTTGACGATGTCGTATCGGCCCTTCAGCCCGGCGAGGCTGGCGCTGTCGTGACAGCTCTCGTCGGCGCAGATCGGCACGGCGCGGGAGACCCGTTCCAGCGCCTCATCGCGCCCGGCGGTCAGCGGCTGTTCGATCATGCGGACGTCGAGTTCGGCGAAGGCGGCGAACAGTTCGTCCAGCTGTTCCGGCTTCCAGCCCTCGTTGGCGTCGACGATCAGCGTCGCCTCGGGCGCGGCCTCCCGCACGGCCCGAGCGCGCTCGATATCACCCGCGGTCTCGCCCAGCTTCAGTTTCAGCAGCGGCCGTTGCGCTTCGGCCCGCGCCACCTCGGCCATCTTCGCCGGGTCGTCCAGGGTGATGGTGTAGGCGGTGGTCACCGGTCCCGGCGCGGGCAGGCCCGCCAGTTCGTGCACGGGCCGGCCGGCCTGTTTCGATTCCAGATCCCAGAGCGCGCAGTCGACGGCGTTGCGCGCCGCGCCCGCGGGCAGCAGCGACAGCAGGTCCTCGCGGCTGGCGCCGTCCTCGATCGCGGACTTTGCGCCGGCGATCTGCTCCTCGACCTTCTCGAAGGTCTCGCCATAGCGGCGATAGGGCACGCACTCGCCGCGCCCGGCCGCGCCGCCGGCCTCGACGGTGGCGACGAGCACCTCGGCTTTCGTCTTGGTTCCCCGCGATATCCGGAAGGCCCCGCGAATGGGCCATTCCTCCCGCGCGACGGCGAGCCGCCTCAAGACAATGCGTCCACCAGGCGCGCCACGCCGGTGCGCACGGGGTCGACCGCGGGCAGGCCGGTCTCGTCCTCGATCCGCTTCAGGCAATCGGCCGACACGGCGTCGTCGAGCGCGCTGGTGTTCACGGCGATGCCGATGCAGCGGCAGTCCGGGTTGGTCAGCGTCGCCGCCTCGACATGCCAGTCGATGCACTTCGCCAGAGGCGGGATGGGATGCTGGACATTGCGCATCTTCGTCCGGGTCGGTTCGTGGCACATGACCAGGGCGTCGGGCTGGCTGCCGTGGATCAGCCCGATGGTGACGCCGGCGAAGGAGGGATGGAACAATGAACCCTGGCCCTCCATGACGTCCCAGTGGTCGGGGTCGTTCGCCGGGCAGAGCGTCTCGGTCGCGCCCGAGATGAAGTCGGAAACCACGGCGTCGACGGAGACGCCGGAGCCGGCGATCAGGATGCCCGTCTGGCCGGTGGCGCGGAAGTCCGCCTTCCAGCCGCGCTGCCGCATCTCCTCGGTGATCGCCAGCGAGGTGTACATCTTGCCGACCGAACAGTCGGTGCCGACGGTGAGCAGCCGTTTGCCGGGCCGCTTCTCGCCCTTGCCGGTCGGGAAGGCGCCGCGCGGGTGACGTACGTCGAAGAGCTGGCGCCCCCTCTCGGCGGCGCGGCCGGCGATGACCGGATTGTCGGTGAGCCGCATGTGCAGGCCCGAGGCCACGTCCATGCCGGAGTCGAGCGCCTCCAGGACCGCGCTCTCCCAGTGTCGGGGCAGCACCCCGCCGGGGTTCACTGCGCCGATCACCAGCGTGCGCGCGCCGGCCGCCGCGCCGTCGGCCACGGTCATGTCCGGCAGGCCCAGATTGGCCTGACAGCCATCGAAGCGCACCTGGCCGATGCAGTCGGCGCGCCGCCAGTGCACCACGCCGGTCGCCGTCTTGGCGGCAAGCTGATCGTGCACGTCGCCCAGGAACATCAGGTAGGGCGCGGCGATCTCGATGGCGTCGGTCATTTTCCTGCTTCCGCCTCCCGGGCCATTTCCGCCTTCAGGCGGTCCATCTCGTCCGCTGCGAGCTGCCAGAAGCTGTCGTCACTCCAGCGCCGGTAGTAGCCGTTCGAATAGGCGATGGCGTTCTCGTAGTAGAGAAACGCGTTCATGCTGTTGGGGATGCGGCTGTTGCGCTCCGCCTTCACCGCGGCCGGCACGCCGACGACGATGGAGTTCGGCGGGATCTCCTGATTCTCGCGCACAAAGGCGTTCTGGCCGACGATCGAGTTCTCGCCGATCACCGCGCCGTCCATGATCACGGCGTTGATGCCGATCAGGCAGGCGTCGCCGATGGTGCAGCCGTGGATTGTGCAGTGATGGGTGATGGAGCAGTCCTGGCCGATGATCGACCCGCTGGCCGAGCCGACATGCACCATGGTGAAGTCCTGGATGTTGGTGCGCCGGCCGACGACGATCTCATGCTGCTCGGCGCGCATGACGACATTGGGCCAGACGGAGGCGCCATCCCCGATCGTGACCTTGCCGAAGATGCGCACGGTCTCGTCGATATAGGCTGGGTTGTCGAGCGTGACGTCGGGCCCGTAGATCGGCATGAATCTCCCCCTGTTTCATGTTCGTTGCGGGCGGCAGCGTGGCATGCGCCGCGCCGGCTTGCCAAGCGGAACCGCCCGGCGCGGCGCCCGGCTATTCCTCGCCGGCCGGGGTCTCTGCGCGCGCTTCGAATCCGTCCGCGGCCCGGAAGGCGGCATCGAGTTCCTCGATCGTCAGCTCCTTCCGGATTTCCTCCGCCAGCGCCGCCGCATCCTCGACGCCGGCGCGCATCGCCAGCACGGCGAAGGTCATGGCGCGCACCGGATCCTTTTCCAGACCCTCGCCGCTGGCGAGACGGCGGGCATAGTGATCCTGCGCGCCGGCATGACCGCGCAGTGCGGCCTGTCCGAACCATTCCGCGGCCCGTGCGGCGTCCTGTTCGACGCCGCTGCCATCGCGATAGGCCTTGCCCAGGCTGTACTGAGCCTTGGCGAGGCCGCCTTCGGCCGCCGCCCGGATATGCTCGACCGCCGCCGCAGGGTCCTCCGCCACGCCGACGCCGTACTGATAGATCTTGCCGAGTGTGTAGCGCGCGGGCAGATGGCCGGCCTCGGCGGTCTTCCGCAGGTCGGCCAGCGCCCGTTTGATGTCGCCGCCGCCGGTATCTGCAGTGGCCTGTTCGATTTCCAGCAGCGCCAGATTGTAGCCGGCCGTCAGCAACCCCTGTTCGGCTGCCATGGACCACCATTCGCGCGCCTTTTCGCGGTCGCGGTCGACGCCCAGGCCCTCGTCATAGATCAGGCCGACGTTGAACTGCGCGCGCGCGTCGCCCTCCTCGGCCATGGGCTGCCAAATCTCGAGCGCCTTCGCATAGTCGCCGGCCACGAAGGCTTCCCGGCCCGGCTCCTCGGCCTGGACGGCGAATGCGGCGATCAGTGCGAAAGCGGCCGGAACGGCGGTCCGGAGACGGTTGAGAACGTTCTGCGGTGTGACGAGGAAGCGCTGCTTTCCCCGGTTCATTCGGCCCTCCATCGAAGGAGGGCATAGATGTCACGAACCGGCGGTCAGGTGCAACTGGTGAACATTGTCGCCCTCTTTCGCCGAGGGGCGGAGCCTGAGCGCGCTTTCCGGTCCCCAGGGCGAGTTGACCAGCCAGCCCACCAGGTCGTCGGCGGGCAGGGGGCGGGACATGTGGTATCCCTGAGCCACGTCGCAGCCGAGTTCGGTCAGCGCCGCCAGGGTGCGGGCGTCCTCGACGCCCTCGGCGACCACCGACAGGCCAAGATTGTGTCCCAGCTCGATCAGCGAGGAGACGATCACCCAGTCGTCGGGCGATTTCGACATGCCCATGACGAAGGACTTGTCCACCTTGATCTCCTCCACCGGCAGACGGCGGATGTAGGACAGGCAGGTATAGCCTGTGCCGAAGTCGTCGATGGAGATGCCGACGCCCAGGCGGTCGAGACCCTGCAGCGTCGCGGTGGCGCGTTCGACGTCCAGGATGATGGCGCTCTCGGTGATTTCGAAGATCACCCGCGAGGGATCGGCGGACCAGGCCTCGATCATGTTCTTGGCGTGCAGCGGCAGGCGCGGGTTCTGGAGCGTCTTGGCCGAGACGTTGACCGCGATCGACAGGTCGATGCCTTCGGCGCGCCAGGCGGCCTGCTGAGCCAGCGAATGGTTCAGCACGTGCAGCGTCAGGCGGTCGATCAGCCCGGCGTCCTCGGCCAGCGGGATGAAGGCGTCGGGGAAGACCAGGCCACGTGCCGGATGGCGCCAGCGGACCAGCGCCTCGACACCGTCGACGCGGCCCTTGCGCAGGTCGATCTTGGGCTGGAAGGTGACGAAGAGCTGGCGGTCGCCGTCGTTCAGCGCCCGGCGCAGATCTTCCACCAGCGGGCGGTTGCTGGCCTCGTGCGCGCCATCGCCGGCGATGTTGATCGCGAAGCGGCTGTTGGTGCGCCGGCCATCGCGCATGGCGTTCTCCGCGCGGATCATCAGGTCGGAGGCGCAGGTCGCGTGCTGCGGATAGAAGGCGAGGCCGATGCGCACGCCGATGGTGAAGCTGTGGTCGTTGATCTCGAAGGGAACTTCGAGGGCGTTGATCAGTTTTCTGGCGGCCTTCTCGGCGCCTTTGTTCGTGGCGCCCGTGGGCAGTATGCCGGCGAACTCGTCATCGCCGATCCGCGCCAGGGTGTCGGAGCGGCGCAGCGCCGTCTTCATCCGGTCGGCGAGCTGCTGCAGCAGGATGTCGCCGATCTTGTGCCCCATCTCGCCATTGATGCGGTTGAAGCCGTTGATGTTCAGCGTCAGCAGCGCGACCGGCTCCCGCTGGCGCTCGGCGAAGGTGATGGCCTGATCCAGCCGGTCGAAGAAGAGCGAGCGGTTGGGCAGGCCGGTCAGGCCGTCGTGCAGCGCATTGAAGGAGCGCTGGGACTCTGCCATGTCGAGCGCGCGTTCGGTGCGGCTCGCCCGCGTCGCGTTCCAGATCGCGCGCACCAGACGGTCGATCTTGAGTTCATCGGAACTGATGCAGTCGGCGATATCGGAGCGGAGCAGATCGACCATGTCGTTGGAGGCGAGCCGGTCCGAGATCACCAGCAGCGGAATCTTCTTCTTGCTGTCCAGCAGGCTGGCCTGCAGTTCCTTGGCCGGCGCCGGGTCACTGCCGACGTCGAAGAGGATGCAGTCATAGTCGCTGACGTCCAGGGCGATGGCGGCTTCCTCGGCCGAGGTCACGCGCTCCGTGACGACGCGCGCGCCGGAGATACTCAGGCGCGGTGCGACGTTGTCCAGCACGCTGGCGCCCTTCGCGATCGTCAGAACCTGGAATCGGCCCTTAATCATGCCGGGTCTCAAATCCGTGTGCCCCGTGACTCTGCCCGCGTTTCTGCGGTGATTGGGGGTGCGGGACAATTCTTCGTCCCCGTGCGGCGAGCGGGAGTGGCCCGTTTCGTCATGTCACCTTTAGGCGCAGGGAGTAAAAAAGGACTTAACCTTTCGGGCCGGCGTGGCTCAGTACGTCTTCTCCAGCTTGAGGTAGCGGTAGCGGTCGCCTGAGACGATCCGGACCCGGGTAACGTGGTCTTCGCGGCCCAGGGTCAGCGGCACGGTCACCCCCGGTTTCCCTCGTTTCCACACGGCCCGATAGAATTCCGCCATGGACCGCACGGGCTGGTCGCCGACTTCCAGGATGATGTCGCCGCGCCGCAGGCCGGCGGTTGCCGCCGGCCCGTCGGGCGAGACGTATGTCACCACGACATAGCCGCTATGATCTGCGGAAAAGATGCCGAGCCACGGCCGGTCTGAGGCCGGCGCCCGGCCGGCCGTCAGCAGATCGCCGAGTACCGCCTTCAGTGCGTTCACAGGCACGAACATGTTGCCCTGTCGCCGTCGGGGACGGCGCTGGGCGTCGTTGGCGAACAGGGATCCGATTCCCAGCAGGCGGCCGTCCGGGCCGACCAGGGCCGCGCCCTGCCAGTCCGGATGCGGCGGATAGGCGAAAACCGCACTCTCCAGCAGGTACTCCCAGTAGCCGGTGAAGCGCCGGATATCGGCGATCGTCACCGGCAGGGCCGCCGATCGTCCGGGGCTGGCAACCACCAGCACGGAATCGCCCGGCGACAGCGTCCCGGAATCGCCCAGGCGAATCGATGGCCGCCGCAGCGGCGTCACCGCCCGGAGTAGCCCGAGGCCGGTGTCGTGGTCATAGGCGACGATCTCGGCGGCGACCGCGTGGCCGTCGATATCGCTCAGGGTGACGGCCATGGCTTCGAGAATCAGGTAGCCGATCGTCAGCACCAGACCAGAATCGTCGATCACGACGCCGGTGCCGGCGCGCTCGGTGCCCAGCGCTTCCGCGGTGCGTGCGTCGGCCGGAACCTCGGCCGTCACGGCGGTCACCGCGTCGAACACGCGCCCCGGGTCGCGTTCGGACTGGGCGGCCGCCCGGCCTGCCGGCGCCAGGGCCAGCAGCACCATGACGATCGCAACATACGCCTTGCAGGTCATCGGATAGTCTCCACGGACACATCGTATCCGCTCGCCGATGCGCATACCATGCGCCATCGTTCACGAACCGGCGACATCGAAGGGAGGCTTCCGGATCATGTCACTGCCGCCGCCGGCGCGGGTCGGCGATCCTCTCGAATCGGTGGACACGCCTGCGCTGGTCGTCGACCTGGAGGTCCTCGATCGCAACATCGCCGCAATGCAGGATATCGCCGACGCCCGTGGCGTCGCGCTCCGGCCCCATGCGAAGAGTCACAAGTCGGCCGACATCGCCCGGCGGCAGGTGGCGCGCGGCGCGGTGGGTATCTGCTGCCAGAAGATTTCCGAGGCGGAACTGATGGCCACCGGCGGCGCCGATGACATCCTGGTCACGAACCAGATCGTCGGCGCGCGCAAGATCGGCCGGCTGTCGCGGCTCGCGCGGCATGTCCGGCTGGGGGTCTGCGTCGACGATGCCGACAACCTCGCCGAGATCGCGGCGGCGGCGCGGCATTCGGGGGCCGAACTGGACATCTATGTCGAGGTCGAGGTCGGCATGGGCCGCTGCGGTGTGACGCCCGAGAAGGCGGGGGCGTTGTGCCGTGCCGCCGCCGCCGAAGAGGGTGTCCGGTTCGCCGGGCTGCAGGCCTATAACGGCCGGGCGCAGCACATCCGCGATCACCGGGAACGGGGCGCGGCGATCGCCCGTGCGGGCGAAGCGGTACGCGTTGTACTGGCCGATCTGGAGGAGGCGGGCCTTCGCGGCGTCCGGGTGACCGGCGCCGGGACCGGCAGCTTCGAGTTCGAAGCCGGGAGCGGCCTGTGGCACGAGCTGCAGGCGGGCTCCTATGTCTTCATGGACGCCGACTACGCCCGCAATCTCGGGTCCGAGGGGAGGCCGGAGACGACGTTCGGCTACAGCCTCTTCGTGCTGGCCGGCGTGCTCAGCACGGCGCCGAAGGGGCGGGTGGTCGTCGACGCCGGGCTGAAGGCGCTGGCGGTGGATTCCGGCCTGCCGCTGGTCGCCGGTCCGGAAGGCGCGGCCTATCTCGGCGCGTCCGATGAACACGGCGTCGTCGATCCCGGCGGGGCGGCCCTCGGCCCGGGCGATCATGTCCGGCTGATACCCGGCCATTGCGACCCGACGGTGAACCTGCATGACTGGATCGTCGGCGTGCGCGATGGCTTCGTGGCCGATATCTGGCCGGTGACCGCCCGCGGCGCCGTCTTCTGAGGGAACGGGAATGGCGAGCCACATCCTGCATCGGACGACCGACGCCGACCTGCCCGTCGCCGTGGGCGGCGACGGTCTCTACATCGTGGCGGCCGACGGCCGGCGCTATCTCGACGCCTCGGGCGGTCCGGCGGTGTCCTGCCTGGGCCACAGCGACGCCGCCGTGGCCGAAGCGGTGGCCGATCAGGCGCGGCGGCTGGCCTACGCCCATACCGGCTTCTTCACCAGCCAGGCGGCGGAGGAACTGGCGGCGCGGCTGACCGCGGCGGCGCCGGGCGATCTGGACTACGCCTATCTCGTCTCCGGCGGCTCCGAGGCCAACGAGGCGGCGCTCAAGCTGGCGCGGCAGTATTTTCTCGAGAAGGGTGAGCCTGAACGTCACCGCTTCATCGCGCGGCGGCAGAGCTATCACGGCAACACCATCGGCGCGCTTTCGGTCGGCGGCAACATGGCCCGCCGCGAGCCTTACCGCCCGATCCTGTTGGACTGGAGCCATGTCAGCCCCTGCCATGCCTATCGCGGCCAGGAGGAAGGCGAAAGCGACGCGGCCTATGGCGACCGGCTGGCCGCCGAACTCGACGCGGAGATCCGGCGTCTCCGCCCCGAAAGTGTCGCCGGATTCATCGCCGAGCCCGTGGTCGGCGCCTCGCTCGGCGCCGCGCCGGCGGTGCCCGGCTATTTCCGCAAGGTCCGCGAAGTGCTGGACCGGCACGGCGTGTTGCTGATCCTGGACGAGGTGATGTGCGGGATGGGCCGTTGCGGGGCGCTCTATGCCTGCGCGCAGGAAGACGTCGTCCCCGACATCCTGACCTGCGCCAAGGGCCTCGGCGCCGGCTATGTCTCGATCGGGGCGATGCTGCTTTCGCGGCGTATTCGCGACGCCATCGCCGCGGGCTCGGGCGCGTTCCAGCACGGGCACACCTATCTGGGTCATCCGGTCGCCGCCGCCGGCGCGCTGGCGGTCCATCGCCGCCTGGTCGAAGACGGGCTGGTCGACGGCGTGGCGGCAAAGGGTGCGCTTCTGGAACGGCTGCTGCTGGAGCGCTTCGGCAACCATCCCCATGTCGGCGAGATCCGCGGACGCGGACTCTTTCTGGGGCTGGAACTGGTCCGCGACCGCACCACGAAGGCGCCTTTCGAACCGTCCGTGAAGCTGCATCAGCGAATCAAGTACGCAGCGCTGGAACGGGACATGATCTGCTATCCCGGCGGCGGCACCATCGACGGCGTCCGGGGCGATCACGTGATCCTGGCTCCGCCATTCATTGCAGGCGACGCCGACCTGTCGGAAATCGTCGGGCGATTGGGTGAAGCGGTGGACGCCGCGATCGACGGAGCCGGCGGATGAGAGGGCTGCTGCTCGCCTGTGCGCTGGCGCTGGCCGCCTGGCCGGGAAGGGCGGCGGACGTCGAGCAGCGCTTCGTCACCATCGGCACCGACAGCGTGACCAGCAGCTACTACGCCGCCGGCGGCGCTGTCTGCCGAATGGTCAACCGCGCCCGGGAGAGCCACGGCCTGCGCTGCGCCGTCGAGCCGACCGGGGGCTCCGTCTACAACCTCAACACCATCCGGAGCGGCGAACTGGACTTCGGCATCGTGCGTTCCGACAGATCCTTCGAGGCGCAGAACGGCGCGGCGCGGTTCGAGGCCCAGAGCCCTTTCACCGAGCTTCGTGCGGTATTCGCGCTCCATTCCGAGCCGCTTACCGTTCTGGTGCGCGCCGATTCGGCCGTGCGCCGCTTCGCCGACCTCCGCTACCGCCGCATCGCCCTGGCCGATCCGCTGTCCAGCGCGCGGCTGTCGACGCAGGCGGTGCTGGCGGCGTTCGGCTGGACCGCGGTGGACGACGTCGACACCGGCGCGGGGCCGCTCTGCGACGGACGGGTCGGCGCCCTTGCCTTCACCGCCGCCCACCCTTCGGCCGCAGTGCGGCAGGCGTTCCGCTGCGACCTTCGTGTCCTGCCGGTGACGGGACGGTCGGTGGATCAGGTTCTGGCGGAATACCCCTATTACCGGAGGGCCGAGGTTCCGGGCGGCCTTTATCCCGGAAATCCCGCCTACGCCGCCAGCATGGGGCCGGGCGCCGTGCTGATGACCTCGACCGCCATGCCGGAGGAAGCCGTTCACGCGCTGGTCCGCTCCGTCTTCGGCGATTTCGCCCGCTTCCACAGACTGCACCCGACGCTCTATCATCTTCGGGCCGAGGACATGGCGACGCGCGGATACACGGCCCCCCTGCACCCAGGCGCGCTGCGCTATTATCGGGAGCAGGGCTGGCGCTGAGACGACCAGGGAGAAGCACGATGCAGGACCGGCCGACGGTCGATGAACTGCTGGACGCGGTTGAGGGCTTTCTGCGCGACGATGCCGCCATGCACCTGGAAGGACAGCCCCGGTTCCATGCCCGCGTCGCCGCCAACGCTGTCGCCATCGTGCGCCGGGAACTGGCCGGTGACGCGGCGCTGGCGGAAGCGGAAACGGCGAGGCTCACGGACATCCTGGGCCGGCCCGGCGGCCGCGCGGACCTGAACGCCGCGCTGGCCGGGGCCATCGCCGCCGGCGACCTCGACGGCGAGGACGGCCGCGTGCTGGAGCATCTGCGCCGCACCGTCCGCGAGAAGCTGCAGGTGGCCAACCCGAAATATCTCGAGCGGAGCGGCGGATGAGTCTTCGCCTGCCGCGCATCCTGCTGGCGGCGCTGCTGCTCGCCTCGGCGGCCGCCGCGCCGGCCGCGGCGATGAGCCTCTGGGAGAGGCTGTTCGGCTCGGACGAGGCTGCGAAGGTCACGCCGGGGAAGGGGTTCGCCGCCTTCGATGCGGAGAGTGCGCGTATCGAGGACTCCTTCGACTGCGAGAGCGTGGTCGAACGCGGCGCCACGGAGTTCGACGACCGGCGGCGGCACTGCATGATCGGCGAACACCGCACGGCGCGGGTAACGATCTACGAGCCTGTGGGCTTCGAGGGTCTGGTCAAGCGGGTCAAGTTCACCTGGCTGGACAACGAGCGCCGCAACGCCCGTGGCGACGATGCGCCGGCGCATGCGGACCGGGAGGCCGCCCGACAGGCGGTGCGGCGCCTCGGCGAGATCTACGTGCCCGGCCATGTCGAGCAGCTGATGGAGCTCTTCACCGCCGCCCGGCCGGGTCTCGTATCGGAAGGCGAGTTCATCGCCATCCTCGCCGTCCTGCCGCGGGGCGGCTTCCGTCAACAGGTCATCGATCTGCGCGACGCGAACTTCCAGCGGCTGTCAGGGGCGGAGGCGGAACGGGCCCGGCCCGGCTACGAGAAATGCATATTCATCCTGAACAACATGCCGCCGCTGAAGGGCCAGAGCTTCGAGGGCGACCCGATTCCGGAGCGCAACGACCTCTACGTCACCTATTTCATCAATTCGGCGCGCGGCGAACGGTTCCTCTGCGAGTTGCACAACGCGGGCTACTACCGCATCCGGGTGAGCCAGCAGCAGGGCCAGCCGTTCCGCACCATGGCGCACGGCAATCTGGGGCGCGTCGATTGACCTGAACGTCACCGGAGCCTAGTTTCCGCCGCGCCCCGAAAGGGCCGGTTTTCCGCCTGTACAGAGAAGTTTGACCATGTCCGAACTGCGCGACCTCGCCCTGGAATCGAACGCCTGGCCGTTCAAGGAGGCGCGCGACCTGCTGAAACGGCTCGACACGGTGAAGAACGACAAGGGCCATGTGCTGTTCGAGACCGGCTACGGGCCGTCGGGTCTGCCGCACATCGGCACCTTCGGCGAAGTGGCGCGGACCACCATGGTGCGCCGCGCCTTCGAGATCCTCGCGCCCGACGTGCCGACCCGTCTGATCGCCTTCTCCGACGACATGGACGGCCTGCGCAAGGTGCCGGGCAACATCCCGAACCCGGAACTGCTGGAGCCGCATCTGGGCAAGCCGCTGACCGAGGTGCCGGACCCCTTCGGCACCCATGACAGCTTCGGCCGCCACAACAATGCCCGGCTGCGCGCCTTCCTCGACCGCTTCGGCTTCGACTACGAATTCCGCTCGGCCACCGATTGCTACCGCGCCGGCGAGTTCGACGAGGTCCTCAAGCTGTTCCTGGTTCACTACGACAAGGTCGTGAACGTCATCCTGCCGACGCTGGGCCCGGAACGGCGCGCGACCTACAGCCCGTTCCTGCCGGTCTGTCCGGAGACGGGCCGCGTGCTGATGGCGCCCGTGATCGCGCGCGACGTGGATGCGGGCACGATCGTCTACCAGCGCGAGGACGGAAAGAAGATCGAGACGCCGGTCACCGGCGGCCGGGTGAAGATGCAGTGGAAGGCCGACTGGGCCATGCGCTGGGTCGCCCTCGGCGTGGACTATGAAATGTCGGGCAAGGACCTGATCGATTCGGTCCGCCTGTCCGGTCAGATCTGCCGCATCCTGGGCGGCCAGCCGCCCCAGGGTTTCACCTACGAGCTGTTCCTGGACCAGAACGGCGAGAAGATCTCCAAGACCAGGGGCAACGGTCTTTCGATCGAGGACTGGCTGACCTACGCCAGCCCGGAGAGCCTGGCGCTGTTCATGTTCCAGCAGCCCCGCCGGGCGAAGCGGCTCTATTTCGACGTCATTCCCAAGGCCGTCGACGAGTACCTGGCCTTCTGCGCGAAATACGCCGAGGAAGACGCCGCGAAACGCCTGCAGAACCCGGCCTGGCACATCCACGGCAACGAGGAGGTGCCGGCCCACGACATGCCGGTCAGCTACGGGATGCTGCTGAACCTCGCCAGCGTCTGCAACACCGAGGACAAGTCGGTGCTGTGGGGCTTCATCACCCGCTACGCGCCCGACGCCACGCCGGAGAGCAATCCGACGCTGGACCGGCTCGTCGGCTATGCGCTGGCCTATTTCCGGGATTTCGTGAAGCCGGAGAAGGCCTATCGCGACCCGACCGATCAGGAGCGGGCGGCGATGGCCGACCTTGCCGGCCGGCTTCGCAACATGACGCCCGGCCTCACAGGCGAGGAGATCCAGAACGAGGTCTACGAGGTCGGCAAGGATCATGGCTTCGAGAACCTGCGCGACTGGTTCCGCGCCCTCTACGAGGTCCTGTTCGGCCAGTCCCAGGGGCCGCGTTTCGGCAGCTTCGTGGCGCTCTACGGCATCGAGGAAAGCGTCGACCTGATCGAAGGCGCGCTGGCCCGCAACGCCGCCTGAGGGCCCCCTGGTTCGACAAACGGGCCTGGATCGCTAGGCTTGTCCCTTTCGTGTGAAGGGGAGGCAGGACATGTCCAGCGACAAGGTGATCCGCGGCGACGGGGCCGTTTCGATGAAGGGGCCGGAGAACGCCGAGCACTATGATGCGCTGGCGGACGACTACGACCGCCAGCTCCGCGAGTGGGGCTACGAGGCGCCCGAACGCGCGGCCGGCTTTCTGGCGGCGGAACTCGAGGACTTCGCCAGCGCGCGCATTCTCGACTGCGGCTGCGGCACGGGCATGACCGGTCAGGCGCTGCGCGCAGCGGGCGCGAAGGGATCGCTGACCGGCGTCGACGTCTCCACTCACAGCCTGGAACTGGCGGCGGCCAAGAACGTCTATGACACGACGCAGGAAGTCGATCTGAACAAGGCGCTGCCGTTCGGGGGCAACAGCTTCGATGGCGTGCTCTGCGTTGGCGTGCTGTCCTATGTCGAGGCCGAGCCGCTGTTCCGCGAATGGACCCGCGTGGTCCGGCCGGGCGGCGTCGTGGTCTTCACCTGCCGCGAGGACTTCTTCGAGCCGCGCGGCTATCCGGGGCTGATGGAGGCGCTGGAGCGGGAAGGGCAGTGGGCGAAGATCGAGGTCACCAGGCCGCTTCCCTATCTCGCGCTGCATGAGGACTTCGCCGACAAGATCGGCGTGATCTACGGCGTCTTCCGCATCGGCTGAGTCCCGAAGGAATCCCGGGGACGGCCTGGCCGGACGGCCCGTTCAGTTGCGGTAGCCGGCGTGGTTGCGCTCCAGCCGGCGCCGCATGCCGGGCCACTCGACCGAGCCGTCATAGGCGTAGTCGTCGGAGCCGTACATGGCGTCCTGGAAACGCGCCATTTCCTGGGGCCCGATGACGTGGGGCGTCAGGCCCATGGAGAGCGTGCGGATCTGCACGCTGCACGCCTGGCGCAGATAATAGGCGCGGAAGAAAGCCTCGGCCGGGGTCTTCCCCAGCGTGTAATAGCCGTGATTGCGGCTGATCAGGATGTCGTGGCGGGCGATGTGGTCCTCGAACTTCTCGCCGAATTCATCGTCCTCGGAAAATTCGTAGTCGATATAGCCGACCAGGTGCATCAGGTAAACGGCGGGCTGGGAGAAGGCCATCAGCCCCTCCCGCGTCGAGCCGACCGCCATGACCTCCTCGCAGTGGCCGTGGACGAAATAGTTCGCGTCCGGCCGCGCCCCGAAGATCCACTTCGCCAGGTTCTGGCCGCCGTCGTTGAGACGCGGCGTGTCCGGGTCGATCGGCTGGCCTTCCGTGTCGACGCGGACCAGCGAGGAAGCGGTGACCTCGTCGTAGAACAGGCCGTAAGGGTGCAGCAGGTACTCGTCCGCGGCGCCCTCGATGCGCGCGCCGACGACCTGGTTTGCGATATCGGTCATGCCGTGGTCGTGCAGCACCCGGAACAGCGCGGCGAGTTCCTCCCGGGTCCGGCGTTCGCCCGGCGGGCAGTCGCTGCGGCGATAGCTGGCGGCGGCGGCGACGTCCATGGCTCTCTCCTCGGCGCGGGTTGGATCGCCGATTGGGTCAGAGCCGCAGGCCCGGCGTCAATACTTGTAGCCTCGCAACGGTCTCAGCGTTCTGCCCGTCTTGGCCGTTGCACCGGACCGCCATGGACATGGGCTTCGCGCTCGGGCGGGGCGCTGGCGTTGGTCAGGGCGCGCTGACCGAACTGGCCGTGGACCAGGGCGCGGTCGTACATGACGATGGCGCCCGCGGTTGCGACGTTGACGCAGAACTTGGTCGGGATGCGCACCACATGGTCGCAGCGCGACAGCAGCGGCTCGGTCAGTGAGCCGCGCTCCGGCCCCAGGATATAGGCCGCCGAGACCGGGTGATGGAAACGCGGCAGGTCGATGGCCTCGTCAGTCAGTTCGATGCCGATCAGCCGGCAGCCCTTCGGCGTCTGGAAGGCCTCCGGGCTTTCGTAGTCGTACCAGGGGATGTTACGGGGCGCGACGGAGGTGTCGGAACGGGCGCGGCGGACGTCGTAATCCGCCTGGATGGTGAACACGAAGCTGGCGCCGAAGGCATGCGCCGTGCGGAAAAGGTTGCCCGCGTTCATCGGCTTGGAAAACCGCCAGACGCCGATACCGAAATAGCCACGCACGAATTCTTGCTCCATATATGCCGCCCCAGACCTATGGACCCGGAGTAGCGGAATGACAAGCAGCGGCCCGATCGAGATCGTCGCCACCCGCGGCGGCGCCGTCGAGAGCCGGCACCGCGTGCATGCGGTCGTGGCGGGGCCGGACGGCGACCTGGTCTCCGTTCACGGCGAGGCCGGTCTGGTCGCCTTCCCCCGCTCCTCGCTGAAGGCGATGCAGGCGCTGTCCTTCGTGGAGACAGGCGCCGCCGATCGTTTCGAGTGTTCGCCGGTCGAACTGGCGCTCGCCTGCGCATCCCACGAGGGCGAGGACATGCACGCGGACGCCGTCGGCGCCTGGCTCGCGCGGATGGGCCTCGATCCGTCGGCGCTGGCCTGCGGCCCGCAATGGCCCAGGCGGGAGGCCGACATGGCGCGGATGATCCGCGACGGCGGCCAGCCGGGGCGGGTTCACAACAACTGTTCCGGCAAGCATGCGGGCATGCTGGCTACCGCGCTTCACATGGGGGAGTCGCTCGAGGGCTATGCCGATCGTGCGCATCCGGTGCAGCGCCGCGTCTTCGACACCGTGAGCGCCATGACGGGCATGGACCTTTCCGGCGCCCCGGTGGGGATCGACGGCTGTTCGGCGCCCAATCCGGCGCTGCCGCTGGGGGTCATGGCGGTCGCCGCGGCGCGCTTCGCCGAAGCCGATCCGGCGCGGCTGGGCGATGTCCGCGCCGCCGCCTGCCGGCGGCTTCAGGCGGCGATGGCCGCGGCGCCGGAGATGGTCGGCGGCACCGGCCGCGTCGACACCGATCTGATCCGCGCCTTTGCCGGCCGGGTGTTCAGCAAGACCGGGGCCGAGGGCGTCTACTTCATCTACATGCCGGAAAAGCGTCTCGGCGCCGTGCTGAAGGCTGAGGACGGCGCGCCGCGCGCGTCGGCGGCGGCGATCTGGAACGTGTTGGCCGAACTCGGACTGCTGGATGGCCAGGCGGAAGCGGCGCTGCGTCGCCATTGCCGGCCCGACATCCGCAACTGGGACGGTCTGGTCACCGGCCGCGTCGCCGAGGCGAGCGAGGTTTGACCGGCCACGGGCCGCGCGCTATCGAAGCGCGGTTCACGCGAAGGGGAGAGAGATCGTGAAAGCAATGCTGTGCAAGGCCTGGGGCGGGCCGGACGACCTGGTGTTCGAGGAGACGGCGGACCCGAAAGCCGGACCGGGCGAAGTGGTGATCGACGTGCACGCCTGCGGGGTGAATTTCCCCGACATCCTGCTGATCGGCGGCAAGTACCAGTTCAAGCCGGACTTTCCCTTCTCGCCCGGCATGGAAGTCGGCGGCGTGGTGGCCGAGATCGGCCAGGGCGTGACCGACGTGGCGGTGGGCGACCGGGTCATGGCGGCCTGCGGCGACGGCGGTTTCGCCGAGAAGGTCTCGGCCCCGGCCAAGAAGACCTTCAAGCTGCCCGACGGCGTGAGCTTCGAGCAGGCGGCCGGCTTTCCGGTCACCTATGGCACCACCTATCATGCGCTGAAGGATCGGGGGCAGCTGAAGCCCGGCGAGGTGCTGCTGGTCCATGGCGCCTCGGGTGGCGTCGGCCTCAACGCGGTCGAACTCGGCAAGCTGATGGGCGCGACCGTCATCGGCACGGTCGGTTCGGACGAGAAGATGGACATCGTCAGGAAATACGGCGCCGACCACGTCTTCAACTATTCGAAGCAGTCGATCCGCGACACGGTGAAGGAACTGACCGGCGGCAAGGGCGCGGACGTCATCTATGATCCCGTCGGCGGCGACGCCTTCGACGAATCGCTCCGCTGCATCAACTGGGACGGGCGGCTGCTGGTCATCGGTTTCGCCTCGGGCCGCATTCCGGAGGCCAAGGCCAATCTGGTGCTGCTGAAGCAGTGCCAGATCGTCGGCGTCTTCTGGGGCGCGTGGACCGAGCGCTATCCCGACCGCTGCCGCGAGCAGTTCGACACGCTGCTCAACTGGTGCGCCCAGGGCAAGCTCAACCCCCATGTCTCCATGCGCTTCCCGCTGGAGAAGTCGCCGGACGCGCTGAAGGCGCTGGCCGCGCGCAAGGCCACCGGCAAGGTGATCGTCAACGTGCGGTAGTTTCAGGTTGGCGCGCGAGGGCTGGATGGGCCGGCTCGCTTCTCCCGTCGCTGCCCTTCCGTTCTTCCCGGGGCTCGACCCCGGGATCCAGACGGACAGTGACGCGGAAACAAAAGGCCGGCCGATCGACGCGGTGGCCCGGCCGGACTGGGCCCCGGGATCAAGTCCCGGGGCCTCAATCTGGATTCAATCGCCAACCACCACGTGCTCCTCGCCGAACCAGAGCGGCGAGTTGGGCAGGTCGATGAACTTCGCCTCGTCCTCCAGCAGGATCCGGCCGGCCTCGCGCGCAGCCGGATCGTCGAGGGACTTTTCCAGTTCCTCGACCGATTCCCACCAGAGCTCGGCCACGCCGTCGAAACCCTCGGGCGCCTTGCGCGCGCCCTGCATGCCGGCCGACAGTTTCGTCCGGATCGTGTGCACCTGGACGTAGCGGACCATGCGCAGCGCCTTCTGGTGTTTCCGCACCAGCGGGCCGTGCCGGTTCAGCCAGTAGTCGTGGAATTCCTCCAGGCTCATGCCCGGCTTGCGGCGCAGGCAGAAGGTGATCTTGATCATCGGTCGGCACTCCCCTGTTTCCCGTCGCTGATCGGTCCCTATAATGGCGGCACACAAGCGGGGAGGGGGCAGAAAAATGTCCGAAATCAAGACGGAACCGCTGTTCACCGTACGGTTCGACGTACCGCAGATCCGCGATCTGGGCCGAGGGCCCTTCGGCGGACGGCGCATCGCGACGGTGACCGGCGGGCGATTCGAGGGACCGGCGATGAAGGGCGAGGCGCTGCCCAGCCCCGGCGGCGACTGGCTGCTGTTCACCGATGACGGCTCGACCCATCTCGATGTGCGGGTGACGCTGAAGACCGACGACGACTGCCTGATCTACATGACCTATGGCGGCCGCCGCCACGGTCCGAAGGAGGTGATGGAGCGTCTGGCCGCGGGCGAGGAGGTCGACCCCTCGCTCTACTATTTCCGCATCGCGCCCCGCTTCGAGACGGCGGCGGAGAAGTACGATTTCCTGAACCACAACATCTACATCGGCACCGGGCACCGCACGCCGGGCGGGCCCGTGTACCAGATTCACAAGATTCTCTGAGGAGGCGGGCATGGGCGAACTGCAGTTCGAGCACCTGTTCGATCTCTCCATCGACGTCGCCGGGCTGACGCTGATCGGTCAGACCTTCAACGGCTACCGGCTGATCGCCGACGTCGGCGGCGGCACGGTGGAAGGGCCACGGCTGAAGGGCACGGTGCTGACCGGGGCGTCGGGCGACTGGATCGTCGTCCGCAAGGGCGGGGTGTCCGTTCTCGACGTCCGGATCACGATCGAGAGCGATGACGGCGCGCTGATCCTGATGAAGTATCACGGCTTCCGCCACGGACCCCGCGAGGTGCTGAAACGCCTCGATGCGGGCGAGAAGGTGGACCCGTCAGAATACTACATGCGCATCGCACCGAGCTTCGAGACCGGCGACGAGCGCTATTACTGGATGAACAACATCGTCGCCGTCGGCATGGGCGAGGCGCGCGCCAAGGGGCCGCGCTACAGCGTCCACCAGGTACTCTGAGGGGACGGGCGGCGATGAGCGAACGCTACGACGCCGCCCGGCTCAAACGCTTCGCCGCCGACCTGTTCCGCAAGGCCGGCATGCCCGCCGACCGCGCCGGGGTCGTGGCCGAGATGCTCGTCGACGCCGATCTGATGGGCCACGACACCCACGGCCTGAACCTGGCGCCGCAATATCTCGAGGCGCTGGCCAGACGCGAGATGCCGCGCACGGGCGAGCCGAAGGTGCTCTCCGACACCGGCCCGGCGGTGCTGTGGGACGGCAATTACCTCTCCGGCGTCTGGCTGGTCCGGCACGCCATGGACACGGCGATGGCGCGGGCGCGGGAGTACGGCCTCTGCGCGCTCTCCATCCGGCGTTCCGGCCACATCGCCTGCCTGGCCAGCTTCCTGCCCGTGGCGACGGCGCGCGGCTTCATGATGCTGCTGTTCTCCTCCGACCCGGCCAATCGGGGTGTCGCGCCCCATGGCGCCACGGAGCCCGTCTACACCCCCAACCCCATCGGCGTCGGCATCCCGACGCCGGGCGATCCGGTGCTGATCGACATATCGGCCTCGATCACCACCATGGGCCTGACCGGACGCGCGGGCGCCGATGGCGAGAAGCTGGCCGGCAAATGGCTGGTCGACCGGGACGGCGAGGCGAGCGACGATCCGGCCGTCTTCGGCGATGGCGGCGCGCTGCTGCCGCTGGGCGGGCTGGACAGCGGCCACAAGGGATTCGGCCTGGGCCTGATGGTGGAGGCGATGACGTCCGGCCTTGCCGGCTTCGGGCGGCGCGAGAAGCCCGGCCAGCACGGCGCCTCCGTCATGGTCATGATGATCGACCCGGAGGCCTTCGGCGGTCTGGAGTCCTTCGCCGCCGAGACGGGCTTCCTGGCCGAGGCGTGCCGGGCGGCGGGCCGGCCGAAGGGCGCGCCGGCGGTGCGCCTGCCGGGCGAACGGGCGCTGAAACTGAAACGCGAGCAGGAAAAGCGGGGCGTCGAGCTCTATCCCGACATCATGCCGCGGCTAACCGAATGGGCGGAGCGCCTGCGGGTGCCCGCACCGAATCCGATCCGAGGGAAGGGAAGCGAAACATGAGAACCAACAGGGTCCGCGAGATCTGGAACGCGGGAGGCAATGTCGTGAACGGCTGGCTGGCCAGTTCCAGCAGCTATTCGGCCGAGATCATGGCCTCGCTGGATTTCGATTCGGTGGGCGTGGACCTGCAGCACGGCATGATCGACTTCGACCAGGCCCTGCCGATCCTGCAGGCCATCTCGGTACAGCCGGCGACGCCGCTGGCGCGCATCCCCTGGAACGACCCGGTCTGGATCATGAAGGTGCTCGACGCCGGCGCGCTGGGCCTGATCTGCCCGATGGTCAACACCGCCGCGGAGGCCGAGCATCTGGTGCAGGCCATGCGCTATCCGCCGCACGGCTTCCGTTCCTTCGCCAGTGTGCGCGGGCCCCTCTACATGGGCCCGGACTACGCGAAGAACGCCAATGACACGGTCATCGCCTTCGCCATGATCGAGACCAAGACCGCACTCGACAACATCGCCGAGATCGTTTCGGTCGAAGGTCTGGACGCCATCTACATCGGCCCATCCGACCTGGCGCTCGGCATCGGCCATCCGCCGGTGCCGGATCCGACCGAAAGGGAAGTGCTGGAGGCGATCGAGCATGTCCGCCGCACGGCCGCCGACGCCGGCGTCGTGCCCTGCATCCACACCGCCGGCGGCGACCACGCGAAGCGTTGCTTCGAACAGGGATTCCGGCTCTGCACCATCGCCAACGACATCTCCCTGATGCGCAAGGCCGCGACGGCCGAAATCGCGCTGGCGCGCAAGTAGATGGCCGCCGGATTCCGGATCGATCCCCGGCTGGCCGACATGAGCCTGGCGGTCGGCGACTGGCCGCTGTGCCATGTGCGGCTGGTCGACGACGGCCGCTGGCCATGGCTGCTGCTGATCCCGCGCCGCGAGGGCGCGGTGGAGCTGTTCGACTTGTCGAAGGCGGACCGGGCGGCGCTGATCGAGGAGGCGGCCGAGGCCGCGCGCGCAGTCCGGGAGCTGATCGGGGCTGACAAGACCAACGTCGCCACGCTGGGCAACCAGGTGCCGCAGATGCACGTCCATGTCATCGGACGGCTGAAAGGCGACGCCGCCTGGCCCGGCCCGATCTGGGGTGTCGGCGAGCAGGAACCCATGGAGCCCGAGGCCGCGCACGAACTGGTGGAGCGGCTGCGCGATATGGTTGATATCCGATTCACCTTTTGAGAGGGCAGCACGAATCGTGATCGATTTCGCGACCTTCGAACTCAACCGGAAGCCGAACCAGTTCCTCCTGGCGCCGGATGGTCTGTGTCAGAATGCGACACCGCATGAGCGCGCGCCGAGCTTCGACATGCCCGCCGACATGCTGATCAACCGCTTCCGCACGGTGGCGCTGGCGGAGCCGCGGGTGCGGGTGCTGGAGGACGAACGCCGGCGGGGGCAGATGGTGTTCGTCCAGAAATCCAAGGTCTTCCGCTTTCCCGACCGTGTCGATGTCCTGGCCATCGAAATGCCCGAGGGCCGGTCGACCATCGCGGTCTACAGCCGTTCGCGCCTTGGATACCGCGATTTCGGGGTCAACCGCCGGCGCGTGCACGACTGGCTCGCAAAGCTGGAAAACTGAACCGAAATTGCAAAAATCATGACCGTGGCGTGAATCCGGCCCGCTCTGGCTCGCCCGTTGCGAGACAGCTTCCATCTGGAAATCCAGATAGGGAGTGGGACAATGTCATCCGGAGTGGGCGCCATGCTGCGGGCCTACTGGCTTTCGAAACAGCGCGAAGGGGCGCTGCCGAAACGCCAGGATATCGATCCCGGTGAGATCCGCGGGCTGTTGCCCGATCTTGCCCTGTTGGAGAGCCTCGAAGGCGGGAGATACTTCCGTTTTCGGCTGATCGGCACGTCGGCCGAACGCTGCCTCGGTCACATCGCCATGCGCCGGACATTCGACGGCGACAGCGAGGGCGGACGCTATCGCGATCTGGTGGCCTTCCTGCGGCGCGCCGGGGACACGTGCGATTGTCTTGAGACCCGCATCCCCAATTTCGGCAACAACGCCGTCTACGAGGCGATCGAGGCGACCGTCGCGCCGCTGGTCGACCAGGACGGCCAGCCCGTCAGATTTCTCATCGCGATGGAATTCGTCATCTCCGCCAGCGCCGCCATCGAGGCCCGCGCCTGCCGGATGGAGCGCTGAGGGCGCTCAGCCGTCCGCGAGCAGTTTCTGAAGGGCGCGGCGTAGCGCCGCCAGTTCCTCCGGCGCCAGCTCCGCCATCACGCTGCGCTCGAACCGCCGCGCCAGCGGCACGATTTCCGCGTAGATCGCCCGGCCTGCCTCCGAAAGCCTCAGTTCCGTCCGCCGCCGGTCCTCCGGGTCGGTTCGCCGCTCCAGCCGCCCGGCGTTCAACAGCCGCGAGACGGCGCGGCTGACACGCACCTTGTCCATCGCCGTGCGCTCGGCCACCTCGACTGCCGATAGACCGGGGAAACGGCCGAGCACCGCCATGACCCGCCATTCGGGAATGGTCAGGTCGAAACGGTCGGCATAGATGCGGGCGAGGCGGTTGCTCACGCGGTTCGCGGCGACCGAAAGCTGGTAGGGGAGGAAGGCGGGCAGGTCGAGAGTCGGTTCATTCATCTTGATAATAGTTTCAATTGAAACTATTATCGGGGCAAGGAAAAACTCCAGCCTGGGAAGGATCTCCCCCATGCCTGATCTCTGGGACAACCCGATGGGCACCGACGGCTTCGAGTTCATCGAATTCACCGCGCCCGAGCCGGGACCGCTGGGCGATCTGTTCGAGAAGCTGGGCTTCACTGCCGTCGGCCGCCACCGTTCCAAGAACGTGACCCTGTACCGCCAGGGCGACATCAACCTGATCCTGAACGCCGAGGAGACGGGCTTCCCGCGCTCCTTCTCGCGCCTGCATGGCCCCAGCGCCTGCGCCATCGCCTTCCGCGTGAAGGACGCGGCCAAGGCCTATCGCCGCGCCCTCGACAACGGCGCCTGGGGCGTCGAGACGAAGGTCGGGCCGATGGAGCTTTCTATTCCCGCCATCAAGGGCATCGGCGACAGCCTGATCTATCTTGTCGACCGCTATGGCGAAAAGGGGTCGATCTACGAGGTGGATTTCGAGCCCATTCCCGGCGCCGGGCACAAGCCGAAGGGCGCGGGGCTGACCTATATCGATCACCTGACCCACAACGTGCACCGCGGCCGGATGGCCGAATGGGCGGACTTCTACGAGCGGCTGTTCAATTTCCGCGAGGTCCGTTTCTTCGACATCGAGGGCAAGGTGACGGGGCTGAAATCCAAGGCCATGACCAGCCCCTGCGGCAAGATCCGCATCCCGATCAACGAGAGTTCCGACGACAAGTCCCAGATCCACGAATATCTGGAACAGTACCGCGGCGAGGGCATCCAGCACGTGGCGCTGGGAACCGACGACATCTACGCGACCGTCGAACACCTCAGGAAACTCGGCATGCCCTTCCAGGAAACGCCCGAGACCTATTACGAGGGCGTCGACGCCCGCGTGCCCGATCATGGCGAGGATCTGGCGCGGCTGAAGCGGAACTCGATCCTGGTCGACGGCGGCCCGGACCAGGGCGGCGGTCTGCTGCTGCAGATCTTCACCCAGACGGTGATCGGCCCGATCTTCTTCGAACTCATCCAGCGCAAGGGCAACGAGGGGTTCGGCGAAGGCAATTTCAAGGCGCTGTTCGAGAGTATCGAGCTCGATCAGATCCGCCGCGGCTACATCAAGGACGGCGCGGAGAAGCAGTAGCGCCGGCAAGTCATGGATGTCGTCCCCGGGCGCCGCTTCGCGTCATCGGGGATGACATGAAGGGAGGAAGCGGAGAATGGCGAAGAACTGGATCCAGTTCCCGAGGATGGAAGGCGAGGTCTCCAGACAGGCCCATGCCGACCTGCCGGACGGCACCTATGAGCGTGAGTTCGGCAAGGAGGGCTTCTTCGGCCCCGCAAGCCACATCTATCACCGCAACCCGCCGACGGGCTGGGTCGACTGGGAGGGACCGCTGAGGCCCCGTGCCTTCGACACCCAGAAGCTCAATGGCGGCCATGAAGGCCCATGGGACGCGGACCTGCTGCTCCACAACGCCTCCGTGAAGGTGCGTTTCTGGCGTCAGGACACCGCCATGAAGGCCCTGGCGCGGAACGGCGACGGCGACGACCTGATCTTCGTCCACAAGGGCGCGGGCGAGCTGTTCTGCGATTTCGGTCACATGAGCTTCCGCGATGGCGACTACATCATGCTGCCCCGGGCGACGACCTGGCGTATCGAACCCTCGGAGCCGGTCGAGGCGCTGCTGATGGAGGCGAGCAACGAGTCCTATGTCCTTCCCGACAAGGGCCTGGTCGGCAACCACGCCATCTTCGATCCGGCCATGCTGGAGACGCCGAAGCTGGACGAGATCTTCCGCGCGCAGCAGGGCGACGGCGAATGGCGCATGGAGATCAAGGCGCGCGGCGGCGTCTCCACGGTGACCTATCCGTTCAATCCGCTGGACGCCGCCGGCTGGAAGGGCGACCTCTGCCCGGTGAAGGTCAACTGGCGCGATATCCGTCCGCTGATGAGCGCGCGCTACCACGTGCCGCCCAGCGCCCACACCACCTTCCTGGCCGGCCGCTTCGTCGTCTGCACCTTCTGCCCGCGTCCCTTCGAGAGCGATCCGGGCGCGCTGAAGGTGCCCTTCTTCCATTCGAACAACGATTACGACGAGGTGCTGTTCTATCACGCGGGCGACTTCTTCAGCCGGGACAACATCGATGCCGGCATGATCACCCTGCACCCCTGCGGCTTCCCGCACGGGCCGCAGCCGGGTGCGTTGAAGAACGCCTTCACGCCGAAGAAGGCAGCCACTGACGAGGTCGCGGTGATGATTGACACCCGCGATCCCCTGCTGGTCGCGGAAGCGGCGGAGGCTACCGAGAACCCTGACTACGTGAAGAGCTGGGGCATGGCCAACCGCGCCGCCCGCGGTGCAGCGGATCAAACCGGCCGATGAAACTCGCTTCGCTGAAGGACGGGCGCGACGGTCGGCTGGTCGTCGTCTCGAAGGACCTGACGAAGGCCGCGCCGGCCACCGATGTCGCGCCCACGCTGCAGGCGGCGCTGGACGACTGGGCGCACTGCCGACCCCTGCTGGACGCCATGTACCATTCGCTCAATGTCGGCGGCGGTCGGGAGATCTTCGATATCGATCCAACCCGGTGCGCCTCGCCGCTGCCGCGCGCCTACCAATGGGCGGATGGATCGGCCTATGTGAACCACGTCGAGCTGGTCCGGAAGGCCCGCGGCGCGGAGATGCCGGAGAGTTTCTGGACCGATCCGCTGATGTATCAGGGCGGCTCCGACAGCTTTCTCGGCCCGACCGACGACATTCCTGCGATTTCCGAGGACCACGGCATCGACTTCGAGGCCGAGATCGCGGTGATCACCGACGACGTGCCCATGGCGACGGCGCCGGAAGCGGCGGCGGACCACATCCAGCTCCTGATGCTGGTGAACGACGTTTCCCTCCGCGGCCTGATCCCGGCCGAACTGGCCAAGGGCTTCGGCTTCTTCCACGGCAAGCCGTCCAGCGCCTTCAGCCCCGTGGCGGTGACCCCGGACGAACTGGGCGGCGCCTGGGCGGACGGCAGGGTGCATCGCCCGCTGCTGTCCTGGCTCAACGAGAAGCCGTTCGGCCGCCCCGAAGCCGGCGTCGACATGACCTTCTCGTTTCCCGAACTGGTGGCGCACGCGGCGAAGACCCGGGCGCTATCGGCCGGCACGATCGTCGGTTCGGGCACCGTCTCCAACCGCGGCTCCGATGGCGGGGCGGGCAGGCCGGTGAGCGAAGGCGGCGCGGGCTACTCCTGCATTGCCGAAATCCGCACCATCGAGACGATCGCCCAGGGCAAGCCTTCGACCCCGTTCATGAAATTCGGCGACCGTATCCGGATCGACATGCAGGACGCGGACGGCCGCTCCATCTTCGGGTCCATCGACCAGACGGTTGTCCGCTACGGGCGCTGATCCCCGGGCTTCGCCGCAGAGCCTTCCGAGGGTGTTTCGGGCGTCGCTTCCGGCGCGGTGTCTGCTGCGTTCGGAGTCGTGGTGACATCCACCGGCGCCAGTGTCGTGCCGGCGTTGATGGCATCCACGAAGTGGCCCTTGTCCTCGACAGCCTGCGCGCCGCGCCGCCGCATTCTCATGAGCACGAAGATGACCAGCATCAGATGCGTCGCCGCCGTGAAGTAGAACAGGCCCGCCTGTCCCGCGCCCGCGATCAGCGCCGAGGCGATGACGGGGCCGATCACCGCACCCGCCGCCCAGGTCAGCAGCAGGCCGCTTGCCGCCTCGACGAAGCTGTCGGCGCCGACGAAGTCGTTGGCGTGGGCGACACAGAGAGCGTAGAGCGGGAACGCGAACATGCCGAAACCGAAGACCGCCAGCAGCATCACCGTCGGCGAGATGTCCCCGAACAGCGCCAGCGCCAGGCCAGACATGCCGGCCAGCGCGGCGGCGGCGACGATCACCTTGCGCCGGTCGATGCGGTCCGAGAGCAGGCCGAGCGGCCACTGACCCAGCGCGCCGGCGGCCACGGAAATGCCGATGAAGAGCGCGATGAAGCCTGTGCCGACGTCGACGCCGCTCTGCTGCGCGAAGATCGGCGCCAGCGCCCAGAAGGCGCCGTTGGTCATGCCGACGGCGAGACAGCCGAAGAAGCCCACCGGAGAGAGCTGGAACAGCCTGCCGATGCGGAGTTCGATACGGTCGATGGGCGCCGGGCTCTCCGACCGGGAAAGCGCCACGGGGACCGCCGCGAGGGACACGAGGATGGAGGCCATGAGGAAAAGCGGGAAGCCGCCCGGATCGCCGGTCGCCAGCAGCATCTGGCCGGCCGCGATCATCGCCAGGTTGATCGCGGAGTAGACCGAGAAGACCGTGCCGCGGGTCTCGTTGGTCGCCTTCTCGTTCAGCCAGCTCTCGATGATCATGAACAGGATCGCGACGCAGGCGCCGGTAAGGAAGCGGATGAACCACCACAGCACCGGTTCCTGGATCAGGGAGTGGACGAGCGCCGAGGTGGAGGCGATGGCGACCACCGCGGCGAAGGCGCGTATATGGCCTGCGCGACGCACCACGGCCGCGCCGCGCCAGCAGCCGAGAGCGAAGCCCACGAAATAGGCCGAACCCAGGACGCCGATCTGCACCGAGCTGAACTGCTCGATTCCGGCGCGCAGCGGCAGCAGGGTGGATTGCAGGCCATTGCCCACCAGCAGCATGGCGACGCTGAGAAGCAGGGCTGCGACGGGCGCGAGGGCGGCGATCATGACGGAGACCCTGTTATGGCTATTGTTGCGGGCGGCGGATCATGACACTCCCCTTTGGCAGGAGAGTTGCTTAGACCATAGACATCCATGACCGGTTTTGTGAAATCCCTTCTGAGCCTGCTCGTCGTGCCGGCGGTCCTGTTGACCGCGGTCGCATTGCCGTCGCTTGCCGCGGAGGCGCCGCGCAAGGTGATTGCCCTGCACCATCCGCATGACGACACGCTGAAACGGCACAACCTGCACCGCCTGGCGGAGATGCCGCTGAACTGGCTCGGCCTGCGCGTCGAGTATCACGAACTCGAGGATCCGCTGCCGCAGGACGCCATCGACGACCCGGCGGTCGCCGGCGTCGTGAGCTGGTTCGAGCAGGGGAGCATGAACCAGCCGGAACTGTTTCTGGACTGGGCCATCCGGATGGCCGATGCGGGCAAGAAGTTCGTGTTCCTGGGGGATCTCGGGTTTCTCGCCAACGAGCAGGGCCGCCAGACCGACCGGGGCCTGGTCAACGCCTTTCTCGGGCGCCTGGGCTTCCGGCTCGGCGGCGACTGGATCGATGTCACCTTCGATACCGAGATCGTTCACCGCGACCCCGACTTCTACGATTTCGAACGGCGCATGGGCGGGCGGCTGCCGTCCTATGAACTCTACGAGCCGGTCTCCGACGACACCCGCGTCCTGCTGAAGGTGCGCAACCGCCTGTCAGGCGTCGAAAGCGCGCTGTTCATGATCTCGCCGGCCGGGGCCTTCGTGGAGGGCGGCTGGGAGTACTACAAGGACCCGGTCCTGTTCCGCACCCAGTGGTACGTCAATCCGTTCCGCCTGTTCGCCGAGGTGTTCGACACCGACGCCTTGCCGAAGCCGGATGTGACCACACTGTCGGGCCGGCGGATTTATTTCAGCCATATCGACGGGGACGGCTGGCGCAATGTCAGTCTGGTGCGCGCCTACCGGAACAAGGAAGCCTATTCGGCGCAGGTGGTGATGGAAAAGGTGATCGAGCCCTTTCCCGATCTGCCTATCACCGTCGGGCCGATCGCCGCCGATCTTGATCCCGAATGGTCGGGCGACGAGAAGGCGCAGGAGATCGCCCGCGAAATCTTCCGCCTGCCGCAGGTCGAGACCGCGCACCACACCTTCAGCCATCCCTTCGAATGGCGGTTCTTCGAGGACTATACGCCGGAGAAGGAGGCGCCCTTTGTCCGTCTCTATCCCAATCCGGATATCGAGGCCTGGGGCGCCGATGTGGTGAAGACAGCGTCCAACCGAGTGGTGAGCCTGAAGGAAGCCTATGACCAGCCGCGGGGCTTCGGGCACGTCCCCTTCGATATCGACCTCGAGTTCGAGGGCGCCTCCGAAGTCGTGAACCGTTTCACCCCGCCGGGCAAGGAGGTCGGGCTGGTGCTCTGGTCGGGCGATACCTCGCCGTCCGCGCGGATGATACGGGCCTCGCGCGAGGCCGGTCTGCTCAACCTCAATGGCGGCGATTCGCGCTTCGATCCCGAATACCCCTCGGTAGGCTATGTGCCGCCCGTCGGTTTCGAGATCGGCGGCGAGCGCCAGATCTACGCCGCCAACAGCAATGAGAACACCTATACGGATCTCTGGTCGGGCCGCTATTTCGGCTTCCGCGACCTGGTTCACACGCTGAAGAACACCGAGAACCCGCGGCGGCTGAAACCGATCAACGTCTACTATCACATGTATTCCGGTGAGCGGGACGCGGCGCTGAATGCCCTGCTCGCCAATATCGAATACGCCCGCAGCCAGCGCATCGCGCCGGTCACCGCCTCTCACTACACGCGGATGGCGGAAGGTTTCTACACCACGCGTTTCGAGCCGCTGGGCGCGCGCCGCTGGCGGGTGCTGGACCGCGGGGCGCTGGAGACCGTGCGCTTCGACAAGGCGGACGGGATCACCGTCGATGTTTCCCGCTCCGAGGGGGTGCTGGGCTTCAACCGTCACCAGGGCAGCCTCTACGTCGCCCTGGACGGTGAGGTGGCGCAGCCGGTGATCACCCTGGCCGACGCAGGCCCGGCCCCCGGCGCACCATGGCTGATCGACGCCCGCTGGCGCATCCGCGGCCTTGAACGGGGAGCGGACCGGCTGGCCTTCACCGGCGAAGGCTTCGGGCCGGCCGAGATGCGCTGGGGCGGGATGGCGCCCGGACGATGGCGCGTCGAGGCCATGCTGCCCGACGGCGAGACGGTGGGCGTGGATGCCGTCGTCGGCCGCAACGGCATCCTGGACGTGACGCTGCCGGTCCAGGTCTACGGGCCGGTACCGGTGACCCTCTCGCGTCTCGGCGGGAACTGATTCCGGGCCATGCGCATCAACCTGATCCTGCTGGCCATCGTCGTGCTGCTCGGAATCGGTCTGAGCTTCCTGCTGATCCCGCGCGAAAAGGACGTGGCCCTGCTGCAGCTCAGCAGTCAGGACACGGATCTTGCCGGCCGCGAGACCCTGCTGCAGCGCTACCGCGAAGGCGACCGGTCGGTCCAGGTCATCGCCCCGCTCGCCGACCTGGCGCTCAACCTGGGTGAGATCGACGACGCGATCACGCTGCTGGAGGACTATCTGGCGCGCAATCCGAACGACGTCGCGGCCCGTCGGAAACTGGCCGAATACTATCGGTTCGATCAGCGCCGGGACGCGTTCGTCGCCGCACTGGCCGAAATCGTGGCCCGCGCGGGCACGCCGCAGGAGCGCCGGCAACTCGTCGACCTGTACCGGGCGCGCGGCGACTACGAGCGGTTGCTGCCCGCTCTGACGGAGCTGGTCGACCGCGGTCTGGCGAAACCGGCCGACTACATGGAAGCCGCCGAGCTGGCCGCCTCGTCCGGCAGCCTCGACCAGGCGCTTGCGATCCTGGAGACGATGTGGCGCGTTCACCCGGCTTCGCTGGAGGCACGCTCGGTCCGGCTCTACGTCCTGGCCGCCGCGGCGGCGGGCGAGACGGCGCGGGCGCAGGAGGTGGTCGCCCTGATGGCCCAGATCAACGGTCCGGCGGCCATCGTGCCAGTGATCCGCGGCATCGCGGACCGGGGCCAGGCAGCCTTCGGGCTGCGCCTGCTCGAGAGCTTCGAGGATAATCTGCATCTGACGCCGCCGCTGCTGGTCGCCTGGGCCGACATGCAGCGGGCGCTCGACCGGGAGCAGGTGGCGCTGCAGAAGCTGCTGGAACTGGAAAGGCGGGGCGAGTTGCCCTCCCTGGCCGTGCCCGTGCTGCTCGACCTGGCGCTGCTGGCCGAGGCCATCGACCTGCTGGAACGCCTGCTGAAGGACCGCGACCTGACCGGCATCGTCGACTTCCGGCTTGCGGCGATCGGCGACGCGGCCGTGGCCTGGCGGCGCAACGCTCTGCTGGAGCAGATCCATGCCCAGGCCTCCGAGAGTTTCCGGCGTGGCTATCCGGCGCTGATGGCGGAAGTCCTGATCGGCATCGGCAAGCCGGAGGAAGCGCGGGCGGAGGTGGCGCGGGCGCAGGCGAAGGATGATCTCCGCGCCCGCCAGCTCATCCGGCTCGCCCGGGCGGAGTTCCGGCTCGGCGAGGACGAGGCGGCGGCGCGGACGCTGGAACGGATCGCAATGGCCCGAGACCTGGACGAGGACGCGATCCGCGCGCTCGCCGGTCTCTATCTTTCGGCCGAGCGGACCCGGGCGGGGCTGCGCGCATTCGAACGTCTTCGCCGCGAACGGCCGTCGCCGGCGGCCGAGGCCGGCTGGGCCCGTATGGCTGCGCGCGAAGGGCGGGACAGCGAGCTGCTCGACTGGCTGCAAGCCAACACTGTCGTGGATCGCGATCTGCTGGCCGACATCGTGTTCCTCTCGCAGCCCGGACTGGCGCCCAGATCGGCGCTGGCCGCGGCCGAGCGGTTGTACAGGGAGCACCCCGACCGGGAGGCCCGCCGCCTCTACGGCGACGCGCTGGTCGCCAATGGCCGCGCCGCCGAAGCCGTGCCGGTGCTGGAAGAACTGCTGCCGGGCACGGCGGAGGACGCCGAGAGTTATGTCGCCGCGCTGGTTGCGGCCGGCCGGAAGATCGAAGCGCTGGCTTGGCTGCGGTCCCGCGCCGAGGAGGACCCCCTGCCGGTGCTGATCGCCGACGACTACATGGCGCTGGCGATCGAGCTGGACCAGCCGAAGCTCGCCTATGCCGAGGCCCGGCGCCAGGACCTGCGGAAGTTCGATGACGACACCATCGCCTCGCTGGCCGAGAACGCCGCCCAGGATGGCGATTTCGCGCTGGTCGACGAGATCGTCGCCGAGGTGGGGGCGCAGTTCATGGCGGCGCGGCCGGTAATGGCGGCGCGCATCGAGCTGGCCCGCGGCGACGAGACGGCCGCGCAGGAATGGGCGGAGAAGGCAGCGGCCCGTGCCGATCTGCGCAATGCGGACCGGCTCGATCTGGCGCGGGTGTGGTCGCTGCTGGGCGAGGACGAGCGCTCCCTGGCCCTGCTGGAAGGCCTTGCGGAGGATCCGGCGACACCCGCCTTTGCCATCGCCGACCTTGCGGCGCAGTACCTTGAACTGGGCAGGGCGAAGCAGGGCCTGCCGGTGTTCCGCGGCCTGATCGAGCGCCGGCGGGAGCCGCAGGTGCTGGAAGGCTGGGCCAGGCTGGAAACCCGTTCGGGGGAGCCGTCGCGGGTTCTGGACTGGTTGCGCGGCGGCGATACCGTCAGCCGCCAGGCGCTGGCCGATATCTACTATCTGGCGCAGGAGCGCGGCGCGGCGAAAACGGCCTTCGCCGCCGCCGAGCGGCTGTTCGAGGCCTATCCGGGCGACGAGGCGCGGCTGATCTGGGGCAGGGCACTGACCGACGCCGGCCGGGCCGGAGAAGCCGTGACCGTGCTCCGGCCGCTGCTGCCAGGCGACAGGGAGGTGCGGTCGGCCTATGTCGCTGCCCTCGGGCGGGGCGGGGATGCCGAGGATCTGAAGGCCTTCGCGCGCACCGCTCTCGACGATCCCGATCTCGATCCGGAAGTGCGCTCGGCGCTGCTGTTCGCATTGCTCGAAGGCGGCGCGGCCGATATCGCCCTGCCGCTCCTGCGGGACCTGGCGGAGCGGGATCCGAAGCAGTGGGAAGCCGCCTACCTGGACGCCTTGCGTCAAACGCAATCCGACGAGGAGCGCGCCCGGGTGCTGATGTCGAAGCTGGACGGCGATCCCCCGCCGGCGCAGCGCGATCCGCTGCTGTTCGAACTGCTGGAAGTCGGCGGACCGGCGAAGGCGTTGCCCTATCTGAAGGCGGCGGCCGGAGCCGATCCTCTGGGCGCCTGGCCCTCCACCTACGAGGCGGCGCTGTCGGATATGGGCCGCCGCCCGGAACTCGTGGAATGGCTGGAACGCCGCGCCCGTCTGCCCGAACTGCCGCGGCAGCAGCGCCGGGAGGCCGCGTTCAGGCTGCTCGACCTGGAGGCGAAGCCCGAAGCGGTGGCCTCGTTCCGCCGGCTGGCGGAGGATCAGCCCCCTTCCTCGCCCGACGTGCAGCAGCTTCTCTTCCTCTGGGGCCCGCGGCCGCCGGAGGCAGGGGTCGATTGGCTGGAACAGCGCGCCAGGGCCGCCGCCGGCGATGACCGGGCGGAATGGCTGCAGTTTCTGAACAATGCCGGCGCGCCGGGCCGCGTTGTCGCCATTGCCGCCGACCCGCCGCCCGGCCGTCCGGATGATCCTGCGCTGGCGCCGCTGGTCCAGGCACTGGTGACGGAACGGCGGTTCGATCGCGTCGGCGAAATTCTCTCGCCGCTCGTCGCCCGCGCCGACGACGGGAAGACGCTGCTCAGGCTTGCCGACTGGGCCGAGCAGGCCGACCAGGGCCGCGTCGCGGTGGCCGCCTACGACCGTGCGCTGGGCATGATCGGCGACGATCCGGCGGCGCTCCTCCGGGCCGGCAGGGCCTTCACCTTCCAGGGTCGGGCGGAGAAGGCGGTGCAGACGCTGGAGCGCTATTTCGCTGTCGCCGACGTGAAGGGGCGGGCCGATCACCGCCCCTGGTACTACTACGCCCAGTCCCTCTCGCTGATGGAACGCCAGGAGGCGGCGCGCGGCGCCTACCGTGAAATGCTGTCGCGCATCGAGGCCGGCGACACCAATGATTTCGAGACCCGGCGCATGCGCGCGACGGGGCTGGAGGCGACCGGCCGGACCGAGGCGGCGATCGCGCTCTACGAGCAGCTTCGCGCCGAGCGGCCGCGTGACCGGTCCCTGCTGGCCGACTTCGTCTCGCTGCTGATCGAGACCGGCGCCTATGAACGCGCCGATCGTCTGCTGCGGGAGAACTGAGCGCCCGGACCGGCAGGGCGGAACCGTGTTCCATCGGGCCCGGAGTTGATCTAGGTTCCCACGCCGCTGACTGAGACGCGGGGAAATCGGGGGTCTGAATGTTCTACGAATCCGGCGAGGCGTTCCGCCAGGATCCGCACAAGTCCATCACGCTGCTCGGCATGTCGGGCGTCGGCAAGACCATGCTGGCCAACAAGCTGCCCAAGCTGGAATGGTTCCACTACTCGGCCGACTACCGCATCGGCACGAAGTATCTGGAAGAAGACATCCTCGACAACATCAAGCGCAAGGCGATGCAGGTGCCGTTCCTGCGCAACCTGCTGCTGAGCGACTCGATCTACATCTGCTCCAACATAACCGTGAACAACCTCGACCCGATTTCGACCTTTCTCGGCAAGATCGGCAATCCGGCCTCTCCCGCCGGCGAGGAAGGCGGGTTGAGCTATGCGGAGTTCCGGCGCCGTCAGGACCTTCACGAACAGGGCGAGATCAACTCGATGTTCGACGTGGAGCGGTTCAAGAACAAGGCGATGGACATCTACGGCTACCCGAACTTCATCAACGATGCCTCAGGCAGCATCTGCGAGATCGTCAATCCCTTCGGCGCGGATGACGACCCTGTCCTGGCCGCCCTGTCCGCGGGCACGCTGCTGCTCTATATCCGCGCAGGCGAAGCGGACTACAAGCGGGTCGAAACGGCAGCGATGCGGAATCCCAAACCATTGTTCTACAGGGATGATTTCCTGCGCCACGCCATTCCGGAGTACCGCCGGGATGCGGGGCTGCAGGCGGCCGACGTGGACCAGGTGGACGACATCGATCCCGACGATTTCGTGAAATGGGTGTTTCCGCGCCTCTGGCGGCACCGCATTCCGCGCTACCAGGCGATCGTGGATCGCCACGGCTACGTCGTCGAGGCCGGTGAGGTCGCCGAGGTGCAGGACGAGGCCGGTTTCGTGGACCTCGTCGCTCGCGCCATCGACCGTCGCAATCGCGAAGCGGCCTGAGGCTGACGATGAGCGCGCTGTTGCCGAAAGGCCTGCCGGCTGCGGAGGTCCTGTCGCAGGAAGGCCTCGACATCGAGACCTTCGAGCCGTCCGGCCGTGCGCGCGATCCCGATATCGTCATCGCGATCCTGAACCTGATGCCCGACAAGCTGGCCACGGAACTTCAACTCATCCGCATGCTGGCGGGCGGGCCGCGCCGCGTCGAGATCGTCCTGTTCGCCACCGACAGCTACATGGCGCGGGTGCGCGACCCCGCCTACAGCTCCGCCAACACGCCCGTCGAGCATCTGCGGACCTACTACCGCAGTTTCTCGGAAGTCCGGGATCTGGAGATCGACGGCCTCATCATCACCGGCGCGCCGGTGGAGAAGGAACCCTTCGAGGCGGTGCCCTACTGGGAGGAACTGCTGGAGGTCTTCGCCTGGGCCGAGGCACGCTCCACCGGCGTCTTCAACATCTGCTGGGCCGCGCAGGCGGCCCTCCGGCATTTCCACCAGGTTCCGAAATACGTCCTCGAGCGGAAGAAGTTCGGCGTCTACGAGCACCGTATCGAGAGCGAGAGCGAACTCCTGGCCGGCTTCGGGGAAGGTTTCCGCATCCCTGTCTCCCGGCATTCGGAGATCCATCGCGAGGATCTGCCGGAATCCCCTGACCTTGTCGTCATCGCGGATTCCGAGGGCTCCGGTCTCGGACTGCTGGAGGACCGGCGGCTGCGCCATCACTACATGTTCAATCACTTCGAATACGACGCCGACACGCTGGCGCGCGAGTATCAGCGCGATGTGGAGGCGGGGCAGCCGATCGATCCGCCCGTGGGCTATTTCCCGGACGATGATCCGGCGCAATCGCCCGTAGCCGATTGGGTGGAGGCCGGAAGGCGGATGTACCAGAACTGGCTGGCGATCATCGCTCGGAACAAAAATTCCGAAAAATGAGTGGGTTGCGCCCCTTCGTTTGACTTTTCGTTTATCTTGACGCCTTACAATCGTGGCCAGCATATTGCATAGCTGGTACGAGTTCATGGGCCGTTGGCCGGTCTATCCGGCCGCGGTCCGGGCGTGGGGGCAACGGTTTTGCGGTCCATCAGTGTCTTCGTCTGATCGACATGTGATGAATGGGGAGTGGTCCGGTCGATTGCGGCGGCTGCTGGCCGGCATCCTGCTGATCCTCTCACCGCTCCCCGTGCTGTCCCAGTCGGCGCCCCTGCAGGCGCCTGTCGTTCGCGTTCTTTCCGCCGACCTCGGCGCCATGGCCCGGATCGAACTCGACTGGCCGGTGCCGTTCGAGGTTTCGGCGGACACGTCGGCCCGGCGCCTCATCCTTGTCTTTGACCGGCCATTCAACGCGCCCGACCTGGGCGCACTTCGCATGCGTCTGGGGCACTGGATCGCGGGCGTCGACAAGCGCGCTGACCGGATAACCCTGACCGCCGCCGAGGATGTCTATTTCGACGTCTACAGATCCCTGCGCCAGTTGACGGTGGAGATGACCATCGCGCCCGGGACCGCACCGGCCGCCGAACGAGCCGCGCCGGCCGCGCGCGCTGCGCCTGTCCTGACGCCGCCTGGCCCTCGGGACCGGGCTCCGGCTGCGCCCGGTCCTGTCGCCGGAAATACCGCGCGCCCTTCGCCGCCGCCTCCGCCGGCGAGGCCGGATGAAGCGCTGGCGGCGGAGCCGTCGGCATCGCCGTCGGCGTCCCGTCTGCGGCGCACTTCCGACCCGTTTGCCGAAACCGTGAACCGCAGCTGGAGCGAGCGGGAAAGCAGGGTCGCACAGCTCTCGGCGCCGCCCCGGGTCACCGCGACGGGAGGCGAAGAGGGCGCGGAGATCGTCATCGACTGGGCCGGGCCGGTCCGTGTGGACGCCCGCGCGACCGGACGCGAACTGCTGCTCAGGCTGGACCGGCCGGTGGCGCCCGACATGGTGGCGGGGTTGGCCGAAGGACTGCCGGCCTGGCTGGAAAGCGCCAGCGCGGGATATGACAGCCTGCTCTTCGTCGCCGCGCGTCCCGTCGACTTCGATGCGCTCACCGAAGCGGGGCGTACGCGCGTGACCCTGGCGGCCACCGACACCGCCCGGGAGGAGCGGGACGCTGCAGACGTGCGGCTGGACGTGCTGCGCGCGCGGCTGAAAGCCCGCACCGGCGAGACTGGTGAGGCGCGGGAGGCCCTGCAGGAACTCCGGACCGAGAACCCCGAGAATCCCGACGTTCTGGTCGAGCTCGCCAATCTGGAGCAGAGCGTCGGCGCCTGGCGGCGGGCGGGAAATCTCTACGACCGGGCGGTCGGACTCGATCCCGAACGGCGCGACATCGCCGCGGCGCGCCGGGCGCTGGAACGCGAATTCGGCCCCTATGTCCGCCTCGACGCCGACTATCAGCAGGTTCAGGACGGCGATACGCAGGTCATCGCGGTGCTGAGCGGCCGGGTACTGCCGACCGAGGAAATCGACGCCGGCTTCAGCCTGGAGAACCGGTTCCTGGACGACGACGAGGTGCTGCGCGCCAACGGTGTCCTGGACTCCGTCTCGGCGCATTTCCAGCGCGGCGAGGTCTATGCGGGCGGCAGCCCTGCGCCCGGCCATCGCGTCGAGGGGGCGTTGTTGTTCGGCGCCGGAACGCCGGGCGGTTCGCTGCGCTACAGCCATCGTACGCCTGCCTCGCTGACGACCGTGTCGGGCACTTGGCACCGGGCCTACTGGGAACTGGTCGAGGGGATCGTCGACGACGCGGTGCAGGACCGCCTGGCGGTGCGCCACGAGCGCCAACTCGACCGCCGCTGGAGCGCCCAGGGCGAGATCGGACTGAACCGCTTCGGCATCGCCGGCATCGACACGGCGGCGACGACCTGGGATGCGGCGTTCGCGATCCGCTATCTGGTGCCCTGGGAAGCGGCCGACCTCACTGTCGGCTATTCCTTCGACGGGCAGTATGTCGTCGCCCAGGCCCGCAGGCGCGACCAGAACGGCAACGTCTTCGAGCCCCTGCCGCTGAACGACACCGAGTTCCATTCGCTCGATCTTTCGCTCGGCCAGGCGCTCGGCGGCGACTGGCGCTACAACGCCTTTCTCAGTCTGACCGTCGACCGTTTCGGCGGCTTCGGGCCGAGCCTTGGCGGCGAGCTGGTCTGGGACGCGGACGAGGACGTGCAGCTCGGTCTCCGCGCCGGCCATTCCCGGGTGTCGGGCCGTGGCGACGATGCCGTCCTCACCACCGTGGGCGGTCACCTGCTGGTGCGTTTCTGATGGCGCCGGAGGGTCCCGCCCGGCAGGTTCTGGAGCACACCGACCGCGACATCGCGCCGGCGGAAGTGGCCACCGCCTATCGCGGCGGCCGACGCAGCATCGCCTATGTGGAACTCGTGCTGCTGGTGGCGCTGCTCGTGGGGCTGGATTTCCTGTTTATGCCGGTGGACGGCTTCGCCGAGGTCAATCCCAACCCCTACTGGATACCGATCATCCTGCTGGCGGTGCAGTACGGCGTGTTCGAGGGGCTGATCGCGGCCGTCGTGTGCACGGCGGTCTCCCTGCTCAGCGGCGTCGATCCGGAATTCTACCGGATTGCCCTGGAACAGGGGCCGGCGGCGGCCATGGACCAATCCGTCGGCGGCGGTTTCGCGACCTTCAGCGACGAGGACTATTTCATCGCCTGGAGCTATGCCGCTCAGCCGATCATGTGGGTGCTCGCGGCGCTGTTCATCGGCCTGCTCCGCGAACGGCTGCGCCAGCGCAATCAGGAACTGGCTCACGACCTGGCTCAGACGAGCCATCGCGAGGAGGTTCTGTCGTCCGCCTACAACCAGTTGCTCAACACCAAGGAGCAACTCGAGATCCGCGTCGCAGGCCAACTCCGCACGGTGTTCACCCTCTATCAGGCCGCGAAGGCGATCGAGAAGCTGGGGCCTGGCGAGGTGCTGATCGGCATTGCCGACCTGGTGCGCGCGGTCATGCAGCCGACCAAGTTCTCGCTCTACCTGCTCAACGGCAACGTACTGGAAGCCGTGATCAACGACGGCTGGGAGGATGACGACGCCTATGCTCGCGTCTTCGATTCCGGCTCGCCGGTGTTCCAGCAGGTGGTCGGGCGGCGGCGCTGCCTCAGCGCGGTCAATACCGATGAGGAGAAGCTGCTGGCGGGCGAGGGGATCATGGCCGGCCCGCTGACATCGGTCGATACCGGTGAGGTCGTCGGCATGCTGAAGATCGAGAAGCTGGGTTTTCTGGACCTGCACATCTCCTCGCTGGAGAATTTCCGCATCCTCAGCGACTGGGTCGGCACGGCCTTCGCCAATGCCCGGCGTTTCCGCAAGGCGCAGTCCAACATGTTGTTCAACGAGGAACGCAACATGTTCACCGACGTGGTCTTCAAGAGTCACAGCAAGCTTATGCGGCAGTTCGGCGAACGCTTCGGCATCGACATGACCGCGGTGACGCTCAAGGCCGAGGGGCTGGACGTCCTGCATCCCGAGCGCCGCGCCGGGCTGGTGAAGGCCGTCCACGACGTGGTCGAACACCACATGTCGCCCGTCGTCCAGGCTTACGAGTATCGCCAGAACGGCCGTGAGTTCGCACTGATCCTGCCCGGCGTCGATCCCGAGACCATGGGCGAGGAGGCGTCTGCCGGGCTCGTTCGCGCCGTTCTGCACTATCTTCGCGTGGCCGGGCTGGACGATGTGCGGGTGACCGCGAAGGTCATGCCCATCCACCGCGTTCCGCGCGAGGCCGCGGACGAGAACCGCCGGGCCGAGGGCGCATGACCGCGCCCAGGGAAGTCCAGGCGGAACTGGAGCGCATAGAGAGCGACGCACGGCGTCACCGCCAGACCGAGCGCCAGGGACCGATCCCGACTCTGATGATCCTGGCCTTCTGCCTTGTCGCGATGGCCGGCGAGGCGGCCATGTCCTGGTTCCTGTGGATCGAGTACCGGCCGCGCTGGACTCCCGGCGCGATCCACCTGGCCACGGTCGTCGTGGTCGGCGTCGCCGCGTGGCGCTTCCGGCCCACCGGTTCGCCCTCCCGGCTGCTTACGCTGCTGGCGCTTACGACATTCTTTCTCGGCCCGTTCGGGCCTCTCGGAACGCTGCTGGCGCTCGGCCTTCACGCGCTGTTCCGGCGGCAGGCGACGCCCTTCGAGGAATGGTACGCCTCCCTGTTTCCGGAGGAGGTGGACATGCCTTCCCGGCGGCTGTTCGAGATGCTGACGCGAGGGCTCGCCGACGCCGCCGGCCAGGAGAACGTCACCTCCTTCACCGACGTGCTGCAATATGGCTCGATCGAGCAGAAGCGGGCGGTGATCTCGTTGCTGTCGCGCGACTTCCGGCCGGAGTTCGCCCCGGCGCTGCTGTCGGCGCTGTCCGATCCGAATCCGGCGGTCCGCGTGCAGGCGGCGACCGCGGCGGCCAATATCGAAAGCGACTTCCTTGAACGCGCCATCGAGCTGGAAACCCGCGCGCGGCGTCACCCCGGTGACACCGAGGCGCAGGTCCGGGTCGCGCGGCACTTCGACGACTACGCCTTCAGCGGCATCCTGGACGAGGACCGGCAGCGGGAGAACCGGGACAAGGCCCAGGCCTATTACCGCAAGGCGCTGGAACTCGATCCGGCCCGCCATGACGCGACGCTGGGCGTCGGACGGCTGCTGGTCCGGAGCGACCGGCTGGAGGAGGCGGAGGACTGGTTCGAGGAAGGCTTCCGGCGTGGCGTACTGGGGCCGAGCGAGCTTTCCTGGTACATGGAGGCGGCCTACCGTCTGGGCGATTTCGACAAGCTGCGCTATGCCGTCGCCGCCTTCGGGGACGACATCCTGGCCGGGACCGGCGCCAGCGACCGCATGCGCGACGTGATCCGCGTCTGGCAGGGTCATGGTCCGGAGAATGAGGCGGGAGCCGCGCATGCATAGGGTCGGTAATCTGGAGCCGGTCGACGTCTGCCTGGTGCTGGAAGGTACCTATCCCTACGTCGCCGGCGGCGTTTCGACATGGGTCCACGATCTGATCAACGCGCAGAGCGGGCTGACCTTTCACATTGTCAGCCTGCTGCCGGGCACCGAGCCGCCGGAGCAGCGCTATGAGATGCCCGACAACGTGCGCGGTCTCAATCACGTCTTCCTGCAGCAGCTTCCGGTCGGCGCGCGCTGGATGATCAATCTGCGCAAGCGCCTGGCCGAGATGGAGGAGGCGTTGAGGGCAATCCAGTCCGAAGGCGACATCTTCGACCTGAAGCGCCTGATGGACGAACTGGCCAAGGGTGAGGGGCGCTACGGGCGGCGGCTGCTCATGAACTCCCGGCCGGCGTGGGAGATGCTGCTGCGGATGTATGGCAAGGACATGCCGGAGGGCTCGTTCCTGGACTATTTCTGGACCTGGCGGTCGCTGCTCGGCGGCCTGTTCAGCGTCATGCTTTCGCCCATGCCGCAGGCGAAGGTCTTCCACACCATATCGACCGGCTATGCCGGTCTGTTCGCCGCCCGCGCCAAGCTGGAGACCGGCCGGCCGGTGCTGCTCACCGAGCACGGCATCTACACCAACGAACGGCGCATCGAGATCGCGATGGCGGACTGGCTCTACGAGGGGCCTTCGGGCAGCCTCGGTCTCGACAAGCCGAAGCGTGATCTGAAGGATCTGTGGATCGACACCTTCGTCGCCTACAGCCGCTGCTGCTATCAGGCCTGCGACGAGATCATCACGCTCTATACCGGCAACCAGGACCTGCAGCGCCGCGACGGCGCCGAGCCGCACAAGCTGCGCATCATTCCCAACGGCGTCGACTATGAACGGTTCTCGAAGATCCCGCGGGAGCCGCACGACCGGCCGACGGTGGCGCTGATCGGCCGCGTGGTTCCGATCAAGGACATCAAGACCTTCATCCGCGCCGTGGCCGTGCTGAAGCAGGAGGTGCCCGACGTGCTGGCCTGGATGATGGGCCCGACGGAGGAGGACGAGGACTACTACCGTGAATGCGTCCAGATGGTCGAGCATCTGGAACTGCAGGACAATTTCGAGTTCACCGGCCGCGTCAAGCTGGACGAATGGCTGGGCCGGGTCGACGTCATGGTGCTGACCTCGATCTCGGAGGCGCAGCCGCTGGTCATCCTGGAAGGCGGGGCCGCCGGTATCCCGACGGTCGCCACCGACGTCGGGTCATGCCGCGACATGCTGCTCGGCATGCCGAAGGAGGATCCGCCGCTCGGCCGCGGCGGCGCTATCACGCCGCTCGCCAATCCGACCGAAACGGGCCGGCAGCTCGCCGCCCTGCTGAAGGATCCGGAGGCGATGGCGCGGGCCCGGGAGGCGATCCGGGAGCGTGTGCGGCTCTACTACAACAAGGTCGAGATCGACCGCATCTACCGCGACCTCTACGAGACGCACATGGTGCTGCCCGATCGGCCCGAAGCGGACAGGTTGCCCGCACCGGCCGGGGGAGAAGGCGGCGGCGGGAGCGAGATGGAGGCGGCCTGATGGCGGGCATCGGCTTCGCGCTCCGGCGGCTCACCAGCCGCGACGACCTGCTGGGCATCGTCCAGGGCTACACCCATTCGGCCGTGGTTTCGTCGGGACCCTGGCTGTTCACCATCCTGGCGGTGGGATCGATCAACCTGTTCGGCATCTACCTGACGACGGTCGCGGAGCTGATCACCTTCCGGGTCATCCTGATCTACAACTTCGCCTTCAGCCTCGCCTTTTCCGGACCCGTCCTGCTGGTGGCGACGCGTTATCTGGCCGACATGATCTTCCGCAAGGAGGTGGAGGAGGCGCCGGGCATGCTGCTGGCGGCGATGGTGCTGCTGCTGGGCAGTCAGGCGATGATCGTGGTGCCGTTCTACCTGTTCGTGGTCGACCTGCCGCCCGACCTCGCGGCCGCCGGCATCGTCAACTATTTCCTTGTCGCCGCGATCTGGCTGGTGAACGTCTTTCTGACCGCGCTGAAGGACTACCGTTCGGTCACGCTGGCCTTCCTGGTCGGGATGATCACCGCGGGCGGCGCCAGCCTCTGGCTCGCCGGCGTGATCGGCGCGCTGGGCATCACCATCGGCTTCAACATCGGCCTTGGCATCATCTTCTTCGGGCTGATCGCGCGGGTATTCGCGGAGTATCCCTACCGCATCATGCGGCCCTGGCGCTTCATGAGCTACTTTCGGAAATACTGGGACCTGGCGCTGGCGGGGCTGATCTACAATGTTGCGATCTGGGTCGACAAATGGGTGATGTGGAGCGCGCCCCAACGCGAGGTCACCGCAGCCGGCTTCGTCACCTACCCGGCCTATGACGGCGCCATGTTCCTGGCCTATCTCACCATCGTACCGGCCATGGCGATCTTCATCGTCAACATCGAAACCCGCTTCTTCGAGCACTACCAGCGCTTCTACCGGGACATCGAGCACCACGCGAACTACCAGCGCATCGACAGCAACCATCGCAACATCATCCAGGCGCTGCTGATGGCCTCGCGCAATGTCGTGATCCTGCAGTTCTGCATCTGCGTCACCGTGATCCTGGTGGCCGGCCGGCTGTTCGACGTGCTGTCCTTCCCGCCGCTGCAGCTCGGCATCTTCCGTTTCGGCGTGCTGGGCTCGCTGTTTCACGTCCTGCTGATGTTCGTCGGCATTGTGCTGGCCTATTTCGACCTGAGGCGGGTGATGCTGCTGGTGCAGGTGGTCTTCCTGCTGACCAACGGTCTGTTCACCTGGGCGACGATGGAAATGGGCTTCGCCTGGTATGGCTATGGCTACTTCATGGCTTCGCTGGTGACGTTCGTCCTCGGCTACGGCCTGTGCGCCTGGTATGTCGGGCGGCTACCCTTCCTCACCTTCGTGCAGAACAACACCTCGGTCCGGTAGTTCCGGGCCACGCCGCGCCAGCCGGGCGGACGGCACGGCGTAGACCTTTTCGGGCAGCAGCATCCAGGCATGGTAGGTGCGCCGGAACAGCGGCCGGAAGGCCAGGTCGGTGACGTCCAGGCCGCCGGTGTAGGCGCCGAAGGCCGGCATGACGACGCGGCTCATGTCGGTCGCGAAGCAGCGCGCGGTGACGCTCCGGCCGCGGCGGCGGATGCGCGCCTTCGGGTGCAGGTGACCGGCGACCTCGCCCGGCGCGGGGCCCGGACGCGGTTCGTGACGGAAAACCAGCGGTCCGATGGCGATCTCCTCGCAGACGGTCCCCGCCAGTTCTGCCGGCGGTTCGGGGTCGTGGTTGCCGGCGATCCAGACCGTCGCCTGCGCCCGGCTCAGCTTTGCGATGCGTTCCCGCTCGGCGGGGGAGAGCCGGGCCCAGGCTCCCTGGTCATGAAAGGAATCGCCCAGACAGATCAGCGTCGCCGGCGCGTAGCGCTGCACCAGCAACTCGATCCGCCGAACCGTCTCGGCGGTGTCGTAGGGCGGAAGCAGGCCGTGGCCGCGGGCCGCCATGGCCGAGCCCTTCTCGAAGTGCAGGTCCGAGACTGCCAGCAGCCGTTCAGCCGGCCAGTAGAGCGCCCCGGAAGGGTCCGCCTGCAGATGCGCGCCGTTCACCAGCATCGTCTACGCTACTCCCATCAGATCAGCAGGCTCGCCTCGGCCATCAGGTCGTCGGCGGCCTCGCGCACGAGGTCTTCCATGGCCTCGCCATAGACGGGTTCCTTGCCGATTTCCAGCATCACCGGGACGGCGAGCGGCGAGATGCGCTCCAGGCGTTTCACCCGGATATGACCGGCGACGCGGACCAGCATGTCGCCCAGACGCCGGATATCCAGCAGGCCCGTCGCCGCGTCGGCCCAGGTGGCGCGGAGCAGCACGTGGTCGGGCTCATGCTCGCGCAGGACGTCATAGATCAGGTCGGAGGAGACGGTCATCTGCCGCCCCGACTTCTCCTTGCCGGGGAAGCGCCGTTCGATCAGACCTGCGATGGTCGCGACGTTGCGGAAGGTCCGCTTCAGCAGCACCGATTCATTCAGCCAGCTTTCCAGGTCGTCGCCCAGCATGTCGCGGTCGAACAGCGCGTCCACGTCCTTCACGGGCCGGAGCGACCACACCGCCAGCGCATAGTCGGAGGCGACGAAGCCCATCGGCCGGAGCCGCATCCGCTCCATACGCCGGGTCAGCAGCATGCCCAGGGTCTGGTGCGCCAGCCGGCCCTCAAAGGGGTAGGCGACGAGGTAGAACTTGTCGGCCCGCGGGAAGATCTCGACCAGCAGTTCGTCCGGGCGCGGCAGGACCGAGCGCCGGTTCTGGATGCGGAGCCACTGCAGCGTCTGGTCGGAAAGGCCGGGATGCGCGCCCGGATCGGCCAGGATGCGGCGGACCTTTTCGGCGAGAAAGGTCGACAGCGGGAACTTGCCGCCCATGTAGCTCGGCACGCTCGCCTCCGCGCCCGGCGCGCGGGTGACGATGGCCGTGGTCTCGCGCACGGCCTCGAAGCGCAGCACCTCCCCGGCGAAGACGAAGGTGTCGCCCTGGGCGAGCTGCTCGATGAAATATTCCTCGATCTCGCCCAGTTGCCGGCCGCCGCACAGCCGCACCTTCAGCATTGGCGCCTCGACGATGGTGCCGACGTTCAGCCTGTACTGCTGGGCTATGCGGGGGTGGGCGACGCGCAGCCGTCCGTCGCCGGTCTCCCGCAGGCGGTTGTAGCGTTCGTAGCGCTTCAGCGCGTAGCCCCCGTTGGCGACGAAATCGACCACACGGTCGAAGGTGGCCCGGTCGAGACCGGCATAGGGTTCGGTGCGGATCACCTCGGCGTAGAGTCCGTCGGGACGGAAGGGCGCCCCGCAGGCCACACCGAGCACGTGCTGGGCCAGCACGTCGAGCCCGCCCTCGCGGCCGTCCGGCCCGTCCACCTCGCCGCTGCCCAGCGCCTCCAGCGCCGCGAGACATTCCATCTCCTCGAAGCGGTTGGCCGGTGCGAACAGGGCGCGGCTCGGGTCGTCGAGGCGGTGGTTGGCGCGGCCGATCCGCTGCAGCGTGCGCGCGGCGCCCTTCGGCGCGCCGATCTGGATGACGAGATCGACATCGCCCCAGTCGATACCGAGGTCGAGCGTCGAGGTGCAGACCACGGCGCGAAGCTGGCCGCGGGCCATGGCGGTCTCCACCTTGCGCCGGCGCTCCACGTCCAGGCTGCCATGGTGCAGCGCGATGGGCAGCGCCGCCTCGTTGGCGCGCCAGAGTTCCTGGAAGACGAGCTCCGCCTGGCTGCGGGTGTTGACGAAGATCAGCACCGTGCGCGCCGCCTGGATGGCGCGGTAGATGTCGGGGATGGCGTGGCGGGCGCTGTGGCCGGCCCAGGGAATGCGGCCTTCGGCGCGAAGAATGCCGACGTCCGGCTTCGGGCCGGGCGGTCCCCTGACCACCGTCGCCCCGGCGCCCGCCAGGCCGATGAAGCGGGCAAGGCGGTCCGGGTCGGCGATGGTCGCCGACAGCCCGACCCGGCGGTGTTCTGGCGCCAGGGCGGCCAGCCGCGCCAGCCCCAGTGCCAGCAGATCGCCGCGCTTGGAATCGGCGAAGGCGTGCAGTTCGTCGACGATGACGGTGCGGAGATGGCGGAAGATCTCCAGCGTCTCCCGGGAGGCCAGCATCAGCGCGAGCTGTTCCGGCGTCGTCAGCAGCAGGTTGGGCGGGTTGCGCCGCTGGCGGGCGCGCTTGGACTGCGGTGTGTCGCCGGTCCGGGTCTCCAGCGTCAGGCCGAGGCCCATCTCGCTCACCGGCATCTCCAGATTGCGCTGGATGTCGTAGGTCAGCGCCTTCAGCGGCGAGATGTAAAGCGTGTGCAGGCCCTGCTTCGGCTGCTCCGCCAGGTCGACGAGGCTGGGCAGGAAGCCGGCCAGCGTCTTGCCGCCGCCGGTGGGCGCGATCAGCAGCGCGTTCTCCCGCGCCCGCGAAAGCGCCAGCAGGCGCAACTGATGCGGCCGGGGCCGCCAGCCGCGCGCGGCGAACCAGTCCCCGAAAAGCGGGGGCAGAAGGTCGGTGTCGCTCAATCCGGTCGATACGCTCACATGGCGCACCCTACCCAATTCCGCGCCTCGATGTTCCTATTTTATTCGGGATTCTTGTAGTTGACGCAGATGCGTGCGGCGTCGTCGCTGTCCAGCGCTTCGCCGGTGACGCCGCAGCGGCCGACCTCGCCCTTGCCGCAGCCTTCGTTGGGGCTGAGATGGCGGCAGCAGGCGACGCAGACGCCGAACAGCGGCGCGTCGGCGTCGGCCTGTACGGCCGCCAGCAGACGGCTGAGACCCTGGACCATGGCGGCGCCGGTGGGACCGTCCATGGCGCCGACGGCCTGCTCGATCCGGCGCACCGGATCGCGGGTGATCAGAGCCTTGCCCTTCTCGGTCAGGTCGATCAGGCAGACGCGCTTGTCGCGGTTGCTGGGGCGGCGCTCCAGCAGGCCCTTGTTCTCCAGCGCCGTGATGGTCTGGGAAATGGTGCCCTTGGTGCAGCCGAGGAACTGCGCCACCGCGCCCGGCGTCCGCGAATACCTGTTCGCGCGGCTGAGGAAACGCAGCGCTTCCCATTGGGCGGGGTTGAGGCCGTCCACATACTGCAGTTCCCGCGTCAGACGGCTGAGGCGATCGATGAGTTCGGCCACACGCGGCCCGGGCCCGCCGGCCAACTCCGGGTCGGCCAAGTTTTCGTATGGTTTCGACTCGAAATTTTTCACTTGTGAGCCTGTCATCACCCGTTAACGTATCGAGGCGAAACCAAATGTCCAGCGCCGTCGGCGTATGGACGCCGCCCCGAAGGCCGCAGACATGGGTCGGCGGGGCGGTAAAGGGAACGGGAAAGCGCCATGATTCATGATGATTCGATCCATTCCGCACGGCAGGAGCAGCGGTTCATCTCGACAGCGATGTCGACGCCCCTTCTGTCACACGAACATGAACAGGATCTTGCCTTCCGCTGGCGCGACAATGGCGACGAGCGGGCGCTGCACGAACTGGTGCAGGCCTATATGCGCCTTGTCGTCTCCATAGCGTCGAAGTTCCGCGCCTACGGCCTGCCCCGCGCCGACATGGTGCAGGAAGGCTGCGTCGGCCTGATGCAGGCGGCCGCCCGGTTCGAGCCGGAACGGGGCGTGCGCTTTTCCACCTACGCCACCTGGTGGATCCGCTCCTCGATGCAGGAATACGTGCTGCGCAACTGGTCCATCGTCCGCTCCGGCACCAGCGCGGCGCAGAAGGCGCTGTTCTTCAACCTGCGCCGGCTGCGCGCCCAGATCGACGGCGCGGGCGCCACGGCGCTCTCCGAGGAAGCGCGGGAGACGATCTCCCAGCGCCTCAAAGTCTCGGTGCGCGAGGTGACGGCGATGTCCGACCGTCTGTCGTCGCGCGACCAGTCGCTGAATGCGCCGGCCGGCGAGGAAAGCACCGACGAGTGGGGCGATTTCCTGGTCGACGACCGGCCGAGCCCCGAAGAGGTCTCGATGCGCTTTCTGGACGGCGGCACGCGCGGCCGCTGGCTGAAGGCCGCACTGGACGACCTGACGGACCGCGAGCGTCTGATCGTCACGGAGCGCAAGCTCAATGAGGAGAAGGTGACCCTGGAGGAGCTGGGCGAACAGCTCGGCGTGACCAAGGAGCGGGTGCGCCAGATCGAGCACAAGGCGCTGCAGAAGCTGAGCGACGGGGTGTTGCGCCGCGCACGGGAGGCCGCCGGCGGCAAGGCGGGTGGCGAACTGGCCGCCTGATCCGACGTCCGCACGGACCAGTTTCGTGCCGACTGCAACGACCTATCGGGAGAGAGACGTGAATTCGAAGATTCCAGCGGGTGCAAGGTTTCCCGAAATCGACCTGCCGAAGGTCGGCGGCGGCAATGTGAAGATCGGCGGCGACGGACGGTGGCAGATGGCCATCGTCTATCGCGGCAAGCACTGCCCGCTCTGCAAGAAGTATCTGGGCGGTCTGGACGCCCTGAAGGACAAGATCAGGGATGCCGGCATCGAGGTCGTGGCGCTTTCCGCCGATACGGCGGAACAGGCCACGGACTTTGCGGCTGAGGTCGGCCTGGATGTGCCCGTGGGCTATGGCCTGAACGAGGCGCAGATGAAACAGCTCGGCCTCTACATCTCGTCCCCCCGGCCCAACGAGACCGATCACGATTTCCCCGAACCCGGGCTTTTCGTCATCAATCCGGACGGCAATGTCCAGGTGGTCGATATCTCGAACGCGCCGTTCGCCCGCCCGGATATCGACAGCCTGCTGAACGGCATCGCCTTCATTCAGGCGAAGGGCTATCCGATCCGCGGCACGGCCGGCTGAGTTCCGCGCGTTTGCCTGCCGCGGCGGGTCCAGGCGGCGTCCCGGCGCCGCCTATTCCCGGCTTTCGCTTTGCGCGGCCGGCGGGTAGTTCTACCCGCACGGGGCGAGGGAAAGCGGGAAGAACCATGGCCGACAGAAACGAACCCACCTTGCGGGCGGCGCCGATGCCGTCCGACTGCAATGCCAATGGCGACATCTTCGGCGGCTGGGTGCTGGCGCAGATGGACATTGCCGGCGGCATTGCCGCATCGCGTTTCATGCAGAAACGCTGCGTGACGCGCGCCATCGAGGCCATGACCTTCGAGGCCCCGATCCGGGTCGGCGACGTCGTCTCCCTCTACACCCGGGTGAGCCGCGCCGGCCGTACGTCGGTGACCGTGCATATCGACACCATCGTGCAGCGCAAGTTCGGCGCCGAATCCGTGAAGGTCACCGAAGGCGACTTCGTCTTCGTGGCCATCGACGATGAGGGCCGTCCCACCACTTACGGGCCGAATACCGGGATCTGAGGCGCAACCCTGTGTTGCAAGCGGGCCGGGCGCTTTTCGGTCGCCTGACGCCGGGTCAACTGTCATACTGAACGGGAAAAGCCAAGAAGAACGGGGCGCGACGGACGCCCCGACCGGTCCGCGCGGGAAGCGCGTGGCGACACAGGAACCAAGGCGCTTCCGGCGGATGGCCGGGCATCCGCGTGTCCCCCAGTGGATGGAGGATAGCGCCATGCTTGTTGCTTCGATGCTTCGGGCCAAGGGCAATACGATCGGCACCATCAGACCGGATGTCGACGTGATGGCGGTCTGCGCCAAGCTGAAGGAACTCAGGGTCGGCGCGCTGATCGTCAGCGAGGACGGCGAGAAGATTCAGGGCATCGTCTCGGAACGCGACGTCGTCCGCGCCGTTGCCGCCCAGGGCGCGGCCGCCCTGCAGCGCGGCGTGACCGAGATCATGACCGGCGATGTGGTGACCTGCGATCCGGGCGACAACATCGGCGACCTGATGCGGATGATGACCGAGAACCGCGTACGGCATCTGCCGGTCGTCAATCAGGGCCGGATGATCGGCCTCGTCTCCATCGGCGACGTGGTCAAGTACCGCGTCGACGAGCTGGAGCACGAGACGCAGGCCATGCAGGAGTACATCCAGACCGGCTGAGGCCGATTGCCTGGCTACGCCCTCAGCGCGTGAGGTTCGTGGAGATACTCCTGGCTCTGCATTTCCATCAGCCGGCTTGCGGTGCGGTGGAACTCGAAGCTGCCGTCGCCTGACGGATACAGCTCGTCCGGGGTCGCGCCGGCTGAACAGATCAGCTTGGTGCGATGTTCGTAGAGCGCGTCGATCAGGGTGACGAAACGCTTGGCCTCGTTGCGCTTCTCGCGCGTCATCTTCGGCACGTCGGCCAGGATCACCGTGTGGAACTCGGCCGCCAGCGCCAGGTAGTCGGCGGCGCCCAGCGGTTGCCCGCAGAAGTCGGGGAAGCCGATGAAGGCGACGCCCTTGGCCGCCCGCGGAACGGTCGTGCGGCGTCCCTGTACCTCGATCGTCGCCGGCGCCGGCTCCTCGCCCTCGGTCAGGGCCTGGAAGTCCTTTTCCAGCGCCGCATCCGCTTCCGGCCCCAGCGGCGTGACGTAGACCGGCATCTGGTTCAGGCGGTCCATGCGGTAGTCGGTCTGGCTGTCGAGATGCAGCACGTCCAGCTTCTGCTTCAGCAATTCGATGAACGGCAGGAAGAGCTGGCGGTTGAGCCCGTCCTTGTAGAGATCGTCGGGCGGCCGGTTGGAGGTCGAGACCACCACCACGCCCCGTTCGAACAGCGCCGTGAACAGCCGCCCCAGGATCATGGCGTCGGCCACGTCGCTGACCTGGAATTCGTCGAAGCAGAGCAGCGTGGCCTGGCCCGCCACCCGGTCGGCAATGGGTGGAATGGGGTCGGTCGCTTCCTTCTCGCCCTTCGTCTTCTGGCGGAAGGCGTGGGCGTCGGCATGCACCTCCAGCATGAACTGGTGGAAGTGGATGCGGCGTTTCCGTTCGACGGGCGCGGTATCGTAGAACAGGTCCATCAGCATCGACTTGCCACGGCCCACGCCGCCATACATGTACAGCCCGGACGGCACCTCGCCGCGCTTCTTCTTCGCGCCGAACTGGAACAGCTTGCGCAGTCCCGTGTCGGCCTTGGGATCATAGGTCTTCAACCGGTGATGCAGGGCCTGCAGCTTTTCCGCCGCCAGTTCCTGCGCCGTGTCATGGTTTATTTCCCCGGCCCGGACCAGGTTGCGGTAGCTGTGGATCGGGCCGTCGGGGGACAGATGCTCGCTCATGGGCGGACCGTCATGCCGTCATGAGCCACCTCCCAGCCCGCCGCCTCGATCTCGCGGCGCTCCGGCGCGTCGGCGCGGAGCACGGGATTGGTGTTGTTGAGATGGATGAAGATCCTGCGGCCGATGTTCAGGTCCCGGAAGGCGGCCATCGTGCCCTTGGGTCCGGAAATCGACATGTGGCCCATGCGCTGGCCCGTCTTCATGCCGACTCCCTGACGGATCATCTCGTCGTCGGTCCAGAGTGTCCCGTCGAAGAAGACCGCGTCGGCGCCTTCGAGACGACGGGCCAGGTCGTCGGTCATCCGCGCGCAGCCGGGAATGTAGTAGACCCGACGGCCGTCGCCATCGGCGATCTCCAGGCCCACCGTGTCCTCGTCCACGGTGCCGAAGTTGTCGCCCGCCGCACTGTCCTCCAGCCAGAGGGCTACCTTGCCCGGCACGGGGAAGACCGTGAGGCGCAGACCCATCGGCGTGCCGTCCCTTTCAGCCAGATCCACGCCCTCGCCCAGGCGGAAGGCCCGGCGGTCGACGAAATCGGGGTTGAGCACGTTGAAGACCGTGTTGGCGCGCAGCACCTCGTGGATGCGGCCCGTGGCGTAGAGCGCCAGCGGCTGGCTCTCGCGCAGGTTCAGCAGGCCAGCCACATGGTCGACATCGCCATTGGTGAGCACTGCGGCGCGGATCGGGCTGTCGCGCAGGCCATCCCGCGGATGCAGCGCAGGGTTGCGTTCGATCTGCTGGCGCAGGTCCGGCGAGGCGTTGAACAGGCAGAATCGCCGCCCGTCGGCGGAGACGGCGATCGAGGACTGGGTCTGCGCCACCAGCCCCGGCTCGCCGGCCCAAAAACCGCGGCAGTTATGGCAGTTGCAGTTCCACTGCGGAAAGCCGCCGCCGGCCGCCGCGCCGAGTACGAGTATCTCCATGCCGCCCCGTCGATCCCTCTGCCGCCGCTCCTCTGGCACGCCGCCCAACATCACGTGAAGCGGTGCTGCGGGCAAGGGGGCATGAGGGCCACGCGGCATCCGCGATTGACCTTTGCCCGGCCGTGCCCGAGATTCGCTGCATTGCGGAAAATCCTGAGCGGAGCGTCCTGTTGAACAGTTTTCCCGTCAAACCCGAGCTCGACTATGTCTTCGGCGACGCCCGTCCCGAAGGCGCCGCAACCATGGAGGTCGCGCCGGGCGTGCACTGGATCCGCATGGCGATCCCGATCCCGGGGCTGGACTACATCAATCTCTGGCTGCTGGAGGACGGCGATGGCTGGACCATCGTCGACACCGGCATCAAGAGCCGGGACATCACGGCCTGGTGGGAGGAGATATTCGAGACCAAGCTGGCCGGCAAGCCGGTGAAGCGGGTGATCTGCACCCACTTCCACACCGACCATGTCGGGCAGGCGGGCTGGCTGACCGACCGCTGGAACTGCATGCTGTGGATGTCTCTGGGCGAGTGGGCCTTCGGGCGCACCATGGCCCTGGACGTCGCCGAGCGCGTGCCGGAGGACGTTATCGACCACTACCGCCGCATCGGCTATTCGGAGGAAATGCTGGAGGCGTTGCGCGAGCGCGGATTCCATCGCGTCTCCAAGATGATGACGCCGATTCCGCGCGCGTTCCGGCGGCTGACCCACGAGCAGCGCTTCAAGATCGGCCCCAACACCTGGCGAGTCATCGTCGGCCGGGGCCATTCGCCCGAGCACGTGGCGCTGTTCTGCGAGAACCTGAACGTGCTGATCTCAGGCGACCAGGTCCTGCCGGCGATCACGCCGCATATCGGCGTCTACCCGGCGGAGCCCGACGCCAACCCGCTGGCGCTCTACCTGGAGACGCTGGACAATTTCCGCCCGCTGCCGGACGACGTGCTCGTCCTGCCGGCGCACGGCGATCCGTTCCGCAACCTGCATGCCCGCATCAACTATCTGCAGGATCATCACCGGGCCCGGCTGAAGGCGCTGTGGCACGCCGCGCCGGAATGGGCCTCGATCCGCGAGCTGCTGCCATACCTGTTCCGTCGCGAGCTGGGACCCGAAGACATGCCGCTCGCCTTCTCCGAGGCCATCAGCCATATCCACATGCTGATCGCCCGCGGCCGGATGGAGCGCCGGATGGGCGAGGACGGCGTCTACCGCTATCGCTCGGCCGGGCTGGACAAGGCCGCCTGAATTCCCTCGGCGCCGGGGCTGGCAAGGCCGGCGGCAGACCCCATATCTGAGGTCCGCGACAATCGATCACGGAGTATCCCGTTGCTTGAAATCGGCTTTTTCGGCTGGGCCGTCGTTGCCGGCATTCTGTTCGTGCTGCCGATCTGGCGCATCTGCGAGCGGGTGGGGCTGAATCCGGCAATCTCGCTGTTCGCTCTGATTCCGGTGGCCGGGCTGCCGATCGCCCTCGGCATGGTCGCGTTCAAGTCCTGGCCCAGCGGCGAGAGCCGGGTGCGCGGTCCGTTCAAGGAATTCGAACGCCTGCAGGGTGAGCGCTGATGGAACATCTCTGGCCCGGCTCTCCGCTGGTCTTCCTGCTCGCCTGGTTCGGCTGGCGCATCGCCGCCAAGGCCGGCTATTCGGGCTTCTGGGGCCTGACGGCGCTGTTTCCGCCGCTCGGGCTGCTGATGCTCTGGATTCTCGCCGCCTCGAAGGACTGGCCCAAGGCCGCGAAGCCTGGTGGCCGGGGCGAGGGGGCGCGGACCCGGGATGGCGGGATCACCATCCGCCGGCCCGGCTCCGAGATCAAGGAACGCTAGCTCGTTCCAAAGTCTGTTTGAACCGACTGCTCTACCGGCGGGGTTCCGAGTTCGGGACGGGCGTCCGATGGATCGCCTTGTCGGCGCTTTCCTCGGCCGGCGAGTCCTTCTCGCCTCCCTGCTTCTCGCGGATTTTCCGGTTGGCCTCCGGGGCCTCCTCGCGTCTGGAATCGCCGTCGCTCATCGCCATGTACCTCACTGTCAGCGTTTGGAGTGATCGTCGATGACCGACAGGTCGGAACCTGCGCGCCGGTCCGCAAGGGCGGCGCGCGATGCGGACATGGCGCGGGTCGAGCGCCTGGCGCGTCTGCTGGATTCGGAGTTCCGCGTGCCAGGCACGGGCTTGCGGTTCGGCCTGGACGGTCTGCTCGGCCTGCTGCCCGGCGTGGGCGACACGGCGACACTGCTGATGGCGCTCTACCTGGTGGCCGAGGCGCGGCGGCTCGGCGCGTCCTTCGCGACTGTCCTGCGGATGCTGTTCAATGTCGTGCTGGACTGGCTGGTCGGACTGATTCCGTTCGTCGGCGACATCTTCGACTTCGGCTTCAAGTGCAACCGCCGCAATGTCGACCTGCTGCGCCGCGATCTGCGGCGCCGGCGCTACTGATCGTCCTTCGAGATCATGCCGCTGACCACGCCGACGGCGAGCGCGCCGGCCAGCAGGGCAAGCGGCGGCACGCCGGTGGCCTGGATGCCGCCCACCAGCTTCAGCAGGTCGGCGTTGACGGTGGCGCGGGCGGCTTCGGCCCGGGCCTTCGCCTGCAGCGCCTTCCGGCGGTTCACGAAATACATGGCCAGCCCCAGCGACAGGCAGGCGACGCCGGCCAGCCCCGCCGCCACGATGGCCGCAGCCGAAAGCGGCGACACATGGGCGGTAAGATGAACATACAGGCCCACACCGAGGAACATCAGCGCCGCGAAGCCGAGCAGCGCGGCGAACAGCCCGACGCCGGAGCGGATGGCCGCGCCACGCGCCCTGACCTGGACCCGGTTGCCCTCGGCCTCCAGCAGCTTCTGGAGATCGCCCAGCAGTTCGGGCGGCAGGAACTGACTCAGCATCGGGAGATCAGCGGCTGAGCATCCGGCCCAGCACCATGCCGACGCCGAAGGCGATGCCGAGCGACATCAGCGGTTTCTCCTGCACCTGGCCGTTGACCCAGTCATGGCCCTCATGGACCTTCTGTTCGCCGTAGCGGCGGGCGTCGGCATAGGTGCGCTGCGCGGAATTCCGCGCCTGATCCTTCATCTGGCCCGTGAGCGCGGCCATGTCGGCGCGCATCTGATCCAGGTCGGCTTTCAGATCCTCGACGGTGACTTCGTTGTTCGCACTGCTTCGCGTGGCCATGGGATTTCCCTTCTTCTTTACCGTTGAACAGACCCTGACCGTCATATGGGTAAGATCATGCGCTTCGCAAACCGACGGCGTTGGTTCAATACGGCCGGGGATTGCTCTAGGTTGCGCCGAACGCCGGGGAGGATTCACAGGATGATGTTTGGCTGCCGAACCGCCATGGCGCTGTCGCTGCTTGCGGTGGCCATCCCCCAGGGCTCTGCCGTGGCGCAGCGTCTCGCGGGCGAGATGAAGGCTGAAGTGGTGCGTGAAGCGGCGCTGCCCGAGCGGCTCCACGTCCGCCTGGACCGTCAGGTCGACGGCGCCGAGAAGGTGCGGGCGATCTTCCACGATGTCCTCGTCGGCCTCGGCTATCGCATCGACGCCGCCTCCGACTACGAACTTCTGGTGCGCTGGGACGGCCGGCTGGAGGGTGGGGGCTTCAAGTCGCGCTTCCAGCCGGAGGCGAAAGGCGGCAGCAGTTCCGACACCTCGCTGGGGCTCAGCATTCTGCTGAGCCGGCCGTCGGCCGGCGACGGCGAGGAAACCTTTACTGTGGGCTGCCTGCTCAGCGATGCGGACGGACCGGTCTGGAAGGCCAAGATCGTGGCGGTCTCGGCGGATCGGGACCGGGAGCGTATCGTACGTATCCTGGCCGAGCGTCTGATCGAGAGGATGGGGAAGGCGGTGGAGACGACCGCATTCGACACGACGAAGCCGGACCAGGGCCGGCCCGGATTGATGGAGAGCGAAGAGTGAGCGAACTGATGGACGAACTCTGGCGCGCGGGGGAGCGCGCCGGAGAGCTGCTGAAACAGCGCGGTGAAAAGGTCGCCGTGGTGGAAAGCTCGGCCGGCGGACTGATCTCGGCGGCCCTGCTGCGCGTGCCGGGCGCTTCCGGCTACTACGAGGGCGGCGCGGTGATCTACACCCGCACCTCGATCCGTGAGGTCGCCGGCCTGGACATGAAGAAGCTGTGGAAGGAGCAGGGCATCCGCTCCAGCTCCGAACCCTTCGCGCAGCTGCTCTCGGAACGCATCCGGGAAACTCACGAGACCGTCTGGGGTCTGGGCGAGACCGGCGCTGCCGGGCCCGGCAACGGCTATGGCGATCCGGCCGGCCACAGCTGTCAGGCCGTGGCGGGTCCGGACCCGATCGTCACCACGCTCCGCACAGGCAAGGAAGACCGCGGCGAGAACATGGTGCTCTTCGCGATCAATGCGCTGAACCTGCTGTCCGCCCAGCTCGAGAAGCCCGTGACTACGTGACGAGACGGGCGTGCCTGGTCAAAGTCCCGTCGTCTCGCTCACCACGTAGCGCTTCACGTCGCGGCTGAGGATTTCGAGGCTGCCCAGCTTGGCGCGGAATTCCTTCATGTGCGGGGCGTCGAAGTGGGCCTTCAGCGCGTCGTCGCTCTCCCATTCCTCGAAGACGCGGAACGTCGTCGGGCTCTCGATCGACTGGAAGAACGCATAGGTGATACAGCCCTTCTCGCCGCGGGTGTCCTCGGCCATCTCGGCCATGGCGGCCCTGGCGGTCTCGACGCTGGCATGGCCCAGTTCGAAAGTGCCGCTGACGACGATCATGATGCTGCCTCCCTGATGTTTCCGGGAGAGCATAGCGGACTGATTGTCCCTGTCAGCCCGCCAGCCTCTACGCGGTCACCGGCCCGGAGCGGCGGCGGTTGAGCAGCAGCCAGAGCGCCACCGACATGTTGACCAGGTTGAACAGGATGCCGTTCAGGAACGCGACCTGGTAGGAGCCGGTGAGATCGTGGATCTCGCCTGACATCCAGCCGCCGATGGCCATGCCGACGACCGTCGCCATCAGCACCAGGCTGACCCGGGTGCCCGCTTCCGAGGGCCGGAAATAGTCGCGCACGATCAGCGCGTAGCTGGGCACGATGCCGCCCTGGCTGAGGCCGAACAGCGCCGAGACGAGGTAGAGCGAGGCCAGACCGTCGAAGGGCAGGTAGAACATCAGCGCCAGGCACTGCAGCGTCGAGCCGAGCAGCAGCGTACCCAGCCCGCCGATGCGGTCGGCGATGAGCCCGGAGATCAGCCGGCTGACGACGCCGAAGCCCAGCATCAGCGACAGCATCTCCGCGCCGCGCGCCGCGCCGTAACCCAGGTCGGCGCAATAGGCGACAATGTGGACCTGGGGCATGGACATGGCGATGCAGCAGCTCAGCCCCGCCGCGACCAGCAGGATCTGCAGCGCTCGGGGACTGAGGCCGGCTTGCTCGGGCCGGGCCACGGGGCCGGCTCCGCCTGTCGCGGCGTTGGCCTGAAGGTCGTCGGCGTCGAGCGGCGCGCGGCGGCGCATCAGCAGGCTGAGCGGCAGCATGGTGACGAAACAGACGGCGCCGACCATCATGTGCGCCTCCCGCCAGCCGAACTCGGCCATGGCCCAGCTCAGCACCGGCGGCCAGACCGTCCCGGCCAGATAGTTACCGCTGGCCACGATGGCGACGGCCAGGCCGCGCCGGCGGCGGAACCAGAAGGTGATGTCGGCGACCAGCGGCCCGAAGGTGGCGGAACTGCCCAGCATGCCGATGATCAGCGCCTGGGCGGCGATGAACTGCCAGATCGACTGGGCCTGGGAGGCTGCGAAGTAGCCGATGCCCAGCATGACGCCGGCGATCATCAGCGGGCGCTGGATGCCGTGGCGGTCGGCGATCCGGCCCATCAGCACGCCGCCCACGGCGAAGCCGGCCATGGTCGCCATGTAGGGCAGGGAGGCGCCGCCCCGGTCGACGCCGAAGGCCGCCTCGACTGTCGGCAGGGCGATCACCACCGACCAGAGACCGACGCCGCCGATGGTGGCGAAGGTCATCGACAGCGCCAGCCGCCACCACGCATAGGGGCTGTCGGCCCTGTCCGCGCCTTCCAGAACGAATCCCCTCGCCATGACCCTTGATCCTCCCCCGAAGCCCGTTACGTCAGGATGCGCGCGACCGCAAGCAGAGAGACGCGGCCGCATGCAAAACCGCATGCCCATTTGTCGGTCGATGCGGCGTTTGCCCGGGGCCTGGTGTTCGGGCCGGGCGCGATCCTGCTGCATCTGCTGTCAACGGAATGGCGCAACTCGATGGAGAGAGATATCCGGATACGCGACGCCAGGAGGGAAGACGTCGACGCGATCATGATTCTGCTCGTGCGCCTCGACGCGCACGTGGCCGGCGTCCCGGCCGACGAGCTGGCTCTGAGCGAGTCGGGCGAGGCGCATCTCCGCCGCAACACGCAACGCTTCCTGGACGCCGATGACAGACGCCTCGTCGTGGCCGAGGCGCCCGACGGGACGGTGGTCGGCATGGGCAGCATCGAGATCTGGTATTATGAAAATACCTGGCTGAACCCCGAACGGCGTGACCTCAGGGCCGCCAACATCGACGATTTCTGGGTCGAGCCGGACTGGCGCGGTCATGGCATCGCACGCCGGATTGTCGCACGATTGCTGTCCTTCGCCGCTGAATCGGAGGTCGAGGAACTCGTGCTCGAATACGCCCTGCACAATACAGAGGCCGCCAGTTTCTGGGAGCGGCTGGGCTTCCGGCCCTCGGGCGTCCGGGCCGCGGCGCGCCTCTCGGAGGTGTTGCCGAAGCTCCCGGCGCCGGAGGAAACCGGGCGCCGGCGGAAGAAGAAGGAAAAGAAATGAGCAGATGCAGGGACGTGCTTGTCCTCTACGACGACCGCATGCTTGCCCACAAGCCGCAGCTCCACGATCCCTTCCTTCCGGGCCGGCTGGAGAAGCGGGTGCGCGAGATCCTGGCCGGGCTCGACATGAAATGGAGCTATCCGGAGCATCCCGGTCGGCTGACCGTCATTCGCGACCTGCTCCAGGCGGAACCGATCGAGGGGCTGCGGTTCGCCGACGGCGCCGTGGCGACGCGTGAGCAGATCGGCCGCGTCCACACCGCCGGCTATCTCGACCACATCTTCGCCATGCGCGGCGGCAGCGCCTGGCTCGACGTCGACACGACCGCCGTCTCCCGGGGCAGCGTGGAGGCGGCGGAAGTTGCGGCCGGCACGGCGGTCGCGGCGGTCGAAGCCGTCGTTTCGGGCCAGGCCGAGAACGCCTTCGCGCTCATCCGGCCGCCGGGCCATCACGCCGAACCGGGCCGCGCACGCGGTTTCTGCCTCTTCAACAACATCGCGATCGCGGCGGCCCATGCGCGGGCGCAACTGGGTTGTTCGCGCGTCATGATCGTCGATTGGGATGCCCACCACGGCAACGGGACCCAGGACATCTTCTGGGCCGATCCGGACGTGCTGTTCTTCGATATCCACCGCGCTGCGCCGTACTATCCGGGATCGGGCCTGCTGGAAGATGTCGGAGCCGGCCTGGGTGAAGGAACGACGGTCAACGTGCCGATGCCCGACGGCGCCGGCGACGTCGCTTATGTCAAGGCGTTCCGCGAGATCCTCGTGCCGGCCGCGGACTGGTTCAAGCCGGACCTGCTGCTGGTTTCCGCCGGAATCGACCCGCACCGTTTGGACCTGGCGCTCAATCTCGGCTACGAGGGGTTTGCCGCCATGACCGGGATCCTGCAAGAGGTGGCCGACCGTCATTGCGGCGGTCGCCTCGCGATGGTTCTGGAGGGCGGCTATCACCTGGAAGCGCTCGCGCGCGGCGTCCACACGGTCCTCAAGGTGATGGCCGGGGCCAGTCCCGACGAGGTCAGCGAATGCGGCGTGGCCGAGGCCGTGGCCGCCGCCGCGTTCCACCGCGACGCCTTCACCGAGAACTGAAGCGCCGTCGTTGCCGCGGAATGCGCGACCGCAGGCGAAGTCGCATGCCCCATGCGTCAGGCGATGTGGCGCTCGCCCGTGACTTGGTGTTTAAGTCGGGCCAGCAGACAGATGGAGCGGACAAGGAGAGAGACTATGGCTACCGCCTATATCGTAGACGCCGTTCGCACCGCCGGCGGCCGCCGCGGCGGCCGGCTGGCCGGCTGGCATCCCGCCGACATGGGCGGCGCCGTGCTTGACGCGCTGGTCGACCGCACCGGCATCGACCCGGCCGCGGTCGAGGACGTGATCATGGGCTGCGTCGGCCAGGCCGGCGAGCAGAGCTTCCACATCGGACGCAACTGCGTGCTGGCCTCCAAGCTGCCCGAGAGCGTGCCGGCGGTCTCGATCGACCGCCAGTGCGGCTCCTCGCAGCAGTCGCTGCACTTCGCCGCCCAGGCGGTGATGTCGGGGACCATGGACGTGGTCATCGCCGCGGGCGTCGAGAGCATGACCCGCGTGCCGATGGGCAGCCCGACGAAGCTGGCCATGGAAGCCGGTCTCGGCGGGCCGAAGAGCCCGAAGATGGAAGAGCGTTATCCGGGCATCAACTTCAGCCAGTTCATGGGCGCGGAGATGATGGCCGAGAAGTACCAGTTCACCCGCGAACAGCTCGACACCTTCGCGCTGGAGAGCCACAGGCGCGCCATGCGGGCCACCGATGCGGGCGACTTCCGCAACGAGATCGTGCCGCTGGAGATCGAGACCGAGGATGGCCGGGAGATCCACGACAGGGACGAGGGCATCCGCTACGACGCGTCGATGGAATCGATCGGCTCGGTCAAGCTGCTGAAGGAGGGCGGGCGCATCACCGCCGCCAACGCCAGCCAGATCTGCGACGGCTCCTCGGGTGCGCTGATCGTCTCGGAGGAGGCGCTGAAGCGCCATAACCTGACGCCGATCGCGCGCATCCACAACCTGACGGTCACCGGCGGCGATCCGGTCATCATGCTCGAAGAGCCGATCGGCGCGACGAAGCGCGCGCTGGAGCGGGCCGGCATGAAGATCGAGGACATCGATCTCTACGAGGTCAACGAGGCCTTCGCGCCGGTGCCCCTGGCCTGGATGAAGGTGATCGGCGCGGACCACGAGAAGCTGAACGTCAATGGCGGCGCCATCGCGCTGGGCCATCCGCTGGGCGCTTCCGGCACCAAGCTGATGGCGACGCTGCTCAACGCCATGAAGGGCCGCAAGGCGAAATACGGCCTGCAGACCATGTGCGAAGGCGGCGGCCTGGCGAACGTCACCATCGTCGAATCGCTGCAGTAGTCAGCAGTCCCCTTTGCGGGGGTCGGGGAAGGGCGGAGCCGTGAGGCTCTGCCCTTTTTTCGTAGGAGGTTCTCCGCTCTCAGCGGCCCCAGCGCGCTGCCTGTCCCCGGCCGTCGATATGGACGAACGGGCCATGCACGGCATTGGCGCGGTAGGCGCCGAGTCCGCCCCGGGGCAGTTCCGGCCGGTCGGAAAAGGCGCCGGCGGAGAAGTCGAAGAGCCAGTTGGCGTCCTGCTTCGTCACCCGTCCGTCGCCGGAGAGATCGTCCATCATGCCGTCCGTCGGATCGTGATCGATGTAGACGTCGGCGGCGTCGCCGTACATGTGGCGCGAGCGTTTGGCGCCGTTGATGGCCGTGTTGTAGAACGGCGTGCGGAAGCCCGACATGACGAACAGCGTTTCCGCCTCCGTTCTCCGGGTTTCATGCAAGCTGGCCAGCACCGTCTCCAGACGCGTGATCAGGTCCGGCGTCAGCAGCACGTATTTCGGCCAGTGGTCGGGCTGCTGCTTGCAGAGAAACTGTCCGATGGTGAAGTGCGGCGAGACCGGCATGTCCATGTCGCCAGGCCCGTGGAGCGCGATGAAGCCTTCCGGCCTGTTGGCCGGGAAACTGCCGATCCGGTAGCCGTTCAGCCGCCCCTTGCGAACCCTGTCTGCCGGCTCCAGGACGAAAAGCGTGATCTCGTGGGCCGTCCGGCCGTTCGGCTGCTCGATGACCACGGAGGCGACGCCGGCCTTCTGAGGTGCCATCCACCCGGTCACCCGGCCCTCCCGGGGAACGAAATGGCCGTCTATGCGCATGGCGAAGCCGGGCGGGAGGTGAAAGGACACTTCGTCGCCGGGCATCGTCGTCGCGAACCAGAGTTCGTGGGGCGGAATTTCGCCCTGAACCCGGACGGCCGTCCCGTCTTCGCCTTGCTTCCCGGATGACAGGAAGGGTGGCTGTTTCTGTGCGACTGCCGCTATGCCGCCCGCCAGAAGCAACACGGCCATTGTTGTTGTTATCAGCCTGAATTTCATGCGTTATCCGTTGTTCTGGAAGTCTCCGGGGGCTTCGGAGATATTGCGGGAATGGGGATCGTGGAGTGGCGCCATGCGCGTCGCCGCCCGGATTCCGTCCTGCCGGTCATAGATGTCGCGCCAGAAATGGGCCCGGCCCTGGTCGTCCACGGTCACGGTGATGTAGGTGATGTGCACCGGAACGGGCTCCTTGACCGGCATCCAGTCGTTCTCCCGGCTGGCCAGGTTCTCCTCGATCTCCTCATCGGAGAGCTGGGGGTCGATGCCGGCGATCCAGCGCGCCATGGCGACCGGCCGCTGCAGCCGCACGCAGCCCGAGCTGAAGGCGCGCTGCGCCTCCTCGAACAGGTGCTTGTCGGGCGTGTCGTGCATGTAGACCGAGTACTGGTTGGGAAAGATGATCTTCAGCCGGCCGAGGGCGTTGGCGTCGCCCGGTCCCTGGACGATCTTGTAGCGCTCGGCGGATTCCGGATCGTGCCAGTTCACGTTGTAGGGGCTGACCTGATCACCTGTTTCGCGGTCGAAGACCTTGTAGTTGCCGCGTCGGGCATAGCCCGGATCGCGCTGCAGATTGGGCAGCTTGTCCTTGCGGGCGATGCTCACGGGCACGTTCCATTCGGGATTGGTCACGACATATTCGACCTGGTCGCTGAACAGCGGCGTCCGGCGGTCCGGCCGCCCGACGATCGTCTTCATGCTTATTTCGCGGCGGCCGTCGTTCCACCCCTCGGCAGTGAAGGAGGGCACATTCACCCAGACGTGACGGCGGCCCATGTCGCCCTGCAGCCGCCAGCGGTGCATGGCGTCGGCAATGCGGTCGAGCTTGGATTCGACGCTTTCGTTCAGCGCCTCGAGCGTGTTCGGGCCCACCACGCCGTCCGGCTTCAGTCCGTGGCGGCGCTGGAACTCCTTCAGATCCGCCGCAAGTTGCCAGTCCAGCCGGTCCAGACGGCTCCCGGGCGTTTGGCCAACGGTATGGAAGCCTTCGGCCGCCAGACGTTCGCGCAGGGCCGGGATGCGCGGGTCGCGCTGGCCCCGGTAGACGAGTTCGCCCTGCGGGATGGCAGGCCAGCCGCCGTCCGCGGCGATTTCACGGTAGTGTTTCATCGCCTCTTTCAGCCGGTCGTACTGACTGTGCCCGGGGTCGATCTTGCCCAGGGCCGCATCGACGTCGCCGGCGCCTGCGCTGAGGATGAGTTCGGTCAGCAGGGCGCGGTTGGGTCCATGCCGGCGCGGCCGGACCGCCTCGCCCTCGTCGCTCAGGCCGCCGCTGACCAGCGAGGCCAGCCGCACGAATGCGGTGGTCAGTTCGACGTCGGCTTCTGCGGCCCGTTCCGGTTCGTCGCCGAAACGCGCGCGGATCATTCCGTCCAGCGCCTGCAGGGTGACTGCCTCCACGACCAGACCGCGATCGAAATTGCTGGCGACGGCGTCGTAGAAGTCGAAGGCGCCCTCGCGTGTCCAGATCGGTTCGAAGACATGCCGCGCATAGGCCTGACGAATGGCGATCATCGCACCATGGCCGACCTCGCCCTCCAGACGCGCTTCGACGCCTTCGGCAGTGACAAGATCCTCGATCAGTCTGCGGATCGGCTCGGAGGGCGGGGCGCCGAGCATCTTGTCTTCGACGGCCGGCGCGGCGGCGATCTCCATGCCGGGTGGCGGCTGGTGCTGGCCCTGTGCCTGGCCGGCGGCAAGCGTCGCTGCCGCCAGGACGAGCAGGCCGGCGGAGGCCAATGGCAGGGGCGTCATGCGCCCTCCGTCGCGCGGGGCGACTGTGTCGGATATCCGGTTCTTGTACATGGTCACTCGTTTTGTTTTTGTTGGTGACGTTGTTCCTCACGTGGGGGCGGTCACCGGCCGCGCCAATTGACGATCTGTCGCGCCGATTGACGGTCTGGAAGGCGCTGGTGTAACTGAACCGCTCGCACGTTCCCCAACGGGCCTGTAGCTCAACTGGTTAGAGCCGGCCGCTCATAACGGTCTGGTTGCAGGTTCGAGTCCTGCCGGGCCCACCATTTCTTCTCACACACCCGCGCGTCCAGACTGCATGGGTGCGTGGGCGCGGCAATTCCCGGCCTTTGCGGGCTCCTTTGGCTGATCGCAAGGGCGCCAGAGACGGTTCTCCGGGGCCGCAGAGCCACTAAAAGGTCACGGGTCTCTGCGGTCCGATTTGGGCGTCCAAACCATCATTTTTGGGCATTGGGGGAAGCTCTCAGGTCTCGAAGCCGAGAAGCTGCCGTTGCGCAGCCCAGTCGAGCGGTAGCCTGCTCATCCTCCTGAGCCGGTTGGCGGTCAGTGTCGGCGGATGAAGGCCATCCAGAATGGCATCGACAATGTCAGGCGCCAGGCAGGAGAGGGTGATCACGCGACTGATCTCGCTTTCCTCGACATGTTCGCGGGTGGCGATGTCTCGTATCGATACGGCCTCAGCTGTCCCGAGCACCCGGTTCCAGCGGTGGGCCCGGGCAACGAGTTCGATCAGCGCCGAGTCCGGGCACGCTTCCCGCTCGGGCGATGCATCAATCAATAGGCGCGCCCCGGACGACCGGCGACCCAGCCGGCCCTGAAGGCGGAGAAGAACTGTTCGGGATTGTGCCCCGTCAGCCTGATGGTCTGCCCATGCTTCGGTGGGTTGCGAGGGCGCTGCATTGCCGGCAGTCGAGGCAAGCTGGTCGCGGCAGAGTTCAATCTCGATGCCGTCATCCAGCAGGCGGATTCGTCTGACCAGCAACGCCAGCAGGTTCCGTGCAGGGGCGTCGTCCGGCCTGCTCAGGATTTCACGAACGCAGGTCGATCGATCGGCGATGAAGGCTGGCTCCAGGCCCAGCATGTCTTCTGGGTCAAGCAGCCGGGCGAGTTCGATGGGATCGCCCAGCGCCTTGGCCAGATTGCGGACGATCAGGGTATCGAACTGCCCGGCCGGAACCCGCCAGCCCCGTTCCTTGTCGCGGCCCGGAACCATCAGGTCTCGTGATGTGTAGTAGACGTAGGGTCTGCCCTTCTTGCTGGTTTTCGTGGCGTGAAGAGGACGACCGGCGCCATCGACCACGCGCTTCCTGAAGAGGTGGGTATCCGAAGAGGCAGATGACGTGATGTGGAAGCGGGCGCTGGCATCCAGCTTCTGCTGGACTGCCTCCCATGTGGCGAGATCGATGATCGGTTCGTGCTGGCCTTTGTATGTTGCGCCGCGGTGTTTCACCCGCCCGATGTAGACGGGATTACGCAGCAGCCAGTAGAGATGGCCGCGGCTGAAGCGGATCCCACCTGTCCTGTGGCCCGAGCGGTTGGTCCGGACGGAAGTGACGATGCCTTCGCGCTCGCAGGCGGCCTTGACCTCTCTCACCGAGCCAAGCCCGAGATAGAGTTCGAAGATGCGTCGGACCGTTGCCGCGGCGTCCGGGTCGATCACCAGCTTACGGTCCTCAACCCGGTAGCCGATGGGAACGGCCCCGCCCATCCACATGCCCTTCTTCTTGGAAGCAGCGATCTTGTCGCGGATGCGCTCGGCGGTGACCTCGCGTTCGAACTGCGCGAAGGAGAGGAGGACGTTCAGCGTCAGCCGTCCCATGGAGGTGGTGGTGTTGAACTGCTGGGTGACCGAGACGAAGGAGACGCCCTGGCCTTCGAACAGCTCGACGATCCTGGCAAAGTCAGCGAGCGAGCGGGTCAGCCGGTCGACCTTGTAGACCACCACCGTGTCGATGCGGCCGGCCCGGATGTCGTTTAGCAGCAGGGTCAAGGCAGGTCGTTCCATCGAGCCGCCGGAGAAGCCGCCATCATCGTAGCGGGCGGGCAGTTCCTTCCAGCCTTCGTGCTGCTGGCTACGGATATAGGCAGAACAGGCCTCGCGCTGTGCATCCAGCGAGTTGAAGGCCTGGTCGAGCCCCTCCTCGGTGGACTTGCGGGTGTAGATGGCACAGCGAACCGAACGACCGCCGACGGGGACATGCGCTGAGCCATGACCATGGTTCCGATCTGCAGCCGACCGATTGCCAGCCAGTCTGCTTGGTTCAGCCATCGCCGTGGTCCTCGCGCGCCATGGTGATGTCGGTCTGCCGACCGCCCTGTTGCCGGTTCTGACCATGCCTGCTCGGACCTGCGCCTGCTTTCGTCGCATTCAGACCGAAGAAGCGCGGGCCGGACCAGTGGGCGCCAGTGATCGTGCGGGCGATGGATGTCAGCGAAGTGAATTGCTGGCCCTCGTAGATAAAGCCGCCCTCGACCACCTCGACGACATGGCTGCGGCCCTGCCACTGCCGGATCAACCGGCTGCCGGGACGGAGGCGACGACGGCCAGAAGCTGCGCCCGCAGCGACCGGTGGAGCGTCATTCACTACTTCCTCGCCGCTCCCGTTCGACCGCGCCAGTGCATCGAGGCGGCGGCGGGTCGCTGCCGTCAGCCCGCCTGACGCTTCGGCCTGCAGCAGCCACGCAGCGTTGCATTCCAGCAGACGGCGGCTCAGTCCCTTTGGCGGCGGACGACGCCAGTGCCGCTGCCAGAGCACGGCAAGGTCATCGCGGGACAGGGCCCGGACGCAGGTCTCAACGTTGTCTGCAGACGACGGGGTGGATGGTGACGGCGTTGATCTCCTGCTCTGATCGCTTCGGCTCGATCTTGCGATCGTGTCGCGGGCGGCGACGTTGCCGTCGCCGCCCGCGCGGATGGTGTTGTCCCTTCGCATGATCGGAGTGCCGTCAGTAGGCCATCGCGTCCGCGTTGGCCGGCAGCGTAGCCCGGTAGACACTGACGCCGTTGCCTTCCTTGGTGCGGCTCACCTCGATGCCGCGCTTCCGGAATCCGGTCAGCACTGCCCGGACACTGTGCGGCTGCCAGCCGGTGAACTGCACCATCTCGTCGATATCGGCGCCTTCGTCGCGCTGCAGCAGATCGAGGAGCTGTGCCTGCCGCGTGCCGGACCGGAAAAGCGGCTTAGCCGCGTCGTGGTTGTCACCTGCATTCGGGTCCGCGGTCGCCGCCTGCGGTGCCGCGTTCTCGTCGTCCCGGTCGCCGGCCTCAGTTGCGGCCGTTCCCACCGCTGCACGGCCGGCCTCGGTGAGGATCCAGACGTCATCCGCCGAGTGCTCGGCCAGGCCGCGGCGCTCCAGGGCCTGCAGCGTGGCAGTGAGCGCGCCGCCCTTCAGCGGCATGTCTTGCGGGAGCGGCAGCACCGAGCCGTCGGCACGTTCCGCCGCATTGGCGAGGATGGCGGTCTGCTTGTCATTGAGCTTCGTCAAGGTCGGTCTCCCTGGTTTCGTTACGCGCCGGCCCGACGCCGGCGCTGTCACCAGGACAAGCCCGGACCGCGATGCGGAGGCCGGGCCGGGGCCGGCCGCGCACACCCAGGCACCGCCGATCCCGAGAGCATGCATGCTTCCTTGCGGCGAAAGGTCCAGCCGAATTCGAGGGTTACGTTCAAGTTGATAACGTTAGTGAATTGGAATTGTCGCTGGCCCAAGTACCCTAGTTGTATTGGAAACACGCGCGGCACAAGACACTCGGCACGTGTGACGAGTAGATGCGCATCCGATGGTGCTCACGCTAATTTTCGATCACCAATTTCATCGACGGATCAATGGGTTAAGCCCATTCGGGATATCCAGCGCTCCGACCTCTATAAGTGTGCGACTGTTGACTGGATCGCAACGAGGGCAAAATCATATCGACAAGGCCGCAAATAATGAGGTCGTCCAGATTCTAAAGGCGATTCCTGAAGTAATTAACGAGAGTTGCGAGACTCCGTGACCTGCCCCTTTGGAGCCTCAAGGTTAGTGAGATTCCACGGTTGGTGTGGTGCGGTCACATTCTATGGGCCGTCGGAGTGTGCCTGGGTGAGAGAGGCCTGCATCATTGCAGATTGTGAATGTAAACACTCGCTAACCGTGGGCTTCGATTGATCCTGAGTCTCGCTAGAGTAGTCTTTCTTGACCGATATATCATGATCCCTATAAGGGAGCAATTGACATTGGTCCCTTATAGGGTATATGGAGAGGCATGGAATGCGGATCATCGCTCGTCGGACACTTCGCGAATTTGGCGATGGGGCTCCGGATGCGAAGTCCGCGCTCGACGCTTGGTATCACGAAGCAAGAAAGGCCGATTGGAAAACGCCGAACGACGTCAAGGAACAATACCGCCACGCCAGCATCGTTGGAAAAAACCGTTTCGTTTTCAACATTGCGGGCAACAAGTACCGGCTCGTGGTTCGGATCGACTATAGCGCGGGCATCATCTTCGTCAGGTTTGTCGGCACCCATGCCGACTACGATAAGATCGATGTGGAGGAGATATGATGAGCACAGTTCGCCCTATTCGAGATGATGCCGATTACGACGCTGCACTTGCTCGTATCGATTGTCTTATGGACGCTACTGACGGCAGCCCGGAACGTGACGAGCTCGACGTGTTGACCACTCTGGTCGAGGTCTATGAAGACGAGCACTATCCGATCGATCTGCCGACACCCATTGAGGCAATACAGTTTAGGATGGAGCAGGCTAACCTCAGCCAAGCCGATCTTGTTCCTTATTTCGGCAGCCGCGCCAAGGTTTCGGAAGTGTTGTCCGGCAAGCGCACGCTGACTTTGAAAATGATCCGTGCACTGAATACACATCTCGGCATTCCCGCCGACGTGCTGATCGGCGACATGAGCGTTGCCGATTTCGACCGCGAGACAGACCATATCCGATGGGGGCGGTTTCCGATCCGGGAACTGATGAAGCGCCAGTGGCTGCCTTCCGTCCGCAACGCCACTGAGGCGGCTGAAGAGCTGATGAGCAGTCTGATCGAGCGGGCCGGCGGACGTGATGCTGTCCCACAGACATTTTATCGCAAGAATGATGTAGCGCGCCAAAACGCGCGCATGGATCCCTATGCGTTACAGGCGTGGTGTCTTCACGTCCTCGCGACCGTGCGCGAACGGACGCTGCATACGACCTATCGCGACGGCGCCATCGATCCGGAGTTTCTCCGTTTTCTCGCGACACTAAGCCGATTGCCTGACGGCCCGAAACGCGCGGTCGAAGCGCTCGAACAACAGGGCGTAGCTGTCGTCTATGCCAAGCACCTTCCGAAAACCCATCTGGATGGCGCCGCCATGCGCACAAAGGAGGGTGTGCCGGTGATCGGACTCACGCTCCGGTATGACCGTCTTGACAATTTCTGGTTCTGTCTCTTGCACGAGACCGTCCATGTGTGGCGGCATCTGAACGATGAAGGAGCCTTCTTCGTTGACGACCTCAAACTGGACGTTTCGGATCATTCAGAAGACTGGTCCTTTGAAGACGAGGCGGACACGCTCGCCCAGGAAGCGCTTATTCCGTCGGAAGATTGGGATGCAGCGGAGCTTCTGAAAGCGGCAACGCCCTCGCGTGTCATCGCCTTTGCGCAATCGGTGAACGTCCACCCGGCCATTGTGGCCGGGAGAGTGCGGCGTGAAACCGGAAACTACCGGCTGCTATCGCAATTCGTAGGTTCGAATGAGGTGCGCCCGCATTTTGAGGAGATTTAGTAAAGCAGTCGGAACCGGAAATCTCCGGCTCCGACTGCTAAGCAGATTACCCGATGGTGCAAGCGCCGCCCGGAGGGACGCCAGACGAGCAGATAACCCGCCCTGAACAAGCCTCTGTTATCTGCTTCGACCGCCACTGACAACACGACAATACCGGCGCGATAGGAGATTGGTCGAATGAGCCAGAATGATCAGCGCCGTGTCTTCGTGGCGCAAGCAGAAGGCAAGTCGCTACCGGAAATCGACATACTCAAGCTTCTTTCGTCGGCGGAGATCGACCTCGGTGCGGTAAAGTTTGTCGGCAGTGCAGGCGACCTTGAAAGTATGACCTCGAACGATGCTCTCGTGATAATCCTGCATGATGATGCGGGCGAGAGCGCGCTGCTAGATGCGGCGGCGTTCGCAGGCGCACAGAAAGGTGTCTGCAATATCGTCGGAATATGGGCGCCCGACCAGGCTCAGACCGGCATTCATCCCGCTGTGGCAAAATTCAGCACGGCACAAGTTCCGTGGGATGCAGAAAAGGTCAAAGGAGAGTTGGGCTCCGATTGCGAAAATGCCTTCCTGACGCCCGCAGGCGAAAATGCCGATCCGAATGAGGTTGAGCCGAATGAATGCGAATAACCGTCCGCGGCGCCTCTACCGATATGTCATCGACCATGACAAGGGATTTGCGCCGAACCCGTTTTTCAAGGTCTGCACGCTGGCATGCTGCAAGCCAAAAATCAGGCAGTATGCCGAGATTGGAGATGTCATCGTTGGGTACGGTCCCGCCAAACACGGCCTCAGCCGCCAAATCATATACTGGATGTTAGTCGATGAGATTTCAAATTTCGACGATTATTGGCACGATCCACGATTTCGCAGCAAACGCCCGAAAATGGGCGGTTCTCTCATGCTGAGCTATGGCGACAATATCTACCATCGCCATCAGGGCAGAGGCGATTGGATTCAGGAGCCATCATTTCATAGCGACCGAAACAGTCTCATTGGTGAGGGGAATCTGCGGCGCGACACAGCAACGACCGACAAGGTGCTGATCGGTCGGGATTATGCCTATTGGGGATCGAACGGGCCGCGGCCACCAGATGTCTACCGTCCATTCGTCAAAACTGGCCGCGGTCATGAATACACGGTTGAAGATGAGGCGTTGAAAAAGGCCTTTATTGAATGGCTTCGAGGCCTGCCTGATCGCGGTCTGATCCATGATCCAGCCGACTGGACACACGACAAGAAACTTCGCCGGATGATAGCCGCCGAGGTGCTCGCATGCTGATCGAACGGTACGCAGCTTTTGTTGCGCGCACGGATCAATTTTCCGCAGAATATGGTGCGGACGTCATAGACGCCGCAGATCCGCGCGAAATTGCGATTTTCGGCCTAGCCAGCGAGATCGGCTCCGTCATTTCCGCCATAAAAAAGGAGTGGCTGAGAGAAGGCGGTGCATTGTCTTCACCGCTCGCCAAGGCAGAGTTGGAAGAAGAACTCGGCGATGCAATGTGGTACGCCTTCGCTCTTGCGCGGATTGAGGAAGCGGGACACAACCCGAACATTCTGATCTCTGATATTGAACACTTGCAATCAGAAGTAACCGACCCGAGCAAGCGTGGCGATCAGATTCGCCAGGTCCTGCCCCCAGATGATCTAGAAGATTTTCTGAATGGCGCTGAGATGTTCAAGAGGAATTCGCGGCGGACCCTGTCCGACTACCAGTCGTTGGCGTACAAAACCGCGCGAACCGATAAACATGTCCTCTTGCAGGTCTGCGCTGCTGTACTGACACAATTGTCTGCGCAATTAATGCGTCATTTGTTCCCTGAAATCGAAACGAAACTGAATACGCAGTTGAAGGATCGCCCGATTGGTGTTGTTCTGGGAGAAATCGCTTGGCATCTGTGCGCAATCGCCTCGCTTTACGGCATCGATATGGATGAGGTCGGAGCGAAGAATGTGGAGAAGGCGAAGGCTAGGCAAAACCATGGCAAGCCAACACCGCTCCATGATGCGAGCGCTCCAGACGGTCAGAAGTTTCCGCGGAATTTTGAGGTTGAGTTTCGCTCGGCCGACTCTGAGACGGTTGAAATATATTGGGAAGGAGCGCGCCGCGGCGACCCGCTGCGAGATCAGTATTCGATCGAGGACGGATACCGGTTTCATGATGTTATCCATCTCGCAAATGTTGCGGTGCTGGGATGGTCGCCGGTCTTACGGGATCTTTTTAAGATCAAGCGCATAGGAAAGACCAAACTGGAGGAGGATGGCGGTCGGTCGGCGGTTGTGGAAGAACTCGTGATCAAGTTTATTCATTGGGAAGCTTCACGGCGCGCCAAAGAGCTGCACGGTGATTTGCGCGCATATGAGCGCCCACTTTTTCCAGACAACGAGGAAATCCCATTTTCGTTGCTCAAGGAGGTTCGCGAACTCACGTTCGGACACGAAGTCTACAAGAATAAATATTGGGAGTGGGAGCGCGCCATTCGTGAAGGGTATCGCGTTTTCGAATTACTCAAACAGCATCGAGGCGGCTTCGTCATTGTCGACCTTGAGAGACGCGGTCTCGACTTTAAGCCATCTTCAGATACCTCTTAGTGTGTCCCCAATTCTTCAACGATCCTTTGGTTCAGCCCCCAATTCGGCGGGTAGAATGGAGCGGGCAAACGTCCTGCGGGCCTGAACTTTTGTTTGATTCGTGATCGACCGGATAACCCTTTTATATCGGGGAAGATCACTCGGGCATATTTCGAGATCTCACAGAACAAGTTCTGGCAGTCAATGAGCTGCAGGGGACGACCCCACAGGTCAGAGAACTCGATTTCGAACATGTCAAAATAGCGACCTTGGTTTGCCGACATATGTTGGATGATTTCCTCTGCTGTGACACCTTTTGTCGAAACGAAGCACTTGGATACGCCGTCCAAAGCGCCAGGGCCGGCCTTAACAAATTCCATTTCGGAGAATGATGTCAGTGGCCCATAATTCAAATCCGTGGCGAATTGATAGGCAAGGAAAGGTCCAATAGACGGCGCTGCAACCATAAGCGCAAATGCATCTCCCATTGATCGGCATTTCCTGAGACGGGCCGGGTAATCCTCTGCAATCATCCATTCCAACAATCTCAAATGGTTCGCATGTTTGGTACGATGACCAAACACCGATCCAGCCGACGGCATGATGTAGGCGGCCGAATAGTTCCGTTCGCCTGCGGATTGACGTTTCGAAAGCAGGCCGTCGAAGGCTCGGAAACTATAGCTTTCCCACGAGATCTCGCCGAGTTCGTTTTGGAGTGTTTCCCAAGTTCCAATGCGGTTGAAGATTTTAAACAACAGTATACGAAAGAAACGATCTTCATCTGACCACTTACCCTCGTCGGTCCATATGACTCTATTGATGAGATATTGGCTCACACGGTCAGACGCTCTGTAGCTGTTGGTAAAACGGTACGAGGAGAGAACCAGGTCGTCGGAAACGCCCGGATCGTTCGCACCTTTCAGGCGCTGGAAAAAGACGCTTTGGCGTTTGGCTGCAAACCGCCAGTAGGCTTCAAAAACAGGTGTAGTTTCCAAGCTTACACCAGAAATTTTGATACTATTGAGCTTTTGTGAAACTCTGATTGCTGGTTGATTCAAGCAAACAACTTCAAACAGATCGTCTTGACCGTAGGCCAGTCCAGCCTCCCATTGTCTTTGTCGTTTTACAGCCATCATAGGCGTTCATCATAGCTGAAAAGCACAAACTAGGGGGCTGTCCCAGGCAATCCGGAATTTCTTTTTTGGGCGCCCCTAACAGGCGAATCGGCCAACCTAGGAGCAGATTAGCGATCAGGCTCATTTTACCAACGACCGCCGCATGACAGGGACTTAGAATATTTGGCGATAACCGATTGGCCGATTCCACCCGCGCCGTCTATTTCCGGCCCGAACATCTCCTCCAGAATATCCCGAACCATGGCTCGATGACCTCCACCTCTTCGGGATTCGCAGGGACCTTCTCCCTATCCTGCCCCCTCAAGGATAGTGAGATTCGCTGGTCGCGGATAGGGTTGCCACTGAAACGACTTTGACATGCGAACCCTAGCCGCGCCTGCTCATTTGGTTCCATAGAAGACGGAATGCGATTGGCTTCCTGAATGGAGGAGCCGCTTCAGGGAAGAGATCACAGCGAAGGCCGGTTATCTCCCGATTTCGGGATACTGCAAGCACGGGGCAGAGTTCAGCCGGACCGATCGCGCTTGTCCCTAGCTCTCGTCAGGGCGAGGGCGGACACGATCAGCGCCCCGACGAAGGTTGCGAACAGCCAGCGGTAGGCATCGAGCGGTGCCGTCGCAGGGTCCGCTGAGAACTGGCCGATCAGAAGGCCGCTGAACTGCTGGAAACAGGCAGCGCCCAGGAAGAATGCCAGGTTCATCAGACCAAGTGCACTGCCGCGCAACTCCGGCGGCGCGGAGCGGTTGACGAGGGCATAGGCGGGCATCCAGCAGCCGTTCATCAGGGCGAGATACAGGAACAGTGGAAACAGGGCGTCTACCGGCAACGCCGATGGCGCCATGGCCAGCCACAGCCATGGCAGGATGTGCAGGATGACACTGGCGAGCATCGTGCGCTTGTCGGAACGCAGCAGGCGGTCAGCGACATAACCCCAGGCCGGCAGCGCCACGAGCAGGCCGATCGACCAGGCCTGCAGCACGTCGGTCGCAGCCGGCGGGGACAGCGAATAGGCCGTGCCCAGAAATGGCAGTGTCCAGAGACCCTGCATGGCGCTGAGTATGCCGAGAGCGACGAAGGCGTGCGCCGCGCAGGGCCAGAGGTTGCGCAGGCGTGCCGCGCGCACGAGACCGCGGAAGGCCTCGCCCATGCTTAGCCCCGCGCGCCGGGCAGCCGGCCCCGGCAGGGTCAGAACGGCCGCCAGGGCGGTCAGCAGCAGCCAGCCGGCCACGATGACAAAGGCTGTGCGCCATCCGAACGCCTCCGCCAACGCAGCCAGCGGATGCGCCGCCAGCAATCCTCCGATCGGGCCGGTGGCGGCGAAGAGGCCAGCGATCGTGCCGAAATGCCGGTCGCCGAACCATCGGGCGAGCAGGCTGAAGGCGATCACCAGGACGATACCGACGCCTGCGCCGCCCAGCGCGCGGCCGATGAGAGCGAGCGGATAGCTCGGCGCAAGCGCAAACAGAAGGGTGCCCAGGCCTGCCACTGCGAGCCAGAAGGCGAAGGTGCGGCGCGGCCCCCAGAGATCGGACTGGACCCCGGCGAAGGGCTGCATCGCGGCATAGGGCCAGAAATAGGCGGCGGCGAGGGCGCCCAGAGCAGCCGGATCGGCGCCGAAGTCGGCCTGGAAGCCAGGCAGCACGACAGCCGTCCCGTAGCGCAGCAGCCAGGCCAGCAGCGAGCCCGACACGAGGATGACAATGCTCGCCACGATACGCCCGATGCCCGCACCGCTTCGCGCGGTCATGTAATCAACGCCGGCGCGGCCCGCAGGGCTGACGACATGATCCTCTCCTGATCTGCCTCAAGATCGAAACTGCGTTGGAACAATCATGAAACTTGAGGCCTGGCTATCCGGTTCTTGGCAGCGAGCCGGAATCAGGCACAGACCAAGATCAGTGGCACCGTCGACGCCATAGAGTTAGAGGCAATCGCGCCGACGATGCAGAACCGGCCAAATTGATGTGTATCAGTCGACCAGAATCTGCTCGATGATTTCAACAGCGCCATACAGCGCGACGGCCGTCGCCGCAGAGATGAAAAGCATCCAGAGGATGAGACCAACATTCGGTGCCTTCCTGAGGGTCTCAGGATGCCGTGTCAGATTTACGTACAAGATCGCTGCGACGACACCGGACAAAAACCAAGGATCAAGATCACCAAGCGCGATCCCTATGATCGCAATATGGGCCAATAAGAAAGCCCACTTTCTGATTAGCGGACGTGGTTGCATCCGGAATCCCTTGAATTACATTTTTGTACTGCCATAGATCGGCTATTTAAAAAAAGTATATACTTTTTCTGACGTGAAGGCCTGAAATTCTGCCACGGGAATGGGTAGATTCCGTCGGTCCGTCGGTCCGTCGGTCCGTCGGTCTGTTGGACTTCAACCCGTCTTTGGTCCGCCGGATCGTGGAGTTTTCCGGCTCTATCACGGTGACAGACTGGAGCTCGTTCCGGTCGGTCGCGCTTCAGCGTCCCGGTTCGGCTTCCGGCGCCGCTCGCGATAGGTGATGTAGAGTCCCGAGACGACCACCACGGCTGAGCCGACCCAGGTCCATAGGTCGGGAATTTCGGCAAAAATTAGGTAGCCGAACAGGCCGGCAACGACGAGCTGGATGTACGTGATCGGCGCCACAACCGACGCGAGGCTGTACTGGAAGGCCTTGACCACGAAGTACTGGCCGAAGCCGCCGAACACCCCGAGCAGGAAGTACAGGAACCAGTGCCAGGCCGAGACGGGCCAGACCCCCGGCTCGACCACGAAGAAGAGACCGGCGGCCACGGAGCCGACCAGCGCCGTGTAGGTGATCGTCGTCTCGGGAGTGTCGTCCGCGGCGATCTTCCGCGTGAGGATCTGGTAGACGGAGAACATGAACATGTTGGCGACGACCAGGAGCATCGCCCAGTGGAAGCCGGCGCCGCCGGGCTGGATGATGATCAGCGCTCCTGCGAAACCGACCGCGACCGCGGCCCAGCGCCTCGACCCGACCTTCTCGCTCAGAAAGGGTACGGAAAGCGCGGTGACCACGATCGGCGTCGTGAAGACGATTGCCATGGCCACCGCGAGTTCAAGGTAACGCAGCGCGTAGACGAAGAATGCCGTCGAGACGAACAGCAGCAGCGACCGCACCAGCTGGATGCCCGGTCGTTGGCTTCGGAACAGGCCGGTGCCGTGCCACGGCAGGAAGACGACGATCATGACCAGGAGATGACCGGCATAGCGGGCCCACACGATCTGGCCGCTGGGGTAGAAGTCGTTGAGGTACTTGACGCCGGCATTCATGGCCGGCAGGACCAAGCTGGCCAGGAGCATGAATGCAATGCCCACGAGATTCTCGCGCGGCGTCGGATCGGCCCGGAAATGATGCCTCGGGCGGGCGGCGCCCCTGGATCGCGGCATGCTCATGACTCACGAGCCGTGAACGGCACGGAAAATTCGGCTGAATAGCCCATCGTTTCTGGTCTCCCCGCTCATCGATAACGCGCAAGAAGGCCGCCAGGCCATGCCGAATATGCAGAGGCACCGGACATCCGGTTGTCAGGCAGGCCTTGGCTGAAGGCCCGGCCGATGCAATGTGCGCCAGGTTGGCTTTCCGACCGGCTCTCAGCGGCGCTTGAATGATCGTCGAACCTTTTCGACGACAGAAGGGCAGGCTCGTTCCGCCCGAATGTCACCGTCGTTTCCGGGCCTTCGCGGCCCGGGTTGGCCCGGATCCGGGCCATGACCAAAAGTTCCTTGCTCCGACCATCCCGACCGGCTGGGTCCCGCCACAATGGGTTCACGGCCTGAGCGAATGGAATGAAGATCGGATTTTCTGCCCATGCGGGCGCTGAGTTGGAGCCGGATGCAGTGCCGAATGTCCTGACGCTTGTGCCGCTATCCGATACCGACCGGCAACGGATCGAGGCCGTCGATCCGTCGGTCCGACTTGTTGACGCCGGCGGCTGGTTCGATGGCGAGTACCGCGAGACCTGGCCCCGATACGCGGTCGACCTCTATGTCGCGCCCGACAGTGCCGGCAAGGCCTCCCGCTCCGAACGCGATGCCCTGCTTGCCGAGGCCGGGATCGTTCTCGGCGGCTGGCCGTTCCCGCTCGATCTGCGCGCCCGGGCGCCGGGGCTCCGTTGGTTCCACCAGCGCCCGGCCGGGGCAAGCAACCTCCGGCTCGGCGATCTCTGGGGCAGTGACGTCATTGTCACGACTTCCCGCGGCCTGGCCAACGCGCTGCCGGCCGCGGAGTATGTCGTCGGCGGCATCCTGCACTTCGCCAGGGCCTTCGATCGGGCTGCGGCGGACCAGGCCAGCCGCCACGTCGACCGGCACGCCTATCGACCATGGCTGTTGGCGGGCAAGATTGTCTGCATTGTCGGCGCAGGCGGCATCGGCGCCGAAGCCGGCCGGCTGTGCGCCGCGCTCGGCATGCGCGTCGTGGGCACGCGGCGCCGTCCGCCCGAAGATGCCGATGACCGGCCGGAGGGCTTTGCCGAGATTGGCGGACCAAGGGACCTTCACAGGCTGCTGGAACAAAGCGATGTCGTGGCGATCTGCTGCCAGTGGACGCCCGAGACCACCCGCCTGGTCGATGCGGCAGCGCTGGCGGCGATGAAGCCAGGCGGGATCGTGATCAACATCGCCCGAGGGGAAATCGTCGACGAGGACGCGCTGGTTCAGGCGCTCGATGCCGGACAGCTCGGCGGGGCAGTGCTCGACGTCTATGTGGGCGAGTTCGAGCATCCGCCGCCCGAACGGCTCTGGGCCCATCCGCGCATCCTCATGACGCCGCATACCTCGACCGGCAGCGATGTGAACCGCCACCGGTCGATCGATCTCTTCTGCGAGAACCTTCGCGCATGGCTCGCGGGGCGCCCGCTTGCAAACGTCGTCGACTGGAGACGGGGCTATTGATCCGACATGGATTCCGGTCTAGCCGCCGCCGTATCAAGACTCGGCGGGAGAGGATCAGCCCGACCCGGAACAGCGCCAACTGTAGGTTAAATCCTCGTCAAACCTGTCCAACGGACAGGGTATATCTCACACAGTATCTGGATTGATCCACTAATTCGTCGAGTGAACTTCCTCACTGTCTCGCTTCAGGCGCAGGCGCAGTCTTCCGACGATGCCCATTGGAAAGAAATAGACGCTGAGGATAAACAGGACGCCGAGCCAGAGTAGCCAGCGGTCGGGCTGCAGTAGCCCGGGGAGGAACGGCAAATCGCTGGTCGCCTCGGCGGCGGCACCCATCAGGCCCTGTAGGTAGTTCCGGGCTAGAACGAGGATCGTCGCGCCCAAAACGGCTCCGTACATGGTCCCCATTCCGCCGATGACTACCATCAGCAGGATGTCGATCATGATGTCGAGCGAGAGTGTGGTCTGGGGGCCGGTATAGCGCAGCCACAACGCCATCAGGACGCCGGCAACGGCCGCCATCGCGGCGGAGAGGCAAGTGGCGATGGTGCGGTAGTGAACGGTGCGGTAGCCGACGGCTTCGGCACGGAAGGCGTTCTCGCGAATTGCCAGCAACACCCGCCCGAAGGGAGAGTTGACAACGCGGAGCATGAACAGGAAGGCGGCGAGCGAAACGGTCACGACGAGGTAGTAGGAAATCAGCTTGCCGTCGAGCCGGACACCAAAAAGGCGTCCTTCGGCCCATTTGAAGCCCGGCGTCAGCTCCCGTGGTACACTGTAGCTCAGCCCGTCTTCGCCACCGGTCAGTTGGTAGAGTTGCGAAACCAGGATCGCAAAGGCGCTGGCGACGGCGAGTGTCACCATGGCGAAGAAGATCGCCTTCACCCGGAGCGAGAAGAGCCCGATGACGAAGGCGAGAACCACGGCGAGCAGGATCCCACCGGCGGCGCCGAGTGCCACGGCGCCCCAGATTGGACCCGAATTGGTCAGCGACAGGGCAACGCCATAGGCGCCAATGCCGAAGAACATGGTATGTGCGAACGAGACAATGCCGGTATAGCCCAGCAGCAGGTCGTAGCTGCCAACCAGCACGATGAAAATGGCAATTCGTGCGGCGGTGTCGAGCGAGCGCGTGCCGGGAAACAGAAACGGCGCCAGGACGAGGCCGATGAGGATCGCCAGAAGGACCACGGTGAGCGCGCGGCTGCGGGGCAGGTCGCCGGAAAGGAGTCGTGTCAGCATCGGGCGTTCCTCACTGGCTGCCGGCGACGGGATAGAGACCTTGGGGCCGCCACATCAGAATCAGCACCATCAGCAGGATGTTGGAACCGAGCGCAACCGTGGGCGCCAGGTAGCCGGTGTAGTTGGCAATCAGGCCGACAAGAAGAGCGCCGATGAAGCAGCCCTCGACCGAGCCCAGCCCGCCGATGATCACGACGATGAAGACGAGAATCATGTTGTCCATGCCCATGCGGGCAAATACCAGCTGGTCGTATAGCCCCCACATCACGCCACCGAGGCCAGCGAGTGCCGAGCCGGCGACGAAGACGGCGACGAACACCAGAGTGACGCGGTAACCCAGCGCCTCGACCATCTCGCGGTTTTCGACCCCGGCGCGGATGATCAGGCCGATCTTGGTGCGCTTCAGCACCGCGCGCAGGCCGAGAAAGATGCCGATCCCCAGGAGCGCGGCGAACAGTCGGTACTTTTCGAAGCCGAACTCGCCCATGGTGAAGGAACCGCGGAGGGTCGCCGGTTGCTCGATCGGAATCTCGTTCGGGCCCCAGACCACGTGGATGAGCTGCTCGACTACGATCAGTCCGCCCATGGTGATGAGGATCTGCTTAAGGTGATGGCCGTAGACGGGCATGACGATCACACGCTCGAAGACCCATCCCAGCGCGCCAGTTACCAGCGCTGCCGCAGTGATCGCGGCGGCCATGGCGACCAGGTTCAGCGTCACCGAGTCGGCGGCTAGATATTCGGGGAAAACGCCGCGCAATACCGTTACGCCGACGAAGGCCCCCAGGGCGATGAAGGCCCCGTGGCCGAAGTTCAGCACGTCCATCAGGCCGAAGACCAGCGTCAGGCCGGAGGCCATGACGAAGATCATCATACCCATGGCGAGGCCCGCCAGGGTCAGCGTCAGCCAAGTCGGCAGGGAGCCGATGGCCAGCAGCGCGGCCAGGGCGAGGATGATTGGCGCCAGCACCGGCAAAGCCTCGCCGGTCAGGCGGTCCATCAGCGGCGCGCGCGGCGCCGAATCGTCGTTGCGGTTCATCACACTCACAGGGAGCCCTCCAACGAAAGGCCCAGCAGCCGCCCCTGCAACTCCGGATCGGCGGCCAGTTCGGCCATTGCGCCGGCGTGGACGATATGACCGTCATCCATTACTGCGACGCTGTCGCCGACGCGTTCGGCCATGTGAAAGCTCTGCTCGACCATGAGGACCGTGGTTTCCTGCTTCAGCTCGCTGAAGGCGTCGATCAGCGCGCCGACGATGGCGGGGGCGAGACCCTTGGTGGGTTCGTCGACCAGCAATAGCCGGCAGGGCTCGATCACCGCGCGCGCGACCGCCAGCATCTGCTTCTGACCGCCTGAGAGATTGCCGGCCGGCCAGTCCCAGAACTTCTTCAGGGCTGGAAACACTCCCCAGATCCAGTCCAGGCGGTCGGAGTCCATGGGGCCGGAGCGGGCGGCGAGGCTCATGTTCTCGCGTACGGTCAGCCCGGCGAAGATGCCCATGTTCTCCGGCACGTAGGCGATGCCCAGCCGCGCGATCGCCGGTGTCGGAATCGCCTGAATCGGCTGGCCGTCAAAGATCACCTCACCGGCGGAGGCGCGCCAGAGGCCCATGATCGTGCGCATGGTCGTGGTCTTTCCGGCGCCGTTGCGGCCCAGCAGCATCGAAACGCCGCCCCGGGGAACCTGAAAATCCACGCCCTGCAGGATGTGGTAGTGGCCGATATGGGTGTGGACGCCGGAGAGACGGAGGATGGGATCGTCAGACACGATCGGCCACCCCCGTGCCCAAATAGGCCTCTTGCACGATCGGCGAATTCATCACCTCGGCGGGATCGCCGTCGGCGACCAGGTAGCCGTGATGCAGCACGACGATACGGTCGGCCAGGGTGCGGATCACGTCCATCTTGTGCTCCACCAGAAGAATGGTGCGGTTGGCGTCGGCCTTCATCTGCTGGATCAGATTCAGAATGACCGGCACCTCATCCATGCTCATGCCCGCTGTCGGTTCGTCGAACATCAGCACTTGACGGTCCAGCGCGATCAAGATGGCGACCTCCAGCTTGCGCTGATCGCCGTGGGGTAGGGAAGCGGCGGCAGCGTCAGCGCGCGCCAGCAGGCCAACGCGATCGAGCACAGCCTCGGCTTCCTCGATCAGGCCCGTGTTGCGGGACGCCATGGACAGCAGGTCGAAGCCCAGCCCCTTGCGCGCCTGCACCGCCAGCCGCACGTTCTCCCTCACAGTCAGGTTCGGGAACAGGTTGGTGAGCTGGAAGGCCCGGCCCATGCCGCGGCGGGTCCGTGCGGGCGCCGAGAGGCGGGTGACATCCTCGCCGTTCAGCAGCACCTGTCCGGTATGGGCCGGTAGCTGCCCGGACATGAGGTTGAAATAGGTCGTCTTGCCGGCCCCGTTGGGTCCGACGATCGCGGTCAGTGTGCCGCGGCCGAAGGCACAGCTCACGTTGTTGACCGCGATATGGCCACCGAAGCGGATCGTCAGGCCGCGGGTTTCCACGACCGGCTGCTGGTCATTCGCCATGGCTCGGCGTCTCTCCCCTCGCGGGCCAAGGACCGCCCCGGGCGTAGATTTACCCGGGGCGGCCGGTCCTCCGGCGTGATCCTAGTTCCGGACCGGGACATCCATCTCGTCGATCTCGATGACGTCGACGAGCTTAGGCACGGCCCACTCGACGCCCTCTTCGATCGCGATCTTGAAGTGATACATTTCCTGCAATGCCTGATGATCCTCGGCGCGGAAGATCATCTTGCCCTTGGGCGTCTGGAACTCCATACCTTCCATGGCATTGATCAGCGCCTCGGTCTCGGTCGAGCCGGCCTTGCGGATCGCCTCGACGATGGCGATGCCAGCCGCCATGCCGCCGGCTGTGAAGAAGTCCGGCGGGCTGTCGAACCGCTCCTGGTGGGTCTTCACCAGCCAGTCGTTAACCGGGTTCTGCGGGATCTCGTAGTAGTAGTAGGCGGCGCCTTCCATGCCGGGCGCGACTTTGTAGGCCACCAGGGCGGGCAGGATATTGCCGCCGGTCGCCAGTTCGATGCCGAAGCGGCTCGGTTCCATCGCTGCCAGCTTGCCCAGCGGGTTGCCCTTCCCGGCCCAGATCATCCAGATGATCTTGCGGCCTTCCTCGTCCTTCAGCGCGTCGAAGATGCGCTGTGCATGAGAGGTGAAGTCCGTGGTGTCCTGGGGCGCGTACTCCTCATGCACCAGCTCGGCCCCGGAACCCGCCAGCGCTTCCTTGAAGGCGGCGACGCCGTCGCGGCCGAAGGCGTAGTCCTGCGCGAGGGTGGCGATCTTCACGCCCGGCTTGCCGATGGCGACCGCATTGGCGATGGCGTCCTGCGAGGAATTGCGGCCAGTCCGGAAGATGTAGCGGTTCCAGGCGCTGCCGGTGATGCTGTCGGCCACCGCCGGCTCGACCAGCAAGATCTTCTGGTACTCCTGCGCGACCGGCAGCATGGCCAGCGCCACACCCGAACTCACGGGGCCGATGGCTATGTCAGCCTCGTCGTCGCCATAGGCTTCGGCTAGCAGTGCGCGGCCCTGGTCCGGCTTCAGCTGGGTGTCCTTCTCTATCACCTCGATCTTCTGGCCCAGGACCTCCATGGTCCCCTCGGTGGCGTACTCGAGGCCCAGCATCAGTCCCCGGTGCGACTGCTGGGCGTAGGCTTCAAGCGGGCCGGTCTTGCCGTAGATGTGGGCGATCTTGACGGTGTCGTCGGCCAGCGACATGCCGGCCCCAACCATTGTGGCGGCCATCGCGGCGGCGCCGAGCAAGCGTCTCATTGGGTTTCCTCCACTTATCTCCCTTGGCCGCACGCGCATGGCGTGAGGCTGGACACCAGTTGGCAAGCCGCGTGCCATAGCATTGATGCCAATCTTTTCAATGACTTGGACCGTCACTGCCCCGATAAGTCGACAGGGCTGATGTCCGTTCTGCCGGACGGCCGCAAGAAAAGCGGATAAATCACTTAGTGAAATCAACGCGGTGGCTTCTGATTGTCTGGAAGATCAGACAGCTTTCCGCCTGTCCGATGTTTCGGACATGATGCCGTGGCTGGCGAGCTTGGCGTAGAACTGGGCCCGGGATATTCCGAGGCGCCGGGCCGCTTCGGCCTTGACGCCATTGGTCTGTTCCAGCGCGTGACGGATAGCGGCGTCCTCCGCTTCTGCCAGCACCTCACGCATCGGCCGGATCTCCCCGGCCGGCTTCGTTGAGACCTGCTGAGCGGCCGATCGGGGCCGGGGCAGCAGGCCGTCGAAATCATCGGGGCCGAGAACATCCGTGTCGACGGCGGCCGCGGCCTGTTCCAGTACATTGCGCAGCTCGCGCACATTGCCAGGCCAGTTGTGCGCGGCCAGGCGATGGAAGGCGTCGGCGGCAACGTCGCGGGGCGCACCGCCGGCCCGGTGTGCCATGTCTTCGAGCAGCGTCTCGCACAGCAGGGGCAGATCGTTCAGCCGTTCGCGCAGCGGCGGCACCGTGACCGGCAGGACATTTAGACGATAGTAGAGATCGGCCCGGAACTCGCCGCGGTCAACCATGGCCTTCAGGTCACGGCTAGTGGCGCTGATGATCCGCACGTCCACGGCGATTACCCTGTTGGCGCCCAGCGGCTCGATCTCCTGCTCTTGCAGCACACGCAGCAGCTTGGCTTGCAGGGGAGGCGGCATGTCGCCGATCTCGTCGAGAAAGAGCGTGCCGCCGTCGGCGAGCAGGATCTTCCCTTCGCGACCCTGGCGGCCGACGCCGGTATAGGCACCGGGGGCCGCTCCGAACAGTTCCGATTCCAGAAGGGTTTCCGGAATCGCGGCTACATTGACGCGCACCATGGGACGTTGCGCACGAGGAGAGGTGGCGTGGATCGCGTGTGCCAGCAGTTCCTTGCCGGTGCCTGTTTCACCATAGAGCAGCACCGCCGCGTCCCGCTCGGCCGCCCGGCGGGCGTGGCGCTTGAGTTGACGGACGGCGTCCGTGGCGCCGACGAAGCTGCCGAAGCGATACTTTGCGCGCCGGCTCTCGGCCAGTTCCCGGCGGGTGGTCTCCAGTTCGCTCTGGAGTTGCTGGAAGCGGTTGACCAGCGGCTTCAGTGACTGCAGACGGTCGAACAGGATCACCCCTATGGCGCCCAGCAGCCGACCGTCCTCGCCGCGCAGGGGAATGCGGGAGACGGTAAGCTGACGGTTGCCCAGGTCGATGATGTCCAGCAGATCGGCGCGTCCAGAATCCAAGACACGGCGCATCTCCGAATGCGGGATGACGTCTTCGACCGGCTTGCCCTCCACCGGATCGACGCCGTTCCATCCCAACAGCGCCTTGAACTTGTCGTTCATCCAGGAAATGCGGCCGCGCGTATCGACGGCGAAGGCGCCCTCGTACATGGAATCGAACAGGTCGATCATCGCCTGTGCCGCTTGGCGTCGAATCTCCGCCTCACCGATCGCGCGAAAGCCCAAGCCTGTCCTCTCTGTCGGAATGCGGACCCAGGACAGCAATGTCTGGATTCCCGAACAATCTAGGCGCCGGGCCATCCTTGTGACAACTCTATTCTGGGTCGATGGATCGTCCGTCCACACACATCCTTGGGCGATCAGCCACCGGCCCCGAAACGATCGTCCCAGCTGATCCAGCCTCCCACTGTGTGAAGATCTTGGCCCGGTCAGCCGTCCCTGGAGAATGCCGCGATGCTTACATAAGCCGTGGCTGCGCCTCCGGGGTCTCGTCAACGGCAGATTGGCGCGAGCGACGTCAGCGGCGTAAGTGTCAAGTCTTCAGCAAAAATCGACGAGATCCTCGCGTTCACGCCGGTAATGGCGGATGCGGTGGTTTAGGGTCGCAACGGAGGGGACGTAAAACCGGCGGCCTTGCAGGCATGGTCGAACTGGCGTTGGATTTCAGTCTCACGGGTGTCGTCCCCGCAGATGGTCGGCAGCGTCGCCTTCCACCTGGCCCAGATGTCGAAGAGATAGAACAGCAGTATGTCCCGACCTTTGGAGCCCCGCGGGCCGAACCGGGGTCTCTCTGCGAACGCCGCGGCGCGCTCCAGTATGGGCACGTCCGCGGGGCCACAGGCTGAGAGGAACTGCCTCGGAGAGAGGTGAGTAAATGGCTGCTGCTCTGAGTCTGAGGCAAGGGGTATCTCGTCCAGTGCCATGGCAATCCACAGCAGGACGCCGTCCGGCCAATGGCGGTTGCCGACGATGTCCGGTTCGCAGTAGGTGATGGTGCCGATCTCGTAATCAGCGGGTCACAGATTCGAATACTGTTGAGAGCAACAATAATTTCGATGATCTATTATAAAAATCAATCAACCTCAAAAATAATTCTTAAGCGCATAGTAATTGAAAATGGCAACTTCGACGTATGCGGCGAGGCGGGGAATGAACGGCTAATCCGTCCAACTTGTGCATCTGACGCCTGGGCCATTTGCCGAACTAAATCCGAAACACCAAGAAACACGCCCGGTGTTCGTGTCGAGACGAAATGCTCCTTGCTGATTTCCGCCTGAGGGCACCAATTGGTATCGGGCCACGTCGGCCGAATCGCTCTCTGCCTCGTTGGTGACTGTAATCAAGAGTGCTGCGATTGTCGCAGCCGATACTGCAGCTATTGTCAGGTTACGAACCATCATGAGTGCTCTCCTGCGTTATCCCTTGCCAGCGTTTGCGCTGGGACTTCGAAATCAGAGCGCGTCCTTCCGCCGTATTCGACAGCGCACTTTCCTTTCGACCGCCGTGGCTTGGCAGGGGAAACCCTCGCCGGGTACGCGCGCCGTGACGTGAGCCCCATTCTTCATCCTCTCGAAGGTAGAGTCTGGTCTGCATTTGCGCTGGGCCCCAACACTGGACCACCGGATTGTGGAGTTTTTCGGTTCTATCACGGTGACGAGCTGGTATCGCCGCCGAAATTGTGCCGCGCAATCGGCACCTTGCAACCGATCGCGCTGTGAGGCCTGACTTCGTTGTAGTCGCTGCGCCAATCCTCAAGCTTTTCGCGGGCATCGGCAAGGCTCATGAACTCAGTGGGCGTTCAGACATTCCGCTCGGAGCATGCTGTTAAACGCCTCGATGAAGCCATTGTCGGTGGGTTTGCCGGGCCGGGAGAAGTCCAGCGTCACCTCGTTCGCATAGGCCCAGAGACCCAGGTCCCGCGAGATGAATTCGCTCCCGTTGTCGACACGAATGGTCTTCGGATAGCCGATGCTGGCACAGACCCGTTCCAAGGTGTAGACTACATTCTCTCCCCCTATGAGCGAAGCGCGGATCGACCGCGGGACAGTGCCGGGAGTGCGTGTCCACCACGGTCAGAATGCGTAGTCTCCTGCCCGTTGCCAGATGGTCGTGAACGAAGTCGAGCGCCCAAACGTAGTTTGGCCCGACCGCTTCCCGGCGGTCCTCACAGTGAGCTATTCCCCTTCCGTTGGACAGGTTTGAGAACGATTTAAACTACAGCTGGGGCCTGCCGATCGCGCTGCACAATCGCGGCAGCGATACCCGCCCGTCACCGTGATCAGAGCCGAAAACTCCAGGATCCGGCGATCCAGGGGCTCAGAGCACAAACGGAATGACTCTCGTTCTGAACGAGGGAACCAAGGGGCTCAGACCACAGGGCTGCCATGGATTTCCTGAGGCGGGCGCTGAAACGCTTCGGCTCAACACGCACCATCGTCACCGACCGCCTGCGTTCCTACCGCGCGGCATTCTCGAGCCTCGGCATAGGCGACCGCCAGGACACCACGCGTTGGCGGAACAACCGGGCGGAAAATTCCCATCAGCCGTCTGACCTCAACCAGATACAGCTCTGCTGCGCCGGGGTCAGATTGCACTGACAATGCCCCTGCGGGAATGTCGACCTCTACGAGATGACCCGGGAAGCGAACCTCGACTCCTACCACCTGGAGCCCCGCCGGGCGGATCGTCGTAGGAGCGCCTGATCCTCACACGGCAGGCGGCTGCGCCGGGGCCCGTGTCGCCCCGGCCCGCACCGCCGCAGCGGTGCCCGCTCAGTACATCTGCCGTGGCAGCCAGAGCGCGATGTCGGGGAAGGCCACCAGCAGGCCGACGCCGATCAACAGCAGCAGCACGAATGGCAGGGCGCCGCGCGCCACCTCCAGCACGTTGGTCAGCCCCGGTATCAGCCCCTGGATGGTGTAGAGATTGATGCCGACCGGCGGGGTGATCAGGCCTATCTCCAGCAGCATCACCAGCACCACGCCGAACCAGACCGGGTCGTAGCCGAGCCCGGTGACGATAGGAAACACCACCGACAGGGTCAGCACCATCATCGACAGCGCGTCGATGAACATGCCGAGCACCAGGTAGATCAGCACAATGACGCCCAACACCACCACCGGCGCCACCGCAAGGTCGGCGACCCAGCTCGTCGCCTCCCGCGTCATGCCCCACGCGAACAGCGCGTAGGAGAAGATGTGCGCGCCGATGATGACGAACATCAGCATCGACGTGAAGGTGACTGCGGCGACCACCGACTCGCGGATCACCGTCCAGGTCAGCCGGCGATAGGCCGCGGCGACCACCAGGGCGATCAGCACGCCTAGCGCCGCCACCTCGGTCGGCGTGGCCCAGCCGAAATAAATCCCGCCCAGAACCACCAAGATGATCGCCAGGACCGGCAACACGTCGCCGATGGAGCCGAGCAGTTCGCGCCTGCGGGTGCGGGTCTCGTCCAGCGGCACCGGCGGCGACACGGCAGGGTCGCGCCAAGCCCGCCAGCCGATATAGGCGGCGAACAACACCAGCATCATCAGCCCCGGCACGGCGGCAGCGATGAACAGCCGCCCGAGCGAGACCTCGACTAGCGCCGCGTAGATGATCAGCGGGATGCTGGGCGGGATCAGGATGCCCAGCGTTCCGCCGGCGGCCAGCGTGCCGAAGATCAAGCGCCGGTCGTAGCCGAGCGCCATCAGGTTGGGGATCGCCGCCGTGCCGATGGTCGCGGCGGTGGCGACGCTGGAGCCACTGACAGCCGAGAAGACGCCGCAGGCGCCGATATTGGCGTGCAGCAGCCCGCCGGGCAGCCAGCGCAGCCACAGGCTCATCGCCCGATAGAAGCGCTGGGCGATGTCGGAGCGCTGGATGATCTCGCCCATCAGCAGGAACAGCGGCACGCTGATCAAGATGTAGTTGTCGGCGATGTTCCAGAGCGCGTAGCCGGCGCCGCGCAGGTGCGCGGGGTTCAGGATCACGAGCCAGACGAGGCCGCTGCCGCCCAGCGTCACTGCGATGGGGACGCCGAGGAACAGCGGAACCAGGATCGAGATCATCATGAGGATCAGGGTTTCGATCGCTGCCGCTCCCTCACGCCGCCGTATCGGCGCCGACGTGCAACGCCGTCACGACCGAGCGGGCCAGCTCCACCGAGGCGCGAAGCAGCATCAGCCCCAGCCCCACCATCATGCCGACCTGCGGATAGAACAGTGGCGTCATCATCAGGCCCTGGCTGCGGATGTTCTCGGCGAAGGAGTTGGCCGTGACGGTCCAGCCGACATAGAACAGCGCCGCGACGTAGAGCACCAAGAACAGCGACGCGCCGAGCGCGGTCACCCAGGCGCCCAAGCGCGGGTTCATCCGCTCGACCAGGAAGTCGGCGGCGATGTGGGTCCGCCGCCGGGTCACCTCGGCCAGCGGTAAGAAGATTAGCCAGGCCATCGCCAGGCTGCTGTATTCCGAAGTGAAGGGCAGGCCGCTGCCGGCCGCCCGGACGGTGATTTCGGCCAGCACCAGCACCAGGATGACCACTACTGCCAGCCCGCCGACGATCAGGGCGAGCCGGTCCAGGATGCGCAGGGTACGTGTGGAGGACATCGTCGAACCACGCCGCTCAGTGAGCGAAGTAGAGAGCGGTCGGGTTGTCCACCAGGATCTTGCGGCGGGTCGCGTCGTCGCGCGCCCAGACGCCGAGCAGGTCGAACAGATCGCCGTCGTTCGGCGCCTGCCCCGGGAAGCCGGAATGCGGCCAGTCGGTGCCCCATACGCACCGGTCGGGATTGGCGTCGATCAGGCGGTGTGCCCGCTCGGCCAGCGCGTCGTCCGGTTCGTGGAGTGCGGTGGAGAGCTTCACCCAGGCACGCCCGTCCCGCATCAGCTCCAGCAGCATCTTGAAGCCTTCTTCGTCGGTGCCGCTGTCGGCCTGAATCCGGGCCATGTGGTCGAACACGACCGGGATGTCGAGACTGACAACGGAATCCACCAAGTCCGGCAGGGTGCGAGCGTCGATGAAGAACTGGATGTGCCAGCCATATTGCTTGATGCGCTGGGCGACCGGGGCGAACTGGGCGAGCGTCAGCCCGCCCTTGACCGAAGGGTTGATCCGTACGCCGCGGGCGCCGCGTTGGTGCATCGCCGCGACGTCCGCCTCAGGGATGTCGCCATGGATGGCGACCACCGCACGGCCGTTGGCTCCGAGCCGCTCGGTCGATTCCAGCGTGCAGCTGTTGTCGGTGCCGTAGAAGCTCGGCTGGACGATCACCACGCGCCTGACGCCGATGGTCTCGATCATCCGGACATAGTCCCCGTAGAGACCTTCGAGGGGCGTCAGTGCGCGGTTCTCCCCCAGGGGATAGCGGTCGAACGGCCCGACGATGTGCATGTGGCAGTCGCAGGCGCCGGGGAAGGTGCGCAGCTTCGGCTTTCGCGTGTCGCGCACATGGCCCGATTCGTTGCCTAACTTGCCCTCCAGCTTGATCTCCACCATCGCTGCGTCCCTCCCCGTTGACCGACTTGCTTAGTTGAACTTGTCCAGCACCGACCCCGGGCCGGTGCGATGTTCGACATAGTCCTTGCCGTCGAACACCTGCCGGCCGTTGCACCAGACGCCGTGCATACCGAGCGGCTCGCGGATCGCCCGCATGCCGCCGCCGGGCAGGTCGGGGACCCGCTTGGGCGGCGAAATACCGACCTTGTCGGGGTCGAACAGCATCAAGTCGGCGTAGCCGCCCGGTACGATTCGGCCACGGCCCTGAAGGCCGTAGAGGTCCGCGGGGTGGCTGGTCAGCCGCCGCACGGCCTCGGGCAGGGCGAGATCGCCGCGTTCCCGCACCCAGCGGCCGAGCACATACAGGCCGAGGCCGGCGTCGCACATGAAGATCAGATGGGCACCCGCGTCCGAGAGCGCGATCACGCCGGCATCATGCTTGAGCAGCGGCGCCGCGCCGTCCTCGTTCACGTTCAAGAACTTGCCGACCATGACCGTCTTCAGGTCCTCCTCGAGCCAGAGGTCGAAGAGGGTGTCCAGCGGGTCGGCACCCCGTTCCCGCGCGATCTCCGCGATCGACCTGTTGGTCAGGCCCTCGTTCTTCTTCAGCGCCGGCACGGCGACCGAGACCCGCTCCCAGTTGCCGGTGAAGAAGACGCCGGCCTTCGGGTGGGCGAGGTTCTGGCGCAGCCCTTCGCGGAACTCGGGGTCGGCATAGGTCTTCTTCAGCGTCACCGCGTCGGCGGCCTTGTAGGGCGCGAACGCGTCGTGGCTGTGCAGCGGATAGGCGCTGGTGCCGGTGAAGTCCATCGACAGCGGCTGGGCCGTGACCTGATGGTACATGCGGTGGCCGCGGCCGATCGCCTGGGCGCAGCGGTCCAACGCGTCATAGGCCCCGGTGGGGTTGGCGTCGTTGAACATGCTGTTGACCGAGGAGAGGCTCAGCGTCGCCCCGGTCTTCGCCGCCAGGTCTTCCAGCCAGTCGAGGCTCAGCTTCAGCCCGTAGGCGCACTGGAACACGCCGTGGTTGTATTCGCCCAGCACGCCGACGAGCTTGGCCAACTCGCCCTCAGTGGCGATGGTCGAGGGCATCGGGATGCCGTCATAGCCGCTGTGGTTCGGCGAGAACGAGGAGGCGAAGCCGATCGCACCGCCGTTCATCGCCTGGCGGATCAGGTCCTCCATCGCCTTCATCTCGTCCTCGGTCGCCTCCTTGCGCTGCCAGGCGTCCTCGCCCATCACCACCGTGCGGATGGTCGAATGGCCGACGAAGGCGGCGACGTTGGCGTAGATGCCGCGGCTGCGGACGAATTCGAGATATTCGGGGAAGGTCTCGAAGCCCCAGTTCACTCCGGCAAGCAGGGCCTCTAGGTCCATGCCCTCTACCACCGAGAGGTTCTTGAGGACCGTTTCGTTGTACTGGTGCGGGCAGGGCGCGACCGTGAAGCCGCAATTGCCCATCACCACGGTGGTCACGCCGAGCGAGGGCGACGGGGACAGGGTCTGGTCCCACGTCACCTGCGCGTCGTAGTGGGTGTGGATGTCGACGATGCCCGGTGCCAGCACCAGACCGTCGGCGTCCACCGTCTCGGCGGCCGCGTCGGAGAGACGACCGATCTCGGTCACTCGGCCGTCCTTGACGCCTACGTCCGCCAGCTGCTCCGCGGCGCCCGTGCCATCCAGCACGCGAGCGTTCTTGATCACGAGGTCGAGCATCGTCTTCTCCTCCGTTTCGGTAGCGACAATCAGCCTTCCGGCGTCTCCACGGCCTTCAGCACGTCGGCGAGCACCGCCTCGGCACCCTCGCCGGCCCGCTCCAGCCATTTCGGCCACACCCGCTCCTGCGCGATGGCACGGAGCTTCTGATATTCCTCGGGCGTGGCGGTCGCCATCTTGAAGCCGAAGACCTCCTCGGCTTCCGTGCGCTTCTCCTGGTCGCGGGCTTCCAGGGTCGAGGCGATCTCCTCGACCACTGCCCGCATCTCCTCGTCGAGGACATTCTTGAGCGCGTCGGGAAGGGCCCCGTAGCGCTCCTTGTTCACGATGGGCCAAGCCGAGATGTACATCGGGTCGGCGATGTAGCCGGCGTTCAGAACCTCGTGGAACTTGGAGCCCTTGATGTTGCCCGAGCCGGTAATCAGACCGTCCAGCAGGTTGCGCTGCAGAGCGGCATAGACCTCGTGCGACTGCATCGTGACAGGGTTTGCGCCCAGTCCGAGTATCAGTTCCGAGAGCTCGGGCGTGAAGACGCGCATCTTCTTGCCTTGGAAGCTGTCGAGCGTTGGCGTCTCGTGCTCGACGAACCAGAAGTTCATCGGCTCGTAGTAATAACGCACGCCGAAATCCACGGCTTTGTGGGCACCGAGGATCTTGTTGACGGCCTCGGACATCGCCGGGCTTTCCCATGCGGCGTTGGTGGCGTCCTGGCCGGCCGAGACGTTAATCTTCTCGGGGAACAGGAACGGCATCTCCGGAGCCACCAGGATTGGATAGGTGCCGGCCACGAAGGAGGGTACCCAGTCGCCGCCCTCGATCAAGCCGTCGCGCACAACCGTCATCACTTCGCCGAACTTGTAGGGCGTCTCGGCAATGAAGACGTACTGGATGTCCAACTCGCCGTCGGTCCGCTCGCGGATCTTGTCGAAGGCCTTGGCCAGCAGTTGCGGATAGTCGTGGGTCATGGGTAGACCGCCGACATAGCGCCACTTCTCCGCCGCCGCAGCGCTACCGCTCAGGGCGACAGCTGCCATGGCCGCACCCGTCAGTGCCGCCGCCACGCTCTTCCAGGTCTTCATTGGACTCTTCCCCGCTTGATGTTGGTTGTTGGGTTCATGCCGCGCCACCTCGCCGGTCGATAAACGACGCGAGTGCCGCCGCGCCTAGCGCCGCGCCTGACAGGACCAGCCCGTGCCGATGGCCGGTGAAGCGCTGCATCTCGGCGTCCTTGAGCCGCGAGAGCAGGTCGGCCGCCACCGTCGGAGGCACGAACGGACTGCCCTGCGGCGCCAGGATCAGCACCGGGCATTCGATCGTGCCGAGTACGTCGCCGATGTCCTGTTCCATGATGTAGTCGAACATCGCCGCGAGCATTTTCGCGCTGCAGGCGAGCTGGGCCTCGTGGACCCACTGCTTCAGCTCGGGGGCGGCGTCCGCCATGAACCGCCCCTCGACCATGCGCTCCGACCACGCCTCGATGCGGCCGTCGCGCAGCATGTCGGGAAAGGTTTCGATGTTCGGAACCAGCCGGCCGGCATAAGTGGTCGACATCACCGTGACCGACTGGGCGCGGCCCCGCTGCCCCGCCGCCCAGGCCAAGCCAATAGTGCCGCCCCAGGACTCGCCGACGAAATGGCAGCGTTCCACGCCCTCCCGGTCCAGCACCGCGTTCACGTCGGCGATCAGCGCGTCGGTGGCCCAGCGCGGCTCCGGGTCGGCGGCGCCGGAGCCGCCGTGGCCGCGCATGTCGGTGCGGATGACGCGGAAGCCGCGGCCTAGCAGAGTCCGCAGCCAGAGCCGCCACGCCTCATGGTTGAAGCCCAGGCCGTGGTGCATGAATACGGTGACCGGCGCAGAATCCCAGACCGGCGCCGTGTTGTCGACCGTATACGAAATCCGTGTTCCGTCGGCGCTGGCCACCGTCGGCATGCGCGATCCCTCCCCCAAGTCGCCCGTCTGTCCGGAATTCTTCTCGATTGCGCCGGCTCGCCCTCCGATGCCAATACCACGCTGCCTGAGCAAGCATCCAGCTTTATCTGAAAAGTGCAGGCCTGCCCTCTACGCGCCGCATGTCTCTGAGATTGAATTGAATGTTGGATCAATTCTCGGTCTGCAACCGATAGACGCGGCCGGCAGTGCCGCTGAACAGCGACTTCTTTTCGTTCTCCGAACATCCCGCCGTCAATCGCTTGAACGCATTCCACAACGATCGATAGGTGCACATCCCTTTGTCAACGGGAAAATTGCTTTCGAACATGCATCTCTCCGGCCCGAAGGCGGCGATGCAGGTCTCAACATAGGGCTTCCAGGCGGCCGCCAGGGTTGCCGAGTCGGGCGGGGCGGGCCGTTCGTGGAAGGCGAAGCCGACGATCCGCATGCAGAGGCCGCCGAGCTTCACGGTCAGGTTCGGAAACTGCGCCAGTTCCAGGATCCTCGCACGCCATTCGGCGAAGACCTCGTCGCGGCGGCCGGCGAACGGGCCGACGCCGATCGGCCCGCCGACATGGTCGAGGACGATTGCGGTGTCGGGGAAGGCCCGCACCAGGTCGGCCACCTCGTCGAGCTGGGTGTGCAGCGCCCAGACGTCGAAGCTCAGCCCGAGCGGCGCCAGCGCCGCGAAGCCGGTCCGGAAGGCCGGATCCATCATCAATCCGGGCGGCGGCGCGGCGGTGGTGCCGCGTACGTCCTTGTGCCAAGCGGCACCGTTGCGGATGCCGCGGAACCGGCCGTCGGCCGCCGCGACATGCGCTTCCAGCACCGGCCGGGCGCGGTCGCCCAGCCGGAGGTCAACATTGCCGACGATGCCGGCGCAGATGCCGTGGCGCCCGCGCGCCGCGGCCTCGGTGCCGACGTCCCGAATAAACTCGGTCTCACCCAGCGAACGCAGCTCCGGGGGCCCGTCCGGTCGGTACCAGGCGCGGCACTCGACGAATACGGTCGCGGCGATCCGGTGGCCCGCGTCGAGGTCGGCCAGCAGTTCCTCAGCCGGATAGTGGGAGCCGGGCAGTTCCCACAGATGGTGGTGGGCGTCTACGATCGGTAGGTCCGGTTCCAGCACCGGCTCGCCGGCCAGCGCCAGCCAGTCCGGGTCGAGGTCGATCAGCGGCCGGCCGGGGCTCTTGTCGTCGTGCAGGTCGGTCATGGGGCGCGTATCCCTCGCCGGGGTTTTGTCAGACTAAATTTCGGAGCATCTCCAAATAGCATCCGGTAGGCTGGCCGGATGGGCAACCCCTTCCGCTATTTCAACAGTTCTCCGGCGGAAATCCACCAGCGAAACTGTCAACGCCGGACTAAAAATGCATCACCCGGCCGGAGTAAAAATGCATCACTTGTGATCGAGAGAGGGGTCCCGCGGGACCCCTCTCTCGATTGCGCGCCGTTCAGTCCCGGGCGGTGTCTTTTGATCGCCTCTGCGCCTGCTTGAGACGGTAGCTTTCGCCGTTCATCTCAAGGATATGGACGTGATGCGTCAGCCGGTCGAGCAGCGCCGGTGAGGCGCTCGGAGCCGAAGACGGACGTCCATTCGTCGAAGGGCAGGTTGCTCGTGACGATGGTCGACTCCGCGCGCAGCTCCTTTACCTCGGGGCTGCTGGCCTGGCGGGCCGTGTCGCCGGCCAGGCGCCGCTTGCCTGCCTCCAGGAACTCCTTCGACCAGGAATAATACAGGCTCGTGGCGATCCCCTCGCCCCGGCAGAGCTCGGCGATACTCTCCTCGCCTCGCAGCCCCTCCAGAACGATCCTGATCTTTTCCTCGGCTGAATGGTGCTTGCGGGTGTTGCGGCGGATGTCCTTCACGGCCTGGTCGACCGTGGCTCTTTGCTTACCGAATTCCTGTCTCATCTCTACTCCTCGGCGGTTACGATGAGCCAGAAATCCTCCGTCAGGCAATCACATCAAAAAGGCCCAAGAGCGCTGATGGGGGACAATCGTCACGCCGCTATGGCGTGCTCACGGATTTCAGCTTGTTAGCGCTTCGGTTGCAGTGAGAGCACCGGACCAATGGCTGGAGACCGATCAGTCTGTCTCCTCTCCCAGCCCGGTGAAATCTAGTGGAAAACTCTACCGTCCGGCGGTCCGAGGTCTCGGCGCGGGGAGGGCGAGTACTTGCCATTAAAATGAGAAAAATACGGGGCGCATGCCAGTTATGATTACATGCCGTTTGACGGGTGGTTTCAGAACAAAGACTGTTTTATCGCTGACCGGGTTAGGGGAGTGACTCGGGTAATGTCAATTTTTTGGGGAGGAGATCGACATGGCTCTACGCCATCTGCTTATCACTGGCGCCGTCGCGGCCGGCATCGCACTAGCCGGCCCGGCTGCGGCGCGGGAGTTTCAAATGGCCAATTTCGTTGGCCCCAAGGGCGTCATCGCCGACGGCAACGACGTCTTCATGAAGATGATGAACGAAGGCACAGACGGCGAATTCACCTTCGAGAATTCCTATGGCGGCCTCTTGCTGGACGCCACCCAGATGCTGGAAGGCGTGCCCAATGGTGTCGCCGACATCGGCTATCTGAACGCACCCTACTTCCAGGGCGAGTTCCCCGAGTTCAACCTCATCGCCAACATGGGCCTCGTCGGGAAGGACGCCGCCGCCATGGGCGGCGCCATCATGGAGTACGTGACCACCTGCGATCTCTGCCTCGCCGAGCTGCACGGCAACGGCCACGTCTATCTCGGTTCCCACTCGACGCTTGCCTATCGGATGCAGGGCAGGTCCGGCTTTTCGAACGCCGAGGAGCTCAAGGGCCTGAAGCTCCGCACCGCGCTCCCGTCGCAGGGCCGCTGGGCCGAACACTTCGGCGCCGTGCGCGTTGCCCTGTCCGGCGGCGAGGCCTTTGAGGCGATCTCCACGGGCCTCGTCGACGGCGCGCTGGCCGCGCTGACCGAGTTCTACACGCTCAATCTCGGCGACATCGCCACCGACATCAGCATGACGGAGGTCGGCGTCTTCAACGGGACTTCGCCGTTCAGCTTCGGTGTGCCCCAGTGGCAGGAGCTGACTGACGAGCACCGCGCCATGTTCATCGAGGCGGCGACCTACGGCAACGCCACCATGATCGCCAATGCCTATCGTGAGGAGAGCCGCGCGCTCGCCGAAGCGGAAGAGAAGGGTATGACCCTGCACCACCCTTCGCCCGAGTTCGTCAAGGCGCACAACGCGTTCATCGAGCAGGATGTCCAGACCGGCATCGAGGAGTCGGTCCGCACGACCGGTGTCGAGAACGCGCAAGAAAAGGTCGACCGTTATCTGGCGTTGATCGACAAGTGGCGCAAGCTGGCCGACGGGGTGGACAAGACCGACGCGGACGCACTCGGCAAGCTCTATATGGATGAGATCTGGAGCAAGGTCGATCCGGCCACATACGGCATGGGCAAGTAGCACCGCATCCAACGAAGCTCGCTACCGAACCAGGAGCCCCGCCGTGCCAGACACGGCGGGGCTCTTCCGTTCGTCATCCGCCCGCGTTGCACCGACCATGTCTGCGGCCAATTGGGTCTCGTCATCATGTCCGTGCGGAATATGACGCTGCGTGAAGCGGTGTTGGCTGAGAATTGACACGGCCGACGCTCCTGGACCCGGAGACCGCAGACATGATCGATGCAACGGCGGGGTGGCGCGAGGGGCTCAGAAGTTCTGCCGTATCTGCTGCGTCGTGTCAGCTGGCAGTGCGGGCTCGGGTTCATCGCTCCGGCGCCGGCGCCAACATTGTGCGTCGATGGTCTGCGAGAGAACTACGAGATCGAGCTGATCCGGATCTGGCGCTGAAGAGCATGCCGGGTCGAACACTGTTAAGCCGGCCTGACTTGGCCCGCATCAAGCCAGGCCTGCGGGGGGGCTGTTGGCCTGTTAGGGCAGCGAGGGTTTGGGGGTTGAAGCCCGGCCTCTGGCTGCGCAACAGCACCATGCCAATTCTCTCTTTCACTTCGAGATCGAGCGGCAAATCGCGACGCCGGGAATCGCTTCGTCGGCAGGGCAAGGCCAACCGCTGTGGCCTTCCCGACCACCATGCGTCAGCCCAATTCCAAAGTGCATCAGTCGCCGTCTCCGTTAGCCTCTGCCTTCTGCCGGAGACGATCGAAGAACTCTGCGCTCAAACGGTCGATCTCCGTCTGCATCGCGGGCGAGACCAGGGACACCTCAGGCTTCGCTCGCATCAGACGGTCCTTTTCGATGGCGTAGCGTCGTTCCAGGTCGCGCCGTGTCATGCCGGCATAGTCCATCATCAGCCCAACAGCCTCCCCGTCACGCCAGCGGAACCGGCGCGGGAGAACTGCGTCTGTGAGGGTCGCGAATAAGAGCGCTGCGCAGATTCCCTCGCCTTTCGGCCGGTTCTTCCTGGCCTTGCTCGTCTTGTCCCAAAGAGCCGACTGCATCAAAGCCAGGTTCCGCAGTTCCGCCACGTGCTCAAAGACCGCGACCTCTTCGGGAAACTCCGGCCCGTTGATCCACACCTCCGTTGTCTGGTGGTTGAGCACGATGTCGTCGGGGTGCGGCAGGAGGTCGGGTGGCGGCAGACCCCGCCGGCGATGCGCCTCGATCGCCGCCTCCCCCTCGCGCTTGAGCGCCGACAGGCGGACATAGCGGTCGATCAGCCGTTGCTGGTGCTCCTTTTCCTTCGCTTCGATATCGTCAAGCGCATTCTTCAGGGCGATCCGGTTGCCCTTCAGGCCGAGATTGTGCTGGGCGCGACGGAGCAGTTGAGCGGTCGGCAGCTCAACCTCCTGGCCATTCTCCCGGAACTTCACGGGACGATAGGCCTCCTCCTGCAGGAAGACGTCCGTCGGCGCGTCCGAGAGCTGAATGGGTTTCGGCTTCGGCTTTTTCGGCCGGCCACGCGGATTGCCGGACTGGCCTTTCCTGAACCGCGTCGACCTGGGCGGCTTGCCGAAGCCGACCTCGTAGTCGTCGCCGTTACCGTCATTCGGGCGATCGCCCTCCGGCTTGGCCCGACCTTGATCTTCGCCTGATCGCGCGCGCCAGCGTTGCGCGGGGCGCCGACGCTTCTGGCCGTCATCCCGACCGCCGCTCATTTCGCGGCCTCCCGGTCGGCACGGACGGCTTTGGTGCGCGGGTCCTCATCCTCGCCGGTCTCGGCGTGGTTGTCACCGGAACCAAGCTCCTCTGCGGGCCCGGGCTCGATCTCGGCCAGTCGTTCCTCCTCGACGTCCTCGAAGCGTGCGCCGGTTGCCGCGAGGGTGGGTTGCTTGCCGGTGATGCGTTCCCAGCGCCGGACGATGGTGTCGCAATAGGCCGGGTCGAACTCGAGAAGCCGGGCCTTGCGGCCGACCTGCTCGGCGGCGATCAGCGCCGTGCCCGAGCCGCCAAAGGGGTCGAGGACGATGTCGCCTCGTCTGGAGCAATCCCGGATGGCGTCCGCCACCAGGGCGACAGGCTTGACCGTCGGGTGCATGGCAAGGTCGGCGTCCCGGCTGGCGCCAAAGCTGTTGATGCCGGCATAGTCCCAGACATTGGTCCGGTAGCGCCCGGTCTCGCCGAGGCCGAAGCTGTTCACATGGGGACCACTGCCCACCTTGAAGACGAAGACCAGCTCGTGCTTGGAGCGATAGAAGGCGCCCATGCCGCCATTGGTCTTGTTCCAGACGCAGAGGTTCTTCATCTCGTCGAAGACCGTGCGCCCGGCGGCCAGCAGTTCGCCCATGTGCCGCCAGTCCATGCAGACGAAGGCGATGGCGCCATCGCGGCAGCGGTCAGCCGCCGCGCCCAGGGTCTCGGTCAGGAAGGCAGTGAAGGCCTCCTCCGACATCTCGCCCGAGGCGAAGGCGAACTCCCGGTGGCGCACCTTGCCGAGGCCGGAGACATGGCCGTCGATCGGCACGTTGTAGGGCGGGTCGGTGAAGACGAGATCGACCTCCTCGCCGTCCAGCAGGAGATCGTAGTCAGCCGGCGATCTGGCATCGCCGCAGAGCACGCGATGGCGCCCGCAGCGCCATAGATCGCCCGGACGGCTGATCGCGGTCTTCGGGAGCGGTGGGATCTCGTCCTCGGGGCCGGCCGGTCCCGGCACGTCTCGTTCGCTCGCGGCATCGAGGGTAAAATCGATCTCGGCCAGCGAGAAGCCGGTGATCTCCACGTCGAAGTCGAGATCGACCAGGGCCTGCAGCTCGATCGCCAGCAGCTCCTGGTCCCAGCCCGCGTTCAGGGCGAGCTTGTTGTCGGCCAGGATATAGGCTCTGCGTTCGGCCTCGTTCATGTGCGAGAGGCGGACGGTCGGCACCTCTCTCATTCCCAGCTGCTTCGCCGCCAGCACGCGGCCATGGCCGGCGATGATGGTGTCGTCGTCGGCGATCAGCACGGGGTTGGTGAAGCCGAAGCGGTCGATGCTGTCGGCGATCTGGCGGATCTGTCGTCGCGAATGGGTCCGGGCATTGCCCTCATAGGGGCGAAGCTCCTCGATCCGGCGCATGGTGATCGTGGACGCGGCCTTCTCCCGGCTGCCGCCCCGGGCCTGGCGCGTCCGCCTGGCGCCGCCTGCGCGGCGCTGGGTTCTGGTGGTCATATTCGGGTTCTCCGACATTGCGTTGGCGTTCTCGGAGCACGACCGGTCACGTTCTGTTCCGGTCGCGCCCTTCATCCACGCATTCGCTATCGGAGCGCGTTTGTCAAAGCGGGCTATCCCAAAATCTGTGGAAATCCGTGGTTTTCTCCACAGAAAATTTGAGGAGATCGTCCGGCGATCTCATGAACCGTCTATGAGAGGCCTATTAGAAGCCTATCAGAGGTCTATTAAGGGTTTCAGGGATTCCGCCTCTCCACCGAAACATCCCCGGATTTTTTTTCGAGGTGTGGACAATCAGGAGGCGAAACAGCCCCGATTCCGACTGCGAATTGCTGGCATCGAAGCTCAATTCGGCGAATCACTTGGCGAGGCGGCGCAATCGGCCGGCGTTGAAACCGATCTCCAGGTGGGTTCGTTTACCGGTGTCCGGCGACTGAATGACCCATTCAAGTGCTTCATGAAGCAACCAACGGAGCACCGCGTGATCCTGATCTCTTCGAACGATGTCTCGTCGAAGGCGGCCACCGTTAGAATTTGAAGAGTGAGCGATAGACGTACTACGTCGATTGATGAGTACGCGCTTCACGACTGGAACGGTGGTCAGTCTTTTCAATAAAATCGCCGCAAGGCACTATTGTCATCGGTCTGTCGATCGCTATTTTCCCGGCAAGGGCAAGCAGGCCTTTAAAATCCACAAGTGTCCCGACTGTCTTCGGGCCAGATCAGAGAGTGAGTATTGATGGACAAGAACGACGCCGCGAACGAGCCAACCAGCCGCCAGGACCTGATGGAGATGACCTCCGAGATCGTGTCGGCCTATGTCGGCAATAACATCGTGCCGGCCGACGAGGTGCCGAACCTGATCAGGCGCACCTTCGACGCCCTGGATGCCGCGGATAAAGGCGAAGAGGCGGCAGCTGTGGAGCCACAGAAGCCCGCAGTTCCGATCAAGCGCTCGGTCACGCCTGAGCACCTGATCTGTCTCGAGGACGGCAAGAAGCTGAAGATGCTGAAGCGTTATCTCCGGACCAATTACGACATGACCCCGGAGCAATATCGCGCGAAGTGGAACCTGCCGGCCGACTATCCGATGGTCGCGCCGAACTACGCCAAACAGCGCGCCGAAATGGCCAAGTCCATCGGGCTCGGCCGCAAGGGACGCCAGGCCAAGGCCGCCAGATAGGCGGAACCCAAGGCGCTTCGACAGCGACCGTATTAATCCACCATGACAACCCGGCCGGCGCCATTGGGTGCTGGCCGGCTTCCTGCTCGATCGGCTGGTGCCCGGACGGTCATATCCGTCCCGCACTCGTCCCGGAAAACGGCAGATCCATCCCGCAATCATCGATTTCTGTCCCGGATGACGCTGGCGCCGTCCCACTTTCGTCCCGCAAAAGCGCGAAGCTGTCCCACTTAACGCCTCTTTCGTCCCACATCCGTCCCGCTTCCGCGTTCATTTGTCCCGGTTCAGGCAGCACCTGTCCCGCATCCTGCGGTCCACAGCGAGCAGACAGGTGGCTGTGGACCGCGCTGCCCACTCCTGGGCGTCGGAACCGGACGCCACCTCTCCGGGAACCCCGGAATCCTGCCAGCTCAGGCGGGGCGCGGACCGGCCTCTGACACCGGCGCCGCTCCGGGCCCGCCCGTGCACGGCATCATCGATAGCGCCGGTCTGAATTGTCGTTGAGCCGCGGAAAGGGCGGGGTTCCCTGGGGAATTCGCTGCTTCCGGAATCAGCGTTCCCTGCAGGCATTCACGGATTCCCTGCAAATTGGTTTCGGCTCCCTGTTCCGGGACTTGAATTCCCTGTTCCTGGTCACAGGGAATTTGGCCGAAAAGGAACCGGATTTCAGGAGGTTACGGCAACCAAATGCGCCCCACCAGGCCCGAAAAAGACGAAAATTCCCTGTTCTTCCCTGTAAACAGGGACCCACGATGCAAGAGACCGGTTCCGTGGAGACTGCCGACACCACCATTTCTTCTCACACCCCCTCACGTCCAGACTGCAAGGGCGCGAGGACGCGGCAATTCCGGGCCTTTGCGGGCTCCCTTCGCGGATCGCAAGGGCGCCAGAGACGATTCCCGTGGTCCGTAGAGTCACTAAAAGGTCACGGGTCTCTGCGGTGCGATTTGGGCGTCCAAACCATCATTCTTGGGAATTTGGTGGAAAGCTCTCAGGTCTCGAAACCGAGAAGCTGCCGCTGCTGATCGGCCCCGGCGATTGGTCCGGGTGCAATGTTTGTGCATGGGCGGCTTTGCCGCCAAGCGGGCTGGCCGGTGAAGCGGAGCGGAGCCTGACGACCAGGGCGGATTGCTCCGGGTCAGTCCGGACCGGTCTTGCCGCGGAAACATGCGCCCTTGTCGATCAGCGCCGCGCACTGCGCTTCGGACCAGCCCAGCCAGTCGGCCAGGACCGCCTCGGAGTGCTCCCCCAGCAACGGCATCCTGTGGGTGTCCCGGCAGGGTGTCTTCGAGAGGCGAATGGGCGGACCGCCGACGGGAATGTGCCCCTGGAACGGATGCGCCACCTGGGTGATCTGCTCACGCGCCGCAAGCTGTTCGTTGGCGGACACGTCAGGGATGTTCGCCACGCGCGCCGCCGGCAATCCGGCATCGACAAGAAAGCGTTCGGCCTCTTCGGCATCGATCGCCGCGGCCCACTCGCCGACGAGACGATCGAACATCGCGGCCCCGGCATCCGTCGGCTGTCCGATCCCCGCCGCATCGAACAGCCGCGCCGTTTCGGAGTCGCTCAGGACGCCGATATGCAGGAAGCGCCTGTCGCGGCAGGGAAACGTGTTCAGCCGGCCGTCGACCCGATTGCGGATTCCACATCTCGATTGTGAAACACCCGAGCCCAGGTATTCGGGAATTGCGTCCATCAGGAACGTCGTCGCGGCGTCGAGCATCGAGACGTCGACACACAGCCTGGCGCCACTGCGCCGGCGCGACCGAAGCGCCATCAGTGCGCCGATCGCCCCGTGTACTGCCGCCAGATAGTCCCCGATGATGGTGCCGGTCAGTGTTGGCGAACCTTGCGTAGCGCCGGTCAGTTCCATGAACCCGGACAGCGCCTGCGCAATCGGGTCGTAGGATCCCCGGTCGCGCCACGGCCCGTCCTGCCCGAATCCGGAGATGCGCACCAGACTGAGTTGCGGATTGATCTCCCGCAGCCGCTCCGGGCCGAATCCCATGTCCTCGAGCACGCCGGGGCGGAAGTTCTCGACCAGAACGTCGGCCTTGGCTGCGAGAGCGGACAGAACTTCAAGCCCTTCCGCCTTCCGGAGATCAAGGACGATGCTCCGCTTGGAACGGTTCAACGTGCTGGCGAACATGGCGTCCGGCTCGCCGAGCAGGCGGTCGATCAACCGCGTACCGTCGCCGATGCCCGGCGGTTCCACCTTCACGACATCGCCGCCGAGATCCGCCAGTATCTGCGTGCCGTGCGGGCCGGCCACATAGCGCGTGAGGTCCAGGATCCGGACACCCTTCAGCGGCCCGCCGGCCAGTGCTGCGCGGTCTTCGGCGGTGTCATGGCCGCGGTTGTCCGGCCCGTCGTGCTTCGCGGCGGCGTCGGTCGACCGGCTCAGCCACGCGCCGAGAACCGCGTCGGTGTCGGCGCCCGGGACCGGAACGCGATAGGCGCGCGGCAGGGCCGCATCCGAATAGCGGATCGCCGGTCCGGCGACGGAAAAGCGCCCGCGGCCCGGATACTCCACGTCGACGATATGCCCGCGATGGCGGAGTTGTTCGTTCGCACAGACATCCGCGATGCTGGCGATGCGCGCGATGGCCAGCCGGGCGTCGAGGAGTCTCCGCTCGACCTCTTCCAGGTCGAGGCCGGATGTCCACTCCGTAATGATGCCGTCCACGGTGGCCTCGTGCGACTTGCGGGCCTCGATCCGGCTGAAGCGCTCGTCCGCGGCGATGTCCGGCATCCCCATGGCCTTGCAGAGCTTGACGAACTCCGGATCGCTCCAGGCGACGATGTAGATGAACTTGCCATCGCGGCAGGGGTAGGCATTGCAGGGCACGGAAACCGGGTTCCTGTTGCCCCGCCGGGTCCGTACGTGGCCGGTCAGGCGGTATTCGGGAATGAAATGCATCAACAGGCTGGCGGCCACTTCGAGCATCGATATGTCGACCCGCTGGCCGAGGCCCGTCGTGGCCCGGGCTTCGAGCGCCGCGGTCACGCCGATGACCCCGTGCAGCGCCGAGAAGTACTCGAAGATCTGTGTGCCGCAGGGCGTGGGCGGCCCCTCCGGGTCGCCGGTCAGCTCCATGAGGCCGCTCAACGCCTGGACGACCGAGTCGCCGCCCGGACGGTCGCGCCAGGGGCCGCTCTGGCCAAAGCTGGATATCCGCGTGAGGACAAGGCGCGAATTGATCCCATGCAGGCTTTGCCAGGACAGCCCCAGCGTCTCCAGCGTGCCGGGCCGCAGATCCTCCAGTACCACGTCGGCCCGCGCCGCCAGCTCGGCCAGCTCCGCCTTGCCGCGTTCCGACGACAGATCCAGGGCGACGCTTTTCTTGCCGCGGTCCAGCGTGGCGCCGATGGCCCCCTCGGGGTCGACTGTCAGCCTGCCGCCGAGACGCGAACCGGCTTCCACCTCGGGCGCCTGGACCTTGACGACCTCGGCGCCGCTGTCGGCGAGCATCAGGGCGGCGTGCCGCCCCGCGACCCCCGTCGCCAGCTCGAGTATGCGAACGCCGCGGAGCGGCGCATTCATTGCCCGAGGCCCGCGCGCGTGATTCCTGAAGACATCGTTTGGCTCCTCCCCCATCCGCTGTCATTCCGACAGGGCCAACCTAGCACTGGCGTTCCGGAACGACCCCGGTGACGTTTTCAGACCTCATGCCCGAAAAGGGTACAGCTTCGGAGTTTCTGCAGGTGCCGTTCTTGTCCATCGGAGGGGCCGGGGAGAGCGCCTTGAGCCTTCGATCCGGGCCAGTTGGTCGCGGCGTTCTCCGGTTCTGATCAGGGCGGGCCGGCGCCCGGTGCGACCGGACTCGCGTCCTCGTCCCGGACCACCTGCCGGCGCCGCTCACGATAGGTGATGTAGAGCCCCGAAGCGACCACCACTGCCGAACCGATCCAGGTCCAACGGTCCGGAACCTCGGCAAAGATGAGGTAGCCGAACAGGCCGGCGATGACGAGCTGGACGTAGGTAATCGGCGCCACCACCGAGGCGAGGCTGTACTGGAAGGCCTTGATCACGAAGTACTGGCCGAAGCCGCCGAACACCCCGAGCAGGAAGTACAGGAGCCAGTGCAAGGCGGAGACGGGCCAGATGCCCGGTTCGACCAGGAAAAAGAGACCGGCGGCCACGGCGCCGACTAGCGCGGTGTAGGTGATCGTCGTTTCGGGCGTGTCGTCCGCAGCGATCTTGCGCGTCAGGATCTGGTAGACGGAGAACATGATCATGTTGGCGACAACCAGGAGCATCGCCCAGTGGAAGCCGGCGCCGCCGGGCTGGATGATGATCAGTGCCCCGGCGAAGCCGACCGCGACCGCGGCCCAGCGCCTGGGCCCGACCTTCTCGCTCAGAAAGGGTACGGAAAGCGCGGTGACCACGATCGGTGTCGTGAAGACGATTGCCATGGCCACCGCGAGTTCAAGGTAACGCAGCGCGTAGACGAAGAATGCCGTCGAGACGAACAGCAGCAGCGAGCGCACCAGCTGGATGCCCGGTCGTTGGCTTCGGAACAGGCCGGTGCCGTGCCACGGCAGGAAGACGACGATCATGACCAGGAGATGACCGGCATAGCGCGCCCACACGATCTGGCCGCTGGGGTAGAAGTCGTTGAGGTACTTGACGCCGGCATTCATGGCCGGCAGGACCAGGCTGGCCAGGAGCATGAATGCAATGCCCACGAGATTCTCGCGCGGCGTCGGATCGGCCCGAAAATGATGCCTCGGGCGGGCGGCGCCCCTGGATCGCGGCATGCTCATGACTCACGAGCCGTGAACGGCACGGAAAATTCGGCTGAATGGCCCATCGTCTCTGGCCTCCCCGCTCATCGATAACGCGCAAGAAGGCCGCCAGGCCATGCCGAATATGCAGAGGCACCGTACATCCGGTTGTCAGGCAGGCCTCGGCTGAAGGTCTGGCCGATGCAGTGTGCCCCAGGTTGGCTTTTCGGCCGGCTCTCAACGGCGCTTGAGTGATCGTCGAACCCGTTCGACGACAGAAGGGCAGGCTCGTTGCGCCCGAACTTCACCGTCGCTTGCGGGCCTTCGCTGTCCGGGTTGGCCTGGATCCGGGCCATGACCAGAACTTCCTTGCTCCGATCATCCCGGCTGGCTGGGTCCCGTCATAACGGGTTCACGGCCTGAGCGAATGTAATGAAGATCGGATCTTCTGCCCCATGCGGGCGCTGAGCTGGAGCCGGATGCAGTGCCGAATGTTCTGACGCTTGTGCCGCTGTCCGATACCGACCGGCAACGGATCGAGGCCGTCGATCCGTCGGTCCGACTTATTGACGCCGGCGGCTGGTTCGATGGCGAGTACCGCGAGACCTGGCCCCGATACGCGGTCGACCTCTATGTCGCGCCCGACAGTGCCGGCAAGGCCTCCCGCTCCGAACGCGATGCCCTGCTTGCCGAGGCCGGGATCGTTCTCGGCGGCTGGCCATTCCCGCTCGATCTGCGTGCCCGGGCGCCGGGGCTCCGTTGGTTCCACCAGCGCCCGGCCGGGGCAAGCAACCTCCGGCTCGGCGATCTGTGGGGCAGTGACGTCGTCGTCACGACTTCCCGCGGCCTGGCCAACGCGCTGCCGGCCGCGGAGTATGTCGTCGGCGGCATCCTGCACTTCGCCAGGGCCTTCGATCGGGCTGCGGCGGACCAGGCCAGCCGCCACGTCGACCGGCACGCCTATCGACCATGGCTGTTGGCGGGCAAGACCGTCTGCATCGTCGGCGCAGGCGGCATCGGCGCCGAAGCCGGCCGGCTGTGCGCCGCGCTCGGCATGCGCGTCGTGGGCACGCGGCGCCGGCCGCCCGAAGGTGCCGATGACCGGCCGGAGGGTTTTGCCGAGATTGGCGGCCCGGGGGACCTCCACAGACTGCTGGAACAAAGCGATGTCGTCGCGATCTGCTGCCAGTGGACGCCCGAGACCACCCGCCTGATCGATGCGGCGGCGCTGGCGGCGATGAAGCAAGGCGGGATCGTGATCAACGTCGCCCGAGGCGAAATCGTCGACGAGGACGCGCTGGTTGACGCGCTCGATTCAGGGCATATCGGCGGAGCCGTGCTCGACGTCTATGCGGGCGAGTTCGAGCATCCCCCGCCCGAACGGCTCTGGGGCCATCCGCGCATCCTTCTGACGCCGCATATCTCGACCGGCAGTGATGTGAACCGCCACCGGTCGATCGATCTCTTCTGCGAGAACCTTCGCGCATGGCTCGCGGGGCGCCCGCTTGCGAACGTCGTCGACTGGGGACGGGGCTATTGATCCGGCATGCGACATGGTCGCCGAGGCAGGACGAGCCGATCATCAACGGTCGCGAGACCACCAAACTCTGAAGAGCGCCAACCTACAATCGCGGGCTCAAAGGGGAGCAGGTCAGTCAGTGCGCCATGTGGAGGTCTCGCCTCGGAGTTCCACCGCCGCCGCCAGCACGGCGTCGACAATGAACTGGTAGCCTGTGCAACGGCAAATGTTCCCGCTTAGCCAGTCCCGAACCTGAGCCTCGGTCGGATCGGGGTTCTCATCCAGCAGCGCTACCGCCGTGACCAGGAAACCGGGCGTGCAGAACCCGCACTGCAGGGCATGGTGCCGTTTGAAGGCTGCCTGGACGGGGTGGAGCCGGTCGCCGTCCGCGAGTCCCTCTACTGTTTCGATCTTGCCGCCGTCCGCCTGACAGGCGAGAGCCAGGCAGGACCGGGTCAGCGCACCGTCGAGTTTGACCGTACAGGCGCCGCATGCGCCGTGCTCGCATCCGAGATGCGTGCCGGTGAGACCCAGTTCGTCCCGCAGGAAATCAGCGAGCGTCCGCCGGACGTCGGTCTCCCGCCTGTGGATTTCGCCGTTGACCTCGATTGTGACGGGGCGGCGCTTCGACGGTTTCATCTGACGTTCGCCTCCTTCTCGGCACGGGTCGCTGCGGTCGAAAGCACCTGTTCCACCAGATGGCCGGCGAGGGCCCGACGATAATCGGCGCTGGCATGGATGTCGGATCCAGGCTCGAGACGGGTCATGACCTCTGCGGCGAAATCGCCGAAGGATGCATCGGTCATCCGTTGCCCGATAATGGCCGTGTCGGTGAGCGCAAACCGTTCCGGTCGACCTGATGCGCCGCCAACCGCGACGCTCGCCGATGCGATCGAACCGTCGTCGGACAGGCGGACCATGCCAGCGACGCCCACGAGCGCGAAATCGCCGTGCCGCCTCGAAATCTCGTTGAATGCGTAGCCGGTCCGCGGCGCGGCCGCCGACATTCGGACGGCGGTCACCATCTCCTCCGGCTCCAGTCCCGTGACCAGCGCATCGTAGAAGAATTCGTCCGCGCTGAGGCTGCGCGTGGCCCTGCCGGAGGTCAGCACGAACTCGCATTCGAGCAATGTCGCGCAGATCGGCAGCTCCGCTGCGGGGTCGGCATGGCACATCGAGCCGATGACAGTGCCACGGCTGCGGGTTGCGACATGGCCTATCATGGCGCTTGCCTCGGCCAGCAGAGGCAGGTGACGACGCACCTCGGGATCCGTCTCCAGCCTGCGTTGCCGCACCATGGGGGCGAACGTCACGGTGCCGTCCTCGGTGCTGATCGTTCCGAACTCGCGGACACGCGCAATGTCGATGACAACTTCCGGGGCCGCCATGCGAAGGTTGAGGAGCGGCATCAGGCTCTGACCGCCGGCGATGATTTTCGCCACGTCGCCATACTCTGCGAGAAGCTCGAGACAGCCCTCCAGAGTGTCGGGTGCGGCAAAAGCGAATGCGGGCGGTTTCATATGGCGCCCCCGGTTGCGTGGGAACGCTCCCGAAGGAGGAGGAAGAGGTCGCTTTCGCTGAACGGCACTGAGGTAAGACGGATGCCGAAGGGCTCGAGCGCGTTCTCGACCGCGGCCGAGATCACCGCCGGCACAGGGATGGTGCCGCCCTGGCCGGCGCCCTTCATCCCAAGGGGGTTGAGGGGACTGGGCGTCGCGAGATGGTCGATCTCCACACGCGGAACGTCCATCGACGTTGCCATGAGATAGTCCATGAAGGTGCCGGTCAGGATCTGGCCCTCATCGTCGTAGACCACCTTTTCGAAGAAGGTGTTGCCGATACCGAGTGAGACGCCGCCGATCACCTGGCCGTCGACGATCAGCGGATTGGCGAGATTGCCGAAGTCCTCGACAGCGATGTAGCGCAGGATTTCAACCTTGCAGGTTGCGGGATTCACCTCGACCAGTGCGACGTGACAACCGGTTGCGAAGGTGTTGGTGGGCGGGCTGAAACTTGCGGTCGTGCTCATCCCGGGCCCGAAATCGGGCAGTGGCAAGGGTGTTCCGGATTCGCCAAGCGACGTCTTGACGATCCGGTCGAGCCCGACCCTGCGGCTGGGGTCGGACCTCAGCTGCACGTGGCCGTCAACCAGTTCCAACTCTTCGGGCCGGGCCTGCAACAGTACGGCGCCAATGCCGCAGGCCCGCTCGCTAAGTTGCTTCGCGGCTGCATTCACCGCATTGCCGGTGACGACGCCGGCACGGCTCGCGAACGTCCCGATGCTGTATTCGACAAGGTCCGTATTGCCGGTCAGCACCTTGACCTTCTCGAAGGGAACGCCGAGTTCGTCCGCTGCGATCTGCGCGAACGACGTCTTCTGCCCCTGGCCCTGGCTCGGTGTTCCCATCCGCACGGTGACGCCACCGTCGGCTTCGATCGTCATGCCGACCTCTTCGAAGGGGCCGAGCCCGGTGTCCTCGACGCAGCAGGCAATGCCGATGCCGCGATAGCGGCCCGCATCCCGGTGCGCGCGGCACTCTTCGCGAACGGTCTCGTAGTCGAGCATCTCGAGCGCACGTTCCATCAGCGCCGGCACATTGCCGCTGTCATATGTTCGCCGCGTGCCATCGCGGGAGATGAAGCCGACGTCGTAGGGGTATTCTTCCGGACGGATCAGGTTGCGGCGTCGAAGGTCCGCCGGATCGATGCCGAGCTCCCGGCCCGCCTTGTCGAGCAGGCGCTCCGTCACGTAGCAGGCCTGGGGCCGGCCGGCGCCGCGGACCGGTGCCACAGGCACGGTGTTCGTATAGACGACGCTGCACTCGACCGCATAGTTCGGGACGCGGTAGGGCCCGGGGATGTTGACCGCGGTCAGCAGCGGGACGACCGGTCCCCAGGGGGTGTAGGCGCCTGTGTCGTGAAGGAAGCGGCCCCGGATTCCCAGGATCACGCCCTCCTTCGTGGTGGCCAGTTCCAGATCGTGAAGCTGCGTGCGCTCGTGATAGGACGCCGTCAGGTGCTCACGCCGGTCCTCGATCCATTTCACGGGCCTGTTCAGCTGTCTGGCGAGTACAGGGATCAGCAGGTCTTCGGTGTAGGTCAGCCCCTTGTAGCCAAAACCGCCGCCGACATCGGGGTTGAGGACCTGGACCTGTCGCTCGGGCAGCCCGAGGGCCGCTGCAATCGCGGTGCGATGAACGTAAGGCACCTGGGAGACATTCCAGACGACAAGCCGGTCCTCGAACGCGTTCCAGTAGGCGACGATACCGCGGGTCTCCATGGCCTGACCCGCGCCGCGCTGGATCTGCAGACGCTCGCTGACGATGCAGGCTGCGCCTGCGAAGGCCTTGTCGACATCTCCGGTCTCGACCTTGATCGCGGCAGCGAGGTTTGAGGACATGTCCTCGTGGACGCGTCCCGATGGGACCGTGAGGGCCGACTCGAGGTCAATCACGGCCGGCATGGCGTCATAGTCGACAAGCACGAGTTCGGCCGCATCCTCGGCCACATAGCGGTCCTCTGCGACGACCGCGGCGACCGGTTCCCCGACATAGCGCACGACACCGTCGGCAAGCACCGCGGGGCCACGCGGATGGGTCAGCGCCGGGTTGGGATGACAATCCGGCAGCACGCGCGCCGCGGGCGGCAAGTCGGCCGCGGTGACTATCGTGACGACGCCTTCAACCGCCCGCGCCGCCGAAGCGTCAACCTGGATCCGGGCGTGCGCGGTCTGGCTGCGGACGATGACGACGTGCACCATGCCGGGGAAACGGATGTCGTCGATATAGCAGCCTTCACCGCGGATCAGCCTGTCATCCTCGGAGCGGACCTGCCGCTTGCCGAACTCGCCCATCGCCCGTACTCCGCTACTGCTTCGAGACGAAATCAAGGACGATACGCGTGGCTTCCTCAGGCTTTTCGACGAAGGGAATGTGACCACCGTCCTGCATCACCACCAGTTCCGCGCCCGGCGTGTTCTCCGCGATGATCTCGCTGAGCCTGAGGGGGATCAGGTGATCATTGGCAGAGCCGACGACGAGGGTCGGGCTCGTTATCCCGCCAAGACGGTCCGTGAACTTCGGTTCGCCGGCCTGCTCGGGCAGTTCGCGACCCCAGGCGAGAACAGAGCGGACAAACTCGAGATACCGCTCAGGGCTGTTCTGGCGAATGATTTTCTGGTTCGCCAGCATCTGCTGATAGCCCGCGTCGCTGTTGATGAACTCCCGGGACAGCGTCCAGAGAGCCATGTAGTCGGCGACTTCAGCGCTGAAGCCGAGCTTCTCGATCAGCCGCTTGCGCAGATCGAAATTCAATACCGCAGCGCGGTCCAGCTCGCTGAAGGCGCCGACGACGACGAGACTGCGAACTAGCTCCGGAGCCTGTTCGGCAAGCGCAAGCGCCATGGCGCCGCCGAGCGAGGTGCCGAGTACATGCACGGGACCGACATCCAGCTTCGGTATCAGCTCCGCAAAATCGGTGGCCCATTCCTCGACCGTATAGGGGCGGTCTCCTGCGCCGGACTGACCAATGCCCCGCGGATCCACGGCGTGGACGGCCATGCTCTTCGCCAGGAGCGGCGTCGCGAGCCGGTAATACTGATGATCGAGACCGAGGCCGGGGATCAGGAGGATCGGCGCGCCATTTCCCTCCTGGTGGACGAAGATGTCGACGCCTCGCACCTGGAACTGCGGCATTGTTTTCTCCCCTTGCTCTTGCCGAACTCTGACGCTCCGGACCGGTATATGTCAACAGACCGTATTATGGGTTTTATGCTGGCACTCGCATTTTTTTGGTGCCTATGCGAACCATATGCTTGGACATTAAGGTAGAAAATTGTATGACAATATGATTAATCCAACCAAGGAGAATTTGGTTGAGCGACAGTCCGTTGATGAAGGTGGCAGCGATCGCCGCACCGGTTCGCCATCAGGTGGCCGAAGCGTTTCGGACGGCCATCGCCACAGGCCGCTTCGCCCCGGGCGAACGACTGGTCGAACGGGAGCTATGCGAGCTTACGGGCGCTAGCCGGACTTCCGTTCGCGAGGCGCTCCGGCAACTCGAAAGCGAGGGTCTGATCGAGATGGTGGCGCACCGCGGGCCGATCGTCGCGAAAATCACGGCTGCCCAGGCGCGGGAAATCTACGAGGTTCGCGAAGCGCTGGAATCCTATCTCGGGGCGCTGTTCGTGAAGAAGGCGTCAGCCGTCCAGGTGGGTCAACTCCGCCGGGCGGTCGCCAGGGTCGAGAAGGCCTATGCGAGCAGGGATCTCAAGCGCATTCTGGAGGCCAAGGATCTATTCTATGGCATCCTGTTCAAGGGGGCCGCAAACGACATGATGGCTTCGGTCCTGCGAACGATGAACGCGCGCATCAGTCTGCTTCGCCGACTGTCTCTGGATAGTGGCAGCCGCTCCGAACATAGCCTCAACGAGCTGAAGAGCATTCTCGCTGGCATTGAGAACCGCGATGAGGAATCTACGATCGAGGCCTGCCGGACACATGTCCGTAATGCTTCCAAGGCTGCTTTGGAGCGACTTTGACGCAGAAAAATAATGGGCTGATGCAAATCCTCATAGACCGCAGTGAGCTATGCCCCGAAAATCGGACACCGCCGATGTCATGCACCTTGGTCCAGTGTCGCCCTGACCATCCGCGCCAGATCTTCACGCTGAAAGGGCTTTTGCAGTAGTCGCCCATTCGGCTCCAGCCACCCTTCATTCAACATGGAGGTCTCCGTATAGCCGGAGGTGAAAAGCACGGGCAGCTGGGGGCGGATCTGATGGGCAGCCTCCGCCAACTGGCGCCCGCTCATGCCGCCCGACATGACAATGTCGGTGAAGAGAAGTTCGATATCCTCGTTCTGCTCGAGTATCTCCAGCGCCTCCTGCCCGTTTGCAGCCTCCATGACCCGATATCCCAGCAGCGAGAGTTGCAACACCACGAAATCCCGGACCATCGTGTCGTCCTCGGCCAGCAGAACGAGTTCGCCTTGGCCTTGCAAGGCAGGAGCAGCCGGCGACTGCTCCCGGGGCCGGGTGGCCGCATCGGCACGCGGTAGGTAAAGCTGGATCGTCGTACCCTTGCCGACTTCGGAATCGACGTCGAGATGACCACCAGTCTGCCTGATGAATCCGAAGACCATGCTGAGTCCGAGACCGGTGCCGCGGTCGGATTCCTTGGTGGTGAAGAATGGCTCGAACGCGCGGCGCATCACCTCGTCGGGCATGCCGGTTCCGGTGTCCGAAACCGCGATGCGGACATATGGACCTGGCGCGAGGTCGGCATGCCACTGCACTGAATCCGCATCCAGCTCCGTGTTGGACACGTCGATCCGCAGCCGGCCACCCTCCGGCATCGCGTCCCGCGCATTCAGGCAGAGATTGAGGATCGCGTTCTGGAGCTGACTGGCGTCCACGTAGGCATCATCGATGCCGCGCTCATGGGAGATTGTAATGTCGATGTGCTCGCCCAGGGTCCGCTCCAGGAGTAGCCGCATTCCCTCGATCAGTGCCGCAACATCCGTTGCTGCGGGCGCCAGCATCTGGCGCCGGGAATAGGCGAGCAGATTATGCGTGAGCTCGGCGCCGAGCTTCGCCGCCTTCAGAATTGTGTCTACCAAGGACCTCAAGTCTTCATCGCGCCCGTCCAGCCGCTGCTCGAGTAGCCCGGCGTTCCCAATCACGACGGTCAGTAGATTGTTGAAGTCATGCGCCACACCGCCCGTGAGCTGCCCGATGGCTTCGAACTTCTGCGCCTGGCGCAACTGGCGTTCGGTTTCGCGCTGCTCGGACACGTCTGCGAGAATGGAACAGACTGCGGGCGACCCTCCCCAGTCGAAAACGGTGACCCGATTCTCGAGTTCGATGATGGAACCGTCCCGTCGTTGTCCTTTGAGGTCGTAGGCTTCTGGCGGGTCCTCGCCCAACATGCGTTGGCGGTTGAACTGCGCAATACGGTCCCGCTCCTCCTTCGGAAAAAGGACCAGGCAGTCGGGCAGCTCAAGAATCTCGTCGACGCTGGAATAGCCGAAGGTTCTTGCCAAGGCTTCATTTCCAAGAATCGGGGCGAAGTCCCGGTGAACCAGGATGCCGACGGGGGCCGAGGCAATCACCTTTTCGAAACGCGAATGCAGCTCCTCGATACGCTGCTCTGCCTGCCGATGCTCCGTGATATCGCGCGCGACGCCGACCACGCGATAAACTTCTCCGTCTTCATTGCGGACGGGAAATCCGCGATCCTCGATCCAGCGGATCGTGCCATCCGGCTTCGTTATGCGGTACTCGGCCACATTGTTCTTTTGTTGGCGTTCCCGGATCTTTCTACGGGTGTACGCACGATCATCGGGATGGACGGTTTCCATCCATGATCCGGGATTGCCGTACATCGCGTCGCTGGAGCGGCCCCAGATCATTTCATACGCCGGTGAGACGTAATGGATTCCACGATCGCGCGGGTCGCCGATCCACAGGACCTCGCCCACATTGTCGGCAATCAGCTCGAAACGTTTCCGAGTTTCCTCGAGGGCGGCGTTGACGGAAATGACTTCGGCCATGCCGCGACGAATGAAGAATCGGGAGATCAGGCCCAGGCCAAGCGCCGTGATCAGGACGAAACCCATTCCCTTGATGCTCTGGACCCCCGGCAGCCAGTCGCTGCTGAATTCATTTTCGACGAGCCAATCCGAACCAAGAATGTAGAGGAACCCTGCGGCCGCGTAGACCGCGGCGACACGCATCGCTGTCCCGCCTGCCGCGCCAAATCTCAATTTCCCGGCAGGGCCGTGATTCTCGTTGGTGCTAATCGGGAGGTCTCCATGATCGGATCAGGCTGCCTCCAACCAAGCAGTGTGGAACGTCTCACGGTAGGGCGAGGCCAATACCCAAAGAACAACTGGAGCGATAGTCTACCATCTGGGCATCCTCAGGATAAGCCCAGCATGAACCGTCCCGGGTTTGTCGGAGGCTCTGATGCTCGAATGGCCATTGGCTTGGCGAGCGCGCGCACCACATCACGCGCTAGAGAGTTGTTTAGGTGTGTTCGGCAATGGTGTGCCGCGAGCGTGTCTCCGCAGATCATTCAAGGGCAGGAATCAGCATAATCATGAAGATACTTGTCGTCGACGACGACCGCCTGATCCGGGACATGTTCACCAACAGCCTGGAAACTCAGGGCCATGAAGTGACCGTGGCCACCGACGGAGACGATGCGCTGCGCTTGCTCGGAGAGATGAAGCCGGATGTCGTGCTTTGCGACATCATCATGCCGAATCGTGAAGGTATCGAAACGATAGCCGAGATTTCACGTACCGAGCCGGGTCTCCCGGTCATCGCCATCACCGGCGGCGGCAAGCTCGGCCCGGCTCCACTGCTTGAGGCGGCGAGAAGGGCCGGCGCTTCCGCGGCCCTCAAGAAGCCTTTTGGAACGAAGGTTCTTCTCAACACGATCCATCAGGTCATGTCCGGAAAGGAAGCAGGCCCGGGCGAATGACCGCGCCGGACCCGGTCAGCATGACTCCCCGCCGCGCCGCTCGGCCAATATCCGACCGATCAGGGTGACGAGCACGCTCGGGGGAAACGGCTTCTTCAAGGTCGCGGCCGCCCCGAACTTCCGGGCCACGTCCAGCAGCGAGAGCGCATCGAGCCTTCCGCCTCCGGAAATCGCAATGATCGGCAGGGTCGGATAGGCCTTCCGCACCGCCATGATGGTTTCCACCCCTTCCTGCGTCGGCATGATCAGATCGGTGACCACCAGATCCGGTAGCGCGCGCGAGAGTTCCTGCATGGCCTGTCTTCCGTTCTCAGCGCTCGCAACAGCGTAGCCCGCTCCCTCGAGCGCTTCCCTCAGGGTGCCCAGGACCAGCGGATCGTCATCGACAAGAAGAATTCGTTTCATTCGTGGCTGCCTTCGTCGCGGTGCCGAACCATGGACATCAGTCCGAGAGCACCGTCTTCAGCATTGCGACAAGCTGGCCGCGGCTGAAGGGCTTGCGCAGCAGCGGAATCGAAGGGTCGTGCTCATGAAGCCGTTCGATCATGCTCGGATCGGTGTAGCCGGACATGAGTATGATGCCGCAATTCGGCCGTTCGCGGCGTATTTCCCTAGCGAGCCCATAGCCCGACATGCTGCCGGGCATGATCACGTCACTCAAGAGGATATCCAGCGCTGGCAATTCCTTCAGAAGATCCAGGGCCTCGACTGCACTTGACGCTTCATGAACTGTCAGACCGATGTCTTCGAGCAGCAGCCGCAGATAGTTGCGGACCCGGTCTTCATCCTCGACAACCAGGATCGTCCCTTCGAACTGATCTTCGAGATCCGCGGCGCCACCGTTGTTTCCGTCCGCTTCCGAACCGGTTGCGACAGGAAGTTCGATCATGACTCGTGTACCCTGGCCCGGCTTCGATTCCAGATGGGCCCTTCCGCCCGACTGGATCGCGAAGCCATGCACCATGCTCAAACCCAGACCAGTGCCCTGACCCACCGGTTTGGTCGTGAAGAACGGCTCGAAGGCCTTCTCGGCTGCACTGACGGACATGCCTTCGCCGTTATCGGATACCGAAAGGCGGACGAAGGCGACAGGGTCGGCGCGATTGTCCAGGTCCTCGCAGCGGAGGATGATCGTGCCGCCATTGGGCAGCGCATCCCGGGCGTTCAGTACAAGGTTCATGAGCGCGGTATGCAGTTGCGCTTCATCGGCCAGAATCTGATGGCAGAAATCCGGTGTTTCCACCTTGAGTTCGATATCCTCCCGGAGCGTTCGTTCGAGAAGCCGGGCGACATCCAGGAGTACCTTTTGAGGCTCGACCGCCTGAGGCGAGAGCAATTGCCGCCGGGAGAAGGAGAGGAGCCCGTCCGTCAGCGCGGCGCCGCGACCAGAAGCTTCGCGGATCGCAGCCAGCATGCGGCCTTCCTTTGTCTCGGATCCGATCCGGTCCGAGAGCATTTCCGCGTTGCCGGCAACCACCATCAGTAGATTGTTGAAATCGTGAGCGATACCGCCCGTGAGCTGCCCCAAGGCCTCCATCCTGCTGGCTTCACGCAGCTGCTTCTCCAGTTCCCGGCGGGATGTGATGTCCAGGTGGCTCACCAGCGCGCCGCTATGCCCGTCCAGGTTGACCGGCGATACCGTGGCGAAGAACCAGCGCATCTCCTTTTCGTCCCCACAGGGATACTCCATCTGGAACCGGTCGGTCTGACCCGACATCACGTCCAGAATGCCTTCCTGCATCTGCCGCGCCTCGACGACGCCTTCGGCCGCGGCCCGGGTGCATATGTCGATGTAATTCGCCCCGACACCACCTTCCGGCATCTGGAGGTCCCGGGCGTCGCCCTCCGAAATCCATGACCTGTTGACGAACAGGATGTCGCCGCGATGGTCGAGAACAGCGAGCATGCTGGGTACGCTGTCGAGAACCGCGCTGCGCAGATTGGACTGGATGCGACGCTCGTAGTAGCTGGCGATCAGGTGGCCGATAGCCTCGACGAACATCCTGTCGTCATCGGAGAAGGCCGCTGGGCGCGTGCTGTAGACTGAAAGTGCACCGGAAAAGCCGCCCGACGCGGTCAGCATGGGTACTGCAACTCCCGACCGTGCGCCCAATTCGACCAGACGGTGGTGCGGTCGGAATCTTTTTTCGGTCCCGTAATCGTCGCTGATGATGGTATCGCGCGAATGGAGAGCGAAGCCCAAATGCGAGTCCGTCCCTCCAACAAAGACGTATTCCTCGCGCGCATGCTCAGGCCAGCCATCCCGCGCTACGATCATCATCTGGGATCCCGAACTGACCTGGCGCGCGATGCTCGCGAAATCGCAGTCAGTTCCCTTTCGCAACGCTCGGGCGGCCCGGTCGAGGAAGTCCTGCGAATCTTCCGCTTCGGCCGAATACTGGCTGAGTCCGGCCATAATCTGCTGCTTGACTGCTCGATCCCGGGCGCGGTTCCGGGCTCTTTCGGCGGACCGCCGCAACGCTGCTTCCCGGTCATGGCTGCGAATCGTGAACCACGCGGCGGCGGCGGCAAGGAGAACCAGCAAAATTGCCGAACCAATATGACCGATCAGGTTCTCTCGCCACGGTGCAAGAGTTTTGTCGCGATCGATGGCGATCGCCGTCACAAGTTTGTGCTCCGGGATTACATGATAGCCAACGATACGTATCTCACCGTCGCTCTGAGGCGGCGAAGTGTATGCACCTGTGGACGCCGAGGGGATGTGTTCCGTGAACAGCGGCCGGCCAGCCAGGGAACCTCCTACAATATCGGTCGAAGGCGAGCGGGCGAGAACGATCCCGTCAGTACGTGCGAGAAGCATGACGGAGCCGGAACCAATCTCCAGGGCCGAGTGCGTTCCGGTCAGGGCAGACGGCTTCAGCGTCACGACCGCAGCATAGGCCACCTGTCCGGATCGATTGCGGAACGCCCGGACCACGGGTATCACAAGGTTGGCGGACGATCCCGTGGTCACTGGCGCTTCGATATATTTTCCGAGGTCATTTCCTTCGATCAGCGTCTTGATGCGGCGGGGATCGAAGAAGAGCACCTCTCCCGATGAAGCGCGGCGTCCGGAGGCGACGACGATTTCATCGCGATCAAGGACCACCACGTTCTGGAATTCTGGGGAACGGGAACGGAAGGCGCGCAGCAGGCGTCCGATGTGCGCCCGGCCCCCAGCATCCAGAGTGTCTGTCTCGTTCAGATGATCTTCCAGAGAAAAGAAGAGAAGATTGATACTGTCGAAAACCTGCTTGTGGGTGCTGGCCAGATTGACGACGAGGTTTTCTACTTGGCGTTCGGCGTCTTCGGTAAGACGCGTGTGGTCCCGGTACACGTCCAATGCCGTCTCACCCACCACGAGGACGGCGACCAGAAACGAGACAATCAGGACGCGAAGGCGGAACCGGCTTTCGCGCACAGGGGGGGAGGAGTCGCTGCCGGGCGCTTCCGTCACCGTGTCCGCCACCTATCCAGCAAGCGACGAATGTGCTCGATATCATCCAGAGTGCCGACGACGCGCAGGCTTGACCCACCGGTTCCAATCACGAGCATCGGGGTCGCCATCACGCCATCGGCGTATGCGCTCTGCGGATTTTCGAGCACATCCACGAACTGGAGGAGGTCGAGGTCGACGCCAGTTGCTTCGAGGGCGGCCTCGAGATTTCTTCGCGCCCTCAATGTCGTCGAGCTGCCTTCGATCCCGTAGAGGAGAAGCTGCCGGGGACGCTCGGCTTGACCGTCGCCGCCAATGTCCGGACGCTGAGTTGACGCCTCGATGCTCATCGACTTTCGGACTCCGGGTCTGAGCGTCGCGAAACGCTGATGCGCCGTCGACGCTCCGACCGCATCCGTTGACGCTCATCCTCCGCTTCTTCCAGTTCTCCGATCGTCTGGTCGCGGAGCTCGACCTGACCCTTCAGGCGATCTAGCTCGGCAGCCATCGCCTTCCGTTCTTCCAGAAGGGTCTTGCGGCGCCGGTCGAAATCGCGTTCTGCAATCCGCTCGTCGCGCTCCATCTCGAACTCGCGTTCCTTGCGCGCCGTTCCCATCAGGACCTCGCCGCCCAGTGCATAGACATCCACCAGATCGATCCCCTGGTCGGAGATGACAAGCTCACGGACCTGATGGGAATGCGAGGTGCCCCGGGATTTGACGATCGAGATGGCGCGGTTCCGCTCGCCGGCGTTGACCGCAAATGTCAGGTGAAGCCAGGTATCGGCAATGGTCGAGACATTCGACGCCGTATCGATATAGCTGCCCGGCTGCGCCTCCTTTTCGGTAAGCGAGGTCATCAGCAGCGTGATGCCCTCTCTCTTTGCATGGTCCATCAAGCGCTGGCCGGGCGTGATGGCGTGAACCTGCCCCGGCGCCTTGTGGATCGCGGACAGCGGATCGATCACCATGCAATCAGGTCGGAGCCGATCCATCTCCGCCATGATGTTGACGATGTGATCCTCGATACCCGCCGCTCCCGATCGTAGCGACAGGAAGCGGAGCAATCCTCCATCGACCTGCGATTGAAGCTCGAGCCCGATGGATGCGGCGTTTCGCACGATCTGTTCGCCGGCCTCGTCGAATGAGACCAGAAGCGATTTGCCGCCTCTGCGGCAGGTGGCTTCCAGAAAGCTTACGGCAAGCGATGTCTTGGCCGTCCCGGGCACGCCGCTTACCAGGATGGCGGATCCCCTGAGATAGCCGCCGCCCAGAAACTGGTCGAGACGCGCCACGCCACTGCTGACGCGTTCGGTCGAAACCTTGTGGCGGACTTCTGCGGAACCGGGATCGGCGATCGTGATGCCCCGGGGTCCGATGATGAACGGCAGAAGACTTGAGCTGCTGGTACTGCCCCGAAGTTTGGTCACGCAGATCGTTCGGACCGCCACCTGATCGACATGCCGCCGGCGCAGTTCGATACAGGCATCCGAGAAATAGTTCAGAAACGAACTTCTGGACGACGGCGAGGCGCCCGAGGCGTCAATCTTTCCGGTGAGCACACAGGTCATCCCGCGTTCGCGAACCCATTGCTTCAACCGGTAAAGCTCACGTCTGGCGGCCTGTTCATCACCCAGGAGATCGAGCAGAACGTCGATCGAGTCGAAGGCCACCCGCGTTGCGCCCATGGCGTCTGCCCTGGCGCCGAGCGCCGCCAGCAGACCCTGAAGGTCGAAACGGCCTTCGATTGCGACATCGGGCCCAAGCCCGCCTTCGATGATGTCGAACCGGCCATCCGCCCGAAGTGCTGCAATATCCCAGTCGAGAGCTGCGGCGTCCGCTGCAATTTCCTCGGCCGTTTCCTCGAAACAGACCAGAATCCCCGGCTCGTCATCACGCTCGGCGCCATGAAGCAGGAATTGCAATGACAGGATGGTCTTGCCCGAACCCGGCTCGCCATCGATCAAGGTGATGCGGCCGCGAGGGAACCCGCCTCCTGCCATGTCATCCAGAATTGTCGAGCCCGTCGACGCCTTGTTGGCCATTTGCATTCGTCCCGGGAAAATTCGTGAAGGGTCCCGTTGGAGCGCTACTCCTCTTGGCGCGGGATTGGATAGGTTAGTCACCTTGGCAATCTGGTTCAAGGGACCGACATTTGGGGGGCTGTTCCGTTAAGTTGCTGATCTTGAATAAAAATCCATCCAGCCATAGTGGCATGCGCCGGGGGGACCGGTTTCCGGCGCCAGGATGCGGTCGCCGCTGATGAAGCGTATGCCTGCAGCGGCAGCCGACAGCACGAGACTGGTCGTATCAAGGCCCATCACATAGGAGTTGAACTCGTGGGATCGGCATGACCTGGCGAATTGCTCGAAGGTGCGGACCATGTCTTCCTCACGTCGGCGGTCCCCATGGATGTCGAGGCCGACTGCGTGCACCCGTTTCGGAAAGAGGGAATTCGTGATCGGCACCTGATACCCGATCCGCAGGAAAATCGCCCTGCATTCGGGCCGAAGCACGTCCACCATGTTCTGGAGCTTCGCGCCGTTCACGCCGGGCGGTATGTCCGAAATGACGATGCAGAGCCGCTCGTGCCGGGCGCCCTCTATGGCCCTCACAGCGTTCAGGTAGCGGCTCAATCGCCAGCTTGTCGCCAGGGCCCTGAAACTGACGGGAACCGCAATCATTCCGGCCTGTCCGGCAGTCACGAACTCGTCTATCCGCGCCACGCCATGCTCGAGGAGCTTCAGACACAGTTCGAGCATGAGCTTGTCGAAATTGAGGGCTTCCTCGATCGCAGGAAAGCCCCGGTATTTCCTGCCACCGATCACGCGGAACGGTTCCGCCGAAAACACGCTCAGGACTTCGCTCTTGACGTCCCACGTAGCAGTGAAGTGAACATCGAACTCCGACAATTCGAGAGGGCGGGCGGTAAAGGGCGCTTCCGGCTGCTCTGCAGGTTCCTCGTAGATCAGAACCGATGACGTCCCTGCGTTCGATTTCCTATGGCTTCGTGGAATGCGACCGAGTTGAGGCCCGGCATCTGCAGACCGAGGCAGCTCCAGCGGCTGAACGCTCTGGTTGTCGACGAACAGCAGTCGGCCTTCTTCTGCCCCGTGTAGCCCGAATATCCGGATGTCATCGGCGCCAGTTTCGCCAAGCAGGGGCGCAGCCGCTCTCCTGCATGGGATCGCCCAACGCATGCCGCGGTTCGAATCGCGTTCCGTCGAGATGATCATGATGCACTCGGGCGCGATCTCGAGAATCAGGTCCTGGGGCGTTGCGACCTTCCGGATTTCGCTCAGCACGCGCTTCGACAGGCGTTCTGCAATACGCTGCCGCTGGCGGCTGCTTTCGATGTCGTGCGCGATCAAATGAAGCGACACGAGGATGATGCGATCCGCAAAGACGTCGGGCCTCGCGAGGATCTCGCCGGCGATGGCATGAAACGTCCGCAACGCCTCGGGGCGACCATCGTCCGGGCGCAGCGCCGCCGAGAGGATGGTCCGGCCATCTTCGCTCAGCCTGACTTGGATCCATTCGTCCTCGCCGGGGAGCACGAGTTCCAGCTCACGACCGCGCGGCGCACGCGCGGTTGTTGAATCTGCTTTCGCAGGCATTGAGAGCTGGTTTGGCGACATTGAGCCTTTCTGGCTGATCGCCGTGAAGGAGAGGTTAATGCTGGCCGCTCGATTGAGCCTCCCACATCCGTCCCGCTTCCGCGTTCATTTGTCCCGGTTCAGGCAACACCTGTCCCGCATCCTGCGGTCCACAGCTACCAGACAGGTGGCTCAGGATCGCGCTGCCCAATCCTGGGCGTCGGAAGCGGACGCCACCTCTCCGGGAACCCCGGAATCCTGCCAGCTCACGCGGGGCGCGGACCGACCTCTGACACCGGCGCCGCTCCGGGCCCGCCCGTGCACGGCATCATCGATCGCGCCAGTCCGAATTGTCGTTGAGCCGCAGAAAGAGCGGGGTTCCCTGATCAATTCGCTGCTCCCGGAAACAGCGTTCCCTGCAGGCATTTGCGAATTCCCTGCAGATGGATTCCGGCTCCCTGTTCCGGGACTTGAATTTCCTGTTCCTGATCACAGGGAATTTGCCCGAAAAGAAACAGGATTCCAGGGGGTTACGGCAACCAAATGCGCCCCACCAGGCCCGAAAAAGACGAAAATTCCCTGTTCTTCCCTGTAAACAGGGACCCACGTTGCAAGAGACCGGTTCGACCGAGACTGCGGACACCACCATTTTTCGACTGTGCGCCATTCCCTGTGGCAACCCTCTACCCGCATGGCCGGGGCTGCGGCCCATTCGGTCGCGGCCCGGTTGCGGACGACCCGCCTCGCCAATACCTCAAGGTCAGACCGGCCGGACGTCGGGCCCAGGGCCCGGCGCCGCCGCACCGGAACGCGACAGGTACAAGGAAAACAAGATGATCGACGTTCGGAATCTTCTCGAAAGGCCCGCCACACCGGCGGTTTCGATCTACATGCCGGTGCGCAGCATCGCGCGCGACCCCTACAAGCTGGGCAGTCATCTGAAGGGGCTTGTCCGGCAGGCGAAGTCGATGGCCGGCGACCGGCACGAGGAGGAGATGTTCGCGCCCCTTGCCGACCTGGCAGGCGATCAGGGGCCGTGGCGCCACGCCATGGAAGGTCTGGCGGTATTTCTCGCGCCGGGATTCTCCCGCATCGAATGGCTGGGATTTGATCCGAACAGCTTTGTGGACGTGGGCGACCGCTTCAACCTGCGGCCGCTGATGCCGATGCTGGAGCCGTCGCAGGGCTTCCTGATCCTGACCATCGATCCGAAGGAGAGCCGTCTCTACCGCGCGGCGCGCTTCGAACACACGCCGGAAGAGGACAGGGCTTTCGCCGAGACCCTGGCCGATATCACGCGCAAGACCGAAGTGGAGGCCAATGTCGGCTTTCACCCCACCGGTCCCTCGCCCACCACCGGCGGCGCGCCGACACCGAAGTACCACAGCCAGGGCGACAGCCCGCCGGACTACAAGCAGGTCGAACTGGACGAGTTCGTCGGCCAGCTCGCCAAAGCGGTGGACAGCCATCTCTCGGGCGCCAGGGAGCCGCTGGTGCTGGTATCCGACCCCAACCTGCTGGGCATGTGCCGGGAGCACCTGCACTATCCGCACCTTGTCGAGGAAGGCGTCGCCAAGAACCCTTCCGGCCTGACGCCCGAGGAAATTCACGGCGAAGCCCTGCTCCATGCCCAGCCGGCGCTGGACGCGGCCCGGGAACAGGCGTTCTCGCGCCTCGAAGAACTGGCGGGCCGGCACGAGGCCAATGCGGCGACCCGCTCGACGGACGTCGTGGCCGCCGCCGAGCACGCCCGCGTCGACACCGCCTTCGTCGATCCGGCCAGACCGCTCTGGGGCCGGCTGAATCCGCGCGAGGGCGACCTGGACGTCAGCATCTCGGGCGAGAGCGAACGCGGTCCCGGCGACATCGATCTTGTCAGCGTCGCTATCGCGAGCACGCTTTCGAATGGCGGACAGGTATTTCTGGCCGCGCGCGGCGACATGCCGCCGGGCGACGAACCGCTCTGCGCCGTGATGCGCTACTGAATTCCGGTCAGGGGGCGCTGTCGGCAGGCGTTTCGGCGTAGACCCTCAGCGTCGCCCCGGTCATCGCCGCCAGGCTGAACGATTCCGGCGCCCAGCGCCCGGCCTCCTCGGCCATGGCCGTCATGCGCCCGCGGTCCGACAGCAGTTCGAACAGCCGCCCGGCGAGAACCGTCGGGTCGCCGCTGTCGATCAGAATGCCCGTCTTGTCCGCCACCATGGTTTCCTTCGCGCCGCCGACATCCGTCGCGGCCACGGGGACGCCCAGCAACTGGGCCTCGATGAGCACGTTCGGCAGTCCTTCCATGCGGGATGTCAGCAGCAGCAGCGACATCATCCGCATCCAAGGCTCGATGGGCCGTTTGGCGCCGGGCAGGTGGATCCGGTCCGCCAGACCGCGCTCGCGCACCAGTCGCAGGAGCTCGGGCCGGAGCGGGCCGTCGCCGATCAGCAGGAAGTGCGCCTCCGGCAGCCGTCCGGCCAGTTCGATGGCCGTGTCGACGAACAGCTCCGGGCGTTTCTCTTCCGAGAACCGCATGACGCCGCCGATCACAACGGCATCGGCGGGAATGCCCAGCGCCCGGGCCTCGGCGGGCATCTCCGCGGCGCCTCTGAGTTGCGTGACGTCGAAGCCGTTGTGGATGACCCGGATTGTTCCCTCGGGCAGGCCGATCCAGTCCTCGTAATCGCGGGCGCCATTGTGGGAGTTGTTGACCATGGTGATCTGCGGCAGCCGCAGCATCTCCCGATAGCCCGGCAGCAGATAGCGGCGCAGGCGGCGTCGGGCGTCCGGCCGCGTGCTGCGCGTCCCCATCACGATCCTCGGCACGCCGGCCATCAGCGCCGCGAGACCGCCGGCGATGTTGATGGTGTCCTGCCAGAGATGGACGACATCCGGCCGCCGGCGCAGGAAAAGCCCGAGCAGAGGCAGGGTGACCGCCTGAATCTCCTGCGGCAGCACCGCGGCCAGGCGGATGGCTTCGCGATGGGGCAGGGCCTCTCGTCCCAGCGCCCGCACCTGATCGAACAGGTCTTCGCCGGCCAGTTCAAAGATCTCTCCGCCCAGTTCCCGGATCGACGGCAGGAAGAAATCGCGACGCTGATAGGGATCCAGGGATCGGACCGCAAGCTCCACCGAGTCGAAATCGTGGGCATTCGCCGCCAGGCCGCGCATGGTGTACATCACCTGGCGTTCCGAGCCGCCGCTGCCCAGGGTGCTGGTCACAAGCATCGCCCGGCCTTCCCGTTCGGGACCGGCGGGCCGCGGCCATCGCCCGGCGCAGATCGCCCCGTAGACGTCGTCGGGTACCAGCAGGTCGCGGTACTGCTCGGGCGGTGTCCGCGGCCAGTCGCGATAGGTTGCCGCCATGACGGTCGCCGCCTGCGCCAGCGCGGCGTTGACCGTGTCGTCGGCCAGCGTCCGCCGCCGCGCCTCGACGGCCTGCTCCCAGACGCGGCCATAGGCGCCCTGATACAGCTCGAACCGGATCGCCCGGCGGCGGATATCCAGATTGCCCGGTTCCATCGCCACGGCCTGCGCCAGTAGTTCGCGCGCCTCTTCGAAGATATCCGCGAGTTCGGCGAGCCGCGCACTCTCGGCCAGCCCCCGGGCGCTGTCGGTGGCGAGATGTTGGCGCGCGCGTTCCAGTTCGCGGCGGGCTTCGGCGATCTTGTCGGCGCTCATCAGGTTCTTGATGCGGCCGGCCCAGAAGGTCGGATTGGCCGGGTAGAGGTCCAGGCCCCGCTGGCAGATCTCCTCCGCCTCGTCGAGGCGGCCCAGGCGCTCGCTCAACGTGTAGCGGTACTGCAGTCCGCCTTCGTGATCGGGCTCCAGGTGCAGCAGTTCCTGCACCAGATCGTCGAGAAGCGGAATATCGCCGCCGGCCGCGGAAAGCCGGACGATGTAGCGGAACTGGATGTCGGGATCCCGCGGCCACGCGCTCTTCATCCGCTCCCAGTGGGCCAGCGCTGCTTCGTGATCGTGCTGCGATTCCAGCGTGCGGCCTAGGCGGACCAGCGAGATCCGGTCGCCGGTGAGGAATTGCATCGCTTCGTCATAGCGCCGTGCGATTTCGGTCCGGTCGCCGTGACGGTAGGCGATCAGCACGTTGTTGATCGGCCAGTACGGGCTGTCGGGCGCGCGCCGGCGGATTTCCTGGTTCTCGTGCTCGGCCTCGGCCAGTTCGCCCAGGCGCAGCAGGGCGTTCACCAGCGCTTCGCGGCTGTCCAGGTGGTCGGGGTTCAGTGTCAGGGCTTCACGATAGAACGCGACCGTCTCGGCCAGGTCGCCGCGCCGGCCGGCGCAGCGCGCCAGGAATATGCGCGGTTCGAACGGCCGCACACGGTCTTTCGGGGCGTCCAGCAGTTCGCGCCAGAGCGTCTCGGCGGCTTCCAGTTCCCCGGCACCGTAGAGGAGTCGCGCCATTCGCAGTTTCGCGTCAACCGAGTCCCGGTGATGTTCCAGCGCGCGTTCCGCCCAGGGCCGGGCGCCCCCGCGGTCTCCTAGAACCACATGGGCGTCCGCGAGCGCGAGCAGCAGCCGCAGGTCGCTTTCGCCGGGGTCGATCGCGGCGGCGACCTCGCGTAGCCGATCCAGATCGCCACGGGCGCTGCAAATCTGGACCAGAAGCATCCGGATCGCCGGATTGCCGGGATCCGCTGCCAGAGCAGCCTCTGCAAGCGGCAGCGCAGCGGCGCTGTCGCCGGCGCGCTGCCAGGCATAGGCTGCCTGGATGCGCGGACCGGCGCGCGAGGGCTGCAGTTCGGCCAGGCGGCCCCAGGCGAGGGCGGCGGTGCGCCACTGCTGCGTACGGTTGGCGGCGAACCCCAGAAGTTCGGCGGCTTCGGCATCGTCGGCGTCGCTCTCGAACAGCGACAACGCCTCGTCGTAGGCCTCCTGCAGTCGGTCAGCTTCGAACAGCCACCGCGCCTCCACCAGCCGGACTTTGCGTTCCGCGTCGGCGGTCTCGTCCTGCGCCTCCGCAATCGTCCCGCTGTCCAGGACTCCGAAGTCGACCTCCGGCCCTGTCGCCGGTTCGGGCGCCGATTCCGCCGGAGGGGCATTCGGGACTTCCGGCGCCGCACCGGCGCCGGCCTCGATGTCGTTCTCGGGGGCGGGGAACAGATCGGACTGATCCGCTTCCGCATCCAGGCCGGCCGCAGCGGGCAGGTCCGTGTCTGGCCTTGCGACCGCATCGTCGACGCCGGGGGCAGGTTCGGTGAAGGCCGAGCGCCACTTGCGGATGCGTCCCGCGGTTTCCGGAACGATCGTCACCGCCTGCTCGAAGAAGTCGTCGGCGATCTCCGGTTCGCCCCGGCGCAGAGCGATGCGGCCGAGGAACAGCAGTGGCTCCTCCGGGCGCTGCAACGGCGTCCGGTCGGTCAGCATGGCCTGCCAGCGCAGACGCGACGCTTCATACTCGCCGAGCCGGTATTCCAGCCGCGCGAGATAAAGGTCGGCGCTGGCCCGCGTCTCGGTGAAAGCGGAAGCCGCTTCCAGCCATGGCCGGGCGGCCCTGGCGTCGCCCTGCGCCCAGTAATGGCGGCCGGCCTGCAGGTTGAGACGCCCGGACTGCCGTGCCGCCGCGCGATAGGCGTCGGATTCGATGTGACGGCGAATGGCGTCCGTCTGCTTCAGCCGTTCGAGCAGGCGGATGCGGCGATGAAGCAGTTCTTCGTGATCGGGATGAGTGTCGAGGGCGAAATCGGCCGCCGCCGCGGCCTGGCCCAGATCGCCCAGATGAGTCAGGGCCTTGACGTACTGGACGTGGCCGGCGGCATCCGCCGGGTCGAGCGTGGTCAACCGGCCCCAATGCGCTGCCGCCTGGCGCCAGTCGCGTTCGCGGTTGGCCGCGATGCCGGCGCGTCGGACATCGCGCAATTCGCGGCGTCGACGCTGTTCCGGACCAGGCGCCGTTGCAGGTGCCCGCCCGCCGGTCTGCGGCCCGATCCCCTCTTCCGGCTTCGTGGCGGTCCCGTTCCCGGCGTCTTCATCGGACGGGCCGCCGGGCGGGCCGGAGAACCATCCCTGAACCCGCCGGATCAGGGTCGCGAACTGGCTCATGCCGCCTGGCGCCGCGTTACGCCGCCGCCGCGCAGATCGAGCCCGAGCGGCGCGCGTCCGTCGCCGTCGATGTAGGTCTGATACCAGAGTTCCAGGCAGAGCAGGGTCCACAGGCGGGTGCCGTGATTCTCCTTGCCGGAGAGATGGTCGTCGACCATCCGCTCGAGATAGGGCGGATGCATCAGTTCGCGCTCCCGGAAGCGGCGGGAAAGCAGGGTATCGCGCAGGAAATCGGTGATGTCGTGCGCCATCCAGTGCGCCACCGGCACGGAGAAACCCATCTTCAGCCGGTAGAGGCATTCGTGCGGCACGTGCGGCTCCATTGCCTGCTTCAGCAGGGCCTTGGCCTGCATCTCACCGTGCCGGGCGTAGACCCGGCGGCTCTGCGGCAGGCGCGCCGCCCATTCGGCAAGGACATGGTCCAGGAAGGGGCTGCGGCCCTCCAGGCTGTTGGCCATGGTGGCGATGTCGGCCTTCACCAGCAGATCGTCGGGCAGATAGGTTTCCACGTCCGTGCGCGCGGCACGCTCGGCGGCGGTCGTCTCCGTGCCGGCGTCAAGTCCGGCCAGCCAGTCCGACGGGGGATTGAGGCAGAAGGGCAGCAGCGCGGGACCGTAGCCGCGCATGCGGTGCTCGTCGCGGAACTTGCCGACGATCCGCTCGTAGTGGTCACGCGGCAGCGAGGCCGCGGCGAAGGGGCCGATGCCGCGCGCCAGGGCGCCGCGGGTGAGATTGCGGGCCTCGCCCATGCGCAGATAGCGCGAGTAGCCGAGAAACACCTCGTCGCCGCCGTCGCCGGATACAGCCACGGTTACGTGTCGGCGGATCTCCTTCGCCAGGGCGTAGGTGACCAGGGCGGAGGAATCGGCATAGGGCTCGCCGTACATCCAGATCAGTTCCGGCAGGACGTCGATCAGCCCGTAGTCCATCTTGTAGTCGCGGTGGTCCGTGCCATAGCGCCGGGCCACAGCTTCGGCATAATGCAGCTCGTCATTGCCGACATTGCCGAAGCCGACCGAGAACGTCTTGAGCGGTTCGGACATGCGCGGCGCCATCCGGGCGACGACCGCCGAGGAATCGACGCCGCCCGACAGAAAGCAGCCGATGGGCACGTCGGCGACCATGCGCAGCGCGACGGACTCGTCGAACAGCGTCATGAACTCCTCGAGCAATTCCTCGACGGGCCGGTCCGCCAGCGCCGGATCGACCGCCGGAAGCGACCAGTAGCGCCATTGCCGGATGGCGCCGTCGGCTGCGACGACCATCGCCGTTGCGGGCGGCAGGCGGTGGATGCCGGCGAAGGCAGTCTGCTCACCTGTGCAATAACCCAGGCCGAGATAGTCGTGGATCACTTCCAGAACCGGTTCGCGGGGGACGCCCGGCACGCGCAGGATCGCCTTGATCTCCGAGGCGAAGACCATGCGCTGTCCGTCGCGGTGGTAGAAGAGAGGTTTCTTGCCGAAGCGGTCGCGGGCGGCGAACAGCTCCCGCCGGTCCGCGTCCCAGATGGCGAAGGCGAACATGCCGCGAAGCCGGTCGAGCACGGCATGGCCCCATTCGCGATAGCCCAGCAGCAGCACTTCAGTGTCGGAACTGGTGCGGAAGCTGTGCCCGCACGCCTCCAGCTCGCCGGCGATCTCGCGGTAATTGTAGATTTCGCCGTTGAAGACCAGCGCGTGGCGGCCGTCTGCGCTGACCATGGGCTGGGCGGAGCGGTGGTCGAGATCGATCACCGACAGCCGCTTGTGGCCCAGGCCGACCGGACCGTCGACCCGTACGCCCTCGTCGTCCGGTCCCCGGTGACGGATGGCTTCGATCATGTCGCCAATCCAGCCAGCGGCCTCCTCCGGCAGGGGAGAACCGTCGAACTGCAGGATTCCGGCTATGCCACACATATTCCCAAGCTCCGAAACGCCACATGTCGGATGCGCCGCGCGGCGCCCACCGACTATCCTTCGCCGTCGCCGGGCGTCAGCCGCGAATAGATGATCGAGGCCGATTTCAGGTCCGGGTCCAGTTCCAGGGCCATCCCGGCCGATTCCCGTGCGCGTTCCTTTTGCCCGGCGCGTTCCAGGCATTTGGCGAGCTGCAGATGCGCCAGGGCGTTGTCAGGCAATTGGTCGGCCTGAGACTCCCAGTAAGGCACTGCTTCCACGAACCGTCCCTCGGCCATCAGCGCCATTCCGATGATCTGTTGCGCGGCGATGTTGTCGGGTTCGCGATCCAGATGGGCGGCCGCCAGCGGAAGTACGTCGTCGCGGCCCTCCCGATGGGCCTCCAGTGAGCCTCCCCCATTGAATTGGTCCATCCTGATGTTTTGGAACAAGGAGGATCAGAGATGGCAAGGAAGCGTCACAAGCCTGAGGAGATCGTGGGCAAGCTCCGCCAGGCGGACGTCCTGCACAGCCAGGGCATGTCGATGGCGGATGCGATCCGGCAGCTGGGTATCAGCGAAGTCACCTTCTACCGATGGCGCAGGGAATATGGCGGGATGAGCGGCGATCAGCTGCGGCGTCTGAAGGAGCTCGAGAAGGAGAACGAGCGGCTGCGCCGGGCGGTCTCCGACCTGACCCTGGACAAGCAGATTCTGAGTGAAGCTGCGAAGGGAAACTTCTGAGCCCCTCGCGCCGCCGACGTTGCATCGATCATGTCCGCCGGCGTCTCCGGATATCGGAGCGCCGGGCCTGCCGGGTTCTCGGCCAGCACCGCTCCACGCAGCGCCATCTCCCGCGTGGACGTGATGACGAGGCCCGGCTGGTGGCGGACATGATCGAGCTGGCCCGTCAGTATGGCCGATACGGCTATCGCCGGATCGCGGCCTTGCTTCGGGAGGCCGGCTGGCAGATCAACGACAAGCGGGTCGAGCGCCTCTGGCGGCGCGAGGGGTTGAAGGTACCGGCCCGGCAGCCGAAGAGGCGGCGGCTGTGGCTGGGCGACGGATCCTGCATGCGGCTGCGGGCAGAACGGCCCAACCATGTCTGGTCCTATGACTTCGTCCACCACCGGACACATGATGGCCGGACCTTCCGGACCTTGAACGTGCTGGACGAGTTCACGCGCGAGAGCCTGGCGATCCGGGTTCGCCGGAAGCTCTCGTCGGTCGATGTGATCGACGTCCTGACGGACCTGTTCATTCTCCGCGGTCCACCGGCCTTCGTTCGCTCCGACAATGGCCCCGAGTTCGTCGCCGAGGCCGTGCGGCGCTGGATATCAGCGGTGGGCGCCAGAACGGCGTTCATCGAGCCGGGCTCACCCTGGGAGAACGGCTTTATCGAGAGCTTCAATGCCCGGTTCCGGGACGAGCTGCTCGACGGGGAAATCTTCTACACGCTGAAGGAGGCGCAGGTGGTCATCGAACAATGGCGCCGTCACTACAACACGATCCGACCGCACAGCCGTCTCGGCTACCGACCACCGGCGCCGGAGGTCATCATTCCGCCAGGCTGGCCGTCAGGCTCCGCTCCGCTTCACCAGCCGGCCGGCCTGGCGGCAAAGCCGCCCATGCACTAACATTCCACCCGGACCAATCGCTGGGGGCTGGTCAGTATGACCGTTTCGATATGGTTCTGAATTGGATCCTCAATGTCGCGATGGTTCCACATGCAGGCGAAGAACCCGCCATTCCTCAAAAGCCGGATAGTTTCCTTCAATGCCTTGGGACGATCACAGACGTTGAACGAACTGCCGAAGGTGACCAGGTCGTAGGAGTCATCGGGCATGCCGGTTTGCTCGCCCGTCCCCTCGAACCAACGAACGTTTTTCATGCTGGCCGTGCGCTCGGCGCCAAGGGCCCGCATGTTGTCGTTCGGCTCGACCGAATCGACCTGCATTCCACGCTCGGCCAGTTTGATTGTCAGGTGGGCCACGCCCGCGCCGACGTCACAGACAGGCTGCCCTGCTTTGACGTCAGCCACTCGAAGCATCGCATCGATAGCCGAATCCGCATAATCGGGCCGCTTCAGATATGCAGCGGCGAGTTCGCTATAGTCCCATTCGGTTTTCATGAACCGTAGATTCCCAACATTTTGTTTTTGAACCCTCTTGGTTGGAAAAAAGGACGTACCGCAGACTGGACGCCCCCTCAGTCGACCATGTTGAGGCCACGGGAATGTCCCGCGGACAGCTGCAACCGGCGATCAAACCGCTCTCCCGAGCCGATCAAGCACAATGTGACTTTGACAAAGTTCGCCTTGGCCACAGCCACTTCACGACGCTCTCTCATGACCGAAAGATGACAAAAATGTTGCAGCACCATCTACAGGAACTCTCGGTTGATTGGAAGCGGTTCCGATTTCACGTGGACACAGGGTTATCAGGCCCTGCAAGGGAACTTTGCCGCTTGTCCGCCGCTCGCCTCTCCCCCTATGGATTGTTGCATTGCGAATGACTATACCGGGCGTCCCGTGGCCCGCCCTTGGGGCTTCAGGCGCAGAGGAACAGGGACAAGCATGACGGTTTCGGAACGGATCGCCGTGGTCGGTCTGGGCTATGTGGGTCTGCCGCTGGCCGTCGCGTTCGCGCGGGCCGGCCTGGATGTCGTCGGCTATGACATCAGCCGCGCGCGGGTCGAGGAGCTGGCGGGCGGCCATGACCACACGGGCGAAGTCGAGGACGGTGGCCTGGCCGGGCTCGAAGGCATGTTCACCTGCGAACCGGAGCGTCTGGCGGACAGGACGGTCTACATCTTCGCGGTGCCGACGCCGGTCGACAGCGCCAACGTGCCCGACTTCGGGGCCCTGCTGGGCGCCTGCCGTCTGGTCGGGCCGCACCTGCGCCCCGGCGATCTGGTGGTCATCGAATCGACGGTCTATCCCGGTGTCACCGAAGAAATCTGCGGCCCCGAGATGGCGCGGACATCGGGGCTGAAACTGTTCGAGGAGATCAAGCTGGGCTATTCGCCCGAGCGCATCAATCCGGGCGACCGCGAACACACGCTGGAGCGGATCGTCAAGGTCGTCTCCGGCCAGGACGCGGAAACGCTGGGTCGCGTGCGCGCGCTCTACGACACCGTGATCAAGGCGGGCACGCATCCGGCCGAATCGATCAAGGTCGCCGAGGCCGCCAAGGTCATCGAGAACATCCAGCGCGACATCAACATCGCGCTGGTCAACGAGCTGGCCATGCTGTTCGACCGCATGGGCATCGAGACCGAGGCCGTGCTGCGCGCCTCCGGCACGAAATGGAACTTCCTGCCGTTCCGGCCCGGTCTGGTCGGCGGCCACTGCATCGGCGTCGATCCCTATTACCTGACCCACCGGGCCGAGCAGCTCGGTTTCCACACACAGATGATCAGCGCCGGCCGGCGCATCAACGACAGCGTCGCCGGCTTCGTGGCCCAGAAGGTGCTGGAACTGCTCTACCGCCACGGCCGCAAGGCGCCCGGCCGCAAGGCGGCGATCCTGGGGCTGACCTTCAAGGAGAACGTGCCGGACCTGCGCAACAGCAAGGTCGAGGCGCTGGTCAGGCAGCTCGGCAATTACGGTCTCGAGGTGGTGGCCCACGATCCGGTGGTCGGCGCCGCGGAGGTCCGCGAGGAACTGGGGCTGACACTGTGCGGCGACGACGACGTGCTGGACGCCGACTGCGTGATCCTCGCCGTGCCGCACGACGCCTATATGAAGGACGACGCGGCCTGGGTCATCGACCGGCTGGGCGATGACAGCATCGTTGTCGACATCAAGAGCCGGCTGCCGCGGGCGCGGCTGAAGCCCTCGCAGGTCTACTGGAGCCTGTGAGCGCGCGCGGCGCAACACGGGAAAGCGGGAGAACGGACGACATGGCGGCTGCGGATGGGACGATGACCGTGCTGGTGACGGGCGCGGCCGGATTCATCGGCTATCACGTGGCAGATCGCCTGCTCCGCGACGGCGTGCGCGTCGTCGGTCTCGACAATCTCAACAGCTATTACGACGTCCGCCTGAAGGAGGCGCGGCTGGCGCGCCTGCGCGGTCACAACCGCTTCGCCTTCGTCCGCGCCGCGCTGGAAGACCGTCAGGCGATCGAGGACGCCTTCGCCGAGCATCGCTTCACCCACGTGGTCAACCTGGCCGCACAGGCCGGCGTGCGTCACTCGCTGGAGGCGCCGCGCGACTACATCGACAGCAACATCGTCGGATTCATGAACATCCTCGAATGCTGCCGTCACGGCGATGTCGCGCATCTGGTCTATGCCTCGTCGAGTTCGGTCTATGGCGGCAACGAGAAGCTGCCCTTCTCGGTCTCCGATAATGTCGACCACCCGAAGAGCCTCTACGCGGCCACCAAGAAGGCCAACGAGCTGATGGCGCATGCCTACAGCTCGCTCTACGGCATCCCGACGACGGGCCTGCGCTTCTTTACCGTCTACGGCCCCTGGGGCCGGCCCGACATGGCGATGTACCTGTTCCTGGACGCGATCTATGGCGGAAAGCCGATCAGGGTCTTCAACAACGGCGACATGATCCGCGACTTCACCTACATCGACGACATCGTGGAGAGTGTGGTGCGGCTGGTGCCGCGGGCCGCGGCGCCGGACCCCGGCTTCGATCCGAAGGCGCCCGATCCGGCGACAAGCTGGGCGCCGGCCCGGGTCTACAACATCGGCAACTCCCGCCAGGAGCACCTGATGCACGTCATCGGCCTGCTGGAGCAGGCGACGGGCATCGAGGCGGCGAAGGAATTCCTGCCCATGCAGCCGGGCGACGTCCAGGCCACCTGGGCCGATACCGCGGCGCTGGAGGCGGCGATCGGCTTCACGCCCGACACGCCGATCGAGGAGGGCGTCCGCCGCTACGTCGCCTGGTACCGCGACTATCACGGGAAATAGCCTGGCCGTTCCGTCCTCGGGGAGGCGCGGATCGAGGCGGCCGAAACCCTAGCGGGCTTCGATTTCGGCCAGCAGATCCCGGGACTGGTCTTTCAGGGAATCGTTGCTGTCGGGGGACTCGATGATCCGGTTCAGGATGGCGACGGCGGCTTCGGTGTCGCCGTCGGCGTAGCCCGTATCGGCAAGGATCAGCGCCCGCCAGTAGTCGGCGTTGTCCGAACCCTCGAGACTGGGGCGTTCGAAATAGGCCAGCGCGGCCGCCAGATCCCGTTCCACGCCGACGCCGTTGTAGAGTTCGGTCCCGGCGACGAAGGCGCCGATGCGGGAATCGAACTTCTCGACGGCGGCGCGGGCAAGCTCGAAGGCGAGGCCCCGGTTGCGCTCGGCCACCGGGCCGCTGCGGAATTCACGCGAGAATTCGATGGCCTTTTCCTCGCCGACGGCCGCGACGTAATCGTCGACGAACAGCCGCCTTGCGTCCTCCTCCAGGCCTTCGTAGCGGAGTTCAAGTTCCTCGGCGCTCAGCGCCGCAAGGTCCTGAACGCCGTCGGTTGCTTCGGTCAACGGGGCGGGTGCTTCAGCGGATGCCGCGGCGGGCTTCTCCTCGGCCGCCATCGACATCTGGCCCGCGGAATCGTCCGCGGCCGCTGACGGCTCATCGCGTTCGACGGACACGGCCCGGGTGCCGGCGTCCATGCCAACCATTTCGGCGGCGTCTTCGGCATAGAGGAAATAGGCGATCGCCGCGATCCCGGCGAGCGCGATCACGATGAGAAAGATCTTCAGTGTTTTTGCCATTTCGCTTGCCCCCGCTACCCGCTTCACGACCCTCTGATACCGCCCGGATATGGGCCAGCGATGTGTCGGAGATCAAGGGATTTCTGGAATCCCGTGGTCCGGGGGACGGGCAGCCGTGCCAGACCGTGACGGTGGCTTCATCCGTCCCCGCGGCCCCGGGGCGACAGTTCGGGCCGCTGATGGTAGGTTGCGTCGAAGGGGTCGGAGATCGTCGTCTTCCATGCGGGGGCGCTTGGTATGAGGGTGTGAGATGGATGACGATCCACTGCTGATGGCGCCGGCAGTCCCGCTGGTCGAGGACATGGCAGTCCCGGTGATCTGCGCCCATTGCGGGCAAGATCATGAGAGCTTCGACCACCAGGGCGCGGCCCTGAACGGGCCAGATGGCGCCTTCGTCACCTTCGGCACGAAGTGGGGCGGGGGCGATCCCGGCGATCCAGGCGGGGTCGTGACCTGGAGCATCGCCACCCAGACCCTCTCGGCGTCGGACGGCAGCGCCATAACCCCGTTGGCGAATTTCATGCCGAGCGGGTTCGAGGCGGACATCCAGGCGGCCTTCGACGCCTGGGAGGCGGTCGCGGACATCCGCTTCGTCAGGGTGGCGGACGAGGGCGGCGAGGCCGGGCTGGATCCGATCGGCGACATACGCTTCGGCGGCCAGTTCATCGACGGCGCAAACGGCACCCTGGCCTTCGCCTTCGGGCCCGGCGAGTACCGCGGCCTGGACCTGATCGGCGGCAACGGCGCCACGGACGCGCTGAACGGCGAGGTCGCCTTCGACACGTCGGAGGCGTGGGAGACATCGACGGCCGGCCCCGCCAACGGCTTTCAGGTTTTCCTGGTGGCGCTGCACGAGATCGGCCACGCCATCGGGCTGGACCACGAGGAGACCAACCTCGCGGTCATGAACGCCTTCTACAACGACACGCTGACGGGGCTGCTGGCGGACGACATCAACGGCGTGCAATCGATCTACGGCAATGCCGGGTCGGTGGCGGACCCGACCGAAGTCAGCGGCACCGCGGCCGGAGAAACCATTACAGGCGCGGGAACGAACAACGCGCTGTTCGGCCTGGCGGGGGACGACGTTCTGACGGGGGGCGCCGGCCTCGACGTGCTGCAGGGCGGCGACGGCAATGACACGCTTTCCGGCGGCGCGCTGCGCGACAAGATTGCCGGGGGCGACGGCGCCGACAGTCTGGATGGCGGCACGGGCGACGACGTCCTCTCCGGCGGCCTCGGCGATGACATCTACGTGGTCGATAACGCCAACGATGCCGTCTTCGAGGCGGCCGGCGCCGGGCGGGACACGGTTCAGGCAAGCGGATTCAACTACTTCGTGGACGACAATGTCGAGGTGGTGCAGGTCGTCGGCGGCGTCGCGACGACCGTCACCGGTTCGGCCGCGGCGGAGGAGATTTTCGGCGGGTCGGCCGGTGACCTGGTCTTCGGCGGCGGTGGCGATGACACCATCGACGGCGGCGGCGGCGGCGATCAGCTGCAGGGCGGCAGCGGGGCCGACAGCCTTACCGGCGGCGCGGGTTCGGACACGCTGTTCGGCGATGCAGGATTCGACACGCTGAGCGGCGGCGCCGGCGACGATCAGTTGAGCGGCCAGACTGGCAACGACGAACTGTTCATCTATTCCGAGGGCGATGACTCCCTGACCGGGTTCGAAGGTGGCGCGGGCTCCGACGATGTCATCGACATCAGCGCCCGCGGAGACGTCACCGACTTCGCCGGTATCCTGGCCATCGCCTTCGAGTCCGGTGCCAACGGCATCATCGACTTCGGCGGCGGCGACCGGTTGATCCTGTTTGGCGAGAACATCGCCAACCTGACGGAATCGGACTTCGTCTTCCAGGTTGTTCCGGGAGAGGCAATAGCCGGCGACAACAATGCCAACACGCTGACCGGCAGCGCCGGCGACGATACGATCGAGGGGCTGGGAGGCGCCGACTCGATCGACGGTCTCGGCGGCAATGACAGCATCCTGGGCGGCGACGACAACGACTCCCTGTTTGGCGGTTCGGGGGCGGACACGATCGAGGGGGTCGGCGGCGCCGACTTCATCGACGGTGGCGGTGGCGACGATACGCTTCGGGGCGAAGCCGGGCCCTCCACCACGCCCGGCACATTCGGTCCGGATACCGTGTTCGGTGGAGGAGGCGATGACTTCGTCTTCGGCGGCGTTGGCGCCGACTCGCTGTTTGGCGGCGACGGCAATGATTTCGTCTTCGGCGGCGGCAGCGGCCTGGATACGCTGGCCGGCGGCGCGGGCGACGATCAGCTGGGCGGCCAGACCGGCAACAACGAGATTTTCGTCTACACCGAAGGCGCCGACATCCTGTCAGGCTTCACCGCGGGCGCCGGATCCGGCGATGTCATCGACATGTCCTCGCGCAATGACGTCACGGACTTCGCCGGCGTCCAGGCGATCCTGACCGAGGTCAGCGGCAATGCCCGCATCGACTTCGGCAATGGCGATCGTATCTCGATCATCGGACAGAGCGCCGCCAGCCTGACCGCGGGCGATTTCATCTTTGCGCCGGCCGGCGTATCGCTGACCGGTGACGGGAATGCCAACACGCTGACCGGCGGCGTTGGCGACGACACGATTTCCGGGCTTGCGGGTCCCGACCTTCTGCAGGGGGCGGGCGGGGCGGACACCGTCTCGGGCGGCGACGGATCGGACACCCTGGATGGCGGTGACGGGAACGATACGCTGCGCGGGGAGGTCGGCACGGACCGGCTGATCGGCGGCGCGGGCAATGACATTCTGGATGGCGGCGGCGGCGCCTTCGACGTGGCCGACTACACAGGCTCGAACGCCGGCATCACCGCCGACCTGGCCGCCGGCACCGCGGCTGGCGACGGGACGGACACGCTCATCGGCATCGAGCGGATCGAGGGCGGCACGGGCGACGACAGCCTTGCCGGCGACGCCAACGCCAATGTCCTTTCCGGCGGCGTCGGCAACGACACGCTGGACGGCAGGGGTGGCGACGATCTCTTCGGCGCCAATCTCGGCACCGGCGACGATACCGTCATCGGCGGGGAGGGCACCGACCGGTTCCTGCTGGTCAACGCCGGCGACAGGGCCGCGACCCTGAGCGTGGCCAGCGGTGCGGGCGGCGACACCATCTCGGGCGGCGGCGAAAGCTTCGACCTCAGTACCGTCGAGGAAATCGAGTACCGCGGCGGGGCTGATGCCGATCAGTTCGACGGCTCTGCGGCGGCCGCCACGATCTTCGCCACACTCGGCGACGGCGCGGACTCCATCGCGGGCGGCAGCGGGGACGACAGCCTTTCCGGTGAAGCGGGCGACGACACGCTGGATGGCGGCGATGGCGATGACACGCTGAATGGCAGCTCGGGCAACGACTCGCTGGACGGCGGCGCCGGCTCGGACCGTGCCACCTACGCCGGCAATCTGGCGAGTTTCACCTATGGGCTGACCACGCTGGGCGTGCTGACGCTGACCGATACCATCGGCGGCGAGGGGGCGGACACGCTGGCCGGTATCGAGACCATTGCCTTCTCGGATCAGACTCTCTCGATGAGGGTCAGGAGCGATAGCGCCGATACCTTCTTCGCCGGCGCCGGCTCGCACATCATCGCCGGGCTGGACGGCGTCGACGACCTGCGCGGCAATCTGGGCAACGACCTGATCGACGGCGGCGGTGCGGGCGACCTGATCCTCGGCAATGGCGGTCTCGACACGCTGCAGGGCGGGCTGGCGCGCGACACCATCTTCGGCGGCGACGACAACGACTCGATCATGGGCGGCGACGACGTGGACTCGCTTCGCGGCGACGGCGGTGACGACTTCATCGACGGCGGCGCGATCCTCGATTTCATCTCGGGCAATGACGGCGCCGACACGCTGATCGGCGGCGACGGCAATGACCGGTTGTTCGCCGGCGCGGGCAACGACTCGCTGCAGGGGGATGCCGGCAACGACCAGATGTTCGGCGAGGCGGGGGCGGATACGCTGATCGGCGGCGCGGGCGGCGACCGCATGGATGGCGGGAGCGAAGCCGACAGCCTGGATGGCGGCGATGATGGCGACGTGCTGCTGGGCGGCGGCGGCAACGACACCATGTCCGGCGGCGCGGCGCTGGATCTGCTGCTCGGCGAGGCGGGCGACGATTCCATGTCCGGGGGCGAGGGCAACGACTTCCTCCGCGGCGGTATCGGCAATGACACGCTTTCGGGCGACGCCGGGGTCGACAACATGCGCGGCGAGGATGGCGACGATTCCATGTCCGGCGGTGACGACACCGACATCATGGAAGGCGGCGAGGGCGCCGACACCATGGCCGGTGACGCGGGCAATGACCGTCTGTTCGGCGACGCGGGGGCGGACGTGCTGACCGGCGGCGGCGGCATCGACCGTCTCGATGGCGGCATCGGCAATGACAGTCTGGACGGCGGCGCGGCGCGCGACGATCTGCTGGGTGGCGCGGGCCTCGACACGCTGACCGGCGATGACGGCGATGACCGGCTGTTCGGTCAGGACGACGACGACCAGCTCTTCGGCGGGCTCGGCGCCGACCGGCTGGATGTGGGAACCGGCGACAATCTGGCCCTGGGCGGCGCCGGGGCCGACACGCTGATCGGCCGGACGGGCAACGACACGCTGTCGGGCGAGGATGACGACGACCTGATGTTCGGTCTCGAAGGGGCTGACAGCATGTCCGGCGGCGGCGGCGTCGACAACATGCTGGCCGGCGACGGTGACGACACCCTCGATGGCGGCGACGGTGACGACTTCGTCTTCGGCCAGGCCGGGGCGGACAGCCTGGAGGGCGGATCGGGCGCGGACCGCGTCGACGGCGGTGAGGGTAATGACAACGTCTCGGGCGGAGCCGGCGACGACACGGTGATCGGCCGCGGCGGCGCGGACACGCTGTCCGGAGGCGATGGCGCCGATCTGCTGTTCGCGGGTGCCGGCGCCGACAGTGTCTCCGGTGACGCCGACAACGACCGGCTGGTTGGCGAGGCGGGCAACGACACCATGTCGGGCGGCGCGGGCGATGACCTGCTGGAGGGCCGGGCGGACAATGACAGCCTCTCCGGCGATGACGGGGCCGACCGGCTCCTGGGCAACGAAGGCGACGATGCACTTTCGGGCGGCCTGGGCAACGATTCCCTGCGCGGCGACGCCGGCGACGACACGCTGTCGGGTGGCGGCGGCGCGGACGAGTTCCGGTTCTTCTCAGGCGACGGCACGACCAGCAACGACATCGTCAGCGATTTCGAGGTCGGCCAGGACACGTTCCGGCTGTTCTCGCTGACCGTCCAGACGGTCGCCGACGCCGACGCGGATGGGGATACCCTGGTCGACGATACGCTGGTGACCTTCTCCAACGGCGCCACCGTCGGCCTGATCGGCATCACCGGACTGCAGGAAAGCGACCTGTTCTAGCCGCTGGCCAGTATGCCCTCGACGACCGTCTGCACGTTGAGCGCCTCGCCGACGCTGGCGAGGTCGTGGGGCGCGCCACGGGCCATGGCGGCCAGTTTCTCCACCTGCCGTTTCAGGATCAGCGGCCGCGCCTCGGCGTGACTCGGCGCGTCCGGATCGCCGGTCCAGCTGCCGTCCGGCATCAGGCGTTCGGCCAGGGACCAGTCGCGGATGCGCACCGAGCCGTTCGAGCCGTGCAGGACCCAGAGATTGTGGTCGGAATGGTCCACCTCGCCGACGTCGCCGGTGAGCCGGAGCGGCAGCCCGCCGGCGGTCAGTTCGGCCTCGATGGCCGTTTCCGCGCCGTCGCCGCGGGAGAAGACCGCACGCGCCGATTGCAGCTCCAGCGGGCCGGCGAAGCGGCGGGCGAGGAACAGGAAGTGGGAGACGACTTCCCGCGTGAAGCCGCCTTCATGGCGTTTCGCAAGCCAGTCGGCGGCGTCCATCTGCCAGTCGCGCGGCCATTGTGCGAAGCGTGCGGCGATCTCGAGCCGCTCGGGCCGGCCGACGACGCCCTGCTCGATCCAGGCGCGCACCGAATCCACCGACGGCGCGGAGGCGAGAATGAAGTTCACCGCCGCCGGACGTTCGGCTTTCGCCGCCATGTCGCGGAAATCGCGCGATTCCTCGAGCGAGATGCCGAGCGGCTTTTCGGTGAAGACGGCGCGGCGGGCATCCAGCGCCGCACGGGCGTGGTCCAGATGGGTCGCCGGCGGCGAGGCGATGTAGACGGTCTCCGCACGGTCGATGACGTCATCGGCGTCATCGACGAAAGGCAGGTCCGGCAGGTCGACCCCGAGCCGCGCCCGCGCCGCGGGGTCGGGATCCCAGAGCGCCGTGAGCCGGATCAGCGCCGGATCGTGGGCCAGGGTGGCGCGGACAATCCGTTCCCCCATGATGCCGCAGCCGATGATGCCGAGCCTTTCCGGTCCGTTCGCCATGCCGAATCCTCCTCCTTGCCGCCGCCAGCATAGCGGCCCGCTGCGTCCCGTTCAGGGGCGCATGTGAATGGAGCCCGCGACCCGGACAGATCCGTCTTCGGCGACGTCCAGCACGAGCAGTTCGCCCGAGGCGACGCCGCGTCCGGCAAGCGCCGAGATATTGACCTGATGCGTCACCAGCATCAGCCGCTCGCCGCCGTCATGGGCGCGGAGCAGTTCCTGAACCTCGGCGGTCTGGATCTCGCGCGTCGAGCGGTCCCGGAAGAAGGAATTGAGCGCCGGAAAGCCCTCGGGCTCGCCCAGATCCAGCAGCCGCGCGGTCTCCCGGCAGCGGCACCACTGGCTGGTCAGCACGCGGGTGAACTCGATGCCGCGATCCCGGATTGCGGCGCCGATCGCGCGCGCCTGGTCACGGCCTTCTGCATCCAGATTGCGCTGGGTCGCGCAGTCGCCGATCTCGAAATCCGCTGGGTCGCCATATCCCGGCGCAATGGCGTGGCGCATGATGGCGATGGCGCCGGGCTTCGCCAGCGCGGCCCAGGCGGCTTCGTCGGCGCGCGGCTGGCCGCCGGCGGCGCCCACCACGGCGATCACGGCGAGCGCGAGAAGGAGTCGGATGAACATGATATCTCTCCTGCTGGATTTCCGTCCGCGGCCTGATATTTCAGGGGTGCTGCGAGCGGGGGACGCTGCTATCTGTCCTCCGGTACGATTGACGGGAGGGAATGGATGAACGCCAAGACACCGCAGGACCTTCTGGCCGAGAACGTGCGCTGGGCGGAAAACCGCGTCGCCAGCGATCCGGAGTACTTCCAGCGGCTTTCGGCGCTGCAGTCGCCGGATTTCCTCTGGATTGGCTGTTCCGACAGCCGCGTGCCGGCCAATGTGATCACCGGTCTGGAGCCCGGCGAGGTGTTCGTCCATCGCAATGTCGCCAACATCGTCTACGCCGCCGACCTCAACTGCATGTCCGTGGTCAAGTTCGCCGTCGACGGACTGAAAGTGAAGCACATCATCGTCTGCGGCCACTACGGCTGCGGCGGGGTCCGTGCGGTGCTGGAGAATTCCCAGGAGGGCCTGGTGGACCACTGGCTGGCGCCGGTCCACAATCTGCACCGCCGCTACCGGCGGGAACTGGCGACGCTGGAGACGCTGGACGCGCAGATCGACCGGGTCTGCGAGCTCAACGTCATCGCCCAGGTCGACGCGCTCTGCCATTCGCCCATCGTGGTCGAAGCGTGGGAGCGGGGGCAGGAACTGGCCGTGCATGGCTGGATCTATCGCCTGAGCGATGGCCGGCTGCGCGACCTGAAATGCGGCCGGGCCGGACTGCTGGCGGAGTAGGGCGCCGACGACTGACGAAGGACGGCCTGCGGCCGTCCGTTTGCCGAGAAGACCATGGGGAGGGTCGGAACATGCAACAGGCCAGGGACTTCCGAGACGAGAGCGATCAGCTTCATGCGCTGATCGAGCCCCTGAATGACGAGCGGATGGCGACGGTGACGGCCTTCAAGGGCTGGACCATCAACAACGTCATCGCGCATCTGCACACCTGGAACCACGGGGCGGACCTGTCGCTCAGCGATCCGGAGAAGTTCCGCGAGTTCTTCGAACGGCTGGTGGCGCACCGCGACGCCGGCGGCCTGGTGATCGACTTCGAGAAGGCGTTCTGCGAGGGCGCGGAGGGCCGGGATCTGGTCCGCATGTGGCACGACTACTACGGCCCCATGAGCGAGCGCTTCGCCGAGGCCGATCCCTCGGCCCGCGTGCCTTGGGCGGGTCCGTCGATGAGCGTGCGCTCGTCGATCTCCGCCCGGCTGATGGAGACCTGGGCCCACGGCCAGGAAGTGTTCGACGTGCTCGGTGTGGTGCGGAAGAACGCCGACCGGATCCGCAATATCGTGATCCTGGGCGTGAATACCTATGGCTGGACCTTCCACGTCCGCGGCGAGACGCCGCCCGAGCCCATGCCGCATCTCCGGCTCACCGCGCCGTCAGGCGAGATATGGGAATATGGCGACCCGAGTTCTGCGGAACTGATCGAAGGCCTGGCCGAGGAGTTCTGCCAGGTCGTCACCCAGGTGCGGAACATCGCCGACACCTCGCTGAAGGTGACGGGGCCGAACGCCACCGAGTGGATGGCCAAGGCCCAGTGCTTCGCCGGCGCGCCGAACGACCCGCCCGCGCCGGGCACCCGGCGGACGCTGACCAGGGCCGCGTGAGGGGCAGGGCCGCGTGAGGGGCCGCCCGACCGAGAGACTGCGTCCCGGGGGCAAGCCCCGGGACGCCGGTGAGTTGCTTCAGCCTTCCAGCCGCGCGGTGGCGTTGCCGGTGATGACCGTCTGACCCTTCTGGTTGGTGGTCTCGATCGTGACATCGGCCACCGTCTCGCCGTTCTCCTCGCGGATGTCGGCGACGGTCGCCTTCGCCTTCAGCGAGTCGCCCGGCCAGACCTGATTGGTGAAGCGCACGCCGTATTTCTTGACGTTGGCGACGCCGAACATGTCGGTGACGATGCGTCCGGTCATGCCCATGGTCAGCATGCCGTGCGCGAAGACGCCCGGATAGCCCGCCGCCTCGCGCGTGTAGACGTCATCGGTGTGCAGCGGGTTGTAGTCGCCCGACGCGCCCGAATACATCACCAGCTGGGTGCGCTTGAGATCGTCGACCAGCTCCATTTCGCGCGTATCGCCGACCTTGATGTCGCTTTTCTTCACTGCCATCGAATTGTCTCCCTCAACCCTGTGCGACCGGGCGCTCGGTCTTCACGCCAACGCTGCGGGCGCGGACGACCAGTTCGCCCTTCTGGTCGCGATATTCCGTGATCCGCTCGGAGAACATCAGCTTGCCGGCGCGCTTGCTCTCCTTCTCCCAGGTTTCGCCGTCGTGGACGGTCACGGTCAGCACGTCGCCGGGCCGCAGCGGGCGCATGTACTCGAAGTGCTGCTCCGCATGCAGCCCGCCCGAGGAAGACGGCTTGCCCTCGATGCCGCTCGGGTTCTTGCCGGAGCCGAACCACGGCTTGCCCGGCTGCAGACGCAGGTAGTAGTCGGGGTCGAACTGCGCGACCGACTGCGGGAAGGTCAGCGGTGCGACGATGCCCCCGGCCTCCGTCTTCTTCGCCGCCTCGGCGTCGACATGTTCCGGCGAATAATCCCCGATCGAGCGCGCGAACATCAGGATGTGCGTCGCCTCGACGGGGAAGGTGATCTTCTTATCGTCTGACAAGGCTCTCTCCTCCCATCTGAACCAGCCGTAATTGACGCCAAAAACGCGGTGCTTGTCACCCCCTCCGGCGCGCGGCGCGCATCTGCCGCGACTGGTCTGCACATCCCATGACCAGATGCCTGCCCGACAAGTGATACATCTGCTCATTCTCTGGCCCGTTCGATGAAACACTTGACTCTCCGGGCGTTTCCCACGGACGATTTTTCTGCAGCGTGAGAAAAGCGAAGGGCCGGTGGCCCGGACATCTTGGCGCCACACAGACGGATTGGCTTGGGAGGGGACCTTGGGCTGGCTGGTCGGAATCATCCTGGCGATCGTCGTCCTGATCGTCGCGATCCTCTTCCTGAACCGCTTCTACAAGAAGGGCAGCCGCGACGTCGCGCTGATCCGGACCGGCTTCGGCGGTCAGCGGATCGTGATGGAGCGGGGCTGCATCGCCCTGCCGATCGTCCACCGCGTCTCCGAAGTCAACATGAAGACGACGCGGCTGGAAATCGAACGCAAGGGCGAGCGGTCGATCATCACCAAGGACCGTCTGCGCGTCGACGCGGCGGCCGAATTCTATGTGCGGGTGAACCCGTCCGGGGAGGGCGTGACCACGGCTGCACAGGCTCTGGCGGGCAAGTCCTTCCGTGCAGCCGACCTGGCCGAGACGCTGGAGGGCAAGCTGGTCGACGCCATGCTCTCGGTGGCGGCGCACTACACCATGGACGAATTGCAGGACCGGCGCGGCGAATATGTGCGCGAGGTGTCCGAGGCCCTGTCACCGACGCTGGCGCTGAACGGCCTGCTGCTGGAGAACGTGGCCCTGACCCGTCTCGACCAGACGCCGTTCGCTTCGCTGGACGAGAACAACGCCTTCAACGCCATCGGCATGCGCCGTCTTTCGGAGATCATCGCGACCTCCCGCAAGGAGCGGGCGCAGATCGATGCGGAAGCCGATGTCGCCGTGCGGCAGAGCCAGCTGGAGGCGACGAAGCGGCGCTATGTGATCGAGCAGGAATCCGAACTGGCCCACCAGGCGCAGCAGCAGGAGATCGAAAGCCGGCGCGCGGCAAGCCAGGCCGAGATCGCCGAGCAGCAGGCGCTGGCCGAGCGCCGCCGCGAAGCCGCCCGCATCGAGCGGGACCGGGAGGTGAAGTCCGCGGAGATCAAGCGCGATCAGGACGTCCGTCGCATGGAGGTCGAGGCGGAGATGAGCACCCGGACCGCGCGCCACGAGCGCGAGGTCGCGCTGGCTGCGAAGCGGATCGATGAGGCCAGGGCGCATGCCGCCGCGCTGCTGGAGGAGGCCAAGCGCGTGGAGGCCGATGCCGGCGTCGAGACCGCCCGTGTGATCGCGGAAGCCGAACGGCAGAGGCGCCTGGCGACGATCCGTGCCCTGGAGGAAGCCGAGGTCGACGACACCCGGGTGAAGAGCGAGACCGAAACCATCCTCGCCATGGCCAGGGCGAAGGGCGAGGCGACCGACATCGAGGCGACGTCGAACCGGATCGCGATGCTGGCCGAGGCCGAGGGCCGGAAGGCGCTGGTCAACGCGGAGAACGACCAGAGCGAGAACCTGATGCGCCTGAAGCTGGACATGGCGCGGATCGAGGCGTTGCCGGAGGTCGTGTCTCGCATGACCAAGCCGGCGGAGAAGATCGATTCCATCCGTATCAACCACATTTCCGGCTTCACCGGCGCCGGCGGCGGAAAGGGCGACGGGACGGCCGGCGGCGAGGGGGCAGCGTTCAATCAGGTGGTCGACAGCGTGCTGTCCATGGCCCTGCAACTGCCCGCCATCCGCAAGCTCGGCGAGGACATCGGCATGAATGTCGGCGACGGCCTGAGAGGGCTTTCGGCGACGATCGGCGGCGACGAGCGGCCGGCGCCGGGCCGTCCGGCCGACGACGAATGAGCCATCTGCCCGGGCGATCCGGGCGTACCGGGCCCGTTCCGGGTCCAAGGACAGGGAGCAGCAACATGAAGGCGACGCGCAGAACCTTTCTCAAGGGCACCGCCGCGACCGCGGCGGCGCTGGCGGCCCCGGCGATCATCGGGCGGGCGCACGCGGCCGATCCGATCAAGCTGGTCAGCATCCTGGATCAGTCCGGCGGTCTCGACATCTATGGCCGGCCGATGGTCAGCGCCAGCGAGATGGCCGTGGCCGAGATCAACGAGGCCGGCGGCCTGCTCGGGCGGCCGGTCGAACTGACGATGTACGACCCGCAGTCGACCATTCAGCTCTACACCCAGTACGCGACCCAGGCGGCGGCCTCTGACCGCGCCGACGTGGTCCATGCGGGCATCACCTCGGCCTCCCGCGAGGCTATCCGGCCGACGCTCAGCCGTTTCAACGTGCTCTATTTCTACAACGTCCAGTACGAGGGCGGGGTCTGCGACAAGAACACCTTCTGCACTGGCTCCACGCCGGCGCATACGGTCGAGAAGCTGGTGCCGCACGTGATGAACAAGTGGGGCAAGAAGGTCTACATCGTGGCCGCCGACTACAACTACGGCCAGATCATCGCCGACTGGGTGCAGAAGTACGTCGCCGAGCAGGGCGGCGAGACGGTGGCCACCGAGTTCTTCCCGCTGGACGTCACCAACTTCGGACCCACCATCCAGAAGATCCAGGCGGCCAAGCCCGACATGGTCTGGTCGGCGCTGGTCGGCGGCGCGCACATCTCCTTCTACCGCCAGTACGCGGCCGCCGGCATGAAGGGCAGCATCCCGGTCGCCTCCACGACCTTCGGTCTGGGCAACGAGCACCAGTCGATCTCGGCGGAGGAAGGCAACGGCATGCTGACCTCCTACACCTATTACGAGGAGATCGACACGCCGCGGAACCAGGCCTTCGTCAAGCGCTTCAAGGATCAGTACGGCGGCGCCGACGCGCCGTATCTGAACGAACTGGCCGTTCGCTCCTACGAGGGCATCCACCTCTGGGCGGAAGGCGTGAAGGCGGCCGGCACGCTGGACCGCATGGCGGTGATCGAGGCGCTGGAAGGCAATGTCACTTTCGACGGGCCGTCTGGCGTCATTTCCATCGAGCCGACCTCCCACCATGCGACGCTCAACGCCTACATCGCCGAGGTGCAGGATCAGAAGTTCAACGTGCTGGAGAAGTTCCCGGAGCAGAAGCCGACCGACACCATGCAGGTCTGCAACCTGATCGAGAACCCGAACCAGTCCGCCTTCCTGTTCGAGAACGGCCTGGAGGCGGCGGGCATCAAGTAGTCCGCGATCCGGCGGCCGGGCGCCCTGGCGGGGTCCGGCCGCTTCCACCGCCTCTCGCGCCGCCTCGAACAAGGAACGCCGAAACTTGGACCTCTACGCCGCTCTGGCCCTGCAGATCGTCTATGGCGTCGCCAACCTCGTGCTGATCTCGCTGGGGCTGGCGATCATCTTCGGCATGATGCGGGTCATCAACCTGGCCCATGGCGAGTTCCTCATGCTGGGCGGCTACACGGTGGTCATCTCCACCAATGCCGGCGTCAACATCTGGATCGCGATGCTGATCCTGGCGCCGCTGGTGGTGGGGATCATCGGCCTCGTCGTGGAGCGGCTGATGATCCGCTTCCTCTATGGACGCATGGTCGACACCCTGCTGGCGACATGGGGTCTGTCGCTGGTGCTGATCGGTCTGATCACCACCATCTTCGGGGCCCAGACGGCGACCACCATCTCGCCGCCGATCGGCGCGGTCCGGATCGGCGGTTTCACCTCCTCGGGATACGAGATCTTCCTTATCGCAATGACGGCCCTGCTCTCGATCGCCGTCTACGCCGTGCTCCGCTACACCAAGCTCGGCCTGCTGGCCCGCGGCACCATGCAGGGGGCGGAGATCGCCTCGGCGCTGGGCGTCTCGACGGGACGGATCTACGCCGTCACCTTCGGCCTGGGCGCGGCCGTGTCGGGCCTGGCCGGCGGTCTGCTGGCGCCGGTCACGGGCGTGCTGCCGACCATCGGAGCCACCTACATCGCCAAGGCTTTCATCACGGTGATTTCCGGCGGTGCGGCGATCCTGTCCGGCACGCTTTCGGCCTCGGCCCTGCTGGGCAGCGTCAACTCGGTTCTGAGTTACGTCACAGGCCCCACCATCGGCGAGGTGGGACTGCTGGTGGTCGCCATCGTCCTGCTCAGGCTCATGCCCCAGGGCATCACCTCCAAGTTCTTCCGGAAAAGCCTGTGAGCCGCGCCCGGGAGAACCGCTGGCTGACCATCACCGGCGTCCTGGCCGTGATCTTCCTGCTGGGCGCGCCGCAGGTGCTGGAACTGTTCACCATCATCAACCTGACGACCGCCCTGGCGCTGGCGCTGCTGGCGCTCAGCCTCGGGCTGATCTGGGGCTTCGGCGGCATCCTGTGCTTCGGCCAGACGACCTTCTTCGGCGTCGGCGCCTACGCCTATGTCGTCGCCGCGATCAATTTCGGCGGCACCAGCTGGGCCGTCGTCGTCGCCATCCTGGCCGCCGCCGCCTTCGCCGCGGTGCTGGGTTATTTCGTCTTCTACGGACGGGTCTCAGACGTCTATCTGGCGGTGATCACGCTGACGGTCACGCTGATCTTCTACAACCTCATGCGGCGGACCTCGGGACCGGAGTACAAGATCGGCGACGCCCTGCTGGGCGGTTTCAACGGCATCAACGCGCCGCCGCTCAACGTGCCGGGATACGCGAACTGGTTCCTGTTCCCGGAGGATGTCTTCTACGTCGCCATGGCGACCCTGATCGTTGCCTATTTCGGCTGCGTCTGGCTGACCCGGACCCATTTCGGCCGCGTCGCGGTGGCCATCCGCGAGAACGAGCTGCGCGCGGAACTGATCGGCTATGACATCCGCCTGAACAAGCTGGGTCTGTTCACCATCGGCGGCGGACTGGCCGGCGCGGCTGGCGTGCTGTTCGCCAATGGCGTGGGCCGCGTGACGCCGGACGTCTTCAACCTCTACAACGCCGCGCTGACCATCATCTGGGTGATCGTCGGCGGCCGCGGCACGCTGATCGGACCCATCCTCGGCGCGCTGGCGCTGTTCTATCTGACCAGCGGCCTGGGCCAGCAGAGCACGATCAACAACAACCTGATCCTGGGCGTCATCCTGGTCGTCTTCGTCCTGCTGGTCCCGCGGGGCATCGTACCCAGTGTGATCGAGTTCTGGGACGCGCGCACCGGCCGCCGTCGCGAGTTCTCGCGCCGTGGACGGCGCAGACCGCGCAGCCGCAAGCGCTCCGGCGCCTCGACGGAGGCCCATCATGAGGGATAGGGGCGAGATCGTCGTCGAGACGCGCGGGCTGTCGGTGCACTTCGGCGGCGTCGTCGCCGTCGACCAGGTCGATTTCTCACTGAGGGAGCGGGAGCTTCGCTGCCTGATCGGGCCGAACGGCGCCGGCAAGAGCACCTTCTTCAAGTGCCTGACCGGCCAGCTCGAACCCACCCATGGCGACGTCGTGATCCGCGATCTCAACGTGAAACGCGCCCACAGCCACGAGATCGCCGGCCTGGGCGTTGGCATCAAGACGCAGGTTCCGAACGTCTTCGAGGGACTGACAGTGCGCGAGAACATCTGGCTGTCGGCGCGCCGCTGGCACGACAGCCGCCGCGCCCGCGCTCTGGTGGAGGAGACGATCGAGCGCCTACGTCTGGGCGACATACGCAACGAACCGGTCAACGAGCTTTCCCACGGGAAGCGCCAGTGGGTGGAACTCGGCATGGTCGTCGCCGCCGAACCCTGGCTGGTGCTGCTGGACGAGCCGGCGGCGGGCATGACCCACGAGGAAGTGGAACTGACCGCCGAACTGATCCGGGAGATCAACGAGACGGCCACCCTGATCGTCGTTGAACACGACATGCAGTTCATCCGCATGATCGCGGAGAAGGTCACGGTCTTCCATCGCGGCGCGATCCTGATCGAGGACACCATGGACAGGGTCTCGGCCGATCCGACGGTCCGCGAGGTCTATCTGGGGCACAGGAAGCAATGAGCGGCGAGGCGATCCTGCAAGCGAGGGGGCTGCGCGCCGGCTACGGCCGGGTGCCGGTGCTGCACGGTATCGACCTCGACCTGGGCGAGGGCGAGATCGTCGGCGTGCTCGGCCACAACGGCATGGGCAAGACGACCCTGCTGAAGACGCTCTGCGGCATCATCCGGCCCACCGGCGGGCGGATCGATTTCGACGGCATGGACATCACCCGCGAGCCCGCACACGAGCGCAACCGCATGGGCATCGGCTACGTGCCTCAGGGACGGGGCATCTTTCCCATGCTTTCGGTGACCGACAATCTGCGCATGGGCATCGCCGCCCACCAGGCCGACGAGCACGAGGCCGTGCAGCGCATGGTCGCGGAGTTTCCTCGGCTGGAGCCGATGCTGGACCGCCGCGGCGGCGCGCTTTCCGGCGGCGAGCAGCAGATCCTCGCTCTGGCCCGCTGCCTGATCAGCGATCCCGTGGTCATCCTGCTGGACGAGCCGACCGAGGGCATCCAGCCGTCCATCGTCGACGACATCGGCGCCCTGCTGCAGAAGCTGCGCCGCGACCGCGGCATATCCATCATCCTGGTGGAGCAGAACCTGGAATTCATCACCGAGCTTTCCGACCGGATCCTGCTGCTGCAGAAGGGTGTGGTGACCGGAGAGGTCTCGGCCGCCGCCAACGACCCCGAACTGATCGAAGAGTTCACCGGCTTCGGCGCCGGCCGTCAGCCCCGCGCCGCCACATCGGCCGGCAAGCGCCCGGCGACGACACCCGGACCGTCGGCGAAGGCAACGCGCCAGGCCGCCGACATGACACCGCACCAGCCAGCGCGTCCGACGCCCGTACAGGAGGCGATCTACATGACCGTGAAGCGACCCACCCTCTCCCAGATGCGCGCCATCGTGGAGGACTTCGGCATGCACATGCCGGACGAACGCATCCGCGAGTTCATGGATCTGATGGAAGGCAACATGCAGGCCTATGATCTGATCGATTCCCTGCCTGACTACCTGCCGCCTGTCGACTATCCGCGGACCGCCGGGTACCGCCCCGGCCCGGACGAGAATCCGATGAACGCCTGGTACGTGAAAACGGAGATCAAGGGCGCGCCGCGCGGGCCGCTGGCCGGCAGGACGGTCGCGCTGAAGGACAATGTCTGCCTGGCCGGCGTGCCGATGATGAACGGCGCCTCGACGCTGAAGGGCTACGTCCCCGATGTCGACGCCACCATCGTGACGCGGCTGCTGGATGCCGGCGCGACCATCGTGGGCAAGGCGCATTGCGAGTATTTCTGCCTCTCGGGCGGCAGCCACACCAACGCCACCGGGCCCGTGCACAACCCCCACAAGCGCGGCTTCTCGGCGGGCGGCTCCTCGTCCGGCTCCGGCGCGCTGGTCGGCGCGGGGGAGGTCGACATGGCGATCGGCGGCGACCAGGGCGGCTCCATCCGCATGCCGGCCAGCTTCTGCGGCTGCTACGGCATGAAGCCGACGCACGGGCTGGTGCCCTATTCCGGGGTCATGCCGATCGAGAACACGATCGACCATACCGGCCCGATGACCCGGAGCGTCCACGACAACGCCCTGATGCTGGAAGTCATCGCCGGCGCGGACGGTCTTGACCCGCGCCAGTACGCACCGAAGACGGACAACTACACGGCGGCCGTGAACCGTGGCGTCGGCGGCCTGCGCATCGGCATGGTCAAGGAGGGCTTCGGCCGCGAGGAATCCGAACGCGACGTCGACGACGCCAACCGCGCGGCGGCCGAGCGTTTCCGCGAGATGGGCGCGACGGTCGACGAGGTCTCGATCCCGATGCACAACATGGGCACCGCGATCTGGACGCCGATCGCGCTGGAGGGCCTGACCAACCAGATGATGAAGGGCAACGGCATGGGCACGGGCTGGGAGGGCCTCTATGTCACCAGCCTGCTCGACTTCCATTCCAACTGGCGCTCGCGCGCCGACGAGCTCTCCGACAGCCTGAAGATATCCATGATGGTCGGCGAGTACTTCCAGCGCCACTACCGGGGTCACTTCTACGCCAAGGCGCAGAACCTGGCGCGCAAGCTGCGCGAGGCCTACGACCAGATGCTCGGGGCCTACGATCTGCTGCTGATGCCGACCACGCCGATGAAGGCGCAGCCGATCCCGGCGCCCGACGCGCCGCTGTCCGAGTATCTGCAGCGCGCCTTCGAGATGCTGAACAACACCGCGCCCTTCGACACCACCGGCCATCCGGCCATGGCCGTGCCCTGCGGCATGGGCGACGGGCTGCCGATCTCCCTGATGCTGGTCGGCAAGCACTACGCCGAAAGCACCATCTACCAGGCCGCCGGCGCCTTCGAGAGGGCGGGCGACTGGCGCAAGATGTAGCGCGATGACCGCGCCTCCTGGCGGCAGATCCCATGTGAAGGGGGCGAGCGTCCCGCCTCTGCGGCGGGAGACTGTGCCGGGATTTCTGGCGCGCGCCGTCCGCAAGTGGCCGGACCGGCCGGCGGCTGTCTTCGCCGCCGAGGGCGTGCGCTGGACCTGGGCCGAGTTCGCCGCCCGGGTCGACCGCTGCGCCGCCGGCCTGCTTTCTCTGGGACTCTACCGCGGCGACCGGGTCGGGATCTGGTCGCCCAACCGCTCCGAATGGCTGCTGGCGCAATTCGCCACGGCGCGGATCGGGCTGATCCTGGTCAACATCAACCCCGCCTACCGCCGCGCCGAGCTGGAATACGCCCTGAACAAGGTCGGCTGCGCGGCGCTGATCACCGCGGAGCGCTTCAAGAGCTCCGACTATGTCGGGATGCTGAACGACCTGGCGCCGGAGCTGGCGGACGCCGCGCCGGGCCGGTTGCGCGCCGAGCGGTTGCCGAAGCTGCGGACGGTGATCCATCTGGGCGCGGAGAAGCGGCCGGGCATGTACGCATGGGCGGATGTGATGGCGCGGGGCCGGACCGCCTATCGCAGCCGACTGGACGGCCTGTGCGGCCGGCTGAAGGCGGAGGACGCGATCAACATCCAGTTCACTTCTGGCACCACCGGCGCGCCCAAGGGCGCGACGCTGACCCATCGCAACATCGTCAACAACGGCTGTTTCGTCGGCCGGGCGATGAACCTGAGCGAGCAGGACCGGCTCTGCATTCCGGTGCCGCTCTACCATTGCTTCGGCATGGTGCTGGGCAACCTGGCCTGTGTGGCGCATGGCGCCTGCATGGTGTTCCCCGGCGAGGGCTTCGAAGCCGGCCAGACCCTGAAGGCCCTGGAACGCGAGCGCTGCACCGCGGTCCATGGCGTGCCGACCATGTTCCTCGCCATGGTCGAGCATCCGGATTTCCGCCGCTTCGACCTGACCTCGCTGCGTACCGGCATCATGTCCGGCGCGCCCTGTCCGGCCAGTCTGATGGAGCGGGTCATGCGCGACATGCACGCCGGTGAGATCACCATCGCCTATGGCATGACCGAAACCTCGCCGGTCTCCTTCCAGACGGCGATCACCGACCCCGTCCACCGCCGCGTCTCCACGGTCGGGCGCGTCCAGCCACATGCCGAGGTGAAGATCGTCGACGAAGCCGGTGAAACCGTGCCCGTGGGGCAGGAGGGCGAAATCTGCACGCGCGGCTATCTGGTCATGCAGGGTTACTGGGACGATCCCGAGCGGACGGCCGAGGCGATCGACGCCGGCGGCTGGATGCACACCGGCGATCTCGGCCGCTTCGACGACGAGGGCTTCTGCAACATCATCGGCCGGGTGAAGGACATGGTTATCCGCGGCGGCGAGAACATCTACCCCGCCGAGATCGAGGAATTCCTGCGCGGCCATCCCGACATCGCCGATGCGCAGGTCTTTGGCGTGCCCGACGAACGCTTCGGCGAGGAGCTCTGTGCCTGGATCGTGGCGCGGGCCAGCGCGAAGGTCACTGTCGAAAGTGTCCGCGCGTTCTGCGAAGAGCAGATCGCCCACTACAAGATTCCGCGCTACGTGAAGTCGGTGACCGAGTTCCCCATGACGGTGACCGGCAAGGCCCGCAAGATCGAGATGCGCCAGGCGATGATGGCCGAACTGGGAGTGAAGGAGGCGAGGACCGCGTGAGATGACAGGTGTGCGACGAATGTCACTTGCGCGGCGTTGGCCGTCGCGGCGTGATTCTGGTCAGGGCGTGCGGCAAGGGGGCAAGCCATGACCAATCCCTTCTCCAGGGTCCGCTATCAGGATCACATGCTGCTGGGCCGGCTGCTGAACGGCAACCGCCGCGGCGAGGGCAACAACTACATCGTCCTTCGCGACTATTCTGTCCGCTACTGGCGCAAGACCGACGACCAGGCCGGCCCGGGCACCGTGGTGACGGTGCCGGCGGGCATGCTGACCGACCTCGCCAGCGTGCCGCCGATCGCGCGCAGCTTCCTTTCGGTGACAGGGCGCCACACCGAAGCCTCGATCGTCCACGACTACTGCTATCTCTACCAGAAGGGCGATCCGGAGCCGCATTGCGGCCTGGACCGCGACGAGGCCGACTTCCTGTTCCTGCAGTTGATGCGGGAGGCCAATGTCAGCCCGCCGGACCGCGACAAGGCATTCCTCGCCGTGCGGGCCGCGGGCAAGGGGGTCTACGAGGACCGCAACGACATCCGCAATGTCCGCGAGAGCCATCCCCGGCCGGAACTGGAGGAGGAGCGGCTGCGCATGTTCGAGCAGTGGGGTCCGCTGCTGGACCAGATCGCCGGCACCGACTGGGCGGAGCGGAAGGGCGCGCTACCGGGCCAGGCGCCCCATTCCGAGGTCATCGACGACGTGGCCGTCTTCGAACCCGAGATTCCCAACTAGGGAAGCCGGCTTTCGCCGTCGGAAACCGGACTTCAGGTGCTCTGGACGTCAGTCCTTGCCGCTGGTGGGGATCTCGTTGAAGGCGACGTCCTTGTCGACGCGGATGTCGCCGGGCAGGCCCAGCACCCGTTCGCCGATGATGTTGCGCAGGATCTCGTCGGAGCCGCCCTCGATGCGGGTCGCGGGTGAGCGTAGCAGCATGGCCTGGAAGCGGCCCCTGGCCTCGGCGTCGTCGCCCGTCATCACGCCGGCCTGGCCCTGGACGTCGAGCGCGAACATTGCGAGTTCCTGCATCATCGAGCCGGCGACCAGCTTGCCGATGGAGTTCTCCGGCCCGGGCGTCTCGCCCTTGGACAGCGCGCTGATCGCCCGCATGCCGGTGTATTTCAGGCCCGAGGCGCGGACCGCGAAGTTCGCCAGCCGCGAGCGGACCGCGGGGTCGTCCACCGCCGGCCGGCCGTCGATCTCCGCGTTCATGCAGAAATCGAACATCTCGGGAAAGCCCGTGGGCATGCCCGACCCGATGGACAGCCGCTCGTTCATCAGCGTCGTCAGCGAAACGCGCCAGCCTTCGCCGACCCGGCCGAGCCGCTGGCTGTCGGGGATGCGCACGTCGGTGAAGAAGACCTCGTTGAAATTGGCGTCGCCGTTGGCCTGCCTGATCGGCCGGACCTCGACGCCCTCCGAGCGCATGTCCAGGAAGAACATTGTCAGGCCCTTGTGCTTGGCCACGTTCGGGTCGGTGCGCGCGATGAGCAGGCCGTACTGGGCGCGGTGCGCGCCGGAGGTCCAGATCTTCTGGCCGTTGACGATCCAGTCGCCATTGTCCTGCTGCTCGGCGCGGGTGCGGATGCCGGCCAGGTCGGAGCCGGCCGCGGGTTCGGAGAAGAGCTGGCACCAGATTTCCTCGCCCGAGGCCAGCGGCGGCAGCATCCGCCGCTTCGTCTCTTCGTCCGCCCACTCCATGACGGTGGGGCCACACATGCCCTGACCGATCAGGAAGGGGCTGGAGAGCTTGGCGTAGACGCCTTCCTCCTGGCCCCAGATGACGCGCTGGATCGGAGTCGCCGCCGCGCCGCCATACTCCTTCGGCCAGTGCAGGCAGGCCCAGCCGGCATCGTACTTCTTCTTCTGCCATTCCCGGGAGGCGACCAGCGGGTCCATCGACGTGATGCCGCTGGTGGCGAAGCCGGCCTGCTTCAGTTCGGGCTCCAGGTGCTTCGGCGCATTGGCCGCAATCCAGGCCCGGGCGGTCTTGCGGAACTCGGCCTCTTCCGGGGTATCGTCGAAATCCATCTTCGTTTCTCCCTTCAGGCGGCGGAAGCGTTGGCGTTGCGCATTTGCTCGATCAGCCGGTCTTCCCAGGCCGACAGCGGCCCGAGAGCCAGGGCTAGTCCGTTGGCGCGGCGATAGTGCAGATGGCAGTCGAAGGCCCAGGTGAAACCCATGCCGCCATGAACCTGGATGTTGTTCTTCGCGCAGTGCTGATAGGCCTGCGTCGCCGAAACCCGCGCCGTGGCCGCGGCGACGGGGGTCTCCGCCGCGCCGTTCGAGATCGCCCAGGCGCCGTAATAGGCGTTGGAGCGCGCCAGCGTCGCCGAGACATACATGTCCGCCAGCATGTGCTTGATCGCTTGGAAGGAGCCGATCTGCCGCCCGAAGGCCATGCGCTCCCTGGCATATTCCGTCGCGGTCTCCAGCGCCCGGTCGGCGCCGCCGATCTGTTCGAATGCCAGCAGCACCGCGGCCCTGTCGAGCACGGTCTCGACCGTCCGCGCGCCGTCGGCGCCGTCGCCCAAGGGTTCCGACGGTGCGTTCTCGAAGGTGATGCGGGCCTGTTTGCGGGCGGGATCGATGCTGTCCACGGTGTCCACTCTCACACCCTCGGCATTCAGTTCGACGAGACGCAGCGACAGCCCGTCGGCGTTCCGCACGCTGACAATGGCGAAATCGGCGGCGCCGGCATCGGCGACCGGCGCCTTGACGCCGCTGACGCGGCCGTCGGTGGCCGTGGTGGCGATGTTCCGGACGGTGGTGCGCCCCGGCGCTTCGCCATGGGCGAAGCAGCCGATCGCCTCGCCGGCGGCCAGCTTCGGCAGCCAGTGGCGCTTCTGCGCCTCGCTGCCGGCGGTCATGATGAAGTCCGCGGCGAGATAGATCGACGAGGCCACGGGCACGGGCGCCAGCGCCCGGCCCAGTTCCTCCGCCACCACGCAGAGCTCCAGAGGGCCCTGGCCTGCGCCGCCGAACTCTTCGGGGATCGCCGCGCCGAGCACACCCAGTTCGGCCAGTCCTGTATAGACCTGGGCGTCGTGGGTCAGGTCGCTCTCCAGCACCGCGCGCACGGCGCTGGACGGACAGCGGTCGGTCAGGAAGCGCCGCACATGGTCGCGCAGCATCTTCTGGTCATCTGAGAAATCGAGGTTCAACGCGCTCCCCTTTTGCGTGCGATCGGCGACCGGAGGCCGACATTCGAATAGCTTGCCATGCACCGGGAGGCAATGCGGCAGCGACAAGCGGTCGTGCCGCCGGCCACCGAAAGGTCACCGGCTACCACTTGATGGCGGGCGCAACCGGCGACACAGATAGATGATGGATCAGACAGCGAACTACATCCAGGCGAGGTTCGCGCGGCCGGCCCTCGCCTCCGTGCTCATTGCAGGTCTCGCTCTGGGCGGCTGCGAGAGTATCGTCGACGACGTCAGGGATCTTGCCGGCGGCAGTGATACGGCTGACGCGGCGCATCAGCAAGCGGACCAAACCCGTATCGCCCAGGCGCAATCGCATTTCGACAATGGCCGGCCGGAGCAGGGCGTAGCGCTGTTGCGCCCGCTTGCTGACGAAGGCGACGCGGAAGCCCGTTTCCTGCTGGGCCTTGCCTACAGCGACGGGCGAGGGGTGCCGAGAGACCTGGCGCGGGCATTGAGTCTGTTCGAGGCCGCCGCTGCCGACGGTCATGCCGATGCCGCCTTTCTGGCGGGACTGGCGCATCATCGCGGCAGGGGCGCGGCGGCAAACCAGACGGAAGCCGTCCGCTACATGCGCCAGGCGGCGGAAGCCGGCCATGCGGCGGCGCGGTACCGGATGGGCCTGTTCCATCAGACCGGGGCAAGCGTGACCAGGGACCCTGAAAGCGCCGCCGGATGGTTCCGGCTGTCGGCCCGGCAGGGATTCCCCGAGGCCGCGGCCGCCATTGCACAGGCCTACGAGAACGGCGTCGGGGTCGAGAAGAATCTGCCCTGGGCGATGCGCTGGCACGAGCGTGCCGCCGAATACGGCGTTGCCCGATCCCAGTTCAAGTTCGGCGTCCTGATCGCCGCCGGCCGCGGCATGCCGGCGGATCCGGAAACCGGCCTCAAATGGCTGATCCTGGCGGAGGGGAAGGGCGTCGCGGAGGCCCCGCCGGTGGTCGACGCCGTGGAGGCGCGGCTTTCGCCGGCCGCGGTGAGGCGTGCTGAGATGGCTGCGCGCGCGTGGCGGCCACGGCCCGCCGGGGAGGTCGAGCCGGTGGATCCGGCGACCGTGCGTTATGTCCAGGCGATGTTGAACAGGCTCGGGTTCGACGCCGGAGCCGTCGACGGTCTGGACGGGCCCCGCACGCGCGCTGCGGTTCGCGCGTTCCGTCAGAGCCGGGCGCTCGGCGGTGGCGCCGGGATCGACGAGCCTGTGCTTCGAGCGCTCCGCCAGGAAACCGCCTGACCGCCTCACCCACCCGAGCGAAAAGAAGGACGCCGGACCTCGCGGTCCGGCGTCCCCTTCTGTCCAGGCCGCTGCGGACCGGCCCCTGAAGACCGGTCCGTCCGACGGAACGCGATCAGCTTTCGCTGCCGGTATCCGTATCGGCGTCGTCGATGTCGCCCTCGGCGACTTCGCCGTCATCGGTGGAGCCGTCATCGGTACCGTCATCGGCCACGTCGCCGTCATCGGTACCGTCATCGGCCACGTCGCCGTCGTCGGTTGAACCGTCATCGGTACCGTCGTCGGCCACGTCGCCATCGTCGGTCGAACCGTCGTCGCTGCCGTCGTCGGCCACGTCGCCATCGTCGGTCGAACCGTCGTCGGTGCCGTCATCGGCCACGTCGCCGTCGTCGCCGTCATCGATTCCATCGTCGGCATCGTCGATACCGAGAAGATCGTTGACGGCCTCGGCGACGTCCTGATCGACATCCTTGTTGGCCGCCGCCTCGAGAGCCGCTTCCGCCTCGGCGCTGTCCTTGCCATTCTCGGCCACCGTGTCCGCATAGGCCTGGATCAGCCCGACGCGGGAGTTCGGTGCAGCATTGTCACGCGCGGTCTGGGAGGCGTGCGCGGCATTCAGCGCGCCCAGCTTGCCGGCGAGGTTGCCGCTTTCGTCAGCATCGTCGATCTCGCCGTCATCGAGATCGGCGTCCGCGCGGGCCGTGGCGCTCGTGTCGAGGCCTCGGCCTCTGCCCTGCCCCCGACCGTTCGTATCGCCTTCGACGTCTGCGCTTGCGCCGAGGCCACGGCCCGGGGCGTTTCCGCTCTGGCCGGGAGCCGTGCCGCTCAGACCGGGCGCCTCGGCGCTCTGGCCGGGCGCGCTGCCGCCATGACCCGGCGCGCTGCCGCTGTTGCCCGGGCCGCCATCGCCGGCATCAGCACTCGCGCCCGGACCGCCGCCGCCGGGACCACCACCGGGGCCGCCGCCGGGTCCACCGCCGGGACCGCCGCCGCCGGGACCACCACCGGGGCCGCCGCCGGGACCGCCGCCGCCGGGACCGCCACCGGGGCCGCCGCCGCCGGGTCCGCCACCGGGGCCGCCGCCGCCGGGACCACCCTTGGCCAGGGCGGCCGGCAGTTCGAACGTCAGCTTCTTGCCGTCGATGCCGGCGTCCATCATCAGGGCGCCGCCAAAGGCGACGGCGCCGAGCGCCAGCATGCTTGTCGTCTGTTTCAGCCGGTTGATCATTTCCTGGAATCCTCCCGAGAGGTTGGATTTTCGGAACGCGGAAAGGCCCGGCGTTCCGTGTGGACGCGCAAGTGCCGCGCGCCCCTTCCATGAACAATCTAGTAGCTGCAACCGGCGGACGTTATGACCGGCTGGTGATCAAACTGTGACGCCGACAGGTCCGGTCCGGTCAGAACACCCAGTAGCCGCCGTCGATCAGGAAGCTCTCGGCGGTGTGGAAGCCGGAGGCCTCCGACATGATGTAGACGGCGATGCCGCCGAAGTCTTCCGGGCGGCCCCAGCGGCGCATGGGCATGCGCGGCATGACGTTGCCGTGAAACCGCGGATCGGCGAAGGCCTTTTCGGTCATCTCCGTCTCGATCCAGCCCGGCAGGATGGCGTTGGCGGTCACGCCATGGCGCGCGAACTCGATCGCCAGGGCGTTCATCATCGAGACGAGACCGCCCTTGGAGAAGGCATAGTGTTCATTGCGCGCCGGGCCGGACAGCGCGGCAAGGGAGGCGGTGCCGACCAGCCGGCCGAAGGGATCGCCGTTCTTCGAACGCTCGACCATGTGCCGCGTGGCGGCGCGGAAGGTGAAGAACGCGCCCTCCATGTTGACCGACATGACGTGGCGCCAATCCTCGATCGTCATCTCGGTGAAGGACGTCCCGCGCGCGGAGACGCCGGCATTGGCGAAGCAGCCATCGACCCGGCCATGGGCCTCCAGCGTTTCGGCGAAGCGCCTGTCCACATCCTGCTCGTCGGCCACGTCGCAGACGAACGCCGTGTGCGTGCCGCCGGGCCCGGCGGCCTTCAGCCGTTCCAGCGCCTCGGCGTTCTTGGCCTCGTTGCGGCCCCAGATCGAGACATCGCCGCCGGCGGCCGCGATGGCCTCGCCGAAGCCCAGACCGATGCCGCCATTGCCGCCGGTGATCAACGCCACCTTGCCCGTCAGATCGAACGGCTGGTACGCCATGTCGCTTCCCTCCCCGATATCGTTTGCTCGCCGCGCCCGCCGCGGCCCTCGGGAAGGTCGGATAGCAGATAACGCGCCTCTCGCGCCATCCGCTCCGTGCGGGATCAGTTGATCAGCAGATCGAAGTTCTCCGGCGCTTCGTCGATCACCGCCGGGCCGTTCTCCGTCACCCGCAGGATCGAGAGCTGACGGTCGGTGGTGTTGTCCGGCCCGATCCGGAATGCGCCCAGATAGGCGCGGAAGCCGTCCGGGTTGTGCAGCCGGTCTGCCGAGAACGGGTTCTGGCCGGGCTGGGCCGTGCGCACCAGATCGGCCGTCATCGCCACGGCGCCATAGGCGAGTGCTGCGATATCCAGTGGCGTTTCGCCGTACTCCGAGCGGTAGCGGTCGCTGAAGGCGTTGATCAGTTTCGGATCCGGGTGGGGGAACCAGGCGCCGATCAGCGTCGGCTCCGTCTCCAGGCCGTCACCGTACCAGCTGCTCATGCCCAGATAGCGCACCGTTTCCGGATCGATGTCGTAATAGGCCAGCAGCGGCGCCATGGTCTGCAACCGGCTGCGCGGCTCGGCGATCAGCACGGCGTCGAACGGCGGGTCGCCGAAGGTGTCCAGGTTTTCCAGCCGCCGCAGCGCCTGCTTCGAGATATCGTCACCGCGGTTCTTGAGCCGGGCGCGCTCTCGTTTCAGGGCGGCTGCGCGCGCGTCGTAATCGGCGAAGGATCTGGCGGCGTTCAGCAGACGGTCGTCGCTCGCCTGCGCGCCGGCGGGATAGAAGTAGATCCGTTCGGCGGCGGCGCCTGCGTCGATGGCTGCCTCGCGCAGGTTCTCGGCCACCACCCGGCCGTAGTTGGAATCCGGCAGCAGGGCGCCGAACCGCGAATAGCCGTTGCGCGCGGCGAAGCCGACGATGCGCCTTATCTCCGTCTCGGGGGTCAGACCGAGGATCAATGTGCCGTCCGAGGCTTTGGAGGCGTCGTTGGAAAAGGCCAGCACCTTGATGCGGTTGCGGGCGGCGATGTCGCGCACCAGGGGTACGTGATCGCCGAACAGGGGGCCCAGAATGATATGTGCGCCTTCGGCAACCGCGGCTTCGGCGGCGGTCCGGGCGCCCAGCGGCGTCGATTCCGTGTCCTTGGGCATCAGCATCAACCGATCAGCGCCCTGGTCGAAGACGGCCATCTGCGCCGCCTTCAGCATCATCTGGCCGACAGTGCCGGCGCGGCCGCTGAGCGGCGCCAGCAACGCCACTCGCACCGGCTGACCGGATCCGACCAGTTCCCGCATGCGGGGGTCGCTGGCGGCGGCGGTCTCGAAGTCGTTCAGGGAGTCGCTCGCCAGACCGCCGGGCAGGGCCGGCTTGTCAGGTTCGGTCGAAGGCGCAGGCCGCGGGTCGGGTGTGGTCGCCACTTCGGGCGTCGCCGTGGTAGGTTCTTCCCGCTGCGCCTGCTCGCATCCGGCGGCGGCGAAGGCGACGAGAACAAGCGCGCATACGCGGCGGCGGTAGGGGATCGAAAATCGTCTCATCAGGGCACCCATCTTCTTCTTGTACCGAGCCTGCCGAAACCGATCCGCGACGCCCGAAGCCCGGAAGCGGACTCTACGTCGTCGCCACGCCGATCGGCAATCTCGGGGACATCTCCGAACGCGCCAGAGAGATCCTCGCGAGCGCCGATCTCGTCCTGGCGGAGGACCGGCGGATGGCGGCCAGACTTCTCCAACACATAGGCGCGCGGACCACAGTCGCCAATTACCACGAGCACAATGCGGCCAGAGCAAGGCCGGACATCCTGCGCCGCCTCGCCGAAGGTCAGGTGATCGCGCTGACCAGCGACGCCGGGACGCCACTGATCTCCGATCCCGGTTACAGGCTCGTCGACGAGGCGCTGGAGGCCGGCGTGCCGGTCCGGGCCGTCCCCGGCCCCTCCGCGGTGATCGCGGCTCTGTCGGTTTCGGGCCTGCCCACGGATCGGTTCATGTTCGTCGGATTTCCGCCGCCGAAGCAGGCGGCGCGGCGCAGCTTCCTGGCGGAGGTCGCCGGCATTGCCGCGACATTGGTGCTCTATGAATCGCCGCGCCGGCTGCCGGACTGCCTGCGTGACATGGCCGCGGTCCTGGGCGACCGGCCGGCGGCCGTGGCGCGGGAACTGACGAAGCTGCACGAGGAAGTGCGCCGGGGAGGACTGCCGGACCTGGCGGACCACTACGCCGCCGAGGGCCCGCCGAAGGGCGAGATCGTCATCATCGTCGGCCCCCCGGCGGCGGCGGAAACCGACTGGGCGGCGATCGACCGGGAACTCGCCGACAGGCTGACGCGGGAGAGCCTGCGCGACGCCGTCGACGCGGTCGCGGCCGGAAGCGGCGCCCCCCGCAAGGCGGTCTACCGCCGGGCGCTGGCGCTGAAGGACGGCGATGGCGGCGCGTAGCCGGGCGGACCGGCGTGCCGCCGAGCGCGCCGGACATCGCGCCGAATGGCTGGCGGGGCTGTGGCTGCGGCTGAAGGGCTTCCGCGTGCTGGCGCGCAATGTGCGCACGCCCCATGGCGAGATCGACCTGGTTGCGCGCCGTGGCAAGATCGTGACCTTCGTCGAGGTCAAGCGCCGCGACGACGAGGATGACGCCCGTCGTGCGGTGACCACCCGCCAGCGCGACAGGATTGTCCGCGCAGCCCGCCATCTGGTGGATTCCGGGCGTTTAGGAGCCGATGTCGAGGGCTTCCGCTTCGACGTGGTGATCGTGCGCCGCGGACGCCTGCCGCTGCATATTCCCGATGCCTGGCGACCCTGAGGCGCGCGACGCATGCCGGATGCGCTAGAATGCGCGGGTGATTCGCTTCCATCAGGAGCCACGGCAATGAGCAGAATACCCTTGTCGAATTTCGCCGCCGCCGCCGCGATGGCCGCCGGAATTGCGGCCGCCCTGGGCGGCTGCACGGGCGCGGTGCTCGGCGGCGGGGCCGCCGCCGGGATCGGCGTGGCGCAGGAGCGCTCGTTCGGCGACGCGATCGACGACACCACCATCGCCACGAAACTGTCTGCGGCACTGCTCGACGACAGCTTCAGACTGTTCCGCGACGTCGATCTGGAAGTGGTCGAGGGCCGCGTCCTGCTGACCGGCAAGGTGCCGGAAATGAAGGACAGGCTGCGCGCCGAGGAACTGGCCTGGAAGGTCAAGGGCGTGAATGAGGTGGCCAACGCCATCCAGGTCACCTCGGAGGGCGGCATCGGCTCCTACGCCCGCGATGTCCGCATCTCCAACGAATTGCGTCTGGCCATTCTGGGCGATTCCAAGATCCTGGGAATCAACTACTCGATCGAGACCGTCGGCGGCGTGGTCTATCTCATCGGCATCGCCCAGAGCGAGGAGGAACTGGACCGCGTGATCCAGCACGCCCGTTCGATCAAGGGCGTCAAGAAGGTCGAGAGTTATGTGCGCCTTAAGGACGATCCGCGGCGGACAAGCTGACGGGGCGCCCGGGATGGACTGGCGCGGCGAACTGAGCGAACAGGGCCGGCGGGACAACGATGCCCTGGACATCGCCGGCACGTTGCTCGCCCTCTCCGCGGCGGACGATCCGGCGCGCGATCTGACGCCGGCGCGGGACGAACTGGCGGCGCTGGCCGAACCGCTGGCGGCGCAGGCCTCGGCCTCCGCTCTTGCCGACCGGATCGCCCGCGGCCACGGTTATCGCGGCGACGCCGAGACCTATGACGACATGCGCAACGCCGACATCGCCGAGGTGGTGCGCCGGCGCAGGGGGCTGCCCGTCGCGCTGGGGCTGCTCTACATGCATTGCGGCCGCGCCCAGGGCTGGTCGATCGCCGGCCTCAACTTCCCCGGCCACTTCCTGCTCCGGCTTCAGGGCGGGGAGAAGCCCGAACTCATCGATCCCTTCAACGCCGGCAACACCATCACTCCGGCGGAAATGAGCGCCATGCTCCAGCGAATGAACGGGGCCGGTGCAAGATTGCAGCCCGGCCACATGGCCGCGGTTCCGGTGCGGCACGTGCTGATGCGGCTGCAGAACAACATCAAGATCCGGGCCCTGCAGGCCGGCGACACGGACAGGGCGGTGGCGGTGCTGGAGCGGGTCAGCCTGTTCGCGCCGGCGGAGGCGGCTGTCTGGCTTGAATGGGCGGGGATCGAGAGCGGGCGGGGCAACATGCGCCGCGCGCTGGCCCTGCTCGACCGGGGCGCGGAGCACGCCGCCGACGAGGTCTCCAAACTCGCCATCGCCGACGCCCGGCAGGCACTGGGCCGGCGTCTCAACTGAGCGGTTCAGCATCACCCGGCGTCGCTGGAGAACATGATTGCGGCGAGCCGTTTCCGCGCGAAGGCAGAGGCGCCGAGCAGCCGGATCAGACCGTCTCGTACGGCCTTCGTCAGCGGTCCCGAGGCGGTAACGAGCCGGAACCCCCTGTCGGCGGCGCGCATGACACCCTTTGCCGCTTCCAGCCGGCGGCGCTGATAGCCGTCCAGGTCGCCTTCGGAGACGGCGCGCGCGAAATCGAAGGCGTCGTCGATGCCCAGGTTCATGCCCATGCCGCCGACCGGCGAATGAACGTGGGCGGCGTCGCCCGCCAGCCAGACGCGGCCGTGGCCGAAACAGTCGACGCGGCGCTCGCTGAGCCCGAAGCTGTTGCGCCAGCTCACCGTGCCGAGCGCCATTTCGCGGCGCACTCTCGCGTCCAGGTCGGGATGGTTGCCAATGGCGCGGAAGCGGCCGTCACCCAGGGTGATCATGAACATCGCCAGGCTCGGGTCGTCCAGAAAGGCTGCGGCCTGGCAGTCGGGCCAGGGCCAGTCCACTTCGGCGTCGAGCAGCGACCAGTCGCCTTCATAGGGCACGCCTTCGAATTCGACGCCCAGGCTTCGGCGGGTAATGCTATGCGCCCCGTCGGCGCCCAGAACACGGTCGGCCTCGAAGATCTGCCCGTCATCGGTCGCGACCGACGCGATGCCGTCGTTCTGCCGGACCTCCGCGGCTTCGGTGCACCAGAGAATCTCGATACCGCGCGCCTCGGCCAGTCCGGCGAGGATCGCTTCGGTGCGGCTCTGGGGCAGTGCGACCATGGTCGGCGGCGGCGCGGCCGGTTGCGGGATATCGAGCGTGGTGAGCGCGCGGCCATTGCGGAAGAATCCGACGCGTTGCAGCGGGGTCGCCGCGTCCAGGATCGGCAGTGCCGCCCCGACCGTATCGAGATGAAGCAGGCTGCGGCGGTTGACGCCGACGGCGCGGGATTCGCCGATGGTGTTGTCCAGCCGTTCCAGCACCCGGACCGCATGCCCGCGCCGGGCAAGCGCCAGCGCTGCGCTCAGCCCGGTGGGGCCGGCGCCGACCACGACGATGCTGGCAGGCGCGCCGGTCATGCAGGCGACGTGGGGACGGCGGGACCGCGGTCAATGTCGGCGCCTGCGGCGGAACGGCTTTTGACCGGCCCGGCGTACGCCCTATCATCGCGGCGGAATTCTTTGGGGAGCGCTGCCGGATGAGCCTGAAAGTCGCGGTCCAGATGGACCCGATCGCCGCGATCGACATCAACGCCGATTCCACCTTCGCCCTGATGCTGGAGGCGTCGGCGCGGGGGCATCGGCTCCACTATTATCTGCCCCAGGAACTGGCCTGGACCGGCGGGCGGGTAAAGGCCCGCCTGCGCGAGGTCGAGGTCCGGCGGGAAAAGGGCAACCATTTCACCCTGGGCGAGGACCGCATCGCCGACCTGACCGAGATGGACGTCGTCCTGCTGCGTCAGGATCCGCCCTATGACATGGCCTATCTGACGACGACCTACCTGCTGGAGCGCATCCATCCGAAGACCCTGGTGGTCAACGATCCCGCCGAAGTGCGCAATGCACCTGAGAAGCTGTTCGTCACCGATTTCGTCGACCTGATGCCGGCGACCCTGATCACCCGCGACACGGCGATGATCCGGGCCTTCTACCACGAGCATGGCGACATCATCGTCAAGCCGCTCTACGGCAATGGCGGGGCGGGCGTCTTCTACCTCAGGGACGGCGATCACAATCTGAGTTCCCTGCTGGAGATGTTCCAGCAAATGTTCCGCGAGCCTCTGATCGCGCAGAAGTTCCTGCCCGCCGTGCGCGAGGGGGACAAGCGGATCATCCTGGTCGACGGCGAGCCCGTCGGCGCCATCAACCGTGTCCCGGCGGAGGGCGAGTCCCGTTCCAACATGCATGTCGGCGGGACGCCGCTGAAATCGACGCTGACCGAGCGGGAGCACGAGATCTGCACCCGCATCGGCCCCGAGCTGAAAGCGCGCGGCATGATCTTCGTCGGCATCGACGTGATCGGCGGCCTGATGACGGAGATCAACGTGACCAGCCCGACCGGGATCCAGGAGATCGACCGCTATGACGGGGCCAATCTCTCCGGTCTGATCTGGGATGCGATCGAGGCGAAGCGCTAGGCTGCGCCCCGTCCGGCGCCCTTGCGCCATCTTGCCTTCGCATGCGCAAATGAGGCAGGAATCCGGCGGGCCTTTCGCCTATAGTGCGCGACGAATTCGGTTGGGGACGAACCGGCGCGCCATGCCGGGCAATCGAGGCACAGATTCTAACCACGGAAGGAGTTGGGAGTGGGCGAGGACACCTTGAAGACGCGCCGCAGCCTCGACGTTGGGGGCAAGACCTACGACTATTTCAGCCTGAAGGCGGCGGAGGCGGAACTGGGCGACCTGTCGGTTCTGCCCAAGACGCTGAAGGTGCTGCTTGAGAACCTGCTGCGCTTCGAGGACGGGCGCACGGTCACGACCGACGACGTGAAGGCGGTCGCCGAATGGCTGAAGGAGCGCCGCTCCGACCGGGAGATCGCGTACCGGCCGGCGCGCGTGCTGATGCAGGACTTCACCGGCGTTCCGGCTGTGGTCGACCTGGCCGCCATGCGCGCCGCCATCGAGTCGATGGGCGGCGATGCGAAGAAGATCAACCCGCTGAGCCCGGTCGATCTGGTGATCGACCATTCGGTGATGGTCGATGCCTTCGGCACCCCGCAGGCCTTCGAGAAGAATGTCGAACTGGAATATTCCCGCAACAAGGAGCGCTACGAGTTCCTGCGCTGGGGCTCCACCGCGTTCGACAATTTCCGCGTCGTGCCGCCGGGAACCGGCATCTGCCATCAGGTGAACCTGGAATACCTCGCCAAGGTCGTCTGGACGAAGGAGGAGGGCGGCAGGACCGTCGCCTATCCCGACACGCTGGTGGGCACCGACAGCCACACCACCATGATCAACGGTCTCGCCGTGCTGGGTTGGGGCGTTGGCGGCATCGAGGCCGAGGCGGCCATGCTGGGACAGCCGATCTCCATGCTGATTCCGGAGGTCGTGGGCTTCCGGCTGACCGGCAAGCCGAAGGAAGGCACCACCGCCACCGACCTGGTGCTGACGGTCACCGAGATGCTGCGCAAGAAGGGCGTGGTCGGCAAGTTCGTGGAATTCTTCGGCCCCGGCATCCGCGAGATGAGCCTGGCCGATCGCGCGACCATCGCCAACATGGCGCCGGAGTACGGCGCCACCTGCGGCTTCTTCCCGAT